>CATZLI010000005.1 GCA_958421275.1 uncultured Collinsella sp.
GCCGCGGCGTGCCGCAGATCGAGGTCACCTTCGACATCGACGCCAACGGCATCGTCAAGGTCTCCGCTAAGGACAAGGGCACCGGCAAGGAGCAGCAGATCACCATCTCCGGCTCCACCGCGCTTTCCGACGACGAAGTCGATCGCATGGTCAAGGACGCCGAGGCTCATGCCGAGGAGGACAAGAAGCAGAAGGAAGAGGTCGAGGTCCGCAACCAGACCGACAGCCTGTGCTACTCCACCGAGCAGACCCTCAACGAGCTCGGTGATAAGGTTTCCGCCGACGTGAAGTCCAAGGCCGAGGCCGCTATCGCCGACGCCAAGAAGGCGCTCGAGGGCTCTGACGTCGAGGCCATCAAGGCCGCCGGCGAGTCCCTGCAGTCCGTGGCCTACGAGCTGGCCCAGGTTGTCTACGCCGACGCTCAGCAGCAGACCGACGGTGCCGCCGGCGCCCAGCCTGCCGACGATGACGTCGTCGATGCCGACTACGAGGTTGTGGACGACGAGGACAAGTAATCATGTCCGCCCGTAAAGCTCGCACGGAGGCGGCCGCCGTTGGTGCCGCCCCCGTTGACTCTGAGGAGAAGGACGTGAAGATTCCCGTAGAGGCCGTCGACGATGCCGAGGCCAACGAGGCCGAGGCCGCCGAGGCTGCCGAGAACCAGGTAGAGGATTCCAACAAGGAGGCGACGATGACCGAGGACGAGATGGTGGAAGCCGCTATCCGCGCCGGTGAGGAAGCCGCCGACAACGACTTTAAGCTCAAGTTCGAGCAGGCCCAAAAGGAGCTCGCCGACGTGCGCAGCGAGCTCGATGCTGCGGCAGAGGCCCAGAAGGCCGCCGAGGACAAGGCAAAGGACGCCACTGAGCGTACCGCCCGTCTTCAGGCCGACTGGGAGAACTTCCGTCGTCGCACCGCCAACGAGCGCATCGCCGAGCGCGAGCGCGCGACCGAGAAGCTCGTCACTGCACTGCTGCCGGTGGTCGACGATATCGAGCGTGCGATCGACCATGCCCGCAGCCAGGAGCTTGCCGACGACTTTAAGCAGTTCGTCGACGGCGTCGACGCGGTGCATGCCAAGCTGCTCGATGTGTTTGCGCACGAGGGCGTTGAGCCCATCGACCCCAAGGGCGAGGCGTTCGATCCGCTCGAGCACCAGGCCGTGGGTCGCGTCGAGGACGCGTCGCAGTACGACGAGACCGTCAACGACGTGTACCAGAAGGGCTACCGCATGGCGGACCGCATCCTGCGTTCCGCGATGGTGACGGTGACCTACGGTGGCGAGAAGCGCCCCGCACCGGAGCCCGAAGCGGCGCCCGAGGATGCTGCGGCCGATACGGCCGAGAGCACCGAGGAGTAATTGAGAAGGGCCCCGGGGCAACACCCGGGGCCCTTTCTGGCCTAGTGCCATATGAAAGCATGAGCCGCCGCCCGCTGGGCGACGGATGAGACAGGAGAGGAGCTACGATGGCTGCAGGCAAAACCTTCTATGACATCCTGGGCGTATCCAAGAGCGCCTCCGACAAAGAGATCAAGAGCGCGTTTCGCAAGCTCGCGCAAAAATATCACCCCGATGCCGGCGGCGACGAGGCCAAGTTCAAGGAGATCAGCGAGGCCTACGAGACGCTTTCGGACGAGAAGAAGCGCAAAGAGTACGACCAGATGCTTATGTTTGGCGGCATGCCGGGCGCAGGCGGCGCGTATGGCGGCGGCTACGGTGCCGGCGCGGGTGCCAGCGGCTGGGGCGACATCTTCGACAGCATCTTTAGCGGCAACGGCGCCTGGGGCAGCGATTGGGGCTCGGGCTTTGCCGGGGCTGCAGGTAATGCCGGTGCCGGCACGGGTCGCAGCCGCGCTCGCAAGGGCGGCGACCTGTCGCTGACCGTCGATGTGACGGCCGAGGACGCGTTTCGCGGCGTGACGCACAAGGTCACCTATCGCATTCCCTCGACGGGCGAACAGCAGACCATTACGGTCTCGGTGCCCGCGGGCGCGGTCGACGGTGGCAAGCTACGCTACAAGCGTCGCGGCGAGTATGGCGTTGCGGGTGGCGAGCGCGGCGATCTGGTCGTGACCACGCATGTGGAGGAGCACCCGCTGTTTAAGCGCAAGGGCGCCGACGTGACCATGGAGGTACCGGTCTCGGTCTACGAGGCGGCGCTCGGCTGCACGGTGGACGTGCCCACGCCCGGCGGCGCGACGGTCCGTTTGAAAGTGCCCGCGGGTACCCAGACGGGCAAGAAGTTCCGCTTTAAGGAGATGGGCGCGCCCGATGTTAAGCACCGTGGCCGCACAGGCGCGCTGCTTGTCGAGATCAAGGTGCAGGTTCCCACGAGCCTGTCCGATGACGAGCGCGACGCCATGACCAAGCTGCGCGAGGCCGACACGCGCGACTATCGCGAGAAGGTCAACCGTTACAAGGCGACGTACTAGGGCGGTCGTGGCGTACGCCCACGCCCGTGGGCTTATGATGGACGATAACGAGACGGAAAGGGGTCAGGTAGCATGGCCGAGGACAATAGGAACAAACCGCTGTACATGATCAGCGTGGCGGCCGAGCTGACCGGCATGCATCCGCAGACTCTGCGCGTCTACGAGTCCAAGGGCCTGGTGAACCCCCAGCGCTCGGGCGGCAACACGCGTCTGTATTCGCGTGCCGATATCGAGCGCCTGGAGCTCATCAACCAGCTGACCGACGAGGGTATCAACCTTGCCGGCGTGGTGCGTATCCTCGATATGAAGGAACGTGCCGAGGAGCGCGAGCGCGAGAACGAAAAACTCCGTGCTCGCGTGCGCCAGCTCGAGGACGAGCTGCACGAGTACAAGATGCAGAAGAAGATCACCGCCCTGGCCCCGCGCGACGGCTCAGTTAACCCCGAGCAAGTCATGCGCAAACTTTTGGGCGCCGGCGGGGATTTGTAGTTACGCGGGTTTACCAACCCGCGTAACGGGCCGACGCTGCGCGCCGCCCAGAGCGACAATTTGTCATTCAAAAGGCAAGGCATGACCAGAAGGTCTATGCCTTGCCTTTTTCATGCCAACTTGTTCGCTCTGGACGCCGCTCGCTGTCCGTCCTCTACCTGCGGCGCTGCCTTGCTCCGGATGCGGTAGGGTAGTCATTGGGGACGTTCTTAAATGACTAGTCGAAAGGGACGCTCTTGCACCAAATTTGCCGGCCCACACTGGGCTCGTCCTTTACTTTACTGAGATAAAGTGAACGTGCAGATTCGTAACCCACTTGCAACCGTTCTATGGCACGATATTGAACGAATGTATGCTATGCGCCCGAGCCTTTCGGGCAGAGTGGGAGACAGTATGGTCAAGCTGTACGAGGACGGCATCTACCTGCGTAACGGCAGCGAGGTTGTGCCTGTGGCCGAGGCTGCCGAGCGCGGTATTACGCAGACGCCCGAGGATGCTAAGCGCGGCACCATCGCGTATTCGATCCTCCAGGCACACAATACGTCCGGCAATCCCGAGGCGCTCAAGATTCGCTTCGACGCCATGGCGAGCCACGACATCACCTTTGTCGGCATCATCCAGACGGCGCGCGCCTCGGGCATGGAGCAGTTCCCGCTGCCCTACGTGCTCACCAACTGCCATAACTCGCTGTGCGCTGTGGGCGGCACCATCAACGAGGATGACCACGTCTTTGGCCTTTCCGCGGCCAAGAAGTACGGCGGCATCTTCGTCCCGCCGCATATCGCTGTCATCCACTCCTTTATGCGTGAGAACTTCGCCGGTTGCGGCAAGATGATTCTGGGCTCCGACTCGCACACCCGCTACGGCGCCCTGGGTACCATGGCCGTGGGCGAGGGCGGCGGCGAGCTGGCCAAGCAGCTGTTGCGCGACACCTACGACGTTGCCTATCCCGGCGTCGTCGCCATCTACCTCACGGGCGCCCCGCGCCCCGGCGTCGGCCCGCACGATGTGGCGCTCGCCATCATCCGCGCCGTCTTTGCCAAGGGCTACGTCAAGAACAAGGTCATGGAGTTCGTGGGCCCCGGCATCGCGAGCATGACGACCGACTACCGCAACGGCGTCGACGTCATGACCACCGAGACCACCTGCCTGTCGAGCATCTGGGCTACCGACGAGGATACGCACGCGTTTTTGACCATGCACGGCCGCGGCGACGACTACCGCGAACTCAAGCCCGCCGATGTCGCCTACTACGACGGCTGCGTCGAGGTCGACCTGTCGAGCATCAAGCCCATGATCGCGCTGCCGTTCCATCCTTCCAACGGCTTTGAGATTGACGAACTCAACGATAACCTCGAGGACATCCTTCACGAGGTGGAGCTCGAGGCCGCCAAGATCGGCGAGGGCAAGACGCACTTTAGCCTGCTCGACAAGATCGTCGACGGCAAGCTGCACGTGCAGCAGGGCGTTATCGCCGGCTGCTCGGGCGGCAACTACGACTCCGTGGTCCAGGCTGCCCGCGTGCTCAAGGGCGCCAATACCGGCTGCGGCGAGTTCTCGCTGTCGGTCTATCCCACGAGCCAGCCCGTGGCACTCGAGCTTACACGCCGCGGCTACATCTACGACCTTATGGAGGCCGGCGCGATTGTGCGCACGGCGTTCTGCGGCCCGTGCTTTGGCGCCGGCGACACGCCCGCCAACAATGGCCTTTCGATCCGCCACACCACGCGCAACTTCCCCAACCGCGAGGGGTCCAAGCCGGGCAATGGCCAGCTGAGCGCCGTGGCCCTGATGGACGCCCGCTCCATTGCGGCGACGGCAGCCAACGGCGGCATCCTGACGCCGGCGACCGACCTGCCCGAGGAGACCTGGGACGAGGCCTGCGAGTACACCTTTGACGACGCGCCGTACAAAAAGCGCGTGTACTGGGGCTTTGGCAAGGCGGAGCCTGCCGACGAGCTGGTCGAAGGCCCCAACATCAAGCCGTGGCCCGCGATGGAGCCGCTCGGCGACGATATCCTGCTCAAGGTGTGCTCCAAGATCATGGATCCGGTCACCACGACCGACGAGCTCATTCCTTCGGGCGAGACGAGCTCCTTCCGCTCCAACCCGCTGGGCCTGGCCGAGTTTACGCTCAGCCGCCGCGATCCGGCCTACGTGGGCCGCTCCAAGGAGGTCGACGCCGTGGAGAAGCGCCGCGTGGCCGGCGAGGCCGCAGGCGACCTGGCGGTACTCGACGCCGAGCTTGCGGGCGTGTTTGAGGCGCTGGCCAGCGCGGGTGTCGCGGCCGATGCCAAGGCGACCGAGTACGGCTCCATGCTCTATGCCAAGAAGCCCGGTGACGGTTCTGCCCGCGAGCAGGCTGCGAGCTGCCAGCGCGTGATCGGCGGCCTGGCCAACATCGTCCACGAGTACGCCACCAAGCGCTATCGCTCCAACGTGATGAACTGGGGCATGGTGCCCTTCCAGATGGAGGCCGAGCCCAACTTTGAGGTGGGCGACTATGTCTTCGTGCCGGGGATTCGCGCTGCGCTCGATGACGACCTAAAGGACATCGCCGCCTACGTGGTGCGTGCCGACGGTGCGGTTGAGCAGATCGAGCTCTACGTTGCCGATATGACGGCAGAGGAGCGTGCCATCGTCAAGGCTGGCTGCCTGATCAACTACAACAAGTTCAAGGCCGCTGCCGAGTAACGCACTTAATTGTCCGCCCGGGGCTTACCCTTTCCCGCCCGCTCACGCGCTTCGCGAGGGTCGCGTTCGGGAAAGGGTAAGCCTTGGGCTACATTTCTGCGTTCTCGTTGGGTCTTGAGGGACGCTAATAAATAGACTTGCTTGATGCCGCCTCTGTTATCGGGGCGGCTTCTTTTGTCGAAAACCACCACAAAGGGGACAGGCACCTTTGTGGTGGTCCCGTTTGTCTCGACCTGTAACATCTGGGCCCATATTTGACGAGCAGCTGTTACAGATTGAGACAAACAATCGCCGCCGATCATTTCATCTCGATCTGTAACAACTAGGATTGAAAAGGGCCGCTAGATGTTACAGATCGAGACAGTGGAACATCGGAGCCGAGACCACCACAAAGGTGACTGCCCGGCGGGTCCTTATTTCGATGGGGTCCAGGTTATTTCATCGTCAAATAGCCAAGTGCGTGCCGAGCCGCTGTTGCGCGCTGTCTGCGGATCGGGCTCGCAAGTTTGTTCGTAGGCATCCTCGGTACACCGATCCATAAAATCGACGACTGCCGTCTGGTCGCCTTCCATGACGTAGATCACGTTGCCATCCGAGATATAGACCCCCGGCCCTTCGTTGTCCACGTAGCCGGGGTCGTATGAAACGTTGCACAGTCTGCTTCCGTTTGCCGCATCGAGCTCGAGGGTCGAATAATACCCGCCATTCATTTGGATTTTCTTGGCTCGATATATTACGGCGCCGTACCACCGCTTAAACGTCTTGCCTTTGAGTAAACTGGTTGCCTTGCCGATAAGCTGCTCATCTTGGGTATAGCGCGTGGCTCCAAGTTCGATTCGGGGATAGTTGCTGATCCCAAGCGCTGCGGGCGTACCGTCGAAATCGACGGTGATTGAATCGGGTTTGACGATATCGGTGAGGATTTCGATGGGGTAGCTTACGGTTTCAACCGCCGCCTGCGTCGCCGAGGCAGGGAGAAATGCGAGATAGATAATGCCTACGCCAACTGCGGTAATTGCAAACGCTAAGACGAGTAGGCCGATATAGGTGGAGCGTTTCACGGCGAGTACCCCGCAAACAGTATGCATTCATTAAGATAAGTGATAACAGCTTACGACAATATTCAAAAGAAAGCGACCGCCCGGAATGAGAGGGGCTAAAAGGCCCTATTAGGCTCCGATTTGACCTCTAATAGGAATATTTGCCCCTCCTCTCATTCTGGGCGAGAGGTCAATAATTGAGTTCACGAGTTTTGCGCAATACTATTCTCACTAAACTCACTATTTTCACAGTAAGCACTATAAATACGATAGGGAGGACGACGAGAACGTTGTGACGTGCGATAGCTAAGCCGTTTAAGCCGGACTCTGACCTTGAATCTCCGCCTCTATCTGTGCGAACGGGCTATTGTCGGTTCTCGATTCCATCGCTGCGTTTTCGTTGGGTCTTGAGGGACGCTAATAAATAGGCTTGCTTGATGCCGCCTCTGTTATCGGGGCGGCTTCTTTTTGTCGAAAACCGCCACAAAGGGGACAGGCACCTTTGTGGCGGTGGGGACGAGCTCGATGTTGTTGTGATCGTTGAGCGGCATGTTAATGGGCACCTCTACAGGATTTCATCCGGGCTGGCGGGTTTGGTTGTTTTGGGGATGCCGAGTTTGGATGACGCGAAATCGTCAACATTGTCCTTAATTCCGTCTTTGGTGTAGACAGTGACCATATAGGTGCTGTGTCCGAATTCGCCCTTGTCGCGTGTTGCCCAGGCATCCCAGTAGGCGGCCCCGTTTCGCCCTTTGATTTTTCCGACACGGCGGAGTTCTGTTCGCTTTAATTTCCGGTTGCTATAGATGGTTCGACCGGCTTCCGCGGTGAGCCCGCACTGTCCAAGCAGCTTGTCGAGGACTTGGTTCATGTGGCGCTCATCGGTGTTTGGTGCGTAGTCGTAGGCGAGGGTGATGGAGTCGAGTGGCTGGTCGTCGATCAGATAGTTTAGCGCCTGAGGTTCAAGGCAGAAATAGGGGGAGCATCCGTCGACCTTGCCGAGCAACGGTAACTTGGACTGCCAACTTCCGGTGGGAATTGCATATTCGTAGAACACGCCACGGCAGACAAAGGAGAGCGAGGTGGCACGCGAGCCGGCGTCGATCATCCCGCAAAGATCGAAGGGCGAGGCGATACCAAAAGAAAAGGGCGTGATGACGATAAGGAAGAGCATCACGATGGGTATGGCGAGAATGGCGATGACGTTGCGACCGGTGGAATGAGACGGCTTCATATGCGCTCCTCGAGACAAAGATCTGTTGAGGATAGGCAGAAATGGATATGTTCAGAGAACAATTCAAGTTTAATCTCATGGCGCGAGATGGTCGACCGTTAGCGTCGAAAACCACCACAAAGGTGCCTGTCCCCTTTGTGGTGGTGAGGAGCGCGCGGCTTCTTTTGGTAATAGTGTTAGCTGGCGGTATCATTAGTGCAGGTGGCGAAGGTTTGCATTGTGGGGTGTTTTGCCGTGAGCCGTTCTGCCCGTATTGGATTGATTGTCTTGGCGCTTGCGATCGCTGTGGTTGGCGCGGGCGCTGTCGGTATGGCATTTCTACCTGCTGCGGTGACGGAGCCGTTGGTCAAGCCTGTGGCTCAATCTGTCGAACTTCTGACCGGCGACGACAAGCCCGAGACCATTACCGTTGATTTTGATGAGCAGCCGGCTGTGCTGGGTATTAGCAATTATCCGTGTATTCAGCTTGGGGCCATGCGCTATACCACGGATACAAGCCTGATCGATAGGGCGTCCGAGCTACTCAAGGGCAAAACATTTAAGCGTTGGTACGGATATGCGTCCTATCGGGCAAAAGCGAACGACATGGTTGGCGGATGTCACTCTTCCATCGAGCTGGACACTGCAAACGGCGCAAAGTTATGTGATGTCTCGTACGATCCGGGTTACGAGGGCAATGAGGGTCCGGGTATTTACATCATGGCCGGCGATGCAGCCTATGTCATGGAGGGCGACCAGGCCGAGCTCAACGATTTTATGGGTCAGTGTATCCAAGATGCCTATGAACAGACCTGCTTGCCCGACCCGCAGACTGCACGCGATAGTGGGTCTGCCCGTATATGGCTCTTCGAGGATGAGATGCCCTGGAGCGGCGAATCGGGAAGCACGGGTTCGGCAAGTAAATAGAGACTGCAACCACCACAAAGGTACCCGTCCCCTTTGTAGTAGTTCTCGGTTTGTCTCGATCTGTAACATCTTGGCCGCTAAAAGTGGGCCTGGTGTTACAGATTTAGATTTTCGATTCGGGTGTCTTCTGTTTGTCTCAATCTGTAACAGATAGGGCCCTATTTGCCGAGTAGTTGTTACAGATTTAGATAAACGGGCGCCGCTGAGCATTTCATCTCGATCTGTAACATCTAGGATTAAAAATGGCTGCTAGATGTTACAGATCGAGATGGTAGTGCGCCTGGGCAGCGGCAGGCTGACACCTCAGTACCCTATCCATCAATCACTCAGAAAATCTTATATATAGAGACTTAGATTTGTGTATAAGATCGCGCAAAGCTGGCAACAATACTTCTCGAACAACGTGAAGCCGCCCCGTAGGGCGGCCACCCCAAGAGAGGTGATTCCATGAGAATCGATAAGCTAGCAATGACGTCGCGCGAGGCGTTGCAGACCGCCATGAGCACGGCCGCTGACGCGCAGGCCGGCGCGGTGGAGCCGATTCACCTGCTGTCTGCCCTGCTCGGTGCCGGCGAGCGCAATATCTCCGTGATTATCGAGCGCATCGGTGCCGACCCGGCTCAGCTCGCACGCTCCACACAGGACGCCATCGACCGCGCGCCCAAGGTTTCGGGCGAGGGCCAGCAGATGGGCCTGTCCAACGAGCTCGTTCGCGTCATCGAGAAGGCCGAGAAGAAGGCCACCAAGATGGGCGACAGCTTTGTGGTGACCGAGCATCTGCTGATGGCGCTTGCCGAGGACAAGGGCGAGGCGGGCCGTGTGCTGCGCGACGCCGGCGTCACCAAGGAGCGCATCGAGCAGGTCTACGAGGAGCTGCGCGGCGATGACCGCGTGACGTCCGCCGAGGACAAGACCCAGTTTGAGGCGCTGGAACAGTACGGCCGCAATATCTGCGACCTTGCCCGCGCCGGCAAGCTCGACCCGGTCATTGGCCGTACCGACGAGATCCGTCGCACCATTCAGGTCCTGTCCCGCCGCACCAAGAACAACCCCGTGCTCATCGGCGAGCCGGGTGTCGGCAAGACGGCCATCGTCGAGGGCATCGCCCAGCGTATCGTGGCCGGCGACGTGCCGAGTACCCTGCGCGACCGCGACCTTATCGAGCTCGACATGAGCGCGCTGGTCGCCGGCGCTAAGTACCGCGGCGAGTTCGAGGACCGCTTGAAGGCTGTGCTCAAGGAGGTACAGAAGTCCGAAGGCAAGGTCATCCTGTTCATCGATGAGCTCCACACCATCGTGGGCGCTGGTGCCACCGAGGGCTCCATGGACGCCGGCAACATCCTCAAGCCGGCGCTTGCCCGTGGCGACTTGCACGCGATCGGCGCGACCACGCTCGACGAGTATCGCAAGTACATCGAGAAGGACGCGGCGCTCGCCCGTCGTTTCCAGACCGTTATGGTGAGCGAGCCTACCGTCGAGGACACCATCTCGATCCTGCGTGGCCTCAAGGAGAAGTACGAGATCTTCCACGGTGTGCACATCACCGATAGCGCGCTCGTGGCCGCTGCTGACCTCTCCGATCGCTATATCGCCGACCGCTTTCTGCCCGACAAGGCCATCGACCTGGTCGATGAGGCCGCAAGCCGCCTGCGCATGGAACTCGACAGCATGCCGGTCGAGATTGACGCCACCACGCGTCAGCTCACCCAGCTGCAGATCGAGGAGCAGGCGCTCATGAAGGAGACCGACGACGCCTCCAAGGAGCGTCTGGAGGCCCTGCGCCAAGAGATCGCCGAGGTCCAAGAAAAGCTCAACGTGCAAAAGGCCGGCTGGCTCAACCAGAAGAACGCCATCGACCACGTGCAGGAGCTTAAGGGACAGCTCGACGAGGCCAGAAGCGAAGAGGAGCGCGCGACGCGCAACGGCGACCTGGGCCGTGCGTCCGAGCTGCGCTACTCCGTGATTCCGGGTCTGCAGCAGCAGATTCAGGATTCCGAGGCTGCGCTCGAGGCACAAAAGCAGAAGGACGGCGAGGGTCTCAACGAGCAGGTGACCTCCGATGAGATCGCCGAGGTCGTGAGTGCCTGGACCGGCGTGCCCGTGTCCAAGATGATGCAGGGCGAGCTCGACAAGCTGAAGGGCCTGGAGGGTGAGCTGCATAAGCGCGTCATCGGCCAGGACGAGGCCGTCTCCGCCGTCGCCGCGGCTGTGCGCCGCAGCCGTGCGGGCCTCTCCGATCCGGACAAGCCCATCGGCAGCTTCTTCTTCCTGGGCCCCACCGGCGTGGGCAAGACCGAGCTCGCCAAGGCACTTGCCGAGTGCCTGTTCGACGACGAGCGCGCGCTCGTGCGTATCGACATGTCCGAGTACATGGAGAAGTTCAGCGTCCAGCGTCTGATCGGTGCGCCCCCAGGATACGTGGGTTACGACGAGGGCGGCCAGCTCACTGAGGCCGTGCGCCGTCGTCCGTACTCCGTGATCTTGCTCGACGAGATGGAGAAGGCTCATCCTGATGTCTTCAACGTGCTGCTGCAGGTGCTCGACGACGGCCGTCTGACCGATGGCCAGGGTCGCCAGGTGTCCTTCAAGAACACGATTATCATCATGACGTCCAACGTGGGCTCCAAGGCCATCGCCGATCTGTCCGGTAAGGACGAGGAGGAGATGCGCCATCAGGTCGACGCCGCCATGGCTCAGACCTTCCGCCCCGAGTTCCTCAACCGTATCGACGATATCGTGGTGTTCCATCCGCTCGGCATGGCGCAGATCGAGAAGATTGTCGACATCCAGCTTGCCGACGTTCGCGCACGCCTGGCCAAGGAGCGCATGACGCTTGCCATCACCCCGGCGGCCAAGCAGATGCTTGCCGTGGGTGGCCTGGACCCCGTGTTCGGCGCCCGTCCGCTCAAGCGCCTGGTCCAGCGCGAGGTCGTGGATGCCATTGCTGCCGCTATCATCGACGGCACGGTGCGCGAGGGCGATCAGGTGACGGTCGATGTCGACAAGGACGGCGGCTTTACCGTCGTGTGCGACAACACGCCGGCGGCCACCTACGAGGTCCCCGACGCCGAGTAGATTTTTGGGACATGCCTTAAAATCTGCCAGTCGTCTCTAAACGCCAAGGGCGGCGGATCCAATTGGGTCCGCCGCCCTTTTTCGTGCGACAATAGATGATGTTGAACGGATGCGATGCAAGGAGCTATGCAGATGAAAGACGAGATCAAGACGCACGCACCGGCGGCTGAGGCAGCGCCCGCCGCGCCGGTCGCACCGAAGGCTTCTCCCAAACCGGCGCCCAAGCCGCGCGACCCCTATATCCGTGCCGAGAACGAGGACGATGACGGTTACGACCCCTACAGCGACCGACGCCCCGAGCGCGAGCCGATGTTCGAAGCCGATCCGTGGCGCTAAGTGCCACCCAAAAGGCCACCAATTAAGTTGCGGTGAAATAGGGACTGTTTTTGCAGTTTGACCAGCAAAAACAGTCCCTATTTCACCGCAACTGCGTTAGGGATTTTTCTACAGGGGGAGGGTAGTCAAAAAAGCCCCGTCCCAAATTGACTGCTCGGGGAGTCGCATTCGAGCTCGTGTCCTCTTGGCCACTCGATATCCTTCGGAGCAATAACAGTGAAAAAACTTGCTTAAGTGTTAATCAAGCTACACACAATCTTGCTCTCTAATTAATCAAGAATCAGTATAATTTTGATTAGCTAGAGAGCAAGATTGGAGAATCATGGCATTCAACGACTTGATCGCCCAGAAAATAAAGGACTTTGAACAGCAGGGGGTTCCGCAGGTCTTTGAGCGAGACCTTGATCTAGGAAACCCACAGGAGCCAAAGCGCGACAACATCGTAAATGTGATTGTGGGGGCCCGCCGTTGTGGAAAGACGTATCGCCTGTATCAGGAGATGCGGCGGCTTCAGAGCCGGGGCGTCGAGCTTGACCGGATGCTTTACTTCAATTTTGAGGATGAGCGCTTGCGCCCGTATGAGCCATCGCTGCTGGCGGACGTGCTCGACACGTTCTATGCGCTGTATCCTGTTGCTCGAACCGAGGGCGCTTACATTTTCTTTGACGAGATCCAGGAAATTCCCGAATGGGGTGCGTTTCTGCGGCGTGTAGTCGATACGGAGAAAGCGACCGTCTATGTGACGGGATCTTCTTCTAAGATGCTGTCCTCAGAACTTAAGAGCGAGTTCAGGGGTCGTTCTCTTGTGCGAGAGCTTTTTCCGTTGAGTTTTTCGGAATACGTTCGATATAAGACGGGGAGCGTTCTCGAGTCAGATGCGACCTTTTCCCCGAGCGATGCAGCGCTGCTTCGACATCATCTGATCGGGTATCTTGAACGAGGGGGATTCATCGCGACACTTGAGCAGACGCCTGCAGACGCGATTCAGCTGCTACAGGAATATGCTTCGCGAACGGTCGCCATGGACGTCGTTGAACGTTACGACGTCAAGAACCCTCGCCTGGCATCGCTGTTCTTGACGCGGTGTATGGCATCTTCGGGACGAGAGCTGTCAGTGAACAAAGTGTACAACGAGTTCAAGAGCAGACAGATACCCGTCAGTCGTAATTCGCTCAGCGACTTACTTGAGTATTATGAGGACGCCTACCTGTTATTTTCTGTGCCGGAGTTCACGCGTTCACTGGCAAATAACATGCGGTCTGCGTCTAAGGTCTACGCTGTCGACCCTGCGATGTTTGGAGCATTCTCTCCCGCATCGGCATTGGACCAGGGCCAGAGGCTCGAGACCGCAGTGTTCAATGCGCTAAGAAGAAGGACTCCCGCGGTGAGGACCGGCTCGGTCTGCCGCCTGCTAATCAAAGAGAAGAGCAAAAGCCATGAGGTGGACTTTGTGGCTGGGGATGCGCTTCTCATGCGGGCTTATAGCCTGATTCAGGTGAGTGCGGATATGGCAAGTGAGAAAACGCGCGAGCGCGAAATCGCCGCGCTTGATGCCTCGATGGCCCAGTTTGATCTTGGCGAGTCGGCAATCGTTACCATGGATGAACAGACCGATATTCCATGCGAGCACGGTGTGGTACACGTTATGCCCGCATGGAAGTGGCTCCTTGCCTAATCATCTATGGGCCTGTGGGGTCAGGACCTCCTGGCTCCTTCATCACGGTTGGGGAGCACCTTGCTGCGCCAGGCTAGTCCTGGGCTTTGATGCTCGGCAGGAGAATCTGGGCGAGGTAGTCGGTCTCGAGTTTGGCGGCGGCGTCGGCCTTGCCGTCTTTGCCGACCAGCACGTTCTTGATCTGGCTATAGGTATAGCGGTTGCCGGTCGTCAGCTCGACAAGCTCAATGGCCGTGTCCATGGGGTAGGTTGACACGGGGTTCTGCGTCCGTCCGTTGATGGTCTGGGGCACCACGTACGGATAGACGGGGCCGCTGGCGTAGACGGTATAACCGTTGCCTAGATTGGCCGCACCCAAAACCGTATCGCCTTCATCGGGCGTAAAGCTCTCGCCCTCGCGCACCGCGACAAGCGTCACGAGCGGTGTGTTGGTGTCGCCGTCCAGATAAATGCACAGCGTGTTGCCGTTCTGCCAGGTTGCGACCTTGCCATACCACTCAACCGGAATATCGAGCTGATACAGGTTCGTCGCCTTGTGCCGAGCGTCGGCATCGCGGGCGGACTGAGCCTCGCTTGCGCTTACGGCGTTGGCGGCGGCATCGCGGCGCGTAATTGCCGCCTGCTGGAGTATCTTTGCCGCGGCGGCAGAGCTCGCGCCGCCTTCTTCGGCGTACTTGGCGGCGGCATCGATCTGGTCGTCGGTCACCGTGTCGGCTGAGGGCACCTTAAGCTTAAAGGTGGCTTGAGCGCGCAGATCCTGCCCGTCATTCTTGACCGTAACCTGGGCCTTGGTGGTCGGGACGGTGTAGATGGTGCCGTCGGCCGCGATGGGGGAGGCGGCGATGGAGAACGTGTAATCGCCGGGCAGCAGCTTAATGCCGCGACCGTGCTCGTCAACGTAGAGCGTTTCGCTCACGGAAGAACCGTCGGAATCCTGACCGCTCACCTGCACGGGAATCTTGGAGCCAGTTGAGCAGTCGAGCCCCGCGGCATGTACGCCAATTTGCACCGACATCATGGTATGGGCGTTTGCGGCAACCACGGCGGCCTGCTCTTGCCGGTATCCATTCCAAGCGGCATAGCCTGCGCCGCCGGCGACAAGCGCGACGGCTACGACGCCTGCCACCATCAGGTTGCGGCGCTTGGGCGACATCTTACGGTGACGAACCTCGGCTTCGCGTGCCGAAGGAACGGACGGTAGGGGAATATCGCCCATGGCGATGGTCTCGTCCACGGCAGGCGCAGAGCCTAAGCCAGGGAGCTCGCGGGTCAGCGAATCTTCGGCCGGCAAGTTGTCGAGCAAGATGGTTTCCTCGCTCGTGTCGGATCCGGGCTGGTCGTCGGCCTCGCTTTCGGTGTCTTCGTGATCTGCCTCATCCTCGGCAGGCTCAACGTCGCCTGTATCCTGATCATCGGGCTGTGCCTCGATTTCCGGCTCATCCTGCACATCAACGCTCGAATCGTCAAACGCAACATCGTCAAGCGAAATCCGGTCTAGGCTTTCCAAGGCCTCGGCACACGCTTCTGCATCTTGGACCGCGTCCTCTTGGCCCGTCGTCTCATCTTTCATATATCCCCCAAGCTCAATATCGGGACAACACTGTACCCAAAAACAGGACCCTATAGAGCCGCCTCATGATTTGAAATCCGATTTTATATATGCGCATGTTTTTGAATAGATGAATAGAGACGCAACGACAAAAGCCCCCGAAAAGCGAGCGAAACGCTTTCCGGGGGCTCTGCGAGGCATTGGATGAAAAACCTGGCGGGCGGGCCTATGCCCAGGCGCCAACAGCGACCAACATGTTACTCGACGTGAGCGTAATCGACCTTGGCGCGACGAGCGGTGGCCTTCTCCCAATCGCTGGTGCCCTCAAAGACATCCTGCTTGTAGGGATTGCGGCCGAGCTTCTTGGCACGGTAGGCGATGTAGATGATCGCGGCGACGTTGGCGACCAGTGCGGCGATCGAGACCGCGGTAGCGGCGCCGGGGTCGAGCGTGGAGTGGGTCACAAAGATGGACTCCTCCTGGAAGTACGGGAACACCTGGGCAAACATGCACCAAATGGCCAGCGTAAAGGCGCGGTTCTGGATCCAGCCGCCCTTGTTCCAGATAAAGGCGGCGACAGTGGGCGCCAGCAGCAGCGCAAAGCCGCAGAACCAGGAGTGGGTGGGCAGGCAGTTGTAGGTGTAGCAGAAGTTCCAGATATCGTAGGCGATGATGTAGACCCAGGTCATATCGGGCCACAGCATATCGGTCTGATCCTCGGAGGCGTAGACGCTCCACCAACCGGTCATGCAGAAGATGTTGATGATGCCCGCGATGCCGTTGAACACGTTGTTCCAGCCGGCCAGCTGCGTAGCACCTTCGGAGGTGACCCAGGTGGACTCGCCCAGGACAAAGAAGTGATAGGCGCTCTCAAAGTCGGACACGACGGCGATCATGATGTTGATGGCGACGATCACAAACGGCCATGCGCGGAACCAATGTGCCTTGCCGATCTTGCCCCACTGGTACTTAATGGCAATGAAGCCCCAGCAACCGGCCAGCGCCGCGTATACCTTGGCGTAGTGGAACCAGCTGTTCTGGTACACATGGGTGGGGTTGGTGAGCGCCCACTCGGCACCCTGCGAGACGCCGATGGCGATGGCGACGCAGTAGATGGTCATGGCCAGCGGAGCCACGCCAAAGATGATTGCCGCGCCCAGCTTGGTGCGGCGGCCGACCTCGTTGAGCACGATCAGGCCAATAAAGACCATGGCCCAGCCGGCCCAGTGGATAAGGGTATCGCTACCCCAAACATCGAACAGCATGCTGCTCTCCTTTCACACGCCCGCGGCCCCTCTTCTGATCGCGGGCAGTTTGGCCAAATGTCGTCAGTTCTGGGGCTTGCGCTCCGGATACTTGGCGGTATAGCCCTCGATGTGGAGTGTCGAGGCGATGATTTCCTTGACCGTCTCGTCGGGCACATCGGGGTGCGTGCGGATATACATCAACAACCCCATGATGAGGGTGTAGAACGTCTCGTAGACATGATCGATGCGTAGCTCATGATGGGCGACATAATCCACCACGGTGGTGTCGCAGATATACTGCGCCACGCGCTGGACCACGTTGTGCAAAAAGCCGCCGTAGAGCGCGCCGCTGCTCGAGGTGAGCGTGCTCGGCAGCTCGTGGCCGCTGGCGACTAGGCGCTTAAAGAGCGGGGCGACGGTGTCGAGCGCGCCCTCGATATCGCCGACGGTGCGGTCGGCGTTCCACTGCTCGAGTTCGGAGATAAAACCGTCGATTGCCTCGTCCATGACGGCGGTGACGGCGGCGTCCATGTCGGCGAAGTAGTGGTAGAACAATGAACGCGTGCAGCCGGCTCGCTTGGTCACGGCCGATACCGATAGGTGGGATACGCCCAGATCGGAGCTTACGGTGCGCACGGCATCGAGGATCTCGCGACGGCGTTCGTCGCCCGTCAGGCGCTTTGCCGCGCTATCGGATGCGGGGACGGCATTGACTACAGAGGTACCTGCTGTGTTGTTGCCCATGTTTTGCCGCCTTTCATCCTCTTTTGCCTGACCGTTCGCCTAACAGTCTTGAATATTGTTGACGGTTCGTCAATACTATTTTTGACACAATGTCAACAATGGCGGGTGAACGGCATGGGGCATGCCCGGCCTGCAAAAAAAGAGGGGCGCTGCGGCCTCGTCGGGCTGCGGCAAGAGAAGGGACAAACATGATTCTCAACGGACCGGGAATTAGCTACACCGAGCCCGACATCGGTTCGGAGTTCGTGCCGCCGCTGCCGGAGCATCCGCGCGAGGCAATCGTCAAACTGTGTGAGCACTGCACCAACCGTCTGCTGCATCGCGATGAGCTGCTGGGCTACGAGTACTGGTCGTTTGCCGAGGCTGCAACCGACGAGCAGGCCGAAGTGCTCTGCAAGATGAAGATGCGCCGTCCCTATACGCTGCCTGAGATGGTCAAGCTCACCGGCATGCCCGAAGCCGATATCGAGAAGATGCTCGACGACATGAGCTACACGGGTCTGCTCGAGTACAACTGGGAAAACCCCGAGCGCGCCAAGCAGTGGGTGCTGCCCATGCTGGTGCCGGGTTCCGCCGAGTTCCTCAACATGCGCGTGAGCCAGCTCGAGGAGCACCCGGTCTATGCCAAGTTCTTTGAGCAGGCGTCCAAGGGACCGCTGTCCAAGGCCACGCCGATGGTGCCGCCCGGTGGTGCCGGCATCGGCATGCATGTCATTCCGGTCGAGAAGGCTATCGATGCCGCGAGCACGTCGGTGCCGATCGAGCATATCGAGCATTGGCTCGACAAATACGATGGCAAATATGCCGCTAGTACCTGCAGCTGCCGCGCGAGCCGTCGCGTGATGGGTGAGGGCTGCGCCGACGACCCCGCCGATTGGTGCATCGCCGTGGGCGATATGGCCGATTACGTGGTTGAGACCGACCGCGGCCATTATGTAACGCGCGACGAGGTCTACGACATCCTGCGCCAGGCCGAGGACAACGGCTTTGTGCACCAGATCACCAATATCGACGGCGAGAACAAGATCTTCGCCATCTGCAACTGCAACGTCAACGTGTGCTATGCCCTGCGCACCTCGCAGCTGTTCAACACGCCCAACCTGTCGCGCTCGGCCTATGTCGCCAAGGTCGAGAAGGACAAGTGCGTTGCCTGCGGTCGCTGCGTTGAGGTGTGCCCGGCCGGCGCCGCCAAGCTCGGCCAGAAGCTCTGCAGCAAAAAGGCCGGCGGACAGGTGCCCGAGTATCCGCGCCAGGAGCTGCCCGACGCCACCAAATGGGATCACACCAAGTGGTCGCCCAACTACCGCAACGACAACCGTATCGAGACGCATGAGTCCGGCACCGCTCCCTGCAAGACGGCCTGCCCCGCGCACGTTGCCGTTCAGGGCTATTTGAGGCTCGCGGCTCAGGGTCGCTATGACGAGGCCCTAGCACTCATTAAGCGCGAGAACCCGCTGCCCGCTATCTGCGGCCGTGTGTGCAACCGACGCTGTGAGGATGTCTGCACCCGCGGCCGTGTGGACGCCGCCGTGGCTATCGACGAGGTCAAGAAGTTCATCGCCCAGCGCGATCTGGACGCCGCGACCCGCTATGTCCCACCTGTGGTGACCCCGACACGTGCCAGCGGCTTCGATCAGAAGATTGCCATCATCGGCGCCGGTCCGGCCGGTCTGTCTTGCGCCTTCTATCTGGCCGAGAAGGGCTACAAGCCCGTCGTGTTCGAGAAGAACGAGCGCCCGGGCGGCATGCTCACCTACGGCATTCCCAGCTTTAAGCTGCAGAAGGACGTCATCGAGGCTGAGGTCGAGGTTATTCGCCTGATGGGTGCCGAGTTCCGCTATGGCGTGGAAGTCGGTCGCGACGTGACGCTCGACGAGCTGCGCGCGCAGGGCTTTAAGGCCTTCTACGTTGCCATTGGCTGCCAGGGCGGCCGCCTTGCCGGCATTCCGGGCGAGGATGCCGAGGACGTGACCGTGGCCGTCGACTTCCTTCGCGAGGTTAACAGCGGCAAGATCGATACCCTGTCCGGCCGCACCATTGTAGTGGGCGGCGGCAACGTGGCCATCGACGTTGCCCGCAACGCCTGCCGTTTGGGTTCCGAGCACGTTGAGATGTTCTGCCTGGAGAGCGAGGCTCAGATGCCCGCCAGCGAGGAGGAGCGTCGCGAGGCCGTTGAGGACGGCGCTCACATCAGCTGCGGCTGGGGCCCCAAGGAGATTCACCTAGACGAGGCCGGTCATGTGTGCGGTATCACCTTCAAGCGCTGCACGCGTGTCTTTGACGACGAGGGCCGTTTTGCGCCCGAGTACGACGAGAGCGATCTGCGCCGTGTCGATGCCGACCGTGTCGTCATGTCGATTGGCCAGTCCATTGTGTGGGGCGACCTGCTGGCTGGCTCCAAGGTGGAGCTCGGCCGCGGCCAGGGTGCCCTTGCCGATCCCCAGACCTACCAGACCGCCGAACCCGACATCTTTGTGGGTGGTGACGTCTACACTGGCCCCAGCTTTGCCATCGACGCTATCGCCGCCGGCCACGAGGCCGCGGTGTCCATCCATCGCTTTGTGCAGCCGGGCTCCACGCTCACCATCGGCCGCAATCAGCGCCGCTACACCGCGCTCGACCGCGACGACGTTGTGCTCGAGAGCTACGACAACGCGAGCCGCGAGGTTGCCCACGTGGACCGCGAACGCGAGAAGGCTGCGCCGTTTAGCGAGTATGTTGAGACCTTTACCGAGGAGCAGGTGCGCGCCGAGACCGCCCGCTGCCTGGGCTGCGGCGCCTCGATCGTCGACCCCAACAAGTGCATCGGCTGCGGCCTGTGCACCACCAAGTGCGCGTTTGACGCTATCCATCTGGATCGCGACCGCCCCGAGTGCTCCACGATGGTCAAATACGAGCAAAAGCTCCCAAGCCTGGGCAAGTACGCGCTCAAGCGCGCCATCAAGATTAAATTCGGTCGCAAGTAAGTAGCCATAACGGGAACGGCGGAAGAAAAAGTGCATGAATTGGGGATCGTTTACCACATCATTCGCGATGTCGAGAATGTAGCGCGCGCTCATGGCGTGCGTCGCGTTTCGAGCGTGACGTTGCTACTGGGCGAGGTCTCGGGCGTCGTTCCCGACTTGCTGCTCGACGCTTGGCGCTGGGCAGCAGATAAAAAGCCTATCACCGAGGACGCGGAGCTTATCGTGGAGCCCGTCGAGGCCGTGACACATTGCGAGGCGTGCGGCTGCGACTACGCGACGGTCGAGCACGGCAAGACCTGTCCCCAGTGCGGTAGCGGCGAGACCTATTTGCTGCAGGGCCAAGAGGTAATGATCAAACAGATCGAGACCCCCGACGAGGACCCGGCAGACGCTGCTCCTGACGGCCTCTCCGACGCCCCCGATGCCGTCGACGCCGCCAACCCTCTCCACATCGCCTAACATCCAATGACTACATGGGCTAGAGTTCTAAACATATTTGCTTCGGTTAGTCAAGTCATGTCTGTTTAAACAAAATGGTGGCACGCAGACGCATTGGGATCAACCTAAAAGAGGTCTTAACGAACAGTGCACCTTTATATGTCTTTGAAAGCAATCAGCAAATCACGTTTTAGCAGGCAATAAGCTGTAAACCGGCAACGTAATCAATTTGTAACAAACTTAGCCGTTTAAACAAATAATCCAACCTTTTGCGAATTTAGCTATAATTCCACAATCCAAACAGGTATACTCCTTTCATGTCGTGTAGGAAATACGTAGACAAAAAGGAGGTTATGTGATGGTAAGTATTGTTCTTGCTAGCCACGGGGACTTGGCAGCTGGAATCAAGCAGACGGGCTCGATGGTCTTTGGCGATCAGCCGTCTGTTGCCGTGGTCTCGCTCGAGCCGAGCATGGGCCCCGACGATTTCCGTGCCAAGGTCGAGGAAGCAGTCGCTTCCTTCGAGGACCAGGAGCAGGTGCTCTTCCTCGTTGATCTGTGGGGCGGCACGCCGTTCAACCAGATCAGCGGGCTCATCGAGGGCCACGATTCCTGGGCTATCGTCACCGGTGTCAACCTGCCTATGCTCATCGAGGCATATTCGCAGCGCTTTGACGCAAAGAACACTGCACATGCGATCGCAAAACATCTCGTGACTGAGGCTAAGGCTGGCGTGCGCGTCAAGCCCGAGTCTCTGGAGCCCGAGGAGAAGAAGCCGGCTGCGGCCGCCGCTGCTCCTGCAGGCGCCATCCCTCCGGGAACGGTCATCGGCGACGGGCACATCAAGATTGCCCACGTCCGTATCGACACCCGTCTGCTGCATGGTCAGGTGGCCACCACGTGGACCAAGCAGATCAACCCCAACCGCATCATCGTGGTTTCCGACGGCGTTGCTCACGACGAGCTCCGCAAGACCATGATCGAGCAGGCTGCCCCTCCGGGAGTCCATGCCAACGTCGTTCCCATCAAGAAGATGGCCGAGGTCGTCAAGGACACGCGCTTTGGTGACACCAAGGCCATGCTGCTCTTTGAGAACCCGCAGGATCTGCTCAAGGCCATCGAGGCCGGCGTCGACATCAAGGAAGTCAACATCGGTTCCATGGCTCACTCCAAGGGCAAGGTCGTCGTCACCAACGCCGTCGCTATGGGCGATGACGACGTTAAGACTCTCGAGGCTCTCAAGGCCAAGGGCGTCAAGTTCGAGGTCCGCAAGGTTCCTTCGGATTCCTCCGAGGATCTCGACGCCATGTTGAAGAAAGCTAAGGCCGAACTGGCCGCTCAAGCATAGTAAAGGAGGGTCCGATACATGTCTGCAATCACTATTCTGCTTGTTGCGATTGTCGCGTTGCTTGCCGGTATGGAAGGCGTTCTGGATGAGTTCCAGTTCCATCAGCCGCTCGTGGCATGCACGCTTATCGGTCTCGTAACCGGTCACCTTCAGGAGGGCATCCTCCTGGGCGGTTCGCTCCAGATGATGGCCCTTGGCTGGGCTAACGTTGGCGCCGCTGTCGCGCCTGACGCCGCTCTGGCCTCGGTCGCTTCTTCGATCATCATGGTGCTCGCCCTCAACGGTGGCGCCACTGATTCGGCAAAGGCCGTTACCGCCGCCATCGCCGTCGCCGTCCCGCTGTCGGTCGCTGGTCTGTTCCTGACCATGATCTGCCGTACCATTGCTACCGCTATCGCTCACGCCATGGACGGTTGCGCCGAGAAGGGCGACTTCTCCGGCATCGAGCGCTGGCAGTATGCTGCCATCCTCATGCAGGGCCTTCGTATCGCCATCCCGGCAGTGCTTCTGTGCGTCATCCCGGCCGAGGCCGTTACCAACGCGCTTAACGCTATGCCCGACTGGCTGTCCGGCGGTATGGCTGTCGGCGGCGGCATGGTCGCTTCCGTCGGTTACGCCATGGTCATCAACATGATGGCCACCAAGGAGACCTGGCCGTTCTTCGTCCTCGGCTTTGTCCTTGCTGCCATCCCTCAGCTCACGCTGATCGCCCTTGGTCTCATCGGCATCTCCCTTGCCCTCATCTACCTTGGCCTTAAGGATCTGGCCAAGCAGGGTGGCGGCATGGGCGGTGGCTCCGGCGACCCGCTCGGCGACATTCTGAACGATTACGAGTAGGAGGGGAGTGATACATATGGCAGAGAACAAGATTCAGCTCACCAAGGCTGACCGCAAGAAGGTTTGCTTCCGTCATCAGTTCCTTCAGGGCTCGTGGAACTACGAGCGTATGCAGAACGGCGGCTGGTGCTTCGCAATGATCCCTGCGATCAAGAAGCTCTACACCAGCAAGGATGACCAGATTGCCGCTCTTAAGCGCCACCTGGAGTTCTATAACACCCACCCCTATGTTTCCGCCCCCGTCATTGGCGTTACCCTCGCCCTCGAGGAGGAGCGCGCCAACGGTGCTCCGATCGATGACGTCGCCATCCAGGGCGTCAAGGTCGGTATGATGGGCCCGCTCGCCGGCGTCGGTGACCCCGTCTTCTGGTTCACCCTTCGCCCGATTCTGGGCGCTCTGGGCGCTTCCCTGGCCCTGTCCGGCAGCATCGCCGGTCCGTTGCTGTTCTTCTTCGCGTGGAACATCATCCGTTACGCCTTCCTGTGGTACACGCAGGAGTTTGGCTACAAGGTCGGCTCCTCCATCGCCAAGGACCTCTCCGGTGGTCTGATGGGCAAGGTCACCGAGGGCGCTTCCATCCTGGGTATGTTCATCATCGGCGCCCTGGTCGAGCGCTGGGTGTCCATTTCCTTCACCCCGATCGTCTCCACGGTCAAGCAGTCTGCTGGCGCCTTTATCGACTGGGCTAGCCTGCCCTCCGGTTCCGAGGGTATCAAGGAAGCGCTGACGATGTACAACTCCGTCGGTGCTACCGCCCTTGATCAGATGAAGGTCACCACGCTTCAGGCCAACCTCGATCAGCTCATCCCCGGCCTTGCCGCCGTGTGCCTGACCCTGCTGGTCTGCAAGCTCCTCAAGAAGAAGGTCAGCCCGATCGTCATCATCCTGGCTCTCTTCGCCGTCGGCATCATCGGTCGCTTCTGCGGCTTCATGTAAGTACGCTTCGGCTTAAGACCGAGAATTGCTAGGCAAGGGCTTTTGAGCCATTGAAACGGACCGCACCCGGTGGGTACACTGGATGCGGTCCGATTGTTTTATTTGGAGGGCGAGGCGCGCATGGCGCAATCTCAGAACAGCACGGTCGATCTGGCAACGCCGGCAACCTGCCTGATGGGGCTTACCAGCCACGGTAACGTGATGGTGGGCAATAAGGCGTTCGAGTATTACAACGAGCGCAATCCCGAGGATTTTATTCAGATCCCGTGGGACGAGGTCGACTATATTGCCGCCGAGGTTTTACGCGGCACCAAGAAGATCACTCGTTTTGCCATCTTCACCAAGGACAACGGTCACTTTACGTTTTCGACGCGCGACGACAAAGAGACGCTTCGTGCTGTCCGCAAGTACGTCGACGAGGATAAGCTCGTGCGTTCGCCCGACTTTATCGATGTGACTGCCAAGGGCGCCAAGAGCATCCCCTCCGTTATCAAAAACCTCTTCCACAAAGGTAACTAGTCATTAAAGAGCGCCCCCCAAAGTGGGACGCAGTTTCCCATGGGGCTCGATTGGGAAAGTGCATCCCAGTTCGAGCGCCGATTCCGGGATGTAGTTTCCGGAACGGGGTCGTTTGGGAAACCGTGTCCCGTTTCGAGCCGAAATTCTGGGACACTGTTTCCAGCGAGGTCCCATTGGGAAAGTTTGACCCAGAATTTGCCTGGATAGTGGGACACACTTTCCGGAGGGCTGTTCCACCGCAACTTCGAAGAGTGGCTATACGCTGTATTACAACGGCGTAAATCTGCTACACTAGTACAACATGCCTCCGTAGCTCAGGGGATAGAGCACCGCTCTCCTAAAGCGGGTGTCGTGCGTTCGAATCGCACCGGGGGCACCAGAAGAAAATGCAGGTCAGACGGTATAAATCGTCTGGCCTGTTTCTGTATGGATAGAGGTAAATAGACGGTCGAGGGGTGAAAAAGGGGTGAAAGAAAGTTCTATGATGAAAACAGCTCGCCTACATATTTCACTCCGATATTTCATCCAAATATCCGGTTTCCAACCCTTCCCACAGCCTACGGGCTTATAAGAAGCCCTTCGGCCATGGAAAGCGTTGAAAACCTAGGGTGACGTTGCTGTGAGATGGGCGAGTTTCCAACAGCCCCCGGCGTCTTCGGGTTTCGCCTGGGACCCTGCGACACCGTGGACCGTTGAAAACTCGCCCTTCCGCTTGGAAGAGGGCTTTTACCCCTTAAAATTGTCCGAAAGTGACAACGACGCAGGAGGTCCGGTATGCCTGCCAGCAAGAAAGAGGCAAAGGAGTTCGTCAAACGGTGGAAGAAGCGCCTCGGTGCCATCCCCGCAGGCTCCAACAACGAGCAGCAGGATACGCAGAAGTTCTGGGTCGACCTGCTCATCAACGTCCTGGGCATCCCGTCCAACACCATAGGCAGCTTCGTTGACTTCGAGCGGAAGGTGAGAGGCCGTCGCATCGACGTGTTCGTCTCCGACCACAACTTCCTCTGCGAGCAGAAGTCGTGGGGCATCGACCTCGACAAGCCCGAACCCAGGAACGGCGGCATGGAGACGCCGCTTCAGCAGGCCATGTGGTACGCGCGGCACCTGCCGTACTCTGAGCGCCCCCGCTGGGTGATGACGTGCAACTTCGGGACCTTCCGTCTCTACGACCTCGACAACGAGAGACCCGAGGACACCGTGCAGGAGTTCTCCCTCGAAGAGCTCCCGGACAGTCTGTATCTTCTGTCCTTCCTGACCTCCAACGAGACGAGCCGCCTGCACAAGGAGCAGCAGCTCTCCATCGAGGCCGGGGCCTACGTCTCTAGGCTCTACGATGCCCTCGCCAAGCAGTACCACCACATCGAGGAGAAGGACGAGCGCGCGCAGGAGGAGCAGCGCTCCCTCAACGTGCTCATCACCCGTATCATTTTTCTGCTCTACGCCGAGGACGCCGACCTCCTGCAATCGCACCAGGCGTTCGGTAGGTACTGCGAGGGTGACCCTGCCAAGCTCCGCCGCAAGCTGGTGGACCTGTTCGAGGCGATCGACACGCCCCTGGACAAGCGGGACGAGTACATGGACGAGGACCTCGCGGCCTTCCCCTACGTGAACGGCGGTCTGTTCGCCGACTCCTCCATCATCGTCCCGCAGATGACCCCGGAGATCCTCGAAGCCATCACCGACGCGTCCCAGGACTTCGACTGGCGCGAGATCTCGGGCGTCATCTTCGGCGGCGTGTTCGAGGGCACGCTGAACCCCGGGACGCGCCATGCCGGGGGCATGCACTACACGAGCGTCGAGAATATCGAGCGCTGCCTCAGGCCGCTCTTCCTCGACGAGCTGTGGGATGAGCTGCACGAGGCCGAGGGCGAGAGGACGGCTGCCAAGCGCAAGCAGGCCCTGGCGAGGCTGCACGACAAGGTGGCCTCCATCACCATCGGCGACCCGGCATGCGGCTCGGGCAACTTCCTTACCGAGGCGTACCGGCAGCTGCGCACCATCGAGAACCGAATCATCGAGGACGAGCTCAGCGAGGAGACCGGCAACGCGGGGCAGACGTCCCTCGTCATTGCGCAGGATAGCCCCGTCCGCGTTTCTCTCGATCAACTGTACGGCATCGAGATTAACGACTTCGCCGTCTCGGTCGCCAAGACCGCCCTTTGGATCACCGAGGAGCAGATGCTCCGAAAGACGCAGGAGATATACGTCGGTTATGACTTCGACTTCCTGCCGCTCAGGAGCCTCAGCAACCTTCATGAGGGCAACGCCCTCAAGACCGATTGGTCCGAGGTGTTCCCCGATGACCTTACTTATCTTGTGGGCAACCCGCCGTTCCTGGGTGCTCGCAACCAATCCAAGGAGCAGAAGGCAGAGCTCCTTGAGGTCTTCGATGGAGCGAAGAACGCGGGCAACATCGACTACTGCGGGGCCTGGTACATGAAGGCCGCGAGGTTCACGCAGGGAAAGCGCACGCGCTGCGCCCTGGTCTCTACCAACTCGATATGTCAGGGCGAGCAGGTCGCCAACCTCTGGAAACCCCTGCATGACATGGGCATCCATATCGATTTCGCACACAACACCTTCCGCTGGGACAACGAGGCGGCGGACAAGGCGCACGTGTTCTGCGTCATCGTCGGGTTCTCCCGCGAAGCGGGGAACAAGACGCTCTTCTATCATGCGACGCCCGATTCTGACGAAGACCGGATTGCCGTTCCTCGGCTCAACGCCTATCTGAAGAACGCGCCCGACGCTTTCATCTGGAACAGAAGCAAGCCTTTGTCGGACGTGCCCGCTATCGGTATCGGCTCTCAACCGATTGATGGCGGCAACTATCTGTTCACACCGGAGGAGAAGGCGGCGTTCCTTTCGAAAGAGCCCGCGGCTGAGAAGTACTTTCATAAATGGCTTGGATCGCAGGAGTTCATACGGGGTATTGAGAGATGGTGCCTGTGGTTGGGGGAGGCTTCGTGGGCCGATCTCAAGGGCCTTCCTTGTTGTAGGGAGAGAATCGAGAACGTTAGAAACTATCGCCTGAGTAGCTCGAGGAAGCAGACCTTGAAAGCAGCCGAGAGGCCGAACCATTTCGGTACCGAAATCATTCCTAATTCGACTGCCATCATTGTCCCCAAAGTCTCGTCAGAGCGTAGAAGGTATATCCCTATGGGGTTTGTCGGGTCTGAGACGTTGTGCAGTGACTTGGTGTTTCTAATACCCAATGCGACGCTCTATCACTTTGGCGTCCTTCAGTCACAGCTCCACAACGCATGGATGCGCACGGTCGCGGGGCGGCTCAAATCCGATTACCGCTATTCCGGCGGAATCGTCTACAACAACTTCGTCTGGCCCGAGCCCAGTGAAGAGCAAAGGAACGAGGTTGAACGCTGCGCCCAAGCCGTGCTCGACGCCCGGGATGCCCAAGAAGGTGCGACGCTCGCGGACATGTACGATCCCAAGAACGAGACGTTCTTCCCCGAGCTGATGACAGCGCACAAGGCGCTCGACGCCGCCGTCGAAGCCGCCTATGGCGTCGACTTCGGTGGGGACGAGGAGAAGATAGTCGCCCATCTTTTCAACCTGTACGCCAAGAAGGTCGGTGAACTATAGTGCCAAACTCCATCTATAACCCCATATCGCTGGAGGTTGGTAACATCCTGAAGGATGTTCAGACGGGCAAGATCGGCCTGCCCGACCTGCAACGACCCTTCGTGTGGGGAAACGAAAAGGTCCGCGACCTGCTTGATTCCATGCTCCGCGGATACCCTATCGGCTATGTGATGTTGTGGGACTCTCCGAGCGATGATGCGGGCAAGAGGTCTGCCATAGGCTCGAACCAAAAGGTGTATACCGTCCCCAAGTCCCTTGTCATCGACGGACAGCAGAGGCTCACTGCCCTCTTGAGCTCTCTGTACGGCGTACCCGTGCGAGACAAGAACTTCAGGGAGCGAACGGTGAAGGTCGCCTACGACCCCATCGCACGCTCATTCAAGAATGCCGACGCCTCGACCGAGAAGGATTCGCGCTATGTGCCGGACGTATCCGAGGCCTTCGCGGCGAACCACGACAACAAGCTGAGCGCCTATCGCAGGGCGTTCATCAAGCGCCTTAACGAGGCGAATGCCAAAAAGGGAGAACCCGAACTCGACGATGACGGCGAGGATGCCGTCGAGAGCGGGCTCAACGCATTACTCGGGCTTGAGCGTTATCTTCTGCCGACGCTGGAGATTTCCGAATCGGCTGACGAGGAGACCGTATCGGACATCTTCGTGCGCGTGAACTCGCAAGGGCAGGCGCTTAAGCAGGATGACTTCATCATGACCCTGCTTTCGGTCTACGAACCTGCCATGAGGGAGCGTATAGAGGAGTTTTGCGCCATGAGCCATGCGCCCGCAAAGGGTACCTCGTACAACCCGCTCATGACCGTCTCGCCGACGCATATCATTCGCGCCACGGTGGGCGTGGGGTTCAAGAGGGGTCGCCTGCGTTATGCCTACCAGATTCTTCGCGGGCGAGATCTCAAGACAAAGGAAACGACGCTCGAGACGCGAGCCGAGAACTTTGCCACGTTCGGTCGCGCCCTCGATCTCGTGCTTGACTTGAACAACTGGCATGCCTTCATCAACACGCTGGCGGAGGCGGGCTACGTCTGCTCCGACCAGGTGGGGTCGGGCAACGCGCTCATGTTCTGCTATGCGTTCTACCTTATCGGGCGCTATGAGTTCGACATGGAGCCGCTGGCTGTGCGCAGGCTCGTGCGACGCTGGTATTTCGCCGCAGCCATAACGGGGCTCTATGTGGGGTCCTTCGAATCCGAGTTCGAGCAGCAGCTTAACGACGTCTCGCGCCTTGATACTGCCGACGAGTTCCAGGCGTACTTCGACCGTAGGCTTGCCGCCATCATGACGGACGATTATTTCTCCATTTCGCTGCCCAGCTCCCTCGATGCAAACGAGGCGACGGGTCCGACCTGGTGGGGCTTCGTCGCGGCTCAGGTCGTGCTCGGCGCCAAGGCGCTGTTCAGCACGGCCCCTCTTTCTCAACTGCTGCTTACCGGCTCATCAGGTTCCAAAAAGGCCCTGGACAAGCACCATCTGTTCCCGGACAACTACCTGAAGTCCAGGGGCTACCTCTCGCAGCGCAGCAACCGAGGCAACTTCACCCTCGTGGACTACCAGAACAACATCTACATCTCGGACGACGCCCCGAGCGAGTACGTCAGGAAGTACCGCGACTCGCTGGGGGAGGACGAGTACCGCCGCAACTGCGAGGAGCATGCCCTGCCCATAGGGTTCGAGGACCTCGATTACGAGGAGTTCCTCGGCAGGCGCAGGCGTCTCATGGGCGAGCTGGTGAAGAGGGCGTACGAGCAGTTGTAGGCTCGCGCCATGGACCCGCCCCTGAGGGTCGAGGCGTAGCAATCGGCCTTGCGGCCGATGGGTCCCGCTCATGGGCGGGCCCCCCGCGACGCGAGGCGTCGCTCTCGCTGCGGCTCCCTGCAACGCTCCCCATGGGTCGCGTTTCGTCCGCCTCCGCTCACGCCGGCCCCGCCCGCCGAACGGCTGCGCTCGATGGCTTCCGGAAGTCGCCATCGCTCCGCCGTGGTCGCCGGGCGGGGCCTCTCGCGCCGGGTCGCCGAACGCCGTCGTACGACGCTCCCCAGGGTCGTGTCTCCTCGGCGTCGGCTCAGCCGGCGCTCACCCGCCCGGGCTCGCGTTGCCCCTGGCAAGTGGCTCGCTCCGTGCGGGCAAGATATGGATTCCGTTGCACGGAATCATCTTGCCGTCTGCGGCGGGGGCGAACCGCTCCGAAGTCGCTCTCGCCAAAAGGGGCCGGGACGCCTGTTGCGTCCCGGCCCAAATGCTCAGTCCCCTCGCCCGTTCTGGTTCTCGAGCGCCTTGCGCTCAAGCTCCCAGAACGCCCTCATCGCCGTCGCTATCCCGCGCAGCGTGAAGCGGACGACGAGGCCGGTCGAGTGGTCGACGGCGAAACCGAGCCTTCCGCCGTTGACCTTCCTCACGGCCCCGAGGGCCTTCGAGAAGAATCGGTACTGGAGGCTCCCGCCCTTCGACCTGGCGAGCTCGATGCCGTCCCGCCTGAGCCGCCGCTCAAGCTCGCCCATCCGGTCGGGGCAGTCGCGCATGCGACCGACCTCCTCGATCCGGCGGGCGACCGCGACGCGGATGCGGGCGTTCTCCGAGCGCTCGGCCTGCCCCTTTCGGGCTATGTCGCGCTCTTCCGTGCCGGGTTGCCTCGCGTGGACGCGCGAGTTGGCCTTGCCGCGCTCAAGCTGCCTGAGTCCATACCTCTCGTCCAGGGTACGGACGGTCTTCACGCGTGATGCTGCCGCCTTTCGGGCGGGGCCCTCGTCGAGCCTTCGGCCGGTTTCCAGATCACTGCGGTTGATGCCGAGGTGCACGGCGTAGCGGTCAGTGGCGTCCGCGTGGCAGCGCTCGCGGTGCAGCACCATCACGACCTCCTGGTTGGGGTAGCGCTCGGCCACGTACTCCCTCGCATAGCGCATGCACAGCTCCGGCGTCATCTTCCCGCCGTTGAGGTCGCACTCGTCTGGGAGGAACCCGAGTATCTGGTGCTGCATGTAGGTACACTTGGCACCGGCCTTGCCGGGCCTGTCGTGACCCATGGCCGCCCTCGTGTCCGCCATCTCCTGAAACCAGCGGTCATCGTCGATGATGTTCTGCGTGCCGTGGGCGAGCGCCTTGTCGCGGTCCCAGGAGAGGTAATCCCTGAGTCTCGCGAGGTGCCTCTCGCTGCAGACGCTCGTCTGCTTTATCGCCGTCATGGTCGCCTCCCTAGTCGAGCGAGAGCCCGCTGAATTTGCCGCCCGGCTTGCTCCCGTTCTTCTTCTCCGGCTCGGGCCACTTTGGGCACCAGGTCGAGGCCTCCTCGCGCATCTTCCCAGCAGCTGACTCGTCGAGGCGGCGCTGGTAGGCGCGACGGTTCTCCGCCTCGTGCTCGGGGGTCCCGAGGTCGAAGTGCTCCCTTGTGGGCGTGTTGGTGCAGTCGGTGACGGGGGAGCGGAAGACGCCGGCTCGACATGCGGGCATACCGTTGTCCGCGTGCTTCACGACGATGATCCCGTCCCGGTCCGGGGCCATGCCGCGCCACTCCCAGGGGTGTATCACGTCGTCGGCGCTCTCGCTGTAGGACGTCGAGGATGACGTGCCCGACGCGGCCCTGCCGTTGCTCGTGCCCTGCGTGTGGCGCGTGGTCTTGCCGATGAGCTCGGTGAAGTACCGGCGGTCCTCCTCCTCGGCGAGCTTCATCGCAATCTTGACCCCGCAGTTCGCGAGGATCTTCCTGCGGCCGTCTCTCTCGCCATACTTGTTGAGCTGGGATACGTCCTGCGTCGCTCCGACCCAGAACGTTCCGCACCCGCGCCCGAGACTGAGGAGGGCGGGCAGGCACTCGACGCGGGGCAGGTTGCCCCACTCGTCGCCGAGTATCTGCACGGGGCGGGGGAGCCTGCCGCCGTTCACGTCCGCGACCGCCTGGACCGAAGCCCAGAGCTGCGAGAGGAACATCGCCGCGATGCAGTTGTAGGGGGAGCCCTCGTCGAGCACGTGGAGGAAGACGGCGCTTTTCTCCGTGAGTACCGTGTGCGGGTCGATGTCGGAGCCGGAGGTCATCCAGGCGACCGGGGCGGAGGAGAACGGGCGCAGGGCGACCTTGAGCGTCGAGAGGATGCTCCTGAGCTCGTTGCCGCCCGAGGAGACGAACTGCGACGCCCTGCCCTTGGCGGGGTGGCCGCTCGGCAGAGCGCGGAAGACGGCCTTCAGGGGCTCGGACGGGTCGTCTCCCTCGGCCTCGGTGCCGCGGTCCAGGACCTCGCAGACGGTCGCGAGGTGCTTTGATTCCTCGGGACACTCGTCGGACATGGAGACCAGCAGGACCAGGGCCGAGAGCAGGCCCCTGGCCGAGGCGGTCCAGTGCGAGCCCTTGTCTTTCTCGTCGTCCTGCACCACGAGCTCCGCGATGGCGTCCGCCGCCTGCTCGGCCTCCTGGTCGCGTCCCTCGGCATGGAGGTCGAGCACCTGCTTGAGCGGGTTGAACCTCTGTCCCCTATAGGGGTGCTGCGTGTCGAGAAGCAGGACGCGATAGCCGCGACGGGCCAGCTCGTCGCCCGTGAGTTCTATGAGCTCGTTTTTCACGTCGGAGACGATTAGGGTCGCGGGCTCGGATCCGTTGGAAGCGCCGCCGTAGCTGAGCAGGTCGATTGAGGGGAGATAGAGGAAGCGACTCTTACCTGACCCGGTGGCCCCTGACACGAAGGCCATCTTCTTGGGCTCGTAGAGATAGCAGGGTTTGCCGTGATACTTGGTGAACCCATAGACGAACCCACGTGACGAGGGATTCGTCGAGCCGTCCCAGGTCATGGACCCTTTTATGACCTCGCGACCCGTCTTGACGTGGGCGTCGCCGAGCACGCCGCCGTCCTCGGCCCTCGCGTTGAGGGTGGTCGAGTAGGCGATGAGAGCGCAGATGCAAAAGGCGAGGAGGAAGGTCAGCAGGGTTCCGAGCGGGCAAGCAGTGAACGCACCCGTGAGCCACCAGCCGAGGACGGTATCCACGCCGAACGACGACGGAATCGCAGCCGCGCCTAACGGTGTCCCGGCGACGAAATCGTCGACGGGGACGGCGAGGACGGGGCATGCGAGGATCGCTAGGAGAAGAGATGATATGAGCGCTGTGGGCATCTTGGTTTTCATGATCATTCTCGATTCTTGGAGATGAGGTTCGATAGCTGCGAGGCCGTGCTCGATACCAGACGGACGGCCTCCGCGAGCTGTTGGGCCGTCTGCGTATCCACGCCATAGGCGTTTGCAGTGCGAACGGCCTGGTTGAGGTTTCCGCCCTGCTTCTTCATCTGATGAAGAAGCTGCCGCAGCGTCGCCTCGTCGGCGATCCTGACGGGCTTCTCACCGATGAGGAGGGCGGCTTCGCGCATGAACGTCGATGGGGCCATACCAAAAGAGGAGGAGCGCACCGTGATGGCGGCACGCTCCTCCTCGGTCATGCGGACGTTTATATGCGCGGTCTTGGCTTTGCCACGCATGGGCTAGCCCCTGTCGTGGAAGGTGGCGCGCGCACCGTCGAAGTCGAGTCGGGACTCGCCCAGCGTGCCGTAGCGGTTCTTGAGGGCGACGAGCTTGAGGGGCGTGCCGGTTGCGGGAGACTCGTAGGGCCACTCGGGCTTGTCATTGTCATCGGCGAGGTAGAGCACCGAGTCAAAGCCGTACTCGACAGCGGAGGAACCACCGAACATGGCGAGGTTGGGCCTGGCCGACTTCCCGGAATCGTAGGACTTGCGAGTGGTCGAGCTCAGTGCGATGACGGGAGAGCCATAGAGGTTCGAGATTTCGCGGAGGCCCTTCACGCATGCTGTGATAGCCAATCGCTCGTCGATGAACTGCTGGTCTGCCGTGACGCCGCAGGCGAGGAGCTGGAGGTAGTCAATGAAGACGATGGGGGCCTCGCCGCGCTCGCGTGTTACCAGCCCGACGAGGTTGGAGAGCTCCACGGTGTTGAGCGGGCCGGTGATGCAGAGATTGGGGGCGATCTGGGTGCGATATTTGTCGAGTGCAGCCTCGAAAGTCGTGTGCTTAGGGTGATTCTGGGTCGCGCAGCTGGAGACCTCGGACAACGCGACTTTGCCGTCGCTGAGACGCGCCAGACTCTTCTCGATCAGCTTGTGCGCGGGAAGCTCGGCGGAAACGTAGATTACCGGGTGCCCGTCTGCCGCGAGCTTGTCGGCCTCCTGGAGTGCCAGTGTCGTCTTGCCCTTGCCCGGGGCGGTCCCGATTGCGTAGTTGAGCCCGGGGTAGACACCGCCGAGGATGCTGTTGAGTGCGTCGAGTCCGAAGGAGGCGATGGGTTTGTCTTCCTGAAGGGCGTGGACGTGCTCGTCGAGCACATCAAGCTCGAAGACGAGGGGATTGGCGTTCGGACGCTGCATTACTCGCTCGCCCCCTCTGCCAGCTTGTGGAAGTAGTCGAACAGGTCCTCTTCCATGACGAAGTACTGGTTGGCGATGCTAAAGCAGTGGTGGGTGGACTTCATGAGCTTGATGGCGCTGGATTGTCCGATGCCGGTGAGGATCTGAACGTCCAGGCGGCTCATGATGCGTTTGGTGCCGACATGGCGCAGGTTGATGCCTGCGGAGATGGCGTCGGTCTTGGGGTCATCTGCAAGATGCATGATAAACTCCTTTAGTAGGGCGCTCGGCTCCTCTTCGATGTTTGGCGACAGTGAGAGGAGTCGGGTGCTTGTTTGTAAAATGGTTTTATCGACTAATTAGCCCCTTTCTTCTCGTATTCGTCGATAAGGTGCAGAAGACTGATTCGAGCTTCTGCGGGCTCGCTGTATCCCTTGCGGGATGATCTGCCGATGTTGGCGAAATCGAGCAGAGCACGGTAAGTGCAGGAATAGCCCTTGATGTGCTCCCATGCGTTGAGAATGTATGAGACCAAAGGTGTAACGGCGAGCAACGCTGTAGGGTCTTGCAGGGTAGTTTCGAGTTCACGGCCGGTCTTAGCCTGGATACGTGCGTCGAGGTTGCACTCGGGCATCTTTGCAGCCTCTTCCATAATGAGGCAAATGCTGTCCCAGTTAGTGCGGAGATGATGAACGCGCTCGCTCGTGGTGTCGATGCAGATCCTTGCTTCATGACAGTAGTCAAAAAAGCCTTTGATGACGTCGCGGCAATCATTTTCTGGCTGGATTGCGCTCCAGTCCTCGAACATGCCCTCGAAGGCGTCGAGACAGCTCCCATCCTCAGCATAGATGAGCTGCGCGGCCCACCTGCCTAGATCCGAGCTCGTCAGCTGCTCCATGGGAAGCCTCGCTAGGAGCGCGGACGGGGTGAGACCCCTTGCCGCGGCGAGGTCAGCGCTGGAGCGCTTGAAGAGTACCTGCTCATCCTTTGAGTTGAATAGGATTGTCGAACGCAGCTTGCTGCTCGCAGTGGTAAGTGCCATTGATAACCTCCTCTCTGTTTGGCTTTATTTGCAGTATACATCTGGTGACACAATTATGAGAGTATTAATTTTCATTACCTTCAGATAATTTTTCGAAGACTTCGGCAGCGTTGCGGTCGTTGGCTCTGATTGCGTGGGTGTAGAAATTGGCCGTCGTACTCGCTGATGCGTGTCCCATTCGCGCCTGAACGGTCTTCAAATCGACGTTGTTTGCGACGAGCGCCGTCGCTGCCGTGTGTCTCAGTCCGTGGGGGACGAGACCCGAGTATCCGGTGCCGCGTGTGTGCAGCTTGCCGTTGCGCTCGAACTGGCTTGTCACGTTGGCGTACTCGCCATAGCCGTTGTCGACGCAGAAGTCCCTGAACCAGCGTGAATAGTTGTGTCCATCGGGTCGGGTGATACTGACGTGAAGGTTGCCGTTTTCGTCCTTATGCGGGCTGAGGGCGTGAACGATGGGGTCAGAGTTTCACTGTCTTAGCCCGCGTTGCTCGAATAGGTTGCGCTGCCGCATCTTCCAGTCGTTTAGATACGCGGCTAGCGAAGAGTCTATAGACAGGATCCGCCTGCTCATTTCCGATTTGGGTGCCCTGAGCGTTTTGTCATTGGTGTACTGGTGGACGATTCTGATTTCCATCGCCTCGGGGTCGTAGTCTTCCCAACAGAGCCCCAGGGCCTCGCCTTTTCTGAGTCCTAGGTGGAATATGAGCATGGTGCAGACGGTCATCGGCCCCATGGGTTCGGATAGCAGGCATTTGGTGAATCGGGGCAGTTCGTCGGGTGGGAGGAAGTTGCGCACTCTAAGGTCTGGCTTTGGGAGTTTGACGCTGATGCATGGGTTGCGCTCGATTAGCTCATTCTCCAGTGCGTCCTGCATGACCTGTTTGAGCTTGACGTGGATACGACGAATCTCGGCCTCTGTGAATCTTCCGGTTGAGATTGCTTCGGCATACGCCCGTTTGATCTCGTCGGGTCTCAGCGCACCGAGGGGCATGTCGCCGAACAGCTCGCGTATATGGCGCACGTCATATTCCTCTCTTTGGAAAGAAAGAGGGGAGCCGAAGGAGCTTTCTCGGAGCCGATGGAAATCCTCGGCGTATCCGGAAACAGTGGTCGGCATGTCGCCAGCCGGTTCATAGGTCTCCAGCTCCTTCCGGTAGGCATCGAGCGCATTCGCAACCTCACCGGGCCAGTTCTTCGGGTTTTTGCTCTTGCAATGGATGGTTCTCTTGGGTGTCTTTAGGTATCTGACTCGTTTCCCGTTCTTGCCGGATTCGGGGTCGCGACCGAGAGAGAAGTAGATGCGGAAGGAACCGGGTTTTCCCTTGATCGGTTCGGAAGTGCCTTTGGCTGTGGGTTTGATTCTGGTTTCCATGGGTCTCCAGGGGTGGTGCGTTGGGTTAGCCTCGGGGGCGGGGCTTTGAGGGCCTCGCCCCCGAGGCTAACCCAAAAATTTCACCCCTGCAAGTCAAAATGAAGGGGTAAAGGGGTGTAAAAAGGGTGAAATAGAAAACTAATCAAGAAGAGCAAAAACGGCAGAATAGCTAAATTACCTGCGGAAACAGAGATATTGATGAAAATGAAAAACCGCAGGTAGGGTAATAGCTCATGACCTCCTAAAGCGGGTGTCGACGGTTCGAATCCGCCCGGGGGCACCAGAAGATTATGACGGCGTCGCGAGAGCGGCGCCGTTTCTGGTTTGTGGGGACCGCCGGCAGGATTCGAGCCGTCGACACCCGCGTCAGCAATTTCCCCGCGGGGGGGGTCGAATCCGCCCGGAGCACCAGAGATTTGTCGAGCCCGGTACCGCTACGGTGCCGGGCTCTTCTGGTTCAATGCCATGTCAAAAACGAAGCGCCCGCTTGCTGGGGGAGCAAGCGGGCGCCTGTGAGCGAATATGTTTGCGGCGAGAGCCGTGATGAGCGGTGGGGTGGCGACTAGTTGGTCGTACCGGAATCGTCACCCGTGCCCGAGCCAGAGCCCGAACCCGAGCCAGAAAGTGCGACCGTCAGCGTAATCGTGCTGTCGGTGGACTGCTTGCCAGTGGGGGAGACGCCCGTAACGGTGGCATCCTCGTTACCGCTTACGGGATTGCCGTTCTGGTCACAGAAGCCGATGTTATAGAAACCGGCGTTGTTGAGCGCGGTGACGGCGGCGGAGATGCTCTTGCCGTACAGGTTGCCCGGAACACTGGCCTTGCCGGACTTCTTGGCAATGACGACGGTAATCGTGGCGCCGGGCTTCTGCTTGCCACTGGGGTTCCAGCTGATCACGGTGTCCTCGGTAACCGAGTCGTTCTCCTGGTAGCTAACGTCGACGCCAAAGCCTGCCATATCGAGGGCGTTGCGCGCCTGGGCCTCTGTCATGTCGGTCAGATCGGGGACGGACGTGGTATCCGGGCCGCTCGAGACCTTGTACGAGATGGTCGTGCCCTTCGCGACTTCCTTACCGGCTTCGGTGCCCTGCTCAAAGACCTGGCCCTCATCGGCCTCGTTGGCCTCCTCGGAGGCGTTGCCCTTCAGGCCAACGCTTGCCAGCGCGGCCTCGGCCTGGTCCTTGGTCAGGCCGACAAGCCGGGGAACCTCAACCTTCTCGGAGGGCTTGGGACCCTTGGAGATTACCAGGTTCACCTTGGTGCCCTTGGCCTTCTTGGTGTTGCCGTTGGGCGTCTGCTCGGCGACCTTGCCCTCGTCGACATCGTCGTTGTAGCTTTGGTCGATGGTGCCGACCTCGAGGCCGGCTTCCTTGATCAGCTCGACGGCAGTCTGCTGGTCCTTGCCCAGCACATCGGGCACGGTGACCTGCTCGCCGCCAAAGAGTCCTGTGGCAAAGGCCACCACGATGCCGATGACGGCAACGGCTGCCACCACGGCGGCGATGATCTTGTTCTTGTTGGATTTGGGCTTTTCGACCTCGTAGGAGCCGGTGGAGCCCGAAACCGAGCTACGGGCGGTATTCTGGCCGCTCACGCCCGAGACGGGACGCACCATGGCGCGCGTCTGATCGGAAAGCTCGCGAGTCTTGGTGGCGCCCAGCTCACCGGGGGCACCGATGATGCGCGTGGGCTCCGAGACGTTGACGGCACGGCCCGACAGGTAGCTGTTGAGCACCTGACGAAGCTCGTCGGCGGTCTGGAAGCGGTTTGCCGGGTCCTTCTCCATGCACTTGAGGATGATGCGCTCAAGGTCGGCGTCGACACCGGAGTTGATCTGGCTCGGCGGAATAGGCAGCTCGTTGACTTGCTTGAGTGCGACCGAGATGGCGTCGTCACCGTCAAAGGGAACGCGGCCGGTGGCGCACTCGTACATCACGACGCCCAGCGAGTAGATATCCGAGGTGGGGCCGAGGTCCTGACCGCGGGTCTGCTCGGGGCTGACGTAGTGGGCGGTTCCCAGCACGTTGTTGTCTTGCGTGAGGTGGCTGTTCTTGGCGCGCGCGATGCCAAAGTCCATCACCTTGATGTTGCCGTCGGGCAGCACCATGATGTTCTGCGGCTTAATGTCGCGGTGGATGATCTCGTGCTTGTGGGCGACCGAAAGCGCGGAGCTGATCTGCGAGCCGATCTGGGCGACCTTCTTGGGGTCGAGGGCGCCGTGGCTCTTGATGCCGCTCTTAAGGTCGGTGCCGCGCAGGTACTCCATGACGATGTAATAGGTGTCGCCGTCCTTGCCCCAATCGTAGACGCCCACGATATAGGGGGAGGAGAGACCGGCTGCTGCCTGGGCCTCCTGCTTAAAGCGTGCGGCGAAGGTTGCGTCGCCAGCATACTGCGGCAGCATGATCTTGACGGCAACCGTGCGGTCGAGGACCTGGTCCTGTGCACGGTAGACGGTCGCCATGCCGCCTGTTCCCACCTTATCCTTGAGGAGGTATCTTCCCCCGAGGACCCTCTGTTCCATTCCTGCTCCTAACATAACTATTCGCTCAACGATGTGTGTAGTACCTACGATGTGGCCGCTGGGGCCGTGTGGCGCGTTGCCGCTAACTCTTCGGCCGCGGCGCGCCTCGGGTGTCCGATTCGATCATGGGCATCACGCTCCCTGTGCGGCAAGCGCCGCGGTCAGGACGATACCGGCGATCTTGGCGGCCTTGACGTCATGCTTGTCGAAATCCTCCAAGGCCACCGAGATGGCGACCGTGGGTGAATCGTAAGGTGCAAAGCCAACGAACATCGAGTTGACGTTGGTGCCGCCGGTCTCGGCCGAGCCGGTCTTGCCGGCGACCTTGACGCCGGGGATCTGGGCATCGGTGCCGGTGCCGGACTGGACGACGGCAAGCATGGCCTGCTTGACCTGGTCGGCCGTGGCGGAGCTGACGGCCTGACCCAGCGAGCGGGACTGCGTGGTCTTGACCACGGTTCCGTCCGGGGCGAGTACCTGGGCTACAAAGTACGGGTCCATGACCACGCCGCTGTTAGCGATGGCGGCGGCAATCACGGCGTTTTGCATGACGGTGGTCTGCGGGCCGGGCGTGTGGTCCATGCCGACAGGCTGGCCGGCGCCGGCCCAGGCGGTCTCCCACTCGGTCATGAGCGACGGGTCGGCCATGATGGAGGCCGCGGAGGTCAGGTCCTGGCCGAGCTTTTGGCCGTAGCCAAAGGCGTTGGCAAACTGTACGAGCGTGTTTGCGCCAACTTCGTTTGCCACCTGGCCAAAGACGACGTTGGAGGACACGGCAAAGGCCTGCTGCAGGCTGATGGTGCCGTAGCTCTCGTTGGCATAGTTGGTGACCGGTGCGTTGCCGATGTCCATGGAGCCGGGCGCCTGGTAGGTGCTGGTAAGGCTGGCGGCACCGGTCTCGAGTGCCGCGGAAAGCGTAACGACCTTAAACGTTGAGCCCGGCGTGTACAGCGCGTCCATGGCGCGATTGTACATGGAGCCGTCCTCGCCGCCGCCCGTCTGCAGCAGGGCATCGATGTTGGTGTTGTCGTAGGTGGGCGAGCTGGCACATGCGAGCACCGCGCCGGTACGCGGGTCGATGACCACTACAGCGCCCTTAAAGCCCTTGAGTGCCTGCTCGGCAGCCGTCTGGATGCGCGAGTCGATGGTGAGCTTGGCGGTGTTGCCCGGCTGGGTCTGGCCCGCGAGCGACGCGATGGCGTTGTTCCAGCTGGAGTAATCCTTAGAGCCGGTGAGCGTGTCGTTCATGACGCTCTCGATGGCGGTGGTGCCATACTGCTGGCTCACGTAGCCAACCACGTGCGCTGCCAGGTTACCGTTGGGGTAGGAGCGTACGTAGGTGCCGTCCTCCTGTTGCAGCGACTCGGCCAGCGTCACGCCGTCGGACGTGATGATGGAACCGCGCTGGATGTACTTGGAGCGGGCGATGGTGTGGTTGTTGGTCGGCATGTCCTGATAGTCCTTGGCCTTGATGACCTGGACATAGGTGAGGTTGCCGATAAGGATGGCGAACAGCGCCGTTGAGGCGAGCACCGCGCGGGTTAGACGGTTGGCGAGCGCCACGCGGCCGAGCACACCGGATTCAGGTGTGTCGAGCAGGCGACGGCGCATGCGCGAGCCGACGGAATGGCTGCCGCTGCCGTAGGAAGACGAGGTGGCAAAGCGCGTGCCCGTCGGGGCGGCGGCAGATGCGACCTGATCATCGGTGATGGCGGCCATGGTGCCGGTGCCGGTAAGCTCGGCCTCGCGTCCGGTCGCCTCGTCACCGGCGCGTAGCAGGAGCGCGACGATGATAAAGCTTGCCAGCAGCGAGGAGCCGCCCTGGCTCATAAAGGGCAGGGTGACGCCGGTCAGCGGGATCAGGCGGGTGACGCCGCCCACGATCAAAAAGGCCTGGAAGCTGATGGCTGCCGTAAGACCGGTGGCGCTAAAGGCGGCAAGGTCGGATTTAGCGCGGGCGGCTGTGGTGAGGCCACGCACGGCAAAGAGCATAAACAGGATGAGCACGGCGCCGCCGCCCAAAAGGCCCATCTCCTCGCCGATAGCCGAGAAGATAAAGTCGGACTCGACGACAGGGATGTTGTTGGCCATGCCGTTGCCGATGCCAACACCGACCAGACCGCCATCGGCAAGCGAGAAGAGCGACTGGACGATCTGGTAGCCCTGGCCCTGGGCGTCCTTAAACGGATCGACCCAAACCTGGAAACGCACCTGAACGTGCGACAGGAACTTGTAGGCGCCCACGGCTCCAACGGCTAAGAGCGCAAGGCCGATAACGACATACGAAAAGCGCCCCGTGGCAACGTAGAGCATCAGCAAGAAGATGGTGTAGAACAACACGGCCGAACCCAGGTCGCGTTCGAAGACGACGACGAGCAGGCACACACCCCACACGGCAAACAGCGGCAGCAGCAGTCGCAGGCGAGGGATCTTAAAGCCCAGGATCTTGCGGTTGGAGATGGAGAGCAGCTCGCGGTTCTCGGCCAAGTAGCCGGCCAGGAACAGGACGATAAAGACCTTGGCGAACTCGCCGGGCTGGATGGTAAAGCCCGCGATGCGAATCCACAGCTTGGAGCCCGAGATCGTGGTGCCGATAAAGATGGGCAGCATCAGCAGGATGATGCCGATGATGCCAAAGGTGTACTTGTAGCGCATGACCACGTCGAGGTTCTTAACCAACGCGAGCGTTCCCACCATCAGGGCCACCGAGACAAACAGGATGATGAGCTGTGAGATGGCGAGAGCGGGGGCGAGACGCGTCACAAACGTGATGCCGATGCCCGAAAGTATAAATACGATGGGCAGGATGGCGGGGTCGGCACCGGGCGCCAAGATGCGCACGGCAATGTGGGCCGCGGCAAAGGCGGCAAAGAGGCCGATCGGTACGGCGAGCGTCTCAAAGGAGATGGCAGCGCCCGCGGTGAGGACGTACATCGCATACAGCAGGATGACGGGGAACGCCGAGGCGATGAGCAAGAGCAGCTCGGTGTTGCGGCGACTCATAAGCGGCACTCCCTTTCTAATTCTTATCGGAGGCTTCGGCCTCGGCGGACTGTTCGGCGGTTTTCTCGGAATCTGATTCGGAGGTCGATCCCTGATTGGTGTTGTCGCGAATCGTTTGCGCGTCGATCACCTGGCGGGTCTGCTCCTCGTCGATCTGGTGGCGGTACTTGGATATCGTGTCCTGCGCATCGTCGACACTTGTTTGCGGAATGCCCGCCTTGAGGCGGTTTTGCGTGTCTTCGGGCAGGTCGGACAGCTTGATGCTGGTTTCGCTTTCGAGCCAGTGGAGCTTGAGTCCGAGTGGCTTGCCGGGCAGGCCGCGCCAGACGGCGACATTGCCCTGGTAGGTACCAAGGTAGTACGAGCCGGTGACACCCGTGTAGGCCCAGATGCCAGCTGCCAGCACAAAGACGAGGGCCAGGATGGCGGCGATAGTAACGTTGCGGCGACGCACGCGTTGCGCCTCGCGCATAACGCCATCGTCAACCAGGTCAACGACTACTACGGTTACGTTGTCGTGGCCGCCGGCGGCAAGCGCCGCGTCCACTAGGTTGTCGACGCAGATTTGCGCGGTTGAGGACTGCGTGGCGATGTTCTCGATATCGCTATCGGGAATCATGCTCGAAAGGCCGTCGGAGCACAGGATCAGACGGTCGCCTTCCTCGATATGCAGAGTGAAGTGGTCGGCATACATGGCGGGGTCCGAGCCCAGCGCACGGGTGATGACCGAACGGTTGGGGTGGACGCGAGCCTCGTCTGCCGTGATCTCGCCGGCGTCCACGAGCTCCTCCACGTAGGAGTGGTCGCGGGTCACGCGGATGAGCGTGCCCTCGTGGAGCAGGTAGGCGCGAGAGTCACCCACGTGGGCGATGGCGAGCGTGTCGTTTTCGATATAGGCGCAGGTGGCTGTGCAGCCCATGCCGGGCTTGCCCAGGCCGTTCAGGGCTGCCTCGATTACGGCGGCGTTGGCTGCCTCGACGGCTGCGGCCAGGCGTGCTGCGTCGGCAGACTGTGGGGCCGTCTTGGCTATAGTCTCGACAGCGATAGAAGAGGCTACCTCGCCGGCGGCGTGACCACCCATGCCGTCGCATACGCAAAAGAGCGGCGACTGCACCAGGTAGGAATCCTCATTGTGCGGGCGCACGCAGCCAACGTCGGAGCGGGCGCCCCACATAAGTTGCGTGGTGGTGCCGGCATCATAGGTCGAGTCGGTCTCGATGCGCTCCTCGGTCAGGGGCTCAAAGCTCATGGTCGAGCCGGGGTCTTTGAGCTTGGCCTCAACGGCGGCAACGTCGATCTCGGCGGTGTCACCGGGAGAGACGGTGTCGGTCACGGGGTTTGATTCGGAATCACCGGTGTCCGGGGAGTCGGGCTCCTCGGACACGCGGGCGGTCGACTCGTCGTCTTGCGGGCTGACGTCTATAGGCTCGGGCGCCGGCGTAGACGCGGGCGCAACCTCGGACGCCGGGGCCATGGGAAACGCCGGCGCGGCGGGCTCGGGTGCCGCAAACACCGCAGCGCTCTCGTTGATTGCCGCGGCGACGGGCTCTGCAAAGTGAGCCGGCGCCGGGGTTGCTTCGGGCGCTGTGGGCTGTTCCGCAGCATGTGCGCCGATGGGCGCCGCTACGGCATCCTCTTCGTCCTCGTTATCGGCGAGATCCGAAATATCATGCGTTACATGCGAAAGAGGCAGGGAGAACACGGTGTCCTCGGGCTCCACGGGTGCGGAGCCCGCCGGAGCGGCGTGGGCCGGCGCAGCTGTGGCGGCGGCCGGTGCCTCGGTCATAGTTGCGGACTTGTTCTCCTCGTCGATCATCGACGGTTCACCTTCATGACCACGTCGCCAATCTGGACTTCGTCGCCCTCACGCAGCGTCGCGGGCTCCACGAGTTGGCGGCCGTTGACGAGCGTGCCGTTAAGTGAGTTGAGGTCCTCGATGATGAGCGCCGGGCCCTGCAGCGAAAAGCGCGCGTGCGAGGCTGAAACGAACGGTTCGTTGATGCAGATGTCCGAAGATGGCGAGCGACCGACGATGACGGGGCCGAGCATGTCTACGTGGATGCCGCGGATACCGCGCGGACCCTTGTCCACATCGATCGTCCAGATAGCCGAGTCGCGGCGCTGTCCACGCACAAGTCCCACGCCGGTCTTCATGACGGCGAACAGAAAGATATAGAGCAGGGCGACCAGGACGATGCGGCCTGCAAAAAGGACGATATCGATGTTCATAAGCGACTATCCCCTAAATTCAAAGGTACTCAGGCCAAACGTCAGCAGATCGCCGTTGCGCAGCGGGCAGCGCGTAATGCGGCGGTTGTTGACGAGCGTGCCGTTGGTGGAATTGAGATCCTCGATCGACCAATCCGAGCCCGTAAAGGTGAGCTGGGCGTGGCGGCGCGACACGTTGGGGTCGCGCAGGGCAATGTCGGAAACTGAGCGCTCGCGACCGATGGTCACCTGTGCGGAGGTGATGCTATGGCTCTCGCCGCTCACGACGTCGACGAGCTGGGCGAGCGGACGCTGCGGGGCGCGAGTGCTCGCCATGTTGGAGGCGATGCCGGCTGCGGCGCCTAGGCCCACGGCGGCACCGGTCGCGGCGGCTCCGCCCATGCCGGCAAGCGCGTCACGCGAGACGGTCTGCGGCACCGGGATGGGAGCGGCGGGGTCGGGGATGCTAGGCGCGAAGGGGTCTGCCACGGCAAGCGGGTCGGGAGCGGCGGCGCGAGGCGTCGGCTGCTGCTGGGGCATGGCGGCGGGACGCTGCTGCTGCGGGGCAGCAAACTGCTGCTGGCCGGCGCGCGGGGCGCTGGCGGCACGGCTTGCCGCGGAGTTGTTCTGGCCCAGGCCGTTTTGATAGGCGCGCTCTTCTTCGTACAGGCGGCCGAGCGTGGGGGCATCGACGTTCTCGGCAAAGACCGAGAACTTGCCGGCGCGCAGCTGCGGATCGATCATAAAGCGCACGAGGGGCTCGCCGACAAAGACATAGCGGCGCTTTTCGGCCTGCGCCTTCACAAACTCGCGGACCTCGCGCGAAAGCTCGGGGTAGAACGGGGCGAGCATGGGATCGTCGTCGGCGGCGATAAGGATGGTATAGAGTGCCGGCGCCGTGTTGACGCCGTTGATCACCAGAGTCTGATCCTCCATGTCGCGAGCGGCCTGCTTGGCAAGCTTCTTAAAGGAGAACGGGGCACGGGTGGCACCGAAGATGCCGGCCACGTGGTCCTCGAAGATGTTCAGGAAGTTCACGAAAGATCACTCTCCGTATAGGTTCTTTGGTATCCGAGCAAATATAGGCATATCCCAACGATTATAGAGGATAGGATTCCCGCAATCGCCGCCTTGGCGATGACCGCGGCTGCAAGGCTGGCAATTTCCATATGGTGTGCAAGACAGGACGCCGCTGCGCAGCCGATGCCGGTGACAGCGATGGCGGCGATTGCGGCAAGGTTTGAGCCCTGATTGGCACGCTTGGCATGGGCATTGAGCAGCGCGGATGACGCTGCGGCAGTTGCCGCGGCCAGCCCAAAGGCAGCCCAAAGGAGCGGGTCTCCCAGCGCTGCGGCAACGTTACCGAGCCCCAGCACGCCTCCGGCTGAAAGCGCGACTGTCGCCAGGCGGGCAAAAAGCGCGCCCATGCCCGTTGCCGCGGCGGCGCTTGCCGGGCCGAGCCAAAATGACGCGACGCCGGCGGCGACCCCAGCTGCCAGGAAGGTATTGCCGGTCAGACAGCCAAGCGCGAGTGCACAGGTGAGTGCGGCGCTCGCGGCAGCCTCGGTGCGACCCCAGGCGATCCACCAACCGGACATGGCGGCGGCAAAGATCACCGCGACGGGCAACATCGACAGGATGCTCTGCGCCTGCATGGTGGCGTTGGCCATGAGCACCAAAAAGCCCACAGCCGAGATGGCCGAGCCAATCTGGGGGGCCAGGCCAGCCGCCGCTCCGATTGCGATAGCCGCAATGACCAGGCCGGGAAGCGCCGCGACCCCGGCCGTTTGCATCAGCAAAAAGCTAAAGGTGCCGCACGTTAGCGCCGAGATAGCGCGCATGGTGTAGTCGCGCGCATGGCTCCAGCGCGTGCCCGCCCAGCCAAGTGCGGGGTCGACCTCGATGGCGTCGTCCTCGTAGTGCGACGGCTCGATACCGTCGAGCTCCTGCTCGTCATCCGAAAGCTCGCCAACCATTTGCTCCAGGCTGCGACGGCCTTCGCGCACGCTGCCCAGACCGGCAAGGAGCTGGTCGCAAAATGCCTCGATGCTGTTGGGGCGGTCCTGCGGCATGGGGGAGAGCGCGCTCATGAGCGCGCTCTCGGCTCCCGGGGGAAAGTGTGGTATCAGCTCGCTGGGATAGGTGGCGCCGCCGATGATGCGGTCGAGCGAGTCGGCGGGCGTGGCCGCCATAAAGGGAGCGCTGCCGCACAGGCCCTCGTAGATCACACAGGCGAGGGCAAAGACATCGGCGCGCTCGTCGACCGTGCCGGTCTCGATATCGAGCTGCTCGGGCGGCATGTAGCCGATGGTGCCGCCGCGCGAGCCGCCAAAGCCACCGGCGGACGACAGCCGCGCCATGCCAAAGTCGGTGAGCTTTACATTGCCCGAGTGGTCGATGAGCACGTTGGCGGGCTTAATGTCCAGGTGGAGTACGCCATTACTATGGGCGAAGGTGAGCGCCTGGCCCAGGGCATCGGCAATGGCCGCGGCCTCGTCAAAGGTAAGTGAGTGGCCGTCCACGCGGTGCAAAAACTCGGCCAGCGACATGCCATCGACATATTCCATAACCAGGTAGGCATAGGCTGTGTCGTGCGTAAAGTCGATGACCTGCACGATATTGGGATGTTGAAGCATGGCGGCGGTGTGCGCCTCGCGCAGGACATCCATGATGTCGCTGGCGGGCATGCCGGCACCGTTGATAAGGGGGATGCGCTTAATGGCGACGCGGCGGCGCAGGTGCGTGTCGCGGCAGATCTCGATGGAGCCAAAACCGCCGGTCGCAAGTGTCTCGAGCGGCTGGTACCGCTTGAGCAGCTCGCGAGAGCTGGTGCCCTCCAAAGGAACGTCCGGCGAGAACCGGGCGGTATGTTGCGGGAAAAGCGGCATGGCCAACCCTCGTGCGTTTAAAGTTCGTTTGCGAGCGGCGGGCGCGGGGCCGAGCCATTCGCGGTGGCATAGATGCTGCTAGTGTAGCACGCTCGGGCGGATGGCGAGGATAACGGGATGCGAGGCTGCCTGTCTGTCTTGGCCTTAGCGCTTCTTCTTGTTCTTCTTCTGCTTGCGCTGCTTGCCCTTGGTCTCCTGGGGCTTGTCGCCCTGCTTGGCCTCGGCGGCGGCCTTTTCAGCCTTCATCTTCTTGCGTTTGGTCTCGATGCGGAGTTTTTTGTTGATGCGCGCCTTAAGGAAGGTGCCAAACTGCTCGGCATCGCCGCGAATAAAGGTTTCCTTAGGGATCGTCACGCCCTGGTCGGCGAACATGGCCACAAAGATGCGCTCGCCGTCGAGCACGTGGTCGAGCTTCTCAAACGGGAAAAACTGCGACTTGCCGCTCTTGCCCCAAACCATCAGGCCGTCCTCGTTGGCGGCGACGCGGCGATAGCGGCCACCCATGGACTCGTCGGCCTCGACGGCGTCGATAAAGTCGCGGGCGAGGGTGTGGTGCAGGTTTTTGCTCCACCAGGCCAAAAAGGCGCCGAACACGATCAACACGACGCCAAACTTGATCCAGTTGCCGCCGGCCACCAGCATGCCGATGCCGATGAGCGCGGCAATTGCCGCGGCGACATACAGCGAGCCGCGACGCCTGGGCGAGGCGACCAGGCGGGCGAAGTCGGTGACCAGGTCGTTTTCGTACTGGTACTCGTTGAGGTACAGGATGCCGTCATCGGCTGCGGCCTGCTCCTCGAGCGCGACCTCGACCTGGTCGGCTGCTTCGGAGGGAACGAGGTTGCTCTCTGCGTCTGCCATGCTCTTTGGACTCCTATCGCGGCGGGCTCGCCGTACGGGTTATTATGAATGCAGTATGCCGTGCGACCGCATGGCCGTCGCGGCAACAAGACTCAGTATACCCGGGGGAGCACCCATGGAATCGTTGTACCGAAAGTATCGCCCGCTCACCTTCGACTCCGTGGTGGGCCAGCAGCATATCGTCTCGACGCTCGAGCACGCCATCACCGAGGGACGCCTGTCCCACGCGTACCTGTTCTGCGGACCGCGCGGCACGGGCAAGACCACCATGGCGCGCATTCTGGCCAAGGCGCTGCTGTGCCGTAATGCCGAGGCAGCGCGCGCCGAGGGTGCAAGCGGCTGCATGCCCGACGGTACTTGCGAGGAGTGCGAGCTCATTGCCGAGGGCAACCACCCGGATGTCTACGAGCTCGATGCCGCAAGCCGCACGGGCGTGGACAATGTGCGCGAGGAGATCATCAACTCCGTCAACTTTGCCCCGGTGCGCGGCAAGTACAAGATCTATATCATCGACGAGGTCCACATGCTCACGACGGCGGCGTTCAACGCGCTGCTCAAGACGCTTGAAGAGCCGCCGGCACACGTGATCTTTGTGCTGTGCACCACCGACCCGCAAAAGATTCTGGAGACCATCCTCTCACGCTGCCAGCGTTTCGATTTCCATCGCATCGGCAACGAGGATATCGAGCATCGCCTGTCTTACGTGTGCGAGCAGGAGGGCTTCGATTACGACGACGAGGCACTCGCCATTGTGGCGCGCCATGCCAAGGGCGGTATGCGCGACGCGCTTTCCACGCTGGAGCAGCTGAGCGTCTTTGGCAACGGTTCTGTGCATGCGGACGACGCCCGCTCGCTTTTGGGCGAGGTTTCGGACCAGATTCTGGGCGAGTTTTCCCGCGCCATTGCCGATCGCGATGTTGCCGAGCTCTATGGACTGATCCGTGCGCAGGTCGAGGAGGGCAATGACCTGCTGGAGCTGACGCGCGACCTGGTGGCGCATGTGCGCGACGTGTACGTTGCCTGCGTTGCCGGTGCCCGTGCCGAGCTGTTTGAGGGCGGCTCCGAGCAGGCCGAGGCGCTTGCTGCCGAGGCCGCTGCCTTTGGCGAGCATCCTGCCGACCGCCTGGCCCGCGTGCTGACGGTGCTCGACGATGCCGCACTGGAGATGAGGGGCGCGAGCGACGTGCGCCTGGTGCTCGAGATTGCCTGCACGCGTCTGGCGCGTCCCGAGGCCGATTTAACGATTGAGGCATTGGCCGAGCGCGTGGCACGCCTGGAGGCCATGATTGCCAACGGCGCCGTGCCGGCGAGCGTGGCTGCTGCTCAGGCCGCCGCGCCTGCAGCATCCGTACCCGCTGCTGCCCAACAGCCGACGCTCATTTCGGGCGCTCGTGCTGCCGCTCCGGCGGCATCCGCTGCCCCCGCTGCTACGTCCGCGCATCAGGGCGGTATGCCTTGGGACCGCGGCGCTGCTGTTCCGGCTGCCCAGCCTGCGACCAAGTCCGCGGCTCCTGCGCCGGCGCCCAGACCTGTAACGCCTGCACCTCAGCCCGTTGCGGCTCCGGCTTCCGCGCCTGCTGCATCGACCGTGTCGGTGTCCAAGCCCAACAACGCCGCCCAGGTTGCCGCCGCCGGTGCTGCCGAGACCCCCGCGGTTGAGGACGCCGGCGAGCTCCAGCGCAAATGGGCCGAGGTCGTCGAGCGCGTCAAGGCTCGTCAGGCCTCCTACGCAGGGCTTTTGCTCAACGCCCGCGCCACGGCCGACGACGGCTCCAAGCTCACGGTCTCGTTCCCCGCGGGTTCGACTTTTGCCATCAAGATGCTCGGTCGCGCCGATACGCAGTCGGTGGTCCTGCCGACGGTCTGCGCGGTCTTCGGTCGTCGTACCGTCGACTATGTCCTGGATGGGGGTGGCACGCCGGCTCCTCAACATGAGGAGCATTCTCCATCTGCACGGGCTGCGGTATCTGCGGACCCGCAACCCGTGTCCTCGGTGCCCCCTGCATCCTCGAGCGCCAGCGCGACGCAGCCAAAAGCGGCGCCGGTAGCGGCACCGACCCCGTCGGCGCCTGAACCCGCTGCGCCCAAACCGGCTGCTCCGATCCCCGCGCCCAAGTCCGCTGCCGCGCCTGCGCCCAAGTCATCCGACCTGGCCAAGGCCCCTTGGCTGCGCTCCGACAACCCTGCCGGTGCTCCTGCCACGGGCAAGCTCCCGACCGAGCCCGCGCCCCGAGCGCCCGAGCGCGCGTCCGTCCCCATGGCTCAGCCGCCTGCGCAGGCTGCGCCATGGGAATCCGAGCAGGTGCCCTACGACGATGCTATGGTCGGTGGTTTTGCTGCCGATGCCGGCGGGGACGATCTGCCCCCGTTCGACGTGCCGGGTGCGGCGTCCGCGACCAAGGCCGCTGCTGTGGCACCCGCAGCCTCTGCAAACGACGACGTCCCCGCCGCTCCCTGGGAATCCAATCCCGGTGCTGGCAGCCCCTTCGGCCATCAGGGCGCAGCCCCGAGCATCCCGCAGACCGAGGACGAGGCCAAGGCCCTCATCCGCAGCGTCTTTGGCCAGGCCACCATCTTCAAGCCGGTGGAGTAGCTGCGCAGGCGGGTATACTGCTCAAGAAGAGGACCCCTTGTCCGGGCGCATCTGTATTTCGGACATGTGTAGTGTGGTGCCGCGTATGTCGCATTTGAGCAGACAGGTGCGTGACGGTCGGCCTAGGATGCTGAGGTCGATACGATACGTCGCATGGCTGTCCGTGTACTCGACTTGCTCGGCGTTAATGGTTGCTCCGATTGCCAAATAAACGCCTAGCTCGGCATCGACAATCTTGAAGTCCTTTATCTTGACCTTGAACTCTTGATAGAGGGACGGGCTGTTGTAGTAGACGGTTCGGGTTCCGTCGGTGCACTCATCGGTCGTCTCCCATTTGACGACGGGCTGGTCCGAGCTGGCTATCAGCAGTTCTGCTCCAAAAGCTATGGCATGGGTGATGACAACCAGCAATGCCCAGCCGACAAAGAGATAGAGAACCACATATGCAACGGGGTGTTTTGAGCGGATGTTTTGGAGCGCGTTGGGGGCATTCATGGGGCACCTCCAAATTACTATCTATGGCAATCAAATTATACCCCGCTGCCATGCGCGTCACCGTGAGCAACGGATCGGCATGCAGGTCTTTAGCGGTGCACATGAAATGTCGGATTCCGGCTCTACAAGATTTAGCTTTCAATATTATGCAGATGCGAATTATTCAACTTTGCATAATCTTCGGGTGCGGCTTGCACTCCAGGACATGTATATCGACTGAGGTAGCGTGACTGCCCCGCTTGCTGGCCGCGCGCCGTGGTACGATTTTTGAGTTTGAAAGTCCCGCCGCGTCCCGGCTGCCCTTGCAGCTCGGCGTGCGGCCGCACGTAAAGGAGCCATCATGGCCGGTATGAACATGCAGCAGATGATGAAGCAGGCCCGCAAGATGCAGGAGCAGCTTGCCGCCGCGCAGGAGAACCTCAAGTCCCAGACCGTCGACGCCTCTGCCGGCGGCGGCATGGTCAAGGTGACCGTTAACGGCGAGATGGAGCTCGTCAACCTCACCATCGATCCCGATGCCCTCGATCCCGAGGACGTCGATATGCTGCAGGACATGATTATGGCTGCCGTCAACGAGGCCGTCCGCGGCGTCAACGAGCTCGCCAACAAGCAGATGGGCGCCATCACCGGCGGCCTCAACATCCCGGGCATGCCGTTCTAAGACACGCATATATATATGAGTGCGAATCACAGTCTGCAAAAACTGCTCGATGAGCTGGGCCGCCTGCCGGGCATTGGTCCCAAGTCGGCCCAGCGCATCGCCTATTACCTGTTGGAGGCCGACGCCGAGGAGGCGCGCCGCCTGGCCGAGGCCATCCTGGAGGTCAAGCAGGAGGTCCACTTTTGCAGCCGTTGCTTTAACTACGCCACGGCCGACGAGTGCTCCATCTGCCAGGACCCGATGCGCGATACCACTCGCATTTGTGTGGTGGGCGAGCCGCGCGACGTCCAGGCAATCGAGCGCACGGGCAGCTACCATGGCCTGTACCATGTGCTGGGCGGCGTGATCAGTCCCATGGACAAGATTGGTCCCGAGCAGTTGCACATCCGCGAGCTGCTGGCGCGTCTGGGCCACGAGGATATCCATGAGGTCATCATCGCCACCAACCCCAACATCGAGGGCGAGACCACGGCGAGCTACCTGGCCCGTACCATCAAGCCGTTGGGCGTCGAGGTGTCGCGTCTGGCAAGCGGCCTTCCCGTGGGCGGCGACTTGGAGTATGCCGACGAGCTTACGCTTGGCCGCGCCATCGAGGCCCGTCGCGCGATTTAGGTGGCGAGCCTGCTCCTGCCGTATGTTTTCCTCACAGTCGCACGGGGTAGTCATAATTTCCCCGTGCGACTGTGAGTTTGTTGTGCAACAAAGATGCTTCGTATCCGCTTATCGCATGGATGCTTCCGCTCGCATCCTTAATTTGCTCATTCGTTGCGCAACCTTTTGGGTTCGCTGATACACTCAAATATGGATTCGAATGAATGCGCCGCTCCCGAGCGGCGTGTTTTTGTTGGAGGAGAACGCATGCGGCCCGGTGGCACTCAGACAAAGCGCGGCGCCGCGGTGCGCATACGACGCCGACTGGGCTTGGCGCCGCGGGCGTACGCACTGCTATCGTGCTCGCTGGTGCTGGTCATAGCTGGCGTTTCTGCCTATGGCATGACCGTGCCGTCCATGATGCAGGCGCATGCCGCACGCGAACCGCGCGTGGGGCATGAGGCCAAAAGCGATCTGGGCACCACGACTGGATATGCTTGGGCAAGTGTGGTCGGGCATATTGTGTTTGGCACCGACGATGCGGACGGCGCCGAGGCCCCGGACAACGAAGTCACGCTTGCCAATGGCAAAACCATCGTGCTCACCAACACCAAGATCATCGATCGATTGTCCAACAATAGCGTGGCGGCAACGGTGAATAAGGTCGAGCAGCAAAAGGAGCAGGACGCCCAGCAGTCCGGAAAGCCCGGTAGCTCGGATACTTCTGGCTCCGGCTCGGATTCATCGAGTTCGGGCGGCGGCTCTGGGTCGGGTTCCTCTACCGGAGGGCCTGGAAACGGCGGCTCGACGGGCGGCAACACTGACAACGATGCAAACTCCGGCGGCCTTTCCGCTGCTGAGGAAGAGAGCATTCACAGTTGGCTTGTGACCAAGTACAACATGCTCGACGGCTATGTTTCTCGTGCCAATGACGTGGTCTCGACCTATAACTCTACGGGAGATCCCAGGCCGTGCGACAGCCTGGTCGGGGAGATGTTTGTCATTCGAGCCGAGTTCGGTCGTCAGACATTCTCGCCCCGGTCAAGGTGGTATCAGCAGTATGCCAATCTGTGGGGCTGTTACACCAACCTATGTCAATGGGTCGGCCATTACGGCGATGATGACGTCGCGCTCGGTAACTTCAACAATAACGTGGCGGCGCTTGCCCTATGATGACCGATCTTGCATCCACCACACCACAATCGCTCGGTCGCGATCCCATGGTCGGCCTGCGCCTGGCGCGTGTCGACGGGTTTGAGCCGGCCATTGCGCTCGGTCAGGACGAACTGCCTGCCTATCTGCGTCGTTTTACGATACTGTTTGCCGACGATGCCACCATGCGCCGTGGCGGTAACGGCCGCGTGACGCGTGCTGTCAACGCCCAAGGCGAGGACGTAGCACTCAAACAGCTCATCTTGCCGACGCGCGATGAGTTTGACGACGATGCCGCCCATGAGTCGCTGGTCGCCAAGTTCAAAGCGGCATTTCGCGAGGAATACGAATGCCATCGCGCCCTTTCGGGCCTTAAGGGCTTTCCCCGCCTCTATGGCTGGGGCGAGGTCGACGGTGTGCCTGCAATTGTCATGGAATGGGTCGAGGGCGAGACGCTCGCCCGCTTGCGTTCGCGACTTGCCGTGGACGATGCCGGACGCCTGTCGCCGCTTGTGGCGGCGCGTCTGGGTCGCGACCTGTTCGATCTGCTCTGCCGTATGAGTCTGGTGGGCGAGGGCTTTGTCCATCGCGATATCTCGCCCGCTAATATTATGGTGCGTACGGCGCGTCTACCGCTTGACCGGCAGCTTGCCGAGGGCACCTTTGACCTGTGCCTGATCGACTTTGGCTCGTCGCTGGCGCTTGAGCCTGCGTCGGCCGTGGCCGGTACCGGCGGCAAGGCATCCTTTACCGAGCGCTATGCCACGCTGCGTCGCGCGACGGTTGCCTATGCCCCGCCCGAGATGCTCACCGACGATATTCCCGACCTGCGCGCTTTGCGTATGTCGCCGGCGATTGACGTCTATGCCGCGGCAAGCACGGTTTACGAGCTCATTGCCGGCGTCGCGCCATACGAAGCCGCGCCGAGCACTTCGGGCACCTCGGGTTCGCGCAAAAAGACGCGCGACATCGCGAGCCCCTACCGTCTCAAGATGGACACGCGGCCCGACTATCCCATTGGTGCCCATGCGCCCGGTTGTGATTTGACTCAGCTGCTTCGTCGTGAGCCCGATGTGGCGCTCGCCGCGGCCGAGCAGGCCCAGCAGCTAGGGCTTGAGCCGGATTCCGAAGAGCTACGCGATGCGCTGGCGTTTGTCGATGCCCAGCTGTTCGACGTGGTGATGGCCTGTCTGTCCAGCCATCAAAAAGATCGTCCCGAGCCGGCGGCGGTCGAGGCGGCGCTCTCAGCGTTTTGTGACCACTATGCGCAAAATGTCGGCCGTTCGCTCCGCGGCGAGCCGCTCACGCCGTGCCCCATGGATGCGTCTGGCCGCGCGGTTCGTCGCGCGCTGATGGTCGGCGCGACGGTCGTCTGTGGCGTGGTTTGGGCTGTGATCGTGGTTTCGGCCGCGCTGCTGGCGTCGGGCGCTCGCGTGACGGCGACTTTGGGATCGCTCGTGTGGTCTGGGTCGCTACCGGGTATTATTGCCGCACTGGCGTTGGCGCTGCCAGGCATAGCCGGCGTTGCCGCGGGGGCGCTTGCGCGCGATCGGCGCTCGGGCTTCCTGCAGGGTGTGCTTGCGCTTTCTGCCTGCGAGGTTCCGGTGCTGGTTGTGGCTGCATGTAGCGTATTTTCCCAACGCGCCGTGATGGGCGGCCTTGTTGCCGCTCTGGTTGCAACCTATACGCTTACGTGGTTTTTGCTTGCGATGGGCTTTGCCTTTGAACTTCCCGTTTCGGCACCACGACGCACAAAAGCCCAGATGGCGACTCCGCTTGCCGGTGGAGCCGCAGCTGCCCGTACTTTTGGCGGACCTGTCGAAGTATCGTCCGATTCTATTTCTACGACTAAGGAGGCCTAGGTCATGGCATCTCAAGTTGAGCTCACCCCATGCGGGGCCATGTTTGACATCTTTAAGCGCGCGGCGCATCTGAGCCATATCGAGCTGTGCGGCTTGGTGCTTTCGTCCCGTCCGCTCGCCGACGGCCGCAGCCCGCAGAGCCGAGCCGCCGATCGCTCTTGGGTTTCCCGCTTTATCGTTGCGCGCCGGTCGGCACGCTTCAGCAGCGCTACTTTGCCGAATACGGTACCTCGGCTGCGCGCATTATGTCGCAACTGGCCCTGCGCCAGCGAAATCCCATGGACTCCACGGCTGTGATCAATATGGTGTGCGGTCCTGCAGGTGAACCGATGGTACGCGCGCTCGAAGAGTGCCACCAGGACACGAATCTCTATCGCAACGCGCTCGATCGCCTGTCCCAGGCGGCGGAACTCATGCCCGCCGAGCGCGCCGAGGCCGTGCTGGTGCTGTTTGTCGCTGTCGGTTGTTCGGCGGATGTGCGGTCCTCGGTGAACTATGCCATCGACTACGCGCACGCGACCTGTGGCGGAGGCACCTCCACGCCGCGTTCGCTTGGCATGTCGATGACCGCGGGCGAACGCGAACCCGCCCCGGCGCACCCCTTGGGCTTGCTGCGCGTACAAAACAGTTTTGTCGTGAGCGCCCCGCGCTGGATTCAGCCGAGTGAGCAGGGTGTTGAGATTGGCGCGCTGGCCACTGGTGAGGGCGATATTACCGACGTCGGCGACGATGTCTCGGCCCGCCATGCCCATATCTGGTGCGATGCTCAAAATATCTGGCACGTCGAGGACTTGTCGTCCACCAACGGAACCGTGGTGGTAAACGGGGCCACGCGCGTCTGCATTCAGGTCGAGCCCGGCCGTTCCGCCCAACTCAATCCCGGCGACGAGCTCAAGCTCGGCGAATCCACTACCTACGCCATTCTCTTCGGTGCCCTCTAGCCGGCAGTTAGGGACGTTCCTTTTCTGCCGGCACTTGGGGACACTCCTTGGCGCGCCAGGGCCGGCCGCTTGGGACGAGGGGCCATTTCGCCCCTTGGCGGTCAGTCGGGGTAAACCTTTACCGCCCGCCTATATTTGCCGAAATTACACTTGACGGCGGGGTACAATAAACCCGCATGCGGATTTCCGTTGCGGGCGCTTCCCATCGCCGGGGCGTGCCCGGGAGCATCCGGCATGCGGCCTTTGCGGCGCTCGGTCATGTGCAAGACGGGTAGCTGGGCTTGTGGAGCGCGTGCAGCCCTCCTCGCCTCGGCATGCCTTCTCTCCACGCCATGTACCTGCTGCTGAGCCTGCCTGCCAGATGATTGGAAGCAACAGCGAAAATCCCATCACGCCAACATCCCGGCGATCGCCGGGGCCTGTATACCTATATGAGAGGAGAGGGGTATATGGCGCGTAAGTTTAAGTCTATGGACGGCAACGAGGCGGCCGCATATGTTTCGTATGCGTACACCGAGGTAGCGGGAATCTATCCCATTACGCCGTCCAGCCCGATGGCCGACCATGTCGACCAGTGGGCGGCCCAGGGTCGCAAGAACATCTTCGGCACCCCGGTCAAGGTCGTCGAGATGGAGTCCGAGGCAGGTGCAGCCGGTACCGTTCACGGTTCGCTGGGTGCCGGTGCTCTGACCACCACCTACACGGCTTCTCAGGGTCTGCTCCTGATGATTCCGAACATGTACAAGATCGCGGGCGAGCAGCTCCCGGGCGTCTTCCACGTCTCCGCGCGTTGCGTCGCTTCCCACGCCCTGAACATCTTTGGCGATCACTCCGACGTCATGGCTTGTCGTCAGACCGGCTTCGCCATGCTCGCCGAGGGCAACGTCCAGGAGGTCATGGACCTCTCGCCGGTGGCTCACCTTGCCGCCATCGAGGGCAAGACCCCGTTCCTTAACTTCTTCGACGGCTTCCGCACCAGCCACGAGATCCAGAAGGTCGCCATGTGGGACTACAAGGATCTGGCCGAGATGTGCGACATGGACGCCGTCCAGGCTTTCCGCGATCACGCGCTCAACCCTGAGCACCCGCACACCCGCGGTAGCCACGAGAACGGCGATATCTTCTTCCAGAACCGTGAGGCCTGCAACAAGGTCTACGACGAGCTTCCCGCCGTCGTCGAGGGCTACATGAAGAAGATCAACGAGAAGCTCGGCACCGATTACGGCCTGTTCAACTACTACGGCGCTCCCGATGCCGATCGCGTCGTCGTGTGCATGGGCTCCTTCTGCGACGTGCTTGAGGAAGTCATCGACTACCTCAACGCTCACGGCGAGAAGGTCGGCCTGGTCAAGGTTCGTCTGTTCCGTCCGTTCTCCATCAAGCACTTCGTCGACGTTCTCCCCGAGACCGTCCAGAAGATCGCCGTCATGGACCGTACCAAGGAGCCGGGTTCCATCGGCGAGCCGCTCTACCAGGACGTCGTCTCCGCTCTCTACGAGGCCGGCAAGACGGGTATCAAGGTCGTCGGCGGCCGTTACGGTCTGGGCAGCAAGGACACGCCTCCCGCGTCCGCGTTCGCTGTCTTCGAGGAGCTCAAGAAGGACGAGCCCAAGCGCGAGTTCACCATCGGCATTGTCGACGACGTGACCAACCTGAGCCTGCCCGAGGCCGAGGATGCGCCCAACACCGCAGCCCCCGGCACCATCGAGTGCAAGTTCTGGGGTCTGGGTGGCGACGGTACCGTCGGCGCCAACAAGAACTCGATCAAGATCATCGGCGATCACACCGACAAGTACGTTCAGGCCTACTTCCAGTACGACTCCAAGAAGACCGGCGGCGTCACCGTTTCGCACCTGCGCTTTGGTGATTCCCCGATCCGTTCGCCGTACTACGTGACCAAGGCCGACTTTGTCGCCTGCCACAACCCCAGCTACATCGTCAAGGGCTTCAAGATGGTCCGCGACGTCAAGCCGGGTGGCACCTTCCTGGTCAACTGCCAGTGGAGCGACGAGGAGTTCGCCGAGCACATGCCCGCCGTGGCCAAGCGCTACATCGCGAACAACAACGTCAACGTCTACCTGATCGACGCTATCGACCTGGCCGCCAAGGTCGGCATGGGCAAGCGCACCAACACGGTGCTCCAGTCCGCCTTCTTCGCGCTGGCCAAGGTCTTGCCCGCCGAGGACGCTCTGCAGTACATGAAGGACGCGGCCACCAAGTCCTACATGAAGAAGGGCCAGGCCATCGTCGACGCCAACCACAAGGCCATCGATGCCGGCGCTACCGCCTTCCGTAAGTTCGAGGTTCCGGCCGACTGGGCAACTGCCGAGGATGCCGCTCCCGTCGAGCTCTCCGAGGAGACCAAGTCCGCTATCGCCCAGCAGGTCAAGAACCTGCTCGAGCCCATCGATCGCATGGATGGCGACAGCCTGCCCGTTTCCGCCTTCGTCGGTTGCGCCGACGGCCAGTTTGAGCTGGGCGCCTCCGCATACGAGAAGCGCGGCGTCGCCGTGGTCGTTCCCCATTGGGACGAGACCAAGTGCATCCAGTGCAACCAGTGCGCCTACGTGTGCCCGCATGCCACCATCCGTCCGTTCGCGATGACCGAGGACGAGGCTGCCGCCGCGCCCGAGGCTACCCGCACGCTCGACGCCATGGGCCCCAAGGCCAAGGGCATGAAGTTCACCATGGCCGTGTCCCCGCTCGACTGCATGGGTTGCACCAACTGCGTCAAGGTTTGCCCCAAGGGCGCCCTCGAGATGGTTCCCACCGAGCAGGAGATGGACCAGCAGCCCGTTTGGGACTACATGGTCGAGAACGTCTCCGAGAAGAAGGAGCTCATCGCGGCCAACGTCAAGGGCAGCCAGTTTAAGCAGCCCTACCTGGAGTTCTCCGGCTCCTGCGCCGGCTGCGCCGAGACCGCCTATGCACGTCTGGTGACCCAGGTCGCCGGCGACCGCATGTTCATTTCCAACGCCACCGGCTGCTCCTCCATTTGGGGCAACCCCGCTGCCACCGCTCCTTACTGCAAGGACAAGGACGGTCACGGCCCGGCGTGGAACAACTCCCTGTTCGAGGACAATGCCGAGCACGGTCTGGGCATGGCCGTTGGCTACGAGGCCGTTCAGAAGAAGCTGATCGCTGCTACGCAGGAGATCATCGCCGCTGACGGTCCGTCCGACGAGCTCAAGGCCGCCGGTCAGGCTTGGATCGACTCCGTCAACGACGCCGAGGCCTCTAAGATCGCTGCCGCCGCCTACGTTGCCGAGCTCGAGAAGTGCGGCTGCGACGCCTCCAAGGCGATCCTCGCCGACAAGGCTTACCTCACCAAGAAGTCCTTCTGGATCTTCGGCGGCGACGGTTGGGCCTACGACATCGGCTTCGGTGGCCTGGACCACGTCCTGGCTTCCGGCCACAACGTCAACGTCTTCGTCTTCGACACCGAGGTCTACTCCAACACCGGCGGTCAGGCCTCCAAGGCCTCGAACCTGGGCCAGGTCGCTCAGTTCGCCGCTGCCGGTAAGGTGACCAAGAAGAAGTCCCTGGCCGAGATCGCTATGAGCTATGGCTACGTCTACGTGGCGCAGGTCGCCATGGGCGCCAACCCGGCTCAGACCCTCAAGGCCATCCATGAGGCCGAGGCCTACGACGGCCCGTCCCTCATCATCGGCTACAGCCCCTGCGAGATGCACTCCATCAAGAAGGGCGGCATGCAGAACTGCCAGGCCGAGATGAAGAAGGCTGTCGAGTGCGGTTACTGGAACCTCTTCCGCTTCAACCCCGAGGCTGCTGCCGGTAAGAAGTTCTCGCTCGATTCCAAGGAGCCCGCGGGCGGCTATCAGGAGTTCCTGATGAACGAGGCCCGTTACGCTTCGCTGACGCGTTCCTTCCCCGAGCGCGCCGAGGAGCTCTTCAAGGAGAACGAGCAGGCCGCTATGGACCGCTACGCTCACCTGCTGAAGCTCAAGACGGTGTACAACGAGGCCTAGGTCTCCCACCGCAGGATCTGAGGGCTGACCTTCGCGGACACTCCGCAGGACGAAAGAACCCCCGCCGCACGTAGTGCGCAGCGGGGGTTCTTTCATGTCCGAGGGCGTCCGCGAAGGTCAGCCCTCAGATCCTGCTACGACTACGTCCTCGGATTGTGTGGGCGGATGAAGGACGTAGTTGGCGGGTATTCCGTCCCTTTCGCTGTTTCGCGGCTTTGCCGCGAAACCTCGCGCCACTTTGGGGATGGATGGGGGACTTGGCTGTTGCCGCCTTTTCGGAGCTCTTCTTTATTCCTTATGCTGGATGAAAAGCCCCTTGTTTTTGCAGGGGTGCATACTCGACTTATATGTGCATAGAATCTCGTATAGTGCGAGTAAGATATTGCGCTGTCCGTTTTGTGTTTAGCAGAGATGTAGTTTGCATAATCCGACATAATCCTTGCTTCATTTAAATAAAGTCGCACGTAAATTACGTAGATATGTCTGAGCTGGAGTTCTGTACGCTGAGCGGATAAAAACGACCGTTCACCGTTCCGCTATTTTCAAAATGAATAAAATGAGCGATAAAGAGAATATAAACCTTAATAAACTCGCGTATCGCACGGACGCGGGTTATTAATGGGTTGTAGGCCTTTTACAGAAAGGATTCCAGCAATGTCTAAGCCTCTTGGTAAGCCCGATCGTATTGTCGTCGCCCTTGGCGGCAACGCCCTCGGCAACAACCCCGTCGAGCAGATCGAGGCCGTGAGCAACACCGCCCATGCCCTCCTCGGCCTCATCGAGCAGGGCAACGAGATCATCATCACCCACGGCAACGGCCCGCAGGTCGGCATGATCCAGAACGCCTTCGCCGCTGCCCACGATGCCATCGGTACCCCCGAGATGCCGCTGCCCGAGTGCGGCGCCATGTCCCAGGGCTACATTGGTTATCACCTGCAGCAGGGCATCGGCCGCGAGATGCACAAGCGCTATAAGCGTTGGCACGCCGCCACCGTCGTCACCCAGATCGAGTGCGATCCCGACGATCCCGCGTTCAAGAACCCGACCAAGCCGATCGGTCCCTTCTATACCGAGGAGCAGGCCAAGGAGTTCATGGCCGAGGATCCCTCCAAGGTCTTCGTCGAGGATTCCGGCCGCGGCTGGCGTCGCGTCGTCGCTTCCCCCGATCCCAAGAAGATCGTCGAGGCCGACTCCATCCTCAACCTGCTCGACAACGAGTTCATCGTCATCGCCTGCGGTGGCGGCGGCATCCCCGTCGTCCGCGACTACGAGAACAAGGGCTGCTACAAGGGCGTTCCCGCCGTCATCGACAAGGACCTGGGCGGCGAGCTGTTGGCCGAGGACTGCGACGCTGACGTTCTGTTCCTGCTGACCGCCGTTGAGCATGTCGCCATCAACTTCGGCAAGCCCAACCAGGAGGAGCTCGAGGACCTCACCGCCGACGAGGCCGAGCGCCTGGCCGACGAGGGCCAGTTCGGCAAGGGTTCCATGGAGCCCAAGGTTCGCGCTGCTATCAAGTTCGCGCGTTCCCGCAAGGGTCGTACCTGCATCATCGGCGCTCTGGACAAGGCCGCCGAGACCATGGCCGGCCTCTCCGGCACCCGCATCCACGAGTAGTCTCTACTCTGCTGCCTCTCTTGTGGGCGCCAGGCAAAGCGCTCACAAACTAGCCTCTCTTCATGAGCCCCGCAGTCCGCTCCGACTGCGGGGCTTTTGCTATTCACCTAGTCATTGGGGACGTTCTTAAATGACTAGTCAAACAAGAGCGCCCCCAATGACCACTCATTTAAGTCTGTCCCCAATGACTAGTAGTAGGCCCACATGGCTTCGACTTCGTTGAGGACCTCTACGACGCCCCAGCGGCGGGCGCTGCGGTTGGCCGAGTTGGGGTCGTAGACGCCAATCTGGTTGGCGTTGTCGATGCCGTAGAGCACGATGTAGTGGCCTACGTTGGTAAACGTACCGGGGCGCACTGCGGCGATGACGGGCGCACCCGAGCGAAGTGCTTGGGTAATCGATTCGCGATCGTTATAGAGCTGTGTTCCGTTGAGCCCTAGCTGCCACGCACCGCCTGTCATAAACGACCACTCGGTGGCACCAGTGGGGGCGTAGTTGCCGGCTTCGGCCAGTGCGCATACATCGACCGGCGTCTTATCGGTGTGGCCGGTCTTAAAGATATAGACCATGGTGAGGCAAGTGGGACCGCAAGCGTTTTCTCGAATAGTGCCACCGGCATAGGGCAGCTCCGACCATGCGGGGTCAATTTGGTAGATGTGGGGCATGGCGCCGGCCTGCCATTGCGAGCGTGGGGTCGAGAACGCAAAGGAGTAACCGGGCGCGACGGGAGCTTTAAGCAGCTTGTCCTCGGCAGTGGGCTCAAGACCGGCTGATCCGTGGGAGATACAGGATCCCAAAAACACAAAGACGAGGCAGGCGGCAATGGAGCAAAGCGCAAGGCGTAGGCGGCGGGCCGGAAGCGCGTGGCTTGTGGTGTGCGACGCGGGGTGAGGGGCGGAATTGCCGCGATCGCGTTGAGGTCGCGAAAAGGAGCGCTTGACGCAGTAGTCGGTCTTACGGCGATCGTAGCGGCGTGGCTGCGATGTGCCGGTCTGGCGTTGGCGTGTGCTCGTACTTACACGGTCTGACTGCTGCACGGTACGGCTTTGCTGCCGCGAAGAAGCCCCGAGCTGCTCTTGGGGGCGCTGCGGGTTGTCGTTGTCGGAGGTGATTTTGGGCGTTGACGTGGTGCGGCCGGCAAGGCGCACGCTTTGTGGCCGTTGGTCGCCGTCATTGTATCCGTATGCCATTCGAATCACCTTGCCTCATGTGTAACTTGTCTATCCTACATAAAAAGATGCACGACACATGGGTATGTGCGCCAAAAGCCTGACAAATGGTATGAACGTTGCCGCGCCGCGCGCCAAGCGTCACGGCAACAGGTATTCAAAAGCAGACAAGATGAAAGCGTCCAAGACGAATGACGTCTCCCGCCGTTCGTCCCAAAAACGGTGCCGCTCGTTTTGCAATTCTGCCTTCGGTCGAGCTGCGAGCGGCGCTGCTGCGCCAAGGCCGTATCTTAAAGCCATGGAATAAAAGCGCGCGGCAAAACGGACCGCGCAAGGGGTGACGCCAAGGGCGTCAAACAGGAAAGGAGGGGAACAATGGCGGACAAGAACGCAGAAGTTGCAGTCGAGGATAACGGCGGCATGAAGAAAACGCTTTCGCTCTGGAACTTCTTCACCATCGGCTTCGGTGCCATCATCGGTACCGGTTGGGTTCTGCAGGTCGGCGACTGGATGGTCGTGGGCGGCGGTCCCGTTCCCGCTATGATCGCATTCCTCTTGGGTGCAATCTTCCTCGTGCCCGTCGGAGCTGTTTTCGGTGAGCTCACGGCTGCTATCCCCATCTCGGGCGGCATCGTCGAGTATGTCGATCGTAGCTTTGGCCGTACGCTGAGCTACATCACCGGATGGCTTTTGGCTCTGGGCAACGGCATCCTGTGCCCGTGGGAGGCCATCGCCATTTCGACCCTCGTGTCCGAGATGTTCGGCAGCCTGCCCGGTCTTGAGTGGCTGCGCGCCGTCAAGCTCTACACCATCCTGGGCGCCGACGTTTATCTGTTCCCGACGCTGATCGCGCTCGGCTTTGCAGTCTACGTCATCTTCCTCAACTTCCGCGGTGCCAGCTCGGCCGCCAAGCTCCAGGCCTTCCTGACCAAGGCCCTGCTCTGCGGCATGCTGCTCGCCATGGGCGTCTCGCTGTTCACCGGCTCGCCGGACAACGCCATGCCCGTGTTCTCCCAGGTCGCCGGTGCTGGCGGCGGCAAGGCCGCTACCGAGAGCACCAGCCTGTTCGCCGGCATCGTGTCGGTCCTGGTTCTGACCCCGTTCTTCTACGCCGGTTTCGACACCATTCCTCAGCAGGCTGAGGAAGCAGCCGAGGGCCTCAACTGGAACAAGTTCGGCAAGATCATCTCCCTGGCCCTGCTGGCCGCCGGCGGCTTCTACATGGTCTGCATCTACTCGTTCGGCACCATCCTCGACTGGCATGAGTTTGTTAAGAGCCCGGTTCCCGCGCTTGCCTGCCTCAAGGGCATCAACATGCTCCTGTACCTGGCCATGCTCGTCATCGCCACGCTTGGACCCATGGGCCCGATGAACTCCTTCTACGGCGCCACGAGCCGCATCATGCTCGCCATGGGTCGTAAAGGCCAGCTGCCCGAGAAGTTCGCCGAGGTCGACCCCAAGTCCGGCGCTCCCAAGCTCGCCTGCGTCGTTCTGGGCGTCATCACCGTCATCGGTCCGTTCCTGGGCAAGAACATGCTCATTCCTCTGACCAACGTGTCGGCTCTCGCCTTCATCTTCTCCTGCGGCATGGTCGCCCTCGCCTGCCTGCGCATGCGCTTCACCGAGCCCGACCTGCCTCGTCCCTACGAGGTACCCGGCGGCAAGTTTGGCATCGGCCTCGCTATCGCTGCCTGCGCCATCATCATCGGCCTGCTCGTGATTCCGTTCTCTCCCGCCTCCCTCAACATGGTGGAGTGGAGCATCGTGATCGGCTGGTTGGCTATTGGCCTGGCCCTCATGGCTTTCACCAATTCCCGCAAAAAGTAACGCCTAGCCGGGGCGGATCGGGTGCGCGGGGCCCTCTCTCCCGCGCACCGAACCCGGCACCACTTGGGTAGCTTTGTGAGGCCTTAACCCAACACGGCCTCGCCCACATATATGGATCCATAAGGAGGAACCATGTCCACTAAGTATGCAATCGTTGGCGGCAAGCTCATCGACGGTACCGGCGCCGAGCCGGTCGAGAACTCCCTCGTTCTCGTCGACGACAACGGCAAGATCGAGTACGCCGGCGCCATGCAGGACCTTCCCGAGGGCGTTGAGGTCATCGACGCCGTCGGCAAGACCGTCCTTCCCGGCCTGATCGACACCCACCTGCACTTCTCGGGCAACTTGACCGACGATGACACCGACTGGGTCATGCAGCCGCTCCTCGAGAAGCAGGCCGTCGCCGTCAAGCAGGCCTACGACTGCCTCACCCACGGCCTCACCACCGTCTGCGAGATCGGCCGCTTTGGTATCCAGATCCGTGACTGCATCGACAAGGGCGTCTTCAAGGGCCCGCGCGTTCTGGCCACCGGCCTTGGCTTCTGCCGCGTTGCCGGCCACGGCGACTCCCACCACTGCAGCCAGGAGCTCAACAAGGAATCGCACCCCTGGGGCGATCAGGTCGACGGTCCTTGGGATCTGCGCAAGGCCGTCCGTCGCCGCCTGCGCGAGAACCCCGATGCCATCAAGATCTGGGCTACCGGTGGCGGCATCTGGCGCTGGGACTCCGGCCGCGACCAGCACTACTGCTCCGAGGAGATTCAGGCCGTGGTCGAAGAGGCAAAGATGGTTGGCATCCCCGTGTGGAGCCACTGCTACAACAACCACGCCGCTGCCTACGATTCCGTTCGCTTTGGCTGCGAGCAGTTGATTCACGGCTTCGATATCGATGAGCGCACCATGGACCTCATGGCCGAGCAGGGCACCTTCTTCACTCCGACGATCGCCTTCCTGCCCACCTGGTACGCCACCTATCCGCCCGTCTACGTCCCCGAGCTGCACGACAAGTACGAGGGCACCCTGGTCGAGAAGGAGCTGCAGCGCAACTACGACTGCCTGCGCGAGGCCAAGAAGCGCGGCGTCGTCATGACGATCGGCTCCGACTCCTTCTCCTTCGTCACCCCGTACGGCACCTGTTCCATCGAGGAGATGTACGAGTTCGTCGACAAGATCGGCTTCACCCCGGTCGAGACCATCACCTGCGCTACCCTCAACGGTGCTAAGATGTGCCACATCGAGGACGAGACCGGTTCCATCGAGGCCGGCAAGTGCGCCGACCTGCTGGTCGTCAACGGTGACGTCGCCGCCGACATCCACGTGCTCAACACCGACAACATGGACGTCATCATGAAGGACGGCTGGATTGTCGAGGGCGGCACCTTCGGCGAGGCAAACAAGTACAGCGCCTAAGCTACCGTTCATCGATGGCTTGATGTAAAACACAGTATTTGATTGCATAATGCAATGGAGAGGGTCGCTTGCGGCCCTCTTTATTGCTATGGGGTGCGTCGGTAAGAAGGAGATGACGGTGGATCTCAATAGGCTGATTCTGGGCAAGAGCTACAACTCTACCAAGGTCTTTCGTACCGCTCAGCATGTGGTTCAAGCCATTTTGCTCGGTATTGTCGTTCCGCTGCTTATCCTGCTGCTCATCTGGGATCTAACCGATAATCCCAATCCCGTTCCGGCCGTTGTCGTCATTGCCGGCTTGGTCATGCTGTGCTTCTTCTTCTCGTACGTCTTTGTCGTTCCCGACGACCTCACATCGAGCGCAACCGACCGCACGCTCGCCATCGCTTCAAAAATATTCGCCTACACGTCGCGCGGCCTTACGCCCGAAGCTGCCCTGGGCGCCTCTAAGATCATCCTGTCCGAAACGATCGCCTCTGCCATCTGCTTTACCGACGGTAAGCAGGTGTTGGCGAGCTGGGGCGAGGACTCGGCAAAATGCCCCGCGGGCACCCCGGTGGTGCTGCGGACTACGCTCAACGTGATCAACAGCGGTGAGCAAAGCGTGTTCTCGCGCGATGCCTCGACCGAGACGGGTGGCTACTTTCCGCGCCTGCGCGCCGGTATTGTCGCACCGCTTACCGTGCGCGGGCATTGCGTGGGCACGCTCGAGCTGTATTATCCCCGTCTGAGCAGCATCGATATGCGCCAGACGGCGCTTGCCTCGGGCTTTGCCGACCTCATTTCCACGCAGCTTGCGAGCTTTGAGCTCGAGCGCCAGGACGAGCTTACGGCCCGCGTGGAGCTGCGCGCCTTGCAATCGCAGGTCGATCCTCATTTTCTGTTTAACACCATCAGCACCATCGTGTCGCTCGTACGCACCGAGCCGGACAAGGCCAGGTCGCTGCTGATCGACTTTTCCAATTACTACCGTCAGACGCTTTCTGATTCCGATACCCTCACAACGCTCGAGCACGAGGTGGAACAGGGCACTCGCTATATCAATCTTATGCAGGCTCGTTATGGCGACGGCCGTCTGCGCGTCTCGGTCGATATCGACTTTGAGGTGCGCGATTGCATGGTGCCGCCGTTTATCTTGCAGCCGTTGCTCGAAAACTGCATCAAGCACGCGCAGCGCGAGACCGAGCCGCTTTCTATTCATGTTAGGGCTTTCGAGACCGATGACGGTTTGGAGATCATCGTCGAGGACGATGGCATCGGTATGAGCGAAGAAGTCTGCGCGCATCTGTTTGAGCAACATCGCCTGGAGGAGCCCGAGAGCATTACCGCCGACGGTTCCATCAAACGAGGCTGCGGCTTGGCGCTCTTTAACGTACTTCAGCGCATCCATTTCTTTTACGGAGAAGATTCCGGCATGCGCGTGAAGTCCCAGGAGGGCGTGGGAACGCAGGTCATCGTCGAGCTGAACGGCGAGCCGCATGAGCCGGCGCCGTTGACGGCGTAGCACGCGGTTGGATTGAGAGAAAAAGAGGGGAAGCACATATGTCCGAAGGCTGGAACATCTTGGTGGTTGATGACGAGCCTCCCATTAGGGCTGAGCTACGCTATCTGTTGGAAAAGGATGCGCGTGTGGGTCAGATTGCCGAGGCGGGCAATGTCACCGAAGCCGTGGAGTCGATTCTGTCGAACAAGCCCGACGTGCTGTTTTTAGACATTACCATGCCCGGTCGCTCGGGAATTGAGCTTGCCGAGACGCTGCAGAACCTAAAGACGCCGCCGGTGGTTGTGTTTGTGACGGCGTTTGCCGAGTTTGCCGCCGATGCGTATAACCTCGATGCGGTCGACTATGTCGTCAAGCCGGTCGAGGACGCACGCCTGTCAAAGGCACTCGACAAGATCGAGGCGGCCTTGGGTGCCCGTCGTGTTATCCATACTCCGCGCCAGCCTTTGCGTCTGACGGTGGACCGCGGGGGCAAAAAGGTGTTCATTCCTGCCGCAGACGTCTGCTACTTTGAGGCGCGCGCCGATTTTTGCAACGCCATCTGCGCTGAGGGAACGTACCTGATCAATGAGTCGATTTCCTCGCTCGAGCGGCGCCTGGCCTCCGAGGGCTTTATCCGTGTCCACCGCAGCTATCTGGTCAATTTGGAAGACGTGCACAATGTCGAGATCGGTTCCACGGGTCTTATGGAGCTCAGGCTCGATCGCGTAACCTCGACGGTGCCCGTGTCCCGCCGTCGCGCTGCCGAGGTTAAAGCACACTTGGGGCTTGCGTAGACGGTCTGCGTGCCGTCGTTTGCCATCGCAGGTTTGGCATGGGCGCGCGGTGGGCATAATGGGTGGCATCGAATGAAATCGAAAGGATCATTATGCCCGCGCTTATCACCCATCATCTGTTTGGCGAGGAAAGCATCGACCGTCTTCCGCAGGGCGTCATCACGTCCGATGAAGAGCGCATTGCCTTTATCTTGGGCAACCAAGGCCCCGACCCGTTTTTCTTTCACATTCTGACACCGCGTGTTTCCGACTGCACGCTGCTGGCACAGGTCATGCATCGGTCGCGCATGTCTCGTCAGTTTGCGTGCCTGCGCGACGGCGTGTCACATCTGCTGCCGCGCGACGCCAGCTTGGGTCGCGCCTTTGCGCTGGGCCTGCTGTCTCATTACGTGCTCGACCGCAACGCCCATCCCTTTGTCTATGAGCAGCAGTTTGGCATCGTGGAGTCCGATTCAGAGCTTGAGGATTCGAGCAGTCAGGTCCATGCCGTGATCGAGAGCGACCTGGATGTACTGATGCTGCAGCTTAAACGCGATGGCGCTACGGTCGACGATTACCCGCCGGCGGGCGAGATCGTCACCACCGATCGCATCAATCGCGTGGCCGGCGTGCTGATGAGCTATGTTGCCGGACGCGTGTACGGCATTGACATTCCGGCGGGGGAGTACGGTGCTGCCGTTGCCAATATGCAGCGACTTTACCGCGCGATTGAGCCGGCCGGCTCCGCAAAGACGCGCGCGATCTCGCTGGTTGAGGGCTTGGTGCACGACTACTCGCTGCTCGACGGCCTTGCCCATCGCGTGACGACGGAGCTGCCCGAGCGCACCGGTAACCTGGGCCATCTGACATGGAAGAATCCCTTTACCGACGAGGTCTCGAACGAGAGTTTCCCCGAGGTCTTTGATCGCGCGCTGGTCGATTACGAGTGCACGGTCGCACGTTTTATCGAGACCGGTGACATGGATGCCGTGACCAGTCACGTCAACTACAGCGGTCGCGTGCTCAATGCCGATGAGGAGTTCGACCGCGAGGAATAGGGCCCGTGCGTGCCCCTTTGCCGAATCCTTACCGGCGGTTCTGGACAATTGGGGTACGATGAACTAACTGCATATCGGGCGAATACGAAGGGTCCCTGTCCATGAAATACACCAAGCTCGAGCGTAACTGGGTTATGTATGATGTGGGCAATTCGGCCCTTGTGCTGCTCAATACCTCGGTGGTGCCCATTTACTTTAACGCCATCAATACCGGCGCTTCCTCGGCCGACCTGGTGGTCGCCTGGGGCAATGCGCAGACGATCGCCTCGCTGGTCATTGCCATGCTCATGCCCATTCTGGGCGCGCTTGCTGACTACGCAGGCAACAAGATCAAGTTCTTCTTGGGCTTCTTCCTCACGGGCCTGGTGCTTTGCCTGGCGCAGGCTATCCCAATGTCCGCCATGGCATTTTTGACCGTGTACGTGCTGTGCACCATCGGCCTTAACTCTTCTATGACGTTCTACGACGCCATGCTGCCCGACATTACGACCGACGAGCGCATGGACGCCGTGTCCAGCTCGGGCTATGCCTGGGGCTATATCGGTTCCACCGTGCCGTTCGTCATCTGCCTGGCGCTCATCATGGGTGGCCCCGCTCTTGGCGTCCCCACCATGCTGGCAACGCGTCTGTCGTTTATCATCACTGGTGCCTGGTGGCTCATCTTTACCCTGCCGCTCATTCGCACCTATAAGCAAAAGTACGGTCGCGAGCGCGGTCCCGAGGACACTATCGGCCACATCGTGGGCGGTGTGTTCTCCGAGGTCGGACACACCATGCGCGAGATCGCCCACAACAAGACCGTGCTGGTCTACATGATCGCGTTCTTCTTCTATATCGACGGTGTGCACACGGTCATTTCCATGGCCACCAGTTACGGATCGGCCTTGGGCATCGATTCGACGCAGCTGGTGCTGGCGCTGCTCGTTACGCAGTTCGTGGCCTTTCCGTCCGCCATCATCTATGGCAAGCTCGCCGGACGCGTGGGCACGCTCAACATGATCCTGGTGGCGGTCGCCGCCTACATGGGCATTGTGCTGTTCGCCGCGTTCTTCCTAAAGACCGCCTTTGAATTCTGGGTGCTTGCCATTATGGTCGGCCTGTTCCAGGGCGGCGTGCAGGCGCTCAGCCGTAGCTACTTTGGCCGCATTATCCCCAAGGAAAAGTCCAACGAGTACTACGGCTTCTTTGACATCTTTGGTCGTTATGCAAGCGTTATGGGCACCTTCCTGGTGTCGGTCGTCACCTCGCTGACCGGCAACCCGTCGCTGGGCGTCCTTTCCATTGGCGTGCTGCTGATTGTTGGCTTTATGCTGCTGGTCCGCCTGTCCCGCATGACTCGGGCGGCAGAGCATGCCGCATAGGAGCGAGCGGCTATTGTGCCTGTCCACGGTACTCTTTTGGGGTTATCCGCAATAAACATTGCGACTTGCGAGCAATGATTTGCCCAAGTGGGTATGATGGAATCAGCTAGGTCGCGGGGCGTCGCCTGTGTTTGGCGGCGTCCCGTTTTTGTGTTGCAGGGAGGGTAAGGCATGAACGCCACAGTCGTGATTCCAACGTATTGGGCGGGCGATGACGCTTGCGCAAACGCCCCTGGCACCTATGACCATTCGACGCGACTCAACGCCGACAATCCCGAACTCGACCGCTGTCTGGCCTCGCTTGAGCAGGTACGTGACATCCCGCGCATCATCCTTTTGGTGGTCTGTCCCGTTTCTGCCACAGCCGATGTGTCGCTGCGCGTGCACGAGATTGTCGACGCGCATCCCACGCTCAAGGTCACCGTTGTCACCAACACCCAGGCCTCGCGCATCGCAGACCGGGTTGCTCAGATCGCGCCCAAGGGTTCGGGCGAATGCGTGAGCCTGCGAGGCTACGGTGCCATTCGCAACATGGGGCTAGCCTGTGCCGCTGTGCTGGGTCATGACGCGGTTATCTTTTTGGATGACGATGAGACTGTCATCGACGCCGACTTTATGAAGCGCGCGACCTATGCGTTGGGGCAGCAGACGCGTCAGGGCTTGCCGATCTTGGTCAAGAGCGGCTATTTCTACGATCGCGACGGCTCGCCGCTGGCTCCCACGGACAAGGCAGGCATCTGCCATCGTTGGTGGACCAAGCGCATCGAGTTCAACCGTTGGATGAAAAAGGCGCTCTCGGGCACCCGCATCTCGCGCTCCAACTACGTGTGCGGCGGCCTGATGGCCCTGCACGCCCGCGCCTTTACGCGTGTGGCCTTTGACCCGTTTATCACCCGCGGCGAGGACTTGGATTACCTCTTTAACATGCGCATGTTTGGCTACGACGTGTGGTTCGATAACGAGTGGACCGTGCGCCATCTGCCTCCGGAGTCCGAAAAGCGCTCACCGCGCTTTATGCAGGATGTATACCGTTGGTACTACGAACGGGCCAAGTTGACATTCGCCGCGCATCAAAAGGAGCTCATTCCCGTTACGGCGGCATCACTCATGCCCTACCCGGGCCCGTGGATTTCGCGCGAGCTCGACGACCGCGTGCGCAAGACCGCTATGGTCCGCAGTGTGTTTACCCGCGAGCATGAGGGCTACCTGCGCATTTGGCGCCATGGTATCGGCGAGGCAAAGGCCTATGCGCGCCAAAACGCTGCAAGCTACCTGCGTTTCCAGAGCTTTTGGCCCAAGATCATGGACGGGCTTTGGCGTGACGCACAACTGATCAGTATCCTGGAGGGGGCCGAATGATCGACCGCCGCGCCCAGCGCGATAGTTCAATATCAATCTTTCGCATCATTGCCGTTGCCTGCGCCATTTGCGTGCTGGTGTACTTTATCTTTGCCTTGGTGACCGGTATCGAGCCGATCGCCACGGTGATTGCCTGCGCGCTGCTGTGCATCTTTCTGTGCATCTTTATCTTTTTGACGCTCAATCCCGATTCGGTGCGCTCCCAGTACACCGAGGAGACGCTCTCGGTGGCCTCGGCCATGCTCGAGGACATTAAGGGCGGTCTGACGCAGGAGTCGGCGCGTTTGGTGTGCCGGCGCATTTTGCCCGAGACGCGCGCCATGACGGTGGCCATCACCGACGAGGGCAACGTGTTGGCCTGCGCGGGCGAGTTTGAGGAAAAACTACTGCCAGATTCTCCCATCCACACGCTTGCCACACGCTACGTTATCGAACATGGCATCGTGCAGTCGTTCAACCGTATGGTGGATGTCGTGGGCTCGGATGGCTCGCACAACCAAGTCCCCGCCGGCATTATCGCCCCCATCAAGGTGGGCGATCGTACCGTCGGCACGCTCAAGTTCTACTACAAGACCCCGCGCGCCGTCGACCGTACCCAGTACGCGCTTGCCTCGGGCTTTGCCGAGATCTTGTCCACGCAGCTCGCCATCCACGAGCTCGAGGTGCAAAAGGAACTCACAGCGCGCGCCGAGGTGCGTGCGCTGCAGGCGCAGATTAACCCACACTTCCTGTTCAACACGCTGAACACCATTGCATCGTTTACGCGCACCGACCCGCTGCGGGCCCGCGAACTGCTTCGTGAGTTCTCATCGTTCTATCGTGCCACGCTCGACAACTCGGGATCGCTTATTCCGGTCTCGCGCGAGGTTGCACAGACCAAGCGCTACCTTACCTTTGAGAAGGCCCGCTTTGGCGAGGACCGCGTGCTTGCGACGTTCGATGTGTCCGAGGACGTGGAAGATACGCTGGTGCCGGCGTTCGTGATCCAGCCGATTGTCGAGAACGCCGTACGTCATGGTATGGGCGATGACGACGCCCTGAGGATCGACGTGACCGTTCACCAAGACGGCGAGGATGCAATCTTGATTGCCGTGGCCGATAATGGCGTGGGCATGGATGAGGGTACCGCCGCCAGACTGTTTGACGAGCGCTCTGCCCGTCCCGACGCCAGCTCTCCCCAGGGTGGCGGCGCCGGTGTGGCCATGCACAATATTTCGGAGCGCATCCATCGCTTTTATGGGCCGCACTCCTATACGCGTGTCGAATCGGCGCCGGGCAAGGGCACCAAAGTGCTCCTTCATCTTGATTTGTCAGAGAGCATCTTTGACATTCAAGAGTAAAATAAAGGGCTACGGGCTCAACGTCATGCGACGGATGCCCGGCGTAGTTAGTTGACGAAAGGTTTTATCCCTATGCTGCGTGCGATGATTGTGGATGATGAGGCGCCGGCTCGCTCGGAGCTTCGCTTCCTGCTCGAGCAAACGGGCAAGATCGGCACGATCACGGAGGCGTCGAGCGTCCGCTCCGCCATCGAGATGCTTATGGAAAGTCGCGTGGATGTCGTGTTTCTCGATATCTCGATGCCCGGTGCCTCGGGCCTGCAACTTGCCGAGGCGCTGCATAAGCTCAAAAATCCGCCGGCGATCGTGTTTGTGACTGCGTATAGTGACCATGCGGTCGAGGCATTCGACGTGGATGCCGTCGATTATCTGATGAAGCCGGTCGAGGAAGCTCGCTTGGATCGCGCGATCGAGAAGGTCATGCAACGCGCCAAGCCGGTTACGGACAGCAAGGTGACCATCGAGCGTATCCCGGTGGAAAAGGGCGGCCGCAAGGTGCTCATTCCCGTGGACGACATTCGCTTTATCATGGCCAAGGACGATTACTCCTGCATCTATACCGTCGATGATCGCTTTTTGTCGACGACCTCGCTGGCGCAGTTTGAGGCCAAGCTCTGCGACTTTGGCTTCTTCCGTGTTCACCGCCGCTATATCGTCAACTTAGCGTGCGTTACGGACGTCGAGACGGTGCCCTCGGGCGCCATCCAGCTGGGCATTACGGGCGTCGACGAACGCGTGCCGGTTTCGCGCCGCCGCGTCGTGCCGCTCAAGAAGGCTCTGAGTCTCTAGCACACTGGCCCCGCAGCCCTGTAGACCCATCGTCTGCGGAGCCGTGGGGCTTTTTTGTATGTATCTGCCGAATCGTTTTTTGCGGAAGGGATCCCATGAACAGCGCAAGCGCCAAGCGCATCGACATCATCTCGGACACCCACGGCTATTTATCGCCTGCGCTCTTGGATGAGCTTGAGGGCGCAGACCTGATCATCCACGCCGGCGATCTCACGTCAGAGATGGACTACGAGCACCTATGCACCATCGCCCCCGTGCGGGCCGTACTGGGCAACAACGATTACTACCGCGACTACGGTCCCGATGTAGACCGTCTTGCGCTCTTTACCTACGAAGGCCTCAAATTCGCCGTAGCCCACTACCGCGAAGACCTTCCGGTGGGATCCGTAGACGTAGCCATCAATGGTCACACCCACGTAACCAAAGAAGCCCAAGTGGGCCGTTGTTTAGTCCTCAACCCGGGCAGCGCTAGCTACCCCAGAGGCACCCGAGGCCCCACCATGGCCAGAATGCTAGTAAAAGACGGCAAGATCATAAGCACCAAATTTATTGATCTAGAGTAACCACAACAAAAACGGGGGATGCAAATGCGTCCCCCGTTTCCATTTGAGCCAAAGGCAGAGCTTCAACAAAAACAATCAGACCAACCCCGCCGAGGAGCACGCGGGCTAGCCGCGCAGCGGCGCACGCCCGCAAAACTGGTTGAATAATGTGACGGCAGGGAGGGCTTCCGGGGCTGAGGGCGGGGGTTAAGTTTGTCGCGAGTTCCGCACGCAAAGGAAAGCACTTAATGTGCTTTCCGTCTTGCGCAGGACTGTAGAGCAGCAAACTTAACCCCCACCCTCAGCCCCGGAAGCCCTCCCGGATGGCCCCAAAAAATTTTTCAAAAAAGTTGTTGCGCGCCGGACAGACTTCTGTGTATACTAATCCCCGCAGCGCACGTGAGCGGAAACAAACGCGAACGTCTGCCTGGGGAGTTAGCTCAGTTTGGTTAGAGCGCCGGCCTGTCACGTCGGAGGTCGCGGGTTCGAGCCCCGTACTTCCCGCCAACGCAATTAAAGCCACGTCTTCGGACGTGGCTTTTTGCGTTTGATGCACTTTGTTTCGATAGAACGATCGCCCTGGTGTATCTTCGCCCAGAATCCCCGCGCCTTCGGGAACGCAAGTAAAATCTAATAAGTATATCTGTCTGAACAACAGCTTTGTTGCGCAACACCTGTTCTACGAGACAGGGGGTTAGGTTATACTAAATTGCACTGTGCGCCGCATCTGATGCATTTCGCTCCAAGCGCGGCACTCAGTGGATATCCGATTTACCATTTGGATGTCCTGGCGGTCATTTAGCGTCTCGACACAAGCTCGGCCCCGGAGCTCGTTCGAGCTGTTCGTATTCCTTGAAAGGGGAAAAATGGACATATCGAGGAAGACTGATTACGCCCTTCGAATGCTGGCGATGCTTGCTGAGGATCCGGAGTGTTTGCTTTCTGTTCGCACCGCTGCCGAAGAGGTCAATGTCCCGTATTCGTTTGCCCGCTCGATTCAGCACGGTTTGGTCCAGGCCGGTATTGTGGAGAGCCTGCGTGGCGTCCACGGTGGCATGCGTCTCAAGGTCAGTCCGGACGACGTCACTATCCGCCAGGTCGTCGAGGCCGTTCAGGGTCCTATGGTTATGAACGATTGCACCGCGCCCGATGGTGACTGTGCGCGCATGGGCGCGTGCTGCTATCATCCCCTGTGGGCCGGAGCTCAGGCGTTGATGCGCGACTACCTCGATTCCGTTTCGCTCGGCGACATCGTCGCTCACCGCCAGTTCCCGGCCGTCGATCCCAAGTTCGCCGACCGCGAAGCGTTTCCCGAGTACGCCACCTGCGCGTGCGCTTACCGGGAGGAATAGCGCCGCATAAGGAGCATAGCCATGATTCAGGACCCCTTTCGTTCGATGATTCGTTCGGAAGGGGTCCTGCGTTATCGCGACCTTCCGTGGCGCCGCACACGCGATCCGTACATCATTTGGCTTTCTGAGGTCATGCTGCAGCAAACACAGGTGCCGCGTGTGGAGGCGCGCATGCCGGTGTGGCTCGATCGTTTTCCGACTGTGCAGGCGCTTGCCCAGGCCGCGCCTTCCGATGTTTTGGACGCTTGGCAGGGCATGGGCTACAACCGACGCGCTCTGGCGCTTCACGGGGCCGCTCAGCGCGTTGTAGAGGACTGGGACGGGGAGTTTCCGCGTGAGACGCGTGACTTGGTCGCTCTGCCTGGTATTGGCCCGGCAACGGCGCAGGGTATCCGTTCGTTTGCGTTTGATCTTCCGGGCGTGTATTTGGAGACCAATGTGCGCACGGTCTTTTTGCATCATTTCTTTCCCGATGTACCGGCTGTTCCCGATCGCGAGTTGGTGCCGCTGATCCAAGCCGCCTGTCCGGCGGCTCCCGGTGCAGCGACCGACGAGATTGCTCCCTTTGCCGTGCCGCTCGATGATGCCGACACCCCGCGCGCGTGGTATTACGCGTTGCTGGATTACGGCGCGTATCTTAAAAAGACGCTGCCCAATCCGTCCAGGCGGTCGGCGAGCTATAGTCGTCAGTCCAAGTTTGAGGGCTCGCGTCGCCAAAAGCGCGCCCACATTGTGCGCATGCTGCTGGCGGCGCGCGATGGGCAGCCGGCAGGTATTACGCTCGATGAAGCCGTTGCTGGCGTTAACGAGATGGAGGCGGCAGCCGGCCGGAAACCGGTCGAGCGCGAGCTGGTTGCAAGTATTCTTGCCGATCTGGAGCGCGAGGGCTTTTGCCGCTCCGAGGGCGATCGTTGGCTGAGTGTATAGCTCGCTCGAATCTGAAGAACAGGATTATAAGGTTTAAATTCTCGGCATGAGGGCATCCTAAAGACAAGGCCGCTCAAAGTCTATGGGCGGCATGTGTTGAAGGGAAGTACACCTATGGATTTTGAGAACTCTCAGACCAAGAAGAACCTCGAGACCGCTTTTGCCGGTGAGTCCCAGGCGCACACCAAGTATCGCTACTATGCATCCAAGGCCAAAAAGGACGGCTACGTTCAGATTTCGAATATCTTTGCCGAGACGGCGGGCAACGAGTCCGAGCATGCCAAGCTGTGGTTTAAGTATCTGCACGACGGTGCCGTTCCGGGCACTCTGGACAACCTGCGCGACGCCGCCGCGGGCGAGAACTACGAGTGGACCACGATGTATGACGAGTTTGCCAAGACCGCCGAGGAGGAGGGCTTTGCCGAGATCGCCGAGAAGTTCCGTGGCGTCGGTGCCGTGGAGAAGGCTCACGAGGAGCGCTACAACAAGCTCGTCGAGCGCATTGAATCGGGCGAGGTGTTTGAGCGCGAGGGCGTAAAGGTGTGGAAGTGCCTGAACTGCGGGCACCTGCATGTTGGTGCCGAGGCGCCCGAGGTTTGCCCGGTGTGCAACCACCCGAAGGCGTACTTTGAGGAGCAGGTGGTGAACTACTAGCGCGTGTTGCGGGCGTGGCGTTTGATGCGGAGCGCGGGGCGGGAGGCCGGATTGCCTTCCCTCCCCGCTCACGGCTTCGCAGGGTCGCGTTGAGGGAAGGCAATCCGGCCTCCCGCCCCGCGCTCCGGCGTTGGGTCGTCGCGTGCTCATTACTGAAAAGCTGATTAGAAGTTTGTGTGCCGCCCCTTTTGGGGCGGCACGTTTTTGTAGGGGGACTGGTTGGGACGGCACCGTTCATGGGTGGGGTACACTGGGTAGCAGCTTTTAGTTTATCTACTACCTGATGGGGTGTTTTTTATGGGTAAGAAGTCTCGGGCTCGGGTTGCTGCGGTGGGAACTCGCAAGGATCCTGGTCGTCGGGTTCCTGAGGGCAAAAAGGCCGATCGTGCCGAGAGGGACAAGAAGGTTGGGGCGCATGCTCATCCTGCGTGGGCGCCCCATTTGAATTCGGCGAGTGAGGACCTAACTGCCAAGCTGTTTACGATGGTCGAGGTCATCTTGGGTGTGGTGCCTGTGGTGGTCATTGGCCTGTTCCTGGCCTCTAAGGATGCCACGAGTGTGGATAAGCTCACCGATGTCTTTTCTCAGGATCCCTCGATGGTGGTTGCGTTTATCTCTGCGTGTCTGCAGCCGTTTGTGGCGTACATGCTGTACATGATTTATCGCAAATACTGCGAGGGCGATGCGGGCTTTGCCGCCGGAAACCTGATTGGCCTCTTGTGCTCCGAGATCTTGCTGCTCAATATTCCCGGCGTCATCGGCATGGGTATCTTGCTGTGGCGTGTTTGGCGCAACGTTGCCCCGCACTTTGAGAGCTGGCTGTTTGAGCGCCGTGCAATGGGCGTGCTGGCAGACATCGCGGGTTCGCTCGTGATTCTAGTCTTGGCGTTTATGTGCGCCACCGCCGCGCGAGGTCTCGCGGGCATGTAGTCTGTCCTCACCGACCACGGAGCGCAGGGCGGGGAAACCTTTCCCTCTCGCTCACGGCTTCGCAGGGTCGCGCGAGGCAAAGGTATCCCCGCCCTGTGCTCCGGCGTTGAGTCGTCGCATACTCGTTACAGAAAAGCTGATTAGAAGTTTGTGTGCCGCCCCTTTGGGGCGGCACGTTTTTGTGTGGGGTCCCGGTCTTCACAATTTCCGTCAAGCTTTTGGTTGGGTTTTGGTCGGTTGGCGCAAGGGTGGAAGGCCGAAAGGTTGCTGGCGAAAAAAGCTCAAAGAAAGTGCTGGTAGGGGAGTTATTGAGCTTTTCGACGGTTTTCTGACAAAAGAATCTTTACAGCTATTGCTGCGGATTTCGTTGCCGCAGCCGCGATGGTGCGGGATGCTGAGCGTAAGCGTCGAATGCTCCGATTGAGGAGGCCAATATGGATCTGTTTCTTGAGACCCCGCAGCAACAAGCCGAGCGCATGTTGCGCCAGCAGCAACGACTCATGGAGATGCAAATGCAAGGGGCGGCAGTCCAGCCCTTTGCGCAAAATGTTGTGCCCGCTGCTGTACCTGCAGCTGTGCCCGGGTGCGAATCGGCACCAGAGGCCTATTCCGTACAGCAAGATTCATATGCGCAGGAGCTCGCGTTCGACAAGCGTCGTGCACGTCGTCGCCGCGTGGGCCAGCGCTTGCGCACATTGGCGATGATCGTGCTCATCCCGTTAGGGCTTGCGGCCATCTTTCTGGCGTCGTATGCCCTCACGTGCATTCTCAACGGCGCATCGCCCAACGAGGTGCTCCAACATCTGTCAGCCCTCGGCCAGCGCCTAGGCGATGTCGTAACAACCATTCGCGCCGGCTGGGAGAGCTAGCGTTTTAGCGTCCGCGGCTCTAAGAGAAATTTGTCTGCAAGGCAGTGAGTGATCCGTGTGTGTGACGGGGTAAGATTGATCGCGGTTTTGATCGGTGCTCGATTGGGTTTGTTGGGCGGAGTTTATGTCTGCTATTGATATTGTGCTTGTTGTGATCGCCTTGGTGGCGGTGGGGGTTGCTGTGGCTTGCGCCCTCCAGCTCAAGAGCCTGCGTGCCGAGTTGCGGGAGCGTGGCGACAGTAGCGCGGAAACGCTGGCAGCACTCGAGCAGGCCAACAACGCGCTCGATGCCCTGAACGTCGCGCTGGCCGAAACTCGCCGCACGGCCAATGCCATCGCGCAGCAGCAGACGACAGATGCGGCCGTGGAGCAGCAACGTTACCTGACCATCGCGCGTGAGTTTTCGCAAGCTGGTGATCGGATGGATGACCTGCGCCGCGAGACGGCCCAACAGCTCGGTGCCAACCGCGAGGGCATCGAGCACCGCCTGGACAAGGTGCGCGAGACGGTCGATGCCCAGCTGGGTGCTATCCGCAAAGACAACAACGTGCAACTCGATCAGATGCGCGCAACGGTGGACGAGAAGCTCTCCCGCACGCTCAACGATCGCCTGTCGGCATCGTTTAAGCAGGTGAGCGACCAGCTCGAAGCCGTCTACAAGGGCCTGGGCGATATGCAGTCCATCGCCACCGGCGTGGGCGACCTTAAGCGCGTGCTGGGCAACGTGAAGGCGCGCGGCATTTTGGGCGAGGTACAGCTGGGTGCGATCCTGACGGACATCCTCACACCCGACCAGTATCTGGAAAACGTTGCCACCAGGCCCGGCGCCTCGGAGCGCGTTGAGTTTGCCGTCAAGCTGCCGGTAGACGAGGGCGATCCCGTGCTGCTGCCGATCGACTCCAAATTCCCGGGCGACGCGTACGAGCATCTGCTCGACGCCCAGGAGTCGGGCGATGCGGAGGCCGTTGCCGCAGCGCGCAAGACGCTCGATATGATGGTGAAACGCGAGGCAAAGGACATCTGCGAAAAGTACCTGAGTGTGCCGGCAACGACCAACTTTGGCATCATGTTCGTGCCGTTTGAGGGGCTGTACGCCGAGGTCGTCAGCCGACCCGGGCTCATCGAAACCCTGGGCCGCGACTATCATGTCAACGTTGCCGGTCCCAGCACTATGGCCGCCATTCTCAACAGCCTGCAGATGAGCTACCAGACGTTTAGGCTGCAAAAACGTACCGACGACGTACTGCGCGTGCTCTCCGCCGTCAAGGCCGAGCTGCCGCGCTATCAAAAGGCGCTGCGCCGCGCCCAGCAGCAGATCGAGACCGCGGGCAAAACGGTCGAGGGCATCATTACCACGCGCACCAACGTAATGGAGCGCAAGCTCAAGGACATCGACGCACTGGAAGACGCCGACCAAGTCGATGAGATTTTGGGACTCACGCCCGCGGGCCTTTCCACAGACCAAGAAGACGAGGACTAATTGCAACAAGGCAGCAGGGCACCGGCGCAAACGCGGGCACCCCGCTGCCTTTCACATCGCGCTTGCCTGAAGTGCGCTTTAGTGTGCAACAATGGCGTTTCGCCCAATCAGATGCGAAAGGAAGCCCATGTCTCAGAGAAGCACCAGCCCGCTCAGCCGCTCCACCGTGCGTCGCACGCTGCAGCGGTTTTGGGGCGTCACGCGCACGCAGTCGCTGATTGTCTTTCTCTCGGTGTTCTCGTCGGCGGGCTACATCTTTTTGCTGACGTTTGCCAATACCTATGTGATGGCCCTCATTGTCGACCGCGTTCAAGCCGGTCCCGTGGCGGGTGACCAGGTGTTTGAGGTCTTCGGCCCCTATATCCTGGCGCTCGTACTCGTTAACCTGGTGGGTCAGATCCTCTCCAAGTTGCAGGACTACACCGTCTACAAGCTCGAGATCGCGGGCAACTATCACCTGGCGCGCCTATGCTTCGACACGCTCTCCAACCAATCCATGACATTCCATACCAGCCGCTTTGGCGGATCGCTCGTGAGTCAGACGAGTCGTTTTATGAGCGGCTATACGGGGCTGGTGGACGTGACGGTGTATTCGCTCATCCCCACCATCACCTCGGTCATCTGCACCGTGGCCGCACTCGCCCCGGTGGTGCCGACGTTTACCGTGATCCTGGTGGGCATCATGGTCGTCTACATCGCGTTTGTCTGGCTTATGTACAAGCGCATCATGCCGCTTTCGGCCGCGACGTCTGCCGCGCAGAACAAACTGTCGGGCGTGCTGTCCGACGCGGTCACGAACATCTTGGCCGTCAAGACCTGCGGGCGCGAGGACTTTGAACGCGATCTGTTCGACGCCGCCGATCGTGCCGCGCGCGACGCCGAGACGGTCTCGATGCACGCCATGATGCAGCGCAACTTTACGACATCGGGCCTTATCGTCATCACCATGGCCGTGGTGAGTGTGTTCGTGGCGGGCGGCAACGCGTGGTTTGGCATCTCGGCCGGCTCGCTCGTCATGATCTTTACCTACACCTATAACCTCACCATGCGCCTGAACTACGTAAGCTCCATGATGCAGCGCATCAACCGCGCGCTGGGCGATGCGGCCGAGATGACGCGCGTGCTGGACGAGCCGCGTCTGGTGGCAGACGACGAGAACGCCCCCGAGCTCAAGGTGCGCGAGGGCGCGATTGATTTTGAGCACTTGAGCTTTGCATACCGTGACGCCGCGGCGGGCGAGAGCGTGTTCGACGACCTGACGCTCCATGTGGCGGCGGGCCAGCGCGTGGGCCTGGTGGGCAAATCGGGCTCGGGCAAGACGACGCTCACCAAGCTGTTGCTGCGCCTGGACGATGTACAGGGCGGCCGTGTGCTCGTGGACGGCCAGGACGTCTCGCGCTGCACGCAGCAGAGCCTGCGCCGCCAGGTTGCCTACGTGCCGCAGGAGGCGCTGCTGTTCCATCGCTCCATTCGCGAGAATATCGTCTACGGACGCCCCGACGCCACCGACGAGCAGATCCGCGAGGCTGCGCGCCTGGCCAACGCGACTGAGTTTATCGACCGCCTGCCCCGTGGCTTTGACACCATGGTGGGCGAGCGCGGCGTCAAGCTCTCGGGCGGCCAACGCCAGCGCGTGGCCATCGCCCGCGCGATTCTCACCGACGCGCCGATTTTGGTGCTCGACGAGGCGACGTCTGCCCTGGATAGCGAGTCTGAGGCGCTGGTGCAGGAGGCGCTCGAGAACCTTATGCGCGGCCGCACCTCCATTGTGGTGGCACATCGCCTGTCCACCGTGGCGGCGCTCGACCGCATCGTGGTGCTGGCGGACGGCGAGATTGTCGAGGACGGTACGCATGCGCAGCTTGTCGAGGCGGGCGGCGAGTACGCAAGCCTGTGGAGCCGCCAGACCGGCGCATTTTTGGAGGCTTAAGGACCCCGTACGTGGGACAATCGTTTCCGTGAAGTTATGTTTCTGCTGAGCCGAGGAGTCGTTATGCCACGCGAGACCAATGCCGCCAAACGCGAGCGCGCCGTTGAAGTGTGCGAGCGTCTCAACCGTCGCTATGGCCCGGTCGAGTGCTTTTTGGACCACGAGAATCCCTTTAGGCTGCTCATCGCGGTGCTGCTCTCGGCTCAGACGACCGACGCGCAGGTCAACAAGGTGACGCCGAAGCTGTTTTCCCAGTGGCCCACACCCGAGGCCATGGCGGTGGCGAGTGTGGCCGATGTGGCGGATACCATCAAGTCGCTTGGCTTTTATAAGAGTAAGGCCAAGCACGCCGTGGAGGCCGCGCAGATGATTGTCGCCGATTACGGTGGCGAGGTGCCGGCCGACATGAAGGAGCTCGTCAAGCTGCCGGGCGTTGGCCGCAAGACGGCGAACATCGTGCTCAACGTGGGGTTTGGCATTGTCGAGGGCATCGCGGTCGATACGCACGTCAACCGCATCGCGCACCGCCTGATGCTGAGTCCCAAGACGCACGCCAAGGAGCCGCTCAAGACCGAGCAAGACCTGCTCAAGATTTTGCCGCACGAGTATTGGGAATCGGTCAACCACCAGTGGATTACCTTTGGCCGCGAGATCTGCGACGCCCGCAAACCTAAGTGCGACGAGTGCCCGCTGGCGGATTTGTGTCCCAGCGTGCGCGTAGCGGGGTAGGGCGGAACGCATCTTCGTCTGGCGTTTTTTGCGGGGCTGGATTTGCCCTTGAGCTGGAGCCCTCTTCATGCGCTACCATGACAGACAATGTATTTGACGTACGACCCGCCGAGCTTGCCCCGGCGGGCTTTTGGCGTTGCGATGCCGGAGGAACAGCATGCTCATTCACCGTATAGCCGCGCAGCTCTACACTGCCGAGGCCTTGCAAACCGTCGAGGCCGGACTCGATGCCGGCGAGGATGTGACGCTGGCCGTGTCGCAGTCGGGCCGTACGCTTATGGCGGCCGCCCAGCTTGCGCGTCGCCCGCGCCCGACGGTCTACATTGTGAGCGGCGAGGACGCGGCCGATCGCGCCGCGCGCAGCCTTGCCGCCTACGTGGGCCTGGCGCATGTGTGCCGTTTTCCCGAGCGCAAGGACTATCCGTGGCGCGAACAGGCGCCCGACGACGCCGTGGTGGCGCAGCGCTGCGAGGCTCTGGGGCGCATCGTGCGCGGGGACAACTGCATCATGGTTGCCTCGGCCCGCGCGCTGCTGCGTTGCGTGCCGCCGGTCGAGAGTCGCTATTGGGAGTCCACCACTTTTGCGGTGGGCGAGGAGATTCCTTTTGACGAGGTGCCGCAGCGCCTGGTGGGCATGGGCTACACCAATGCAAGTGCCGCCGATGCGCCCGGCCTGTTCCGCGTGCACGGCGACACCGTCGAGGTATTCCCCGCGCAGGAGAAGGCGCCCGTGCGCATCGAGTTCTTCGGCGACGAGATCGACCGCATCCGCCGCATGGTGAGCTCCACGGGCCAAACCATCGGCAATGAGGACAGCATCGAGATCTTCCCGTGTCGCGAGTTGGCATTGACCGACGAAGCTGTCCACAACATGCACGTGGCGCTCTATCGCGCTAGCCAGGACGATAGCAAGCTGGCGGCGCTGCTCGAGATGGTGGATGCGCGCATCGTCACGCCCGAGCTCGACCGCTTTTTGCCGGTGATGTACGGCCAGACCGTAAGCCCGTTGGCACACGTGAGCGGCAAGGCACTCGTGGTCCTGTCCGAGCCGCGCTCGCTGTTCGACGACTGCCTGCGTGCCTACGAGGATATCGAGGCCCGTGCCGGCGAGGCGGGGATTGACCGTCTAGACGGCTTGTACGTGCGCGCCCAACAGCTCGATTTTGGTGCCCAGCAGCGCCTGAACTATGTGAGCCTCATCCGCGCCGGCGGTGCGGTGACGGCCGAGCTCAAGATTGAGCAGCCGGCCATTGCGGGCTCGGACAACCGCTTTATGACGCGTATTCAGGAAGTCGTGGGCAAGCGCTACGCCTGCGTGTTTGCCATTCCCGACCGCGGTGCGCGCGAGTCGATGGAGCTCACCTTTGGCGACGAGGGCATTACCTTTGAGGAGTCGCTGACGGCAGCGCCCGAAAACGCCGGCGTTATCGGCGAGCGCGTGCGCGTGGCGGCGGCGGACTCTGCCGACCGTGCCGCACGCCAGGAGGCCCATGCTTCCATTCGCGAGCGCCGCGTCGACGCGCTTAACGTTCGCTCGCTCGAGGCGGGTGCCGCCCAGGCTGCCGCCGGTGCCGCCGTGCCCACTATCTCGCGCGGACGCGTGACCTTTGTCGATGCCGCTCTGCCGCAGGGCGTGGTGGTGCCCGATGCCAACCTGGCCGTGTTCTCGATCGCCGACCTCAACGCCCGCATGGACGCCAACCGCGCGCGCAGCCGCCGCAAGGTGGACATTACGCAGATCACGTTCCCGTTTAAGCCGGGCGACTACGTGGTGCACGCCACTCACGGCATCGCACTCTTTAGCGAGATTGCGCGCCAGGAAGTGGGCGGCAAGGAGCGCGACTACTTTTTGCTGGAATATGCCGACGGCGACAAGCTCTACGTGCCGCTCGAGCAGGTCGACCGCATCACACGCTATGTTGGCCCCGACGGCGATAAGCCGCGCCTGACCAGGCTCAACACCGCCGACTGGACGCGTGCCACGAACAAGGCGCGCAAGAACGCCAAAAAGCTGGCGTTTGACCTGGTCGACCTGTATACGCGCCGCTCGTCGATTACCGGTATCGCCTGCCCGCCCGACACGCCCGAGCAGATTGAGATGGAGGAGAGCTTTCCTTACGACGAGACACGCGACCAGCTGGAGGCCATCGCCGACATTAAGGCCGATATGGAGGCGCCCAAGCCCATGGACCGCCTGCTGTGCGGCGACGTGGGCTTTGGCAAGACCGAGGTCGCCCTGCGCGCGGCGTTTAAGTGCGTGGACTCCGGCCGCCAGGTCATGGTGCTCTGCCCCACGACCATTCTGGCTCAGCAGCACTACGAGACGTTCTTTGAGCGCTTTGCCCCGTTTGGCCTCGAGGTCGAGGTGCTCAGCCGTTTTCGCACGCCGGCGCAGCAAAAGCGTGCGCTCAAGGCGTTTGCCGAGGGCACAATCGACGTGCTCATCGGCACGCATCGTCTGCTTTCGGCCGATGTGAACCCCAAGAACCTGGGCCTGGTGATCATCGACGAGGAACAGCGCTTTGGCGTGCAGCACAAGGAACAGCTCAAGAACCTGCGCGAGCAGATTGACGTGCTCACGCTTTCGGCAACGCCGATTCCGCGAACCATGCAGATGGCCACGAGCGGCGTGCGCGACATGAGCCTGATCACCACGCCGCCGACCGGGCGTCGCCCCGTGATCGTGCACGTGGGGGAGTACGACCCCGATGTGGTGAGCGCGGCGATTCGCCTGGAGGTGGGCCGCGGCGGTCAGGTGTACTACGTGTCCAACCGCGTCAAGACCATCGATGACGCCGTGGCGCGCGTGCACGAGGCCGCGCCCGAGGCGCGCGTGGGCGTGGCGCACGGCAAGATGAGCCCGCGCGAGGTCGAGGACGTGATGATTGAGTTCGCGACCAAGAAGATTGACGTGCTCATCGCCACGACCATCGTGGAGAGCGGCATCGACAACGCAACGGCCAACACGCTGATCATCGAGGATTCGCAGCGCCTGGGTCTGGCGCAGCTCTACCAGCTCAAGGGCCGTGTGGGCCGCTCTGCCACGCAGGCCTACGCGTACTTTATGTTCCCGGGCGAGCTGCCGCTCACCGAGGAGGCGACGGCGCGCCTGACCGCACTTTCCGAGTTCCAGGACCTGGGCAGCGGCATGCGCATCGCCATGCGCGACCTGGAGATTCGCGGCGCCGGCTCGCTTATGGGAGCCGAGCAGCACGGCAACCTGTCGAGCGTGGGCTTTGACCTGTTTACGCAGATGCTGGGCCAGGCAGTGGCCGAGGCGCGCGGCGATGACGATGCCGGCGTGGAGGCGGCGAGCGTGGGCATTAACCTGCCGGCCGATTACTTCTTGTCCGAGGAGTACCTACCGGCGGTGGATCAGCGCGTGCTCGTGTACCGTAAGCTCGCAGCAGCCGAGGACCTGGAGAGCATCGATGAGGTGCAGGAGGAGACCGAGGCTGCGCATGGCGAGCTGCCGCTGGCGGGACTCAACCTGTTCAATCGCGCACGAATCCGCATTCGCGGCGAGCGCCTAGGGCTCGAGAGCGTTACGCTCAGTGGCGGTCGCATCACGTTTTTGGGCGTCGACGTGCCCAAGAAGGTGGCCTTTGAGCTTAAGACCCGCTATGGCGCGGTGAACTTTCCCAAGAGCCGCAAGCTGTCGGTACCCTACAAGGCGGGTGCCGGTGCGGGCAGCGGCCTGGGTCGCGGTCTCGACGCCAGCGACGGCACCGGCCCGGTGGCCGCGGCACTCATGCTGCTGCAGCAGCTGGGTGCGAGCGATGATGACTAGCGGGTCGACGCTGCAAACGCCCCATTTGGGCAATCTGACCCTCACTCGTCGGTCGCGTACGCAAGTACGCTTCCCTCCTCCTTCGGGCCACCTTGCCACAAATGGAACGTTTTCGCTTACTTATGCTCAACCTGTAAGGGTATTTACGGGACAAAGTCATCTTCGTCTCACCCACATTGCAGGTTGACTGCCCTTCGCCCGACCGAAAGGAAAGCATGTTCGGATACATCTATAAGAAAGATGCCGCCATGATCGCGGTTGTCCTGTGTCTTTGTCTGGGCGTGGGCAGTTTCTTCGATTATCAGATCTCGAGCGCGCTGTTCAACATCGGCAGCATGTACGGCCGCTTTATCGAGGCCGCCGGCGAGCTGCCGTTCGAACTGACGGCGAGCGTCGCGGGCGTTATGCTCGTGCGCTCGGCACGCCCCGATTCCAAGACGAGCAAGTGGCTTGCTGCGCTGGGCGTTCTGATCAACGTTGGCCTGGCCGGCTACGAGATCGTTTCGTCTCTGAAGGTTGGCGGCAAACTCATTGCCGTTCAGCTGGTGCTGACGTTTGTGCTGGTTATCGCCGCCAACCTCATCGTCTATCGCCTTACGCGCACGACCGAGTCCGACGAGCTCACGCGCTGGGCGTTGATGGTACTTGCTGTGTGGGTCGCTCAGGCCATTATCCTCAACGTGATCGTCAAGCCGCTGTGGTCGCGCCCGCGCATGCGCGTGATCGAGGTGACGCAGGGGCTCGATTTTCAGCCGTGGTGGGTGATCGGTAACCCCGACAAGTGGGCCTTTATTGCCGCCGGCGTGATCAAGGACGGCTTCAAGTCGTTTGCGAGTGGACATACGGCGCACGCGGCGATCGGCCTTATGCTCGCCGGGCTTCCCGCGGCGGCCTTTAAGGAAAAGCCCTCGCGCCGTCGCGTGGTCTTTTGGGCGGCGGCTGTGGTCGCGGCGTTCGTAGCCTTTGGGCGCATCGTGATTGGAGCACACTTTTTGAGTGACGTGAGCTGCGGCTTTGCCCTGGTGCTGGCGCTTGAGTGCCTTGCCGCGCGCATTGCCTATCCCAACGGCGTACAATAGCCCCGTTTGAATCATCGGGTCCGTGCCCGACTAGAGAGGATTGCCATGCTCGCGTTTAACAACGACTATTCCCACGGCGCACATCCGGCAGTGCTGCAGGCACTCGTCGACACCAACATGGAACCGCAGCCCGGCTACGGTACCGATGCGCACACCGAGCGTGCCAAGCAGCTTATCCGCGAGGCCTGTCAGGCCCCCGATGCCGACGTGTTTTTTCTGGTGGGCGGTACGCAGACCAACGCGACGGTGATCGACATGCTGCTTGCGCCCTACGAGGGCGTCGTTGCTGCCGAGACTGGCCACGTCGCCTGTCACGAGGCGGGCGCCATCGAGTTTGGCGGCCACAAGGTACTCACCATCCCCGGCTACGAGGGCAAGATGCACGCCGAGGACCTCGAGAGCTATATCCAGGTGTTCTACGAAAACGAGAGCTACGAGCACACGGTGTTTCCGGGCGCTGTGTACGTGAGCCTATCGACCGAGTACGGCACGCTGTATTCCAAGGCCGAGCTCGCGGCGATTCATGCGGTGTGCCAGAAGCGCGAGATTCCGCTGTTTGTGGACGGCGCCCGTCTGGCCTATGCGCTGGCAGCCGACGAGTGCGACATTACCCTGCCCGAGCTGGCGCAGCTGTGCGACGTGTTCTACATCGGCGGCACCAAGTGCGGCGCGCTCTGCGGCGAGGCCGTGGTGTTTTGCGGCATGCACACTCCGGCGCATCCCATTCCGCGCATTAAGCAGCACGGCGCGCTGTTGGCCAAGGGCCGCCTGACGGGCGTCCAATTTGAGGCGCTCTTTACCGATGGCCTGTATTTTGAGATTGGTCGACAGGCGATTGAGACCGCTCAGGCGCTGCGTCGCGTGCTGCACGAGCGCGGTTACCAGTTCTTTTTGGAGACGCCCACGAACCAGCAGTTCGTGATTCTGCCCAACGAGGACATGGCCCGCATTCGCGAGCATGCCTCGATCGAGTACTGGGAAAAGTACGACGAGACCCACACGGTGGTGCGCTTTTGCACCAGCTGGGCCACGACGCAGAAGGACATCGACGCGTTGGCGGCTGTCCTATAGCCTGATGTAATGACGAGGGGCCGCCTTGCGCTGGGTTTGGCGCAGGGTGGCCTTTGCTTTTGGGGAGAAGGGTTGTATGACCGAGATGTCCGAGTCGACGATTCGCCTGGCGACGCCCGATGACGCGCCGGCGTTGCTTGCCATCTATGAGCCATATGTGCGCCAGACGGCGATTACTTGCGAATACGAGGTGCCGAGCGTTGAGGAGTTCACCGGGCGCATCGAGCGTACGCTCAAGCGCTATCCGTATTTGGTGATGGAGTTAGACAGGCGTCCGGTAGGCTATGCCTACGTGAGTCCGCTCAACAGCCGCGAGGCATACGACTGGTCGGTCGAGACGTCGATCTACCTGGCGCGCGACGTGCGCCACGGCGGGCTGGGCCGCAAGCTGCACGATGCGCTCAAGCAATGTCTGATCGCGATGGGCATCACCAACATGTGTGCGCTCATCGCCGTGCCGCACGATAAGGACGACGAGTACCTGACGCACAACAGCCAGGATTTCCATGCCCATATGGGATATCGCCTGGTGGGTGCCTTCGACCGCTGCGCCCAAAAGTTCGGCCGCTGGTACGACATGTGTTGGATGGAGTTGGTCCTAGCCGAGCGCACACCCAACCAACCCAAACCAACCTGGTTTCCCGACCTCCCCAAACCTACCATTTAGGGACAGGTTTATTTTGGCAGGTTAGCCGATGGGCTCGGTGTATTTGGCGCGGTCGGTGCGTTGGATGCGCTTGGAGACATGGAGCGGGCGGCCGTCGGTGTCGTAGACGTAGTCGGTGATCAGGATCAGTGCCTGCCCGCGCTCAACGTTGAGCAAAAACGCCTCGTTTTGCGAGGCATAGCACACCTCAAAGGTCTTGTGCCCCTGTGCCGGCGCGCGATGGAATTCCTGGCGTAGCGTCGCGTAGAGCGAACCATTGATATCGTGATCGATGAGTGCTTCAAAGCTCGGTGGTAGATAGGTAGTCTCCAGGCACAGCGGCGCATCGTCCAGATAACGCAGACGGACAAGTTTGACGAGCTTGCTGCCCACGGTGACATCGAAGAACTTGGCCACATTGCCCGCGGCCTTGGCAAAGCCCGAGTCCACCGTGCGCGTGGTGGGCTTCATGCCCTGATCCTGGACCTGTGCCGTGTAGCTCGAAAACACCAAGTTGTTCTCGTGGAGTGCCGGCGTGTCGGCCACAAAGGCGCCACGTCCGCGCTCGGTGCGCACCAGGCCCTCATCAACGAGTACCTTAAGGGCATGGCGCACGGTGCTGCGCGACAGCCCCGATTCGTCCATGAGTTCCATCTCGGACGGCAGCTTGTCTCCACGTGCGTAGGTGCCGGAGGCGATGCGGTCGCGCAGCATGCCCGCCAAGCGCTCGTATTGGGTCAGTCTCTTTTTAGATGAAGCGTTCATGCGATCAACCTGTATCTAACTTGTATGCGTATCTAATCAAGCATGTATTCAATACAACAACAAAACCGCTGGTATCCAGTTATCGAAAACCGCATCAGCAAAATATCTAAGACAAATATAGCATACAACTAGTCGACATAACCAAAACATGTATGTAACTTGTATGCCATCGAGAGCATCAAACGAGAAGAAAGGCTGATGCACGATGACTACTCAGGAACAGGTTAAGGACGTCGTCTCCCAGGTTTTGGCTGACAAGACAGACAAGGGCGGTATCAAGCGCGTCGTGTGGATTGGCGCCGGCGGATCCAACGGCGGCAACTATCCTGCCCAGTACTTTATGGAGCACGAGGCCACGCAGGTCGTGAGCTCCAGCTACACCAGCAACGAGTTCGTGCATGCAACCCCTGCCTACGTCAACGAGAACACCCTGGCCGTCGTCGTGTCCATGCGCGGCACCAAGGAGACCATCGTCGCCGCCCAGGTCGCCAAGGACCACGGCGCCAGCACCATCGCCATCTATGTCGACGAGTCCGGTCTCACCGAGGTCTGCGACTACAAGATCCAGTATGACAGCCTGGCCGTCGATGAGTCCTGCATGGGCCGTACCAACTCCGCCGTCGTGACCATGATCGCCATGGAGCTTACGCAGCAGACCGAGGGCTATGCCGAGTACGAGACCGCTATGGCCGCCTTCGACTTGGTCGACCCCATCTATCGCAAGGCCGTCGAGTATACCCGTCCGCTCGCTGCCAAGTGGGCCGAGCAGAACGCCGACAAGCCCTGCATTAATGTCATGGCTCAGGGTCCGCTTTTTGGTGCCGCTTACGTCTTTAGCATCTGCAACGTACAGGAGATGCTGCAGATCGACTCCTGCACCATCAACACCTGCGACTTCTTCCACGGCCCCTTCGAGATCCTGGACAAGCGCACCTCGCTGTTCCAGCTCATCAGCGTCGGCCGCAGCCGCTGCAACGACGAGCGCGGCATCCGCTTCGTCAATCAGTACGGTGGCGAGCGCGTCTATCAGCTCGACGCCAAGGAGCTTGGCCTCAACGACATCAAGGACAGCGTGAGCGAGTACTTCAACCACCTGATCTTTGCGCCGATCCTCAACAACGTGTACATGCGTGCGCTTTCTGCCGTCACCCACAAGGACTACATGACGCGCCGCTACATGTGGAAGTTGGACTACTAGGGGATATTGGTTCCGCCGTTCTACCGAACGGCGGACCGGCCGACGCTGCGCACCCGGCATTTGGCCAATCTGCCGTTCAATTTCAAAGGCGCGACCAGAAGGTCAGCGCCTTTTCATTTCACGGCGCCTTGGCTCAAATGACGGGCGCTCGCTGACATTGCCAAAACGTCGGCGTTGCCGTGGTTGGCACTTGGGGACGTTCCTTTTGTGCCGGCACTTGGGGACACTCCTGGGAATCATTTCCTCGTTCACCGATTTGTGTCTTGAAAAATGTATATAACGACTATAACGTAGTGTGAAACATATTGGAAACAATACCGAGGAGGCTGCGTTGAAGAAAAGCAATCTGGGCTATGTGCTGGTGCTGATCGCCGCGCTTATGTGGGGCAGCATCGGAATCTTTGTAAACGGCATCTCGGCCATGGGCGTTTCGTCCCAGAGCATGGCTGCCTTTCGCTTGTTGGTCGGAGCGCTTATCTTGGCGCCGGTCCTGATGTTTATGGGCTGCCGTCCGGGTGAGGGGTCCACCGTGGCTCAGGGTCCGCTGGCCCTGTTCAAGGCAAGCCCTAAAGAGCTTGTTCCCTGCGCGCTTGTCGGTATCGTCGGTCTGGCCGCCGCCAACACCTGTTATTACGAGTGCATGGGCGAGGTGGGCATGTCCACGGCCTCGGTGCTGCTCTACACCTCACCGGTGTTTGGCGTCATGCTCGGCCGCGTGCTTTATCGCGAGGACGTGACCCCCAACAAGCTCGTTGCCATTGTCTTTAACATCGTTGGCTGCGTGCTTGCAGTGACCAATGGCGACCTTTCCGGTTTTCATTTTTCGGTTTGGGGCGTCACATCGGGCGTGATTGCAGGCCTTTGTGGTGCGTCGCTCGCGGTGTTTAGCCGGATAGCAACCAAGACGGTCCACCCGCTTGCTGTCACGTTTTGGGGCTTTGTATTTGGCGGTGCGGTTATGGCAGCTATCGCGGCTCCGTGGCCGGATGTCGCCGCGGCAATGTCGCCACAGCTGCTGCTGTTGTTCCTTGGCTTTGGACTCATCCCCACAGCCGTGGCTTACATCTTATATATGCAGGGTCTGTCCATGGGGCTCGAGACATCGAAAGTTCCCGTCGTAATGTCTTTCGAGACGGTCGTCACCGTACTGGTGGGCATTGGTGTCTATGCCGAGCCCGCCGGTGCGATCAAGGTTCTGGGCATTGTGCTGGTGCTCGCGTCCATCCTGATCATGAACACCGACTTCTCCAAGCTGCGCAACAGTGTGTTTGTCGGTCATGTCATTGAGAGCATGACCTTTAAGCCCAATGCGTGGTGGACCGAAAAATCGCAGGACATGGATCTGTTTAAGGAGCGCACCGGCATCGCGCTGGAGCCCACCGTGCAGGAAAGCCCCTGGTACTTTGTGCGATAGGGGATGAGCGGGGCGCTTGATCGGGCACCGCCAAGCCAGCGCTGACCTGTCCTGCACCAACGTTTCGAGTACGTTAAACCCGTCAACGGTCGATTTTCACCCGCGAACGGTCTTTATACTAATTAGCAATATCCGCAACGTATAAGACGTTATAATGACCATAACGAAAAGGAGGAGGCAAGATGAATCAGATCATTCTCGCATCTCATGGCGGCCTGGCCGCAGGCGCCAAAGACACGCTCGAGATGGTTCTCGGCGACGTGTCGAACGTCCACGTCGTGTCGCTTGCTCGTGACGACAAGGAGCCCATCACCAATAAGGTGGACGCCATGATCGCCACGTTCAACGCGGACGACACCGTCTATGTGCTGACCGATATGCTCGGCAGCTCGGTCAACAACAACATGGTCGAGCTTTCCAAGAACGGCACGAAGTTCACGGTTGTCAGCGGTTTCAACATCCCGCTGGCGCTCACGCTTGCTATGAGCCCCGTCCCCGTCAAGGGTGCCGAGCTCGCAGCCCTCATCAACGAGGCCCGCACCGGTCTGACCAACCCCAACGCACCGGTCGAGGCCGCCGCGGCTCCTGCCAAGAAGACCAAGGCATCCCGTCACAGCTCCGGTCCCGCCAAGATCGTCCTCGCACGTCTTGACTACCGTTTGCTGCACGGCCAGGTCGTCTTTACCTGGACCACCAAGGTTCAGGCCGAGCGCATCATCGTCGTCGACAACGCTGCCGCCAACGATGACATCAAGAAGGGCGCTCTTAAGCTGGCCAAGCCCCAGGGCGTGCGCCTGAACGTCTTCACCGTCGAGCGTGCCCTCGCCAAGATGGACAAGCTCAACACCCTCGGCGAGCGCGTCATGTTCGTCTTTGGCAACACGGCCGAGATGCTGCAGTTCTGCCAGGGCTACAAGCTCGACGCCATCAACTTGGGCGCCACCGCCAACCACGACGGCGCCGATCAGGTCGGCGGCAAGGACAGCTCCGTCTTCCTCGACGCCACCCAGAAGGCCGACGTCAACCAGCTGCTCGACATGGGCATCAAGCTCTATGTCCAGCAGACCCCTACGTATCAGAGCGTCGACATCGACGCCAAGCTGTAATCAACCAGGCTTTTGCCTGACTGAAAGGAGAAGGGTATGAATACGTTCATCAGTGCGGTGCTCGTCGGCCTCGTCGGCGTGTTCTGCATGTGGGACTCCCGCCTGCTCGGTCGTCTTAACTTCGAGCAGCCCCTCGTTGGCGCTACGCTCGTCGGTCTGCTGCTGGGCGATGTGCCCACCGGTCTTGCCGTCGGTGCCGCCGTCGAGCTCGTGTCCATGGGCCTGGTGCAGGTCGGCGCCGCCGTTCCGCCCGATATGGTCCTGGGCGGCATCGTGGCCGCTGCCTTTGCGTGCCTGACCGATGCTTCCGCCGAGACCGCCATGACGATCGCCATCCCGGTCGCCGTCCTGGGTCAGCTCCTCGGCATCGTGTTCCGTTCCATCATCGCCGCCCTCACCCATGTGGCAGATAACGCGATCGATAACGGAAAGTTCAAGACCGCCTACCGTATGCACATCTGCGCCGGCTCCGGTCTGTACGCCGTCATGTACTTCCTGCCGATCTTCCTCGCCGTCTTTGTTGGCACCGACCTGGTTCAGGCCATCGTCAACATGGTTCCCGAGTGGCTGTCCACTGGTCTTAACGTTTCGACCAAGATCATGACCGCCTACGGCTTGGCCCTGCTGCTCACCATGATGATCAAGAAGGGTATGACTCCGTTCCTGTTCATCGGTTTCCTGCTCGCCGCTTACCTCAACCTGTCCGTCATCGCGGTCGCTCTGATCGGTGTGTGCCTGGCTGTCGTCTTCATGGGCTTCAAGTTCAACGGTTCCCATGCAGCCGCCGGTGTCGATTCCGACTACGATCCGCTCGAAGACGACGAAGACTAAGGAGGAACACACTATGGCAACCGCAACCAAGGACGTGTCCCTGAACAAGAAGGTCAGCCAGTTCTTCTGGCGCTCCTGGGCCATCCAGGCCTCTTGGAACTACGAGCGTCAGATGAACATGGGCTTCCTCTACGGCATGGTTCCCACGCTCGATCGCCTCTATCCGGATGAGTCCGACCCCAAGCAGCTCGCTGCTAAGAAAGAGGCTTACCACCGTCACATGGCGTTCTACAACTGCACCCCGCAGACGAGCGCTTTCATCCTGGGCCTCGCCGCCTCCATGGAGGAGGAGTACGCCAAGGATCCCGAGAACTTCGATCCCGATTCGATCAACGCGGTCAAGACCTCCCTTATGGGTCCGCTTTCCGGCATCGGTGACTCCTTCTTCCAGGGCACCATCCGCGTTATCGCCTTTGGCCTGGGCGTTCAGCTGGCTCAGCAGGGCTCCATCATGGGCCCGATCCTGGCCATGCTCATTTCCATCGTGCCCTCCGTGCTGATCACTTGGTTCGCAGCCAAGATGGGCTATCAGGGCGGTCACGAGTACCTGAGCAAGCTTCAGGGCGGCGACCTCATGGAGAAGCTCATGTATGTCTGCGGCATCGTGGGTCTTATGTCCGTGGGCGGCATGATCGCTACGCTGATCGGCGCCACCACCCCGCTGCAGTTCGCTGAGGGCACCGTCGTTATCCAGGACATCCTGGACGGCATGATGCCTCAGATGATCTCCCTCGGCCTCACCGGCCTTATGTACTGGCTCATCAAGAAGAACGTCAACACCGGTTGGCTTCTCGTGATCGCCATCGTGGGCGGCATCGCCCTCTCCGCGGCCGGCATCCTGGCCTAGTCGCGACCAAGCGCCTAACCGCTTTCCCCCGGGGGCCTGCCTGGCATCCCATACCCCAGGCAGGCTTCCATCCCCAAAATGCGACAATGGGACAGTCCCCTTGCCGCATCCTCAACGGGCCGGCGACTCGGTCCAAATCACGGTAACCCTGCGAGCGTCCGGCAATGTGGCGCCGCAAAAAATCGAAAGGAATGTGTCAGATGTACGAGATCGACCTTAACCTCCCTAAGCAGATCGTCGCTGACGTCCTGTCCAACCACGAGATCCACAGCGTCGCCTTCGTCGGCTGCGGTGCTTCCATGTCCGACCTGTACCCCGCCAAGTACTTCCTGGCCAACAACACGGACAAGCTGAACGTTCAGATCTTCACCGCTAACGAGTTCAACTACGACACGCCTTCCTGGGTCAACGAGCACACCTTCGTGATCACCTGCTCCCTCGGTGGCTCCACGCCCGAGACCGTCGAGGCCAACAAGACCGCCAAGAAGCACAACTGCCCGGTCGTCTCCCTCACCAACAAGGCTGGCTCCGCTCTGACCGTCGACGCTGACTACGTCATCGTTCACGGCTTCCACGCCAACTACGCTGCCAAGTGCGAGAAGCCCGGCTATGCCATCGCTCTTGCTGTTGAGATCCTTCAACAGACCGAGGGCTATGACCACTACGAGGACATGATCACCGGCCTCACCAACGTCTTCGATCTCTGCGAGAACGCCGCTCAGCACTGCAAGAAGCTCGCCAAGAAGTTCGCTGAGGACTTCAAGGACGACAAGATGATTTACTTCATGGCCTCTGGTGCCTCCGAGAAGATGGCTTACTCTCACGCCGCCTTCCTGTTCACCGAGATGCAGTGGATCGACGCCGCCGCCTACAACACCGGCGAGTACTTCCACGGCCCGTTCGAGGTTTCCACCGAGGGTAAGCCTTACGTCTTCTTCATGTCAGATGGCGCTACCCGTCCGATGGACGCCCGCGCCCTCACCTTCCTTGAGCGCATGGGCGCCAAGGTCGCTCTGATCGACTCCAAGGACTACGGCCTGGCTGACGCCGTGCCCGCGAGCGTCGTCACCTACTTCAACCCGCTGCTGCACCTCGCCGTTATGCGCGAGTACGGCAACCAGATCGCCGAGGCCCGTCAGCACCCGCTGACCATGCGTCGCTACATGTGGAAGCTTTCCTACTAATCACAAGTAAGTAGACCTTACGGGTTGATTGAGAGGGGATGGGGTTTGCGCCCCGTCCCCTTTTTGCTTTGGGGGCGTGTCTGTCGCGTCATAAAGCCCCAGATAAAACCTACCAAAATAAACCTGTCCCTTTTTGGCAGGTGGGAGGAGATGCATATGATCAAGGCAGTGCTGTTTGACATGGACGGAGTGCTGGTCGATACCGAGTGGTTCTACAACCGCCGCCGCGTGGCGTTTATGGAAGAGAAGGGGTTCCACTTTGACGAGATTCCCGATCTTTCGGGGTCTAACGAGCCGGCCATTTGGGAGGCGCTGGTGCCCGACGATGTTGAGCTGCGCGAGCGCCTACGCGTGGAGTACAAGCAGGTCTACAGCCCGGACCACCCCGTTCCGTATGCCGAGCTGCTCAACGAGCAGACGGAGCCGGTGATGCGTGAGCTGCATGAGCGTGGCGTGAAGTGTGCCATCGCGAGCTCGTCCTATCGCGAGTTGATCGACGAGCTGGTGGAGATTGCCGGTATCGCCGACGTGCTGGACTACACCATCAGCGGTCACGAGTGCAGTGCGTTTAAGCCCGACCCCGAGATCTACCTGCGTGCCATGGAGGCGCTGGGGGTGGAGCCTGCCGAGTGCCTGGTTATCGAGGATTCGCCTTTGGGCATCGAGGCCGGTAAGCGCTCCGGCGCCCGCGTCCTGGCGCTGCGTCCGCACGAGGGTGTCAACCTCGATCAATCGCGAGCCGATGCCGTTATCGATAATCTGACCGACATTTTGGCCGCTTTGTAGCGTCAATCCGCCGCGAGAAGCACTGATTCACGCGTCTTTTGCTGCGGATTGGCTTAATTTGTCATCTATTTGGATCCGTTTGGCTTCGATTCGGACTAAGTGAGTAGACTTTTTGGTGCAAGACGAGCACAAAGCGCATCTGCTCTAGTAAAACCGCAGGTCACAGGGGTGGCGGTTTTGGGTGTGCTCTGCAGGTCGCGTAAAGTCTACTCACTTGTAATTTGGGCCTTTGGTCGTGGGGTTGCTGGTCCCGCTTTGGTTGTCGAGAGAGGGTGAATTGAAGCGCCCCCGCACGCTCCATGCTACAATCGCGGACATACCCCACAACTACATCTGCCTTCGAAAGGAGCCTGCGTGGCGAACGCCATCGATCAGCTCACGGACCGCGTGCTCGTACTCGGCCGCCTCACCATCGTCCGCCGCGCTATTACTGCCGTGGCGGTCACGATTTCCGCCGTCCTCCAAACATTCCTGATCCAGGCGTTCATTCAGCCCGCCGACTTGCTTCCGAGCGGCCTCACCGGCGTTGCGGTCCTGCTCGATCGCGTTACCTCGCTGGGCGGCGTTCACATCGACATCTCGCTCGGTATGCTCGCGCTCAACATCCCCGTGGCGCTCCTATGCTGGAGCGGCATCAGCAAGCGCTTCGTCATCTTCTCGATGATGCAGGTCGTGCTCTCATCGCTGTTCCTCAACGTCTTTCACTTCGCTCCATTTTTGGGCGACAAGATCATGCTCATCATTTTTGGCGGCGTGGTCTCGGGTCTGGGCGCTGCCATCGCACTTAAATCCGGCGCATCCACCGGCGGCACCGACTTTATCGCGCTGTGGGTTTCCAACCACACGGGCAAGACCATCTGGGGCGTCATCTTTGGTTTCAACTGCTTTATCCTGGCGATCTTTGGCTTTATGTTTGGCTGGGACAAGGCGGCGTATTCCATCGTGTTCCAGTTTATTTCGACCAAGACCATCGACAGTTTCTATCGTCGCTACGATCGCGTGACGCTGCAGATTACGACGCGCAAGGCAGACGAGGTCATGACTGCCTACGTAAACCATTTTCAGCACGGCATTAGCTGCGCCGAGGTCGTCGGCGGATACAGCCGCGAAAAGATGTACCTGCTGAACACCGTTGTTTCGACCTACGAGAGCCAGGACATTATCAAGTTGGTGTGCGACGTTGATCCCGGCGCCGTGATCAACGTGTTCCACACGCTCAACTTTGTGGGCGGCTGGTGGGGCGGTCATGTCGACGAGCCCATGCCCACGGCCGTTCCCGATCCCGACAAGCCCGCGCGTATGGCCAGCAGACAGGCGCGCCTCAGCGAGCAGGACAGCCTGCAGCAGGACGACGGCAGGTAGAGTGTTGGTATTTTGCCGGCACGGCGCAATCCTGTCCGCTTGAGCCTCCCGAAAGCCTCGCTGCTTTCGGGAGGCCTTCGTTTGCCCAGATAAAACCTACCAAAATGAAGCTGTCGCTTTTTGGTAGGGAGGGTGTATCGTTTTATCATTATGAGGTAACATGAAACTAGACGTTATATACGTATTAGAAATTTAGCTATTTTGATAAGAGTGATCAGATATGCCTGCGCCCAAAAATGCACCGCTTTACCAGCAGATTTATGACGAAATCAAGGATGCGATCGAGAAAGGTGTTTATGCACCCAAGGAGCGTATTCCGTCCGAGCTTGAACTAGCCGAGCAGTACGAGGTGAGCCGTATTACGGTGCGCCGCGCTGTCGAGGAGCTGTGCTCCGATGGTTACCTGGTTAAGCAGCAGGGCCGCGGCACCTTTGTCTCCACGCCGCACATCAATCGTCAGTTCCACGCCTCGACGCTGCAGACGTTTACCGCGCTGTGTTCCAACAACGGCATGAAGGCCGGTGCACATGTGGTCGATCGCCAGATTGTGCCGGCGCGCCAAAACGAGATGGAGTTCTTTGGCCTGCAGAAGGATGCGCTGCTGCTGCATATCAAGCGCGTGCGTACGGCCGACGGCGAGCCCATCTTTGAGGAGAACATCTTTGTGCCGTTTGACGCCTACCGTGAGCTGTTGACGGCCGATCTTGAGGACAAGTCGATTTTTGCCGAGGTCGAGCGTGTTGGCGGAACGCCGATTGTCTCGGTTGGCTACCGTACGGTCGAGGCCGTTCGAGCTAACGCCGAGCAGGCGGCCGAGCTGGGCATTGCTCCGCACGATCCGCTGCTCAACCTGCGTGCCGGCTTTACCGGCCCCAACGGCGAGCCGGTCCTGATGGGTAAGCAGTACTACGTGGGATCGCGCTACGTTATGGTCATGTAAGTTACGCGGTTTTACCAAACCGCGTAACGGCTCGACGCTGCGCCTTTGGTTACGCGGTTTTACCAAACCGCGTAACGGGCCGACGCTGCAAGCCCGCCAGAGCGGCAATCTGCCTTTCAACTTCGGCGGCATGACCAGAAGGTCAATGCCGCCTCGTTTCAAGGCACCTTGCTCGCTCGGGCGGCTTTCGCTGTCCGCGCCAAAACATCGGCGTTGCCGGGCCGGCACTTGGGGACGTTCCTATTCTGTCGGCACCTGGGGACACTCCTTAGTCGTTGGGGGCGTTCTTAAACGACTGGTCATTCAAGAACGTCCCCAATGACTACTCGCAGAATGAGCGTGGATAATCTCCCGTTTTTTTCTTGGTGACGGGCTTAAAGTGGGAGATTATCCACGCTCATCCGGAAAGTGTCCAAAAATTCACGCTCGTTCCTTTCGGATTGCATCGCCCGTGGCCGGCAGCCGCACGGTACCGGTCCGCGTGGCGGCGTATAATCGGCGGCAGATGACTTGAACGTTAGGAAACCATGACCGATAGCATGCAGCAGATGGCGCTCGACACGCTCGGCGCCTATTTTGGCTACACCTCGTTTCGCCCGGGACAGGACCGCATGGTCGATGCGATCCTTGCCGGTCGCGATGCGCTGGGTGTTATGCCCACGGGTGCCGGCAAGTCCATTTGCTACCAGGTGCCCGCGCTCATGCTGCCCGGCATCACCTTTGTGGTGAGTCCGCTGCTGTCGCTTATGGAGGACCAGACCCGTGCGTTGCTCGCGGCGGGTGCGCGACCCAGCTATCTCAACTCCAGCCTTACTCCGGCCCAGCAAAACACCGTGCTCAAGCGGGCGCGCGAGGGCCGCTACCAGCTTATGTACGTGGCGCCCGAGCGCTTGCTCGAGCCGCGTTTTTTGGCCTTTGCGCAGGAGGCTGCGGGTTCCGCCGGCATTGGCGTGCCGCTCGTGGCCATTGACGAGGCCCACTGCGTAAGCCAATGGGGTCAGGATTTCCGCCCCGCCTATCTGCAGATTCGTGAGTTCATCGATTCCCTGCCGCAGCGCCCCATCGTGGCGGCGTTTACCGCCACGGCGACCGAACGCGTGCGTGCGGATATTCAGCAGATGCTCGGCCTGCAAAACCCTGCGACGGTGGTGACGGGCTTCGATCGCAAGAATCTCTACTTTGGTTGCGAGGAGATGGGCGACAAGGCCAAGACTGTCTGGGTGCGCGACTATGTGATCGCGCATTCGAGCGAGAGCGGTATCGTGTATTGCTCGACCCGCAAGACGGTCGATGCGCTGGCGGGCGAGCTTGCCGAGGCGCTGGGCCCCAGCGGCATTCGCGTTGGCCGCTACCATGCCGGCATGGGCAACGACGCCCGTCGCCAAAGCCAGCGCGCCTTTATCGACGACGATATCCAGGTGATGGTTGCCACCAACGCCTTTGGCATGGGCATCGACAAGCCCAACGTGCGCTACGTGATCCACAACAACGTGCCCGAGAGCATCGAAGCCTACTACCAGGAGGCGGGCCGCGCCGGCCGCGATGGCGACCCGGCCAGCTGCTACTTGCTGTGGAACGGCAACGATTTTCGCATGCGCCGCTTTCTGATCGACCGCGGCGATGCTGCCGATGAGGCGCTCGACGACGAGCAGCGCGCGTGGGCGCTCCAGAATCGATATCGTCTGCTCAGCCAGATGGAGGGCTACTGCAATACCACCGGCTGCCTGCGCGAATACATGCTGCGCTACTTTGGCGACGAGGCCGCGGCCGAGCATGCCGCGGCCAGTACGGGCGGCACCGCCACGGACGACGTCGAGAGCTGCGGCAACTGCAGCAACTGCCTCACGCAGTTCGAGGTCGAGGACGTCACCGATATGGCCCGCGCCGCCGTGCGCTACGTGGCCACGCGTCCCATGCGCTTTGGCAAGTCGCTCATCGCCGATGTGCTCCACGGCGGCAACACCGAGCGCATTCGCCAGATGCATCTGGACGAGGACCGCGGCTACGGTGAGCTGTCGAGCGAATCGGTCGGGCGCATCAAGGACATCATCGGCCAGCTGTGCGGCCGCGGTTATCTGGCCACCTCGCAGGGGCAGTACCCGGTCGTGGGGCTGGGTCCGCGTGCCGTCGAGGTCGAGGATGAGGCGTTCGCCTTTACCGTTAAGCGTCGTGCGTCCAAGCACAAGGCCTCGGCCCGCGCCCGCCGCGCCGTCGATCTGCTGCGCGAGGAGGCCGAGCTGGATCAGCGCCCGCGTGTTGGCGACGATACCGAGCTGTTCGAGCGCCTGCGTGCCCTCCGCAAGGAGATCTCGACGGAGCTGGAGATGGCGCCGTACATGGTCTTTTCCGACAAGGCCCTGCGCGGCCTGTGCCGCCTACGCCCACAGACGCGCGACGAGCTTATCCAGGTCAACGGCATCGGCGAGAAAAAGGCCGACGCCTTTGGCGAGCAGTTTATGGCGGCGATTGAAGAGTTTGAGTCCGAACATGCACGGAATGGAGCATAACGATGGCATCCGACGATAAAACCGAGCGCACTGAGGTGTCCGCCGTGCCGCTGTACCAGCAGGTTATGGATGACCTAAAGGGCGAGATCGCGCGCGGCGTGTACGCATCCGGCTCGCGCATTCCTTCTGAGATGGAGCTCGCGAAGTCTTACGGCGTGGGACGCGTCACTGTGCGCCGCGCCATCGAGGAGCTGTCGCGCGCGGGGTATCTCAACCGCCAGCAGGGGAGGGGCACGTTTGTGTGCGCGCCCAAGCTCAAGCGCAAAATTGTCCAGAAGGGTGACGTTCAGAGCTTTTCCGAGGGTTGCGCTGCCAACGACATGGTGGCCGGAGCACGCCTGGTGTCGCGCACGGTGGTTGCGGCGACGCGCGAGGACGCGGCGTTTTTTGGGGTGGAGCCCGGCTGCGAACTCATCGTTGTCGAGCGCGTGCGCACGGCAGATGGCGTGCCCGTCATGCTCGAGAACAACGCCTTTGTGCTGGCCGACCATCCCTATCTGCAGACGCTTGCCGACAAGGATCTCACGGACAATTCCATCTTTGCGCTCGTTGCCGAGCATTCGGGTCGCGCGCCGCTCAAGTCCGACCCCTGTACTGTGGAGATTGCGCTTGCCGATGCTCAGGCGGCCTCGCTGCTGGAGGTGCCGGTCGGCGAGCCGCTCTTCTATATGGAGGCGTACTTTACCGATGAGGACGAGCGGCCCTTGCTGCTCGGACGCCAAAAGATCGTGGGTTCGCGCTACGTGTTCGACATCTAACGTCCACAGATAGAACGATATAGAACAAATTTGGTGAGATGGCTTCACGTACGTCGTCATGCGTGCTATAAATAGGACAACATAGAACGACCGCAGGTACGAGCTGACGTCGTTCAAAACCGCCACACAAGGAGGAGCATCACCATGAACGCACACGATCTGATTCAGGAAATTATCGAGCGCAAGGGCAAGATTGAGAATGTCTTTTGGATCGCCTGCGGCGGTTCGATGATCGACCTGATACCGGCCAACGAGCTGCTCAAGCGCGAGGCAACCACGTTTACCTCGACGGTCTACACGGCACGCGAGTTTTGCCTGATGGCCCCCAAGAGCCTTGGCGAGAAGTCGCTCGTCATCGCCTGCAGCCATAGTGGCAATACGCAGGAGGTCGTCGACGGCTGTGAGATGGCGCTGGCCGCCGGCGCCGAGGTCGTGGCCATGACCGACTGCGAGGGCTCCAAAATCGATAACGGCAAGTGGACCACCTGGGTCTATCCGTGGGGCGAAGGCGTGCCGCAGGCCGAGGTACCGCAGGGCATCGGCGCTCTGATCGCTGCCGAACTGCTCGACCAGCAGGAGGGTTACGAGGCACTCGCCGACATGTACGCCGGCCTTAAGCAGATGGATGCCCTGCTGCCCGCTGCCCGCGAGAAGGTCAACGCCGAGCTGGGCGATCGCTTTGCCGAGCTCTGCCAGCAGCACAAGTTCTTCTATATCCTGGGATCCGGCCCCAACTTTAGCCAGACCTACGCTATGGCCATCTGCTCGCTCATGGAGATGCAGTGGCAGCACTGCTGCTATATCCACTCCGGCGAGTACTTCCACGGCCCGTTTGAGGCCACCGAGCCCGGCGTGTTCTACTTTGTGCAGCTCGGATCGGGCGAGTGCCGCCCCATGGAGGAGCGTGCACTCGCGTTCCTCAACACGCACACCGATACGGTTATGGTACTCGATGCGCTCGAGTACGGCGTGGGCGAGGTGCCCGCCAGCGTGCGTTCGTTCCTGGAGCCGATCTTCTTCTATGCGATGAGCTGCGAGCTGCGCGCCGCCCGCGGCAAGGTGTTCGACCACAGCCCCGAGGTTCGTCGCTACATGGGCATCGAGCAGTACTAGGCACCGGGAAAAGTATTCACCTTCGATTCGCAAGGGCACTGCGTGAGTCAAAAAAGCGGGCCGCGCCGGGGATTTCCGGCGCGGCCCGCTTGGTATCGCGTTTAGATTCGCGAGATTGCGGCGATTGACGGTCTACTTGCCGACAACGCCTTCGGCGTCCCACCAGTCGAGCTGGGCGATGTTGTCGCGGATGTGCTGGCAGCTCTTGTGGAAGCCCTCGAGCTCGTGCTCGGACAGGTCCAGTGTGTAGACTTCCTCGACGCCCTCGGCGCCGATCACGCACGGCAGGGAGGTAAAGATGCCCTCCTCGCCATACTGGCCGGTCATAAGCGTAGAGGCCGAAAGCACGGCGTGCTCGTTGTGCAGCACGGCGGCGCAGACGCGCGCGGCGGAGTTGGCGACGGCGTACTCGGTGCACTGCTTGCCCTGGTAGGTTACGTAGCCGCCCTTGCGCGCGAGCTCCTCAATCTCCATGTGGTCGAAGACATACTTGTCGGGGTTCTCGGCCTGAAGTTCGTTGAGGCTCTTGCCGGCGATGGTCGCGGCCTTAAAGGCAGCCAGCTGGCTAAAGCCGTGCTCGCCGATCATGTAGGCGTCGATGGACTTGGGGCTCACGCCGACCTTCTTGGAGATCTCGGTGCGCAGGCGGGCGGAGTCCAGGCCGCAGCCCGAGCCGATGATCTTCTTGGGATCGTAGCCGGTCAGGTGCCACAGCTCGGTGCACACGACGTCGCAGGGGTTGGAGATGCTCACGAAGATGCCGTCAAAGCCGGCGTCGACGATGCGCTTGGCAAAGGTGCGGGCGGCGTCGGTGGTAAAAAACAACTCGCCGTCGCGGTTGCCAGCGGCCAGCGCGACCTTACCGGCAGCGTTGACAATGACGTCGCAGCAGGCCAGCTCCTCGTAGTGGTCGTAGCAGTTGACGATCTTGGTGTTGTACGGGACAAACGAAAGGGAGTCGCGCAAGTCCTGGACCTCGGACGTCACCTTGGCCTCGTTGATATCGCACAGGTACAGCTCATCGGCAATGCCCTGCATAAGTAGGCTGTTGGCGACATGTGCTCCTACGTGGCCCTGGCCGACCACACCGATCTTACGCGTCTGGTACATATACGTATCCTTTCGGCCGAGTTTTTCGCATCGAACCATTGTAGCGTTCTGCTGTTACTTTGCTAGGCTAAAGTGCCGTAGATTTTGGGACATGCCTTAATCTCTACTTTTGGAGTGATTTGGGCCGCTGACGGCATCGCTGGGCGATGCGCTCGCGCGGATGGGGCCGGTCGTTGTACCATAGCTGCAACTGACTCGTAAGGAGCATCCATGCCCATTCGTATCCCCGACGCTCTCCCTGCCGCCGCGCAGCTCGAGAGCGAGAACATCTTTGTCATGACCGAGTACCGCGCGCTGCACCAGGACATCCGTCCGCTGCGCGTGCTCATCCTCAACCTCATGCCTACCAAGATCGCCACCGAGACGCAGATCATGCGCAAGCTCTCCAACACGCCGCTGCAGGTGGAGGTGGACCTGCTGCGCACCAAGACGCACGAGGCCACGCACGTGAGCGCCGGCCACCTGGAGACGTTCTACCGCACGTTCGACGACATCCGCGACATCCACTACGACGGCCTGATCATCACGGGCGCGCCGGTGGAGCAGATGCCGTTCGAGGAGGTCGACTACTGGCCCGAGCTCTGCCAGATCATGGATTGGTCCACCACGCACGTGCACTCTACGCTGCATATTTGTTGGGGCGCGCAGGCGGGGCTCTACCATCATTACGGCATCCAGAAGTACGACCTGCCGGCAAAGGCGAGCGGCGTGTTCGAGCATTATCTGGTGAAGCCGCAAAGCCCGCTGGTCCGCGGCTTTGACGACCGTTTCTATGCCGTGCATTCGCGCAACACCGATGTGCGCCGTGAGGACGTGGAGGCCGAGCCGCAGCTTGAGGTCGTGGCCGTGTCAGACGAGGTGGGCCTGTACATCGTCAAGTCGACCGACAGCCGTCGCTTCTTTGTATTTGGTCACCCCGAGTACGATACCGACACGTTGCGTCTGGAGTACGAGCGCGACGTGAAGCGCGGGCTCAACCCCCAGGTTCCGGCGCATTACTTCCCGAATGACGACCCCACGGCCGAGCCGCGCAACGTCTGGCGCAGCCAGGCTCAGTTGCTCTACACCAACTGGCTCAACTACTACGTCTACCAGACCACGCCCTACGACCTGGCCCGCGCCGGCGAGGAGCACTAGGCTGCGATGGTACTGCTGTAGCCGTGGCTGATGTGGCGGCGATTAGGCGCTGATGATGTGGGGTAGCGGCAGGTCGTGGGCGTCGGTGGGAACGTGGCCGACACGCTGCTCGTCAAAGGCTATGCCGATGATTTGACATGCGGACGAGAGCATGGGCAGGTAGCGGTCATAGCAGCCGCCGCCGTAGCCCAGGCGCGCGCCGGCGCGGTCGAATGCTACGAGCGGCACGATAATCATGTTGAGAGCCTCGGCAGGCACGATAGGGAAGCGACCGCTGTCGATGTCTGTGGCCGCGAAGGCCCGCGTGGGGTGGGCGATAAACGGCGCCGCGGACGCATCGTCGGCGGCAACTGCCCGCATGCACATGCGCTGGCCACAAGCTGCGGCGTCTGTTGCCGAGAACATGCACGGATAGGCCACGCGCCAGCCGTGTTTGGCGGCCGCAGCGGCAAACGCGGCTGGGTCGACCTCGGAACCCATCGCGGCATAGACGGCAACGGTGTGCGGCGCTGCGGTACCCAAGTGATCCAACAGCTCAACAAGCCGCGCACAGATAACGGCAGACTTCGCGGCCCGCACATCCAAATCAAGAGCGTCGCGCCGAGCAATCACCGCCTTCCGCAACTCGGCCTTGTCCATCCCAACCTCCTCTAGCAAACCTACCAAAAAGGGACAGGTTTATTTTGGCAGGTTTTATCTGGGCAAACACCCAAACCACCACATAAGCCATCGCAAAGGGGGCGGTTCATGGACACCTTCGTGGGTTTTGACGAAGAGCGGGTGTTCGCGGCGGTTTGTCTCGATCTGTAACAGTAGCTCGGCAAAATCGGACCTAGATGTTACAGATTGAGACAAAGGGACGGGGTCATCCGAAAACGTCTCGATTAGTAACATCTGGAGCCGATATTGCCGTCTTGGCGTTACAGATCGAGACAAACCGGCAGACTGCGGCAAAAGAAAAAGGTAGATTTTCAGGCATGTCCCAAAAATCTACCTTTGTTGTGGTTAGCCCAGCAGGTCGACTACGTTAAAGCCGGCGTTGCTCTTGGCGATGACGTCTCGGCCGCCAAAGACGCACGTTGGCGACTCGGCTGCGATACGCGCCACGTCGGCGCCGAGCGAGCGCAGCTCACCGGGCGTGGCGGCAAGCATCTGGGCGCGGCGCTCCTCGCGTGCATGCGGATCGAGCCCGGCCAGGTAGGTCGTGTTGCGACGCTTGGTGAGCGCGTACGGCTTCACCGGCGCGTCCATACCGCTCACGCAGCTTACGATAAAGCCCTCAAAGGCGGCCTCGTCGGGCTCAAAGCTGCCAAGCCATTCGCCTGCGCGCGCCACGCGCTCAATCGAGGGGTCGATTGCCGGGTCGCGGTAGGTGTAGAACGCCGCCTGACGCTCGCCGGCCGCGCGGAATCCGCAGCCGTACGCGCCACCCTTCACGCGGATCTCGTTCCACAGGTAGTCGTAGGAGAGCGCGTTGGCGGCAACCGCCCAGGCGCCCGTCACGTCGATGCCCAGGCGACGCGGATCGCACGCGCTTGCCGCAAAGCAGATATCGCTGGGGATGACAAAGGCCTCGTGGCGGTCGCACAGCGTCGGCACCACGAGCGCGTTGCGGCCGGCATTGGCGCCGTCGCCCGCGCCCAACCCCAGGTCACCCGCGGCGGCCCAGTACGCGTTAAAGTCCTCATCGCTGCCGGTAAAGCTCGCCAGGCACCCATCGGTCACAAAGATGCGGCCTGCCAGCTCGGCAAGCTTGGCGCGCAGGTCGTCCAGGCGCTCGTCAAAGTGGTCGAGCAGATCGCGCAGGAACAGGTAGAAGTCCACGCCCGAAAGCTGCTCGCGCACCACGGCCGAAGGCGAGCTGTAGCTCATCGCGCGACCGAGCGCCGCCGAGTGGCCGTTGTTGATAAAGCCCTGCTCAAGCCCGATGCGAATCTGCGTGAGCACGTCGCGCACGCGGTCGGCGTCGGCATCGAGCAAAAGCGTGCTCGACCACACCTCGCGCGGCAGGCTCGCCAGCGCATCGATCTTCTCGGACAGGGCGCCGGCGCTCACCAGCAGGTAGGGGCGCACGCCGTCCACGTCGGGCTGGGTCATGACCTCGGTCGTAAAGCTCAAAAAGCCCAGCTTGCCGGCGAGCAAGTTGTCGAGCTCCTCGGCCGAGTGCTCGCTCGTGGGCAGCTGTTTGAGCAGGCGGCAGAGCAGCGTCACATAGGGCAGGTCCTTAAACGCGACGCAGCTCAGGTCGAAATACTGCATGGCGTAGGCCAGGCGGTTAGTGGGGATGCCGTGGCGCAGACAGGGAATGGGCGCAGTGGTGTCCACGACCAGCGGCGGCTCGGGGCGCGCCGCGCCAATGTCGGATACACGCAGACGCGGTAGCGTGGCCTTGGCCTCGGGTGTGTCCTCGGCCTCCTGCGCGGCACGCAGCGCAGCCGTGCGCTCGACCACGTCGGCCAGCTCGGCATCGGTCATGGCGTCACGCTTGGCTGCCAGCTCGGCAGCTTCGGCGCCCTCCGAACCCTCGGTGGCGTCCACCGGCACCAGCTCGACCAGCGCCATATGGTCGTTGTCCAGCACCAGCTCGCGCAGCAGGTCCTCAAAGTAGCTGCCGTCCAGCTCGCCGCGCAGCTCCTCGTACACCGGGCCGTACTTGAGCGCCAACGTCGCGGCGTCGTCATCGTAGAGCCACGTGCTCAGCGCGTCGCACGCAATGGCCACGCCGTCGGCGATACCGTAGTCGCGCTGGCGCAGGTCGTATTCGTTGCTGCTGATGATGGCTTCCAGGCGCTCGCGCGGAACGCCGTGCTCACACAGGTCGCGACAGGCGTCCTGGAACACGCGGCGCAGCTCGCGCGCTACGCCGGGCTGCGCATTTTGCAGCATGATGAGCTCGTAGGGCTGCAGGCTCTCGGCCGCGGTGTAGCTCACCACGTTGCCGCCCAGGCCGGCGGCCAGAATGGCCTTCTTAACCGGTGCTTCGTTGGAGCCCAGCAGCGCCTCGAACAGGATGTCCGCCGCGATCGTGCGCTTGCGGTCGAGCGCGCTGCCCAGCACCAGGCCCAGGCCCACCAGGGCGTTCTCGGGCGTGGTGGCCATCTCGACGCGCTTATACTCGCAGGTCACGGGCGCCTGCACGTCCAGTGGATTGGGCGCCAGCGCGGACGGGTTCTCGCCGACGGCGACGGCAGCGTCCATGCGGCGACTTGCGGCACTCGGCTGCGACAGATAGCGCTCGTCCAAAAAGGCCAGGGCGCGGTCCACGTCCAGGTCGCCGTAGAGCGTGATGTAGGAGTTGGAAGGATTGTAGTGGCGCGCATGCGTGTCCAGGAACTGCTCGTAGGTGAGCGCAGGGATCGCGCGTGGGTCACCGCCGCTCTCGTGCGCATAGGCGGTATCGGGATAGAGCGCGGCGTTAACAGCATCGTCCAGCACGCTCATGGGGTCGGACAGCGCGCCCTTCATCTCGTTGAACACCACGCCGTTATAGCGCAGCGTGCCCTCGCGCAGGCTCGCGGAGCTGTCGTCGCCCTCGCCCTCGGCGCCCTCCGGCAGGTCCAGCTCGTAGTGCCAGCCCTCCTGCTCAAAAATGGTCGGCTTGGTGTAGATGGCCGGGTTGAACACCGCGTCCAGGTACACGTCCATCAGGTTGTACAGGTCCTGCTCGTTGGTGGTGGCAACGGGGTAGATGGTCTTGTCGGGGTAGGTCATGGCGTTGAGGAACGTCTGCATGGAGCTCTTGATCAGGTCGACAAACGGCTCCTTGACGGGAAACTTGGCCGATCCGCACAGCACCGAGTGCTCAAGAATATGGAACACACCGGTGGAATCGGCCGGCGGCGTCTTAAAGCCAATGGCAAAGGCCTTGTTTTCGTCGTCGCATGCCAGGTACAGCAGGCGAGCGCCCGAGGCAGTGTGGCGCAGCACATAGGCGTCCGAGTCAAGCTCGGGCACGGTCTCGCAGCGCTCGATGGCAAAACCGTGGCAGGTGGCGCCGGGCACCAGCAGTGCGGCGGCAGCGGCGCGCGGGTCGGTTGAGGTGGTGGACATATGCAGTCTCCTTTGACGCCCCAGCGGGGGCGAATCGAGTCGAATCCTCGAGAGTATACCCATATGGGGCCGCGGCTCTGCGGCGAACTGGCGGTTATGCCGATGGGAAGTCGATGCGTCCTGGTCGCCTGTCGAACGAGAGTGGAAATTCGGACACACGAGCGTGGATTTTCGGACGCCGACCGAACGGGCGTGGAAAATCGGACTGACGAGAGTGGATATTTGGACGCAAATTGAACGAGAGTGGATATTTGGACGGAATCTGCCGCAAAAGCCCCAAAAACCGTCCAAATATCCACTCTCGATATCCGACCGTCCGAAAATCCTCGCTCGTCCATCACTCGCGTATCTCTCGTCTCTCATTCGTCTCTAATATGAGAGATGACAGGAAGATGAGAGAAAAATATGAGAGATAACTGAGCAGTAAAGAGGCAGGCAATCATGCTATTGTCTCAATACCGATTGTTCTACCAGCAAAAATATGTATAAATGAAGCAAATGGTAGACATTCCATCTCTCATCTATCTCTCTATCTCTAAGCCGAGAGATAGAGAGATAGATGAGAGATAATTACGAGAGATAACTGAGAGACGAAGGAAATCTATTCGCGGCATTCTCCGCCGGACCGAGCGAAAGGACGTGCAGATGAACGAGAACGAGCTGATCGGTCTGCTCGAGTCTTTAAGGCGCATGGGCTCGGACGATCTTAACGTCGAGGTCAAGGAGAGCGCCACGACGCTTTCTCGCGACGTATGGGAAACGGTTAGCGCATTCGCGAATACCGCCGGCGGAATTATCGTGCTCGGCGTGAGCGAGCGCGCGGGTTTTGTCCCAGTTGCAAACTTTGAGACCGAGAAAGTGCTCAACCAATTCGTGGCGGGCATGGGCGATGCCGGCGGTCGCGGAAAGCTGGCCAATCCGCCCAAATACACCATTGAGCGCGTGGAGCTCCAGGGCACCGTGGTTCTGGTCATCACGATTGAGGAGCTCGACCCGTCGAGCAAGCCTTGCTATGTCATAGAGCGGGGCGCTCAAGGTGGCAGCTACAAACGCATCGATGACAAAGATGTCCCGCTTTCGTCGACCGAGGTGCTCGCATTGGCGTCATACGGTCGAGCGACTCCGAGCGATCGCGACGCGGTGGCGGGCGCGGGTGCGGACGATCTCGACGAGGCGCTGGTCGACCGTACGATAGATCGGGCTTTCTCGTTGACGCCTCGGGCAATGCGCGGCGCGCCGGACAAACAAACGAAGCTGGAGCGCCTAAATTTCCTTGATTCCCAGGGCAATGTCACCAAGGCTGGACTCCTAGTTGCGGGCACCTACCCTCAGCAGTTTTATCCCAAGCTCTTTATCGACATGGCTGTCTATGCGGGGACCCGGAAAGGCACGGCGGGGTCGCTGAGGTTCATGGACCGCACGATCTGTGAGGGAACGTTGGGCGAGATGATCTCGGATGCTGTCGCGGCCGTCGCCAAGAATTTGCGGCGAACCTCGACCGTCCAAGGCGTCTCGCGTGTCGACTCGCTGGAGATTCCCGAGGAGGTTCTGCGCGAGGCAATCGCCAACGCCGCAATCCATCGAGAATACGGGGATCGGTTCTGTGGACAATCGATTGCCGTCGACGTCTTTGACGATCGTGTCGAGGTGACGAATCCTGGCGGCCTTTACGGGGGAAAGACTCGCGAGAACTTGTTTGACGGCAGCTCCCGATGCCGTAACGCGACGCTCGTGAAACTCATGTCGATTGTCCCGCTGCCGGATGGCGCAGGTTCGCCGGCTGAGGGCAATGGCTCGGGCATCCCGATGATGATCGATGCCATGCGCGCGCATGGTCTGGCCGAGCCCCTGTTCTGCCCGGGGTTCGATCGGTTCAAGGTCGTACTTTACCGTTCAAAGATCGAGCCGGTCGATCATGGCGGGGGCTTAATTGTGACGGCACTCAAACACTACGGCGAGCTGGGGACGCGTGAGCTGGCAGAACGCACGGGGCTTACAATTTCCCAGGTTAGGTCGCGCGTCAACGCGCTCATTGCTCAAGGCGAGCTTGAGCCCACGGCGCCGGCGACGAGCCGCAACCGCAAGTATCGACTGTCAGAGCGCGTGGAATAAATGCGTTAGTGGACGAGGCGACTCAATAATCGACCCTCGATTGGCGCCCACTAAGGTAAAGCGGTTGTTGCCCAGTCGACGGTGATGCTAAAGACTCGGCTTACGCCGGTATGGCCCCGAACCCGTCCATCAAGAACAGCCTAAGAACCAGCTTGATGACATATCCCGGTTTGACTTCAGCCGTGCCAAAGACGCTGCGTTCGGCGAGCTCGCTGCAGTATGCGTAGATATCGCGGATAAGGTCCGCGCCCGAAAGCGTAAACATGTAGCCTGCGTCCGAAAGCTCATTGGGCGCGGCGGGCAACTTGGCCATGTGGCAGAACGTTTGCAGGTCGGGCGCCATAACATTCTGGTAGTCGAGGTGGCCGCTGGTATCCTGTGCGGCAAGCTCCAATTGGCGCACAAAATCCAGCGCCGCCGCTAACACAAAGCTCGGCGTAGGCGCATTGACGTCCTGGGTGGTCGCCACAAGCCTGCCCGCCGCCTGCGTGATAAGCCAGGCGACCTCGCGCTGGCAGCGCACGGCCTTGCGCGTAACCGGCTTGATGGACGAAGAAGAAACGCTCCCCTTAGGTGGATTCGAAGCAGCCATAAGGCCCTCCCATGAACGACCCGGTCCAACAAGCCCGGATGAAACACGTGCTACATCAGTATACAGGGAAGTGGGGTAGCGGGGTACAAGCGCGCCAGCGGCAAACCGAGAGCATCAACGATGTGCCGATCGCGGAATGAGATCTCGTAATAATTGACTCTCGGCCATATTATTGAGGGGCATAACTCGCGTTCGTATGGTTGTAGGTGCTGGCGATGAACGACATTGACCTTGCTGTTCCGTTGATGGATGGACCAAGCTATGACCGCGCCTGCAGTCTCGTGCCTTCCGAATACGTTGAGGCATGGGAGTGGTTTCTGGGTGAGGAACAGCGCGGCGGCGTTTGGACCAGCCTTCCGCACCACACCAAGGAAGATAGCCCTCAGTATCAGTATCGTTTGAGAATTGGCTCGGACTTCTTTCCCGTAACGCGGGATTCAGGGATCTTCTGGCCGGGCCAGGATCGGGTGAAGCAAGATCCCAATAAGATCTTTGCGCTTTCGGTCCATAACTCTAAAAAGAGCTTCTACACCGATGTACCTCCGCTCTATTTGGACGATGGTACGTGGGTCATTAAGTATTCGGTCCAAGCGCTAGGCGCCGTTGGTTCTCGAGACCAGAATTACAACAGTAAAATGCTCAACTGCATGGAATGTGGCGTTCCAGTCGGAGTCATATTTGCAACCGAGGTGGGCTACAAGGTGCTCGGCCTTGCGTTTGTTGAACGGTTCGAGCCCGAAAACGGATGGTTTGTTCTGCACGGTCCTGTTCATAAAGGCGGACCGGACCCCCGTTTTGCGCCCGACATGAGCTATCTGAAGCACATGCCCGTCGATATTGAGTTTGCCGGACAGGGTACGACCGACGACGAAAAGGTCCGCTATGCGTTAAGGCGCGAGCGATTGGGGCAGCAATGGTTCCGCAAGCAGCTCGTTGCCGCCTATGATGGCCGTTGCGCGGTGTCGGACTGCGGCGTCAGCGAAGCTCTGGAGGCTGCACATATCGAGAATTACTCGGGACCCAAATCGCAGGTTGCCAGCAACGGCATTCTGCTTCGGCGCGACTTACATGCTTTATTCGATGCTCATCTGATTTCGTTTGAGCCTGTTTGCGGCGAATATCGGCTGTGCGGATCGTACCTGCTGGATAAGACCGGCTACGCTTCCTTTGCGGGTGCGACGCTAAGGCAGCCGAATGAGCGTCAGTGGCGACCCAATGCGGTGTTTCTTGAGGCCCATCGCATTGAGTTCGATCGCTCGGAAAAGAAGCGTGAAAAGGCGGGGCTTCTGCCGTATTAGCGTATTTGGCTTTGGCATTCTTTGACGATCGTGTTGTTTGATCGGATCGCGTGGCGATGCAATCTCGCGCATGCCCGCCGGTGCATGCTCTTCCTGTTTTGTATAGCGAGAGGGGAGCGTGTATGAGCTGGCGAGGCGATATTGTGATGGGGAAGTACGGAAAACTGCCGTGTGCCCTTATAGACAACAATATGTTTCCGAGCGTAGAGGTTGATTGCGGGTCGTTTGTCGTCACCTGCCCTTGCTGCGGCTCGCAAATACCGTGTCTCGACATTCGGTTCATCGATGCGCGCGACAGGTTCAGCGACGAAGTGAGGAAACAGACAGGCGTTCATATGCCGGTGTATCCGGAGAAATGCCCCGTTTGTGGCCTCGATATCGTGTACGACGCCGGCGACGAGGGATAGGTGATGCGGAGGAGCTGACTGTGAAGGCCTCTCCGTCCCTACAAATAAATCCCCTCACCGAGCTGCTTGTGGAACTCGGCGTGATGGTCGCGTGCCCAGGTAAAGAGCGCCTGGTCAAAGTCGGTACGCGTGGCCGGGACGCCAAAGACGCCGGCAACTTCGACGCGTATAAACTCCAGTGCCGGCAGCTTGTTGATGGCAGTGAGGGCAAACGGGGACGAGGGCTCCTCGAACAGATAGCGGCTGCCTTGCAGCGCGTCGCAACTGGTGCACGTGTTGCCGAGCGACGGGGCTTTGGAGGCTCGCGCGCCTACGGGCTTGTAGCCGCAGCGCTTATGAAGGTAGTCGCGGATCTCGCCCGGCACGCAGCCAAGAGCGGGCACGATGGCGAGTGCGTTGGCGTTGGCCGTGTCGATGGCAATGTGCCCGGCTTCGTTGGGCGCGTGCGCGATGGCGATGCTTTCGTCGTTATCGGCTCGATAGGGAATGCCGAAGGCCGCGACCGAGGTCTCTTTGTGACACTTCCAGCACTCGCGCTTGCCCAGTACTAGATATATATACGGCGCAGAGGGGTCGGATCGGTCAATACCGGGCAGCCACTCGGCAAAGGGCTCGGGGTTGACGCCGCTGGGTACATACCAGATTTTCTTGGTCCGGTCCCATTTGGCGCCCAACGCCTTGGCTTCTTCTTTGTGCGAAAAGGGAACATCGAGCTCGGTGCGCATGGTGGCTCCTTGGTGCTGCAGGTGTAAGTGGCTCAAGGATACCGCAGGGCGCAGACATCGTGGCGTTTTGCCGAGAAGCTGTGGTGCGGACTGATTGGTTATACCGATGGATAGATCGGCAAGTAGATGGTCGGCTTTTGGCCAGTTGGGCGGTTGGAGCTGCCAGCGGATTTGGCGACATAAAACAAAACAGCCCAGAGGGCATAGCCTCTGAGCTGCGAACATTTGGTGGGCGTTAGAAGATTTGAACTTCTGACCTCTTCCGTGTCAGGGAAGCGCTCTCCCCCTGAGCTAAACGCCCGATCAAGGGTGCGCAAGCGCGCAAGGGATAATATAACGGAGCCTGAACTCGGTGGCAAGAACATTTTTAAAAATCGCTTACATTGTGGAATTCGGGGGCTTTGCATTATCCATTTCAAAAGAGCTTACTGCCGCGATTTGGCTGTCGCATAATGCAAGGCCATTGCGGTATCGAGCTATGGAAAGACGCCTGCGGAATTGTCCTACCGATAAGCGGACAAGCCTCCAGCTGGTGCCTTCGCCGTGGTAAGGTAAGCCGAATTGTTTCCAGGCTGTTTCGGGGGAGTGGAATGAGCAAAGAGTGTGTCGAGCAGGTCGAAGGCGCAGGGGCTTCGGTGCCGATGACCGATATATCGAACATTGATGTGCCCGAGGGCACCGACGAGCTCAGCCGCAACACCCGTCGCGCCTGGCGCGACCGCCTGAACAGCGCTTCGTCGCGCAAGATGATCACGGGCGTCTTGGCTACGCTGGTGGGCGGTTCGTTTTGGGGCTTCTCGGGCACCAGCGCGAGCTTTCTGTTCGATACCTACCACGTCGACACCTTGTGGCTTATGAGCGTGCGTCAGATTCTCGCCGGTCTACTCTTTATGGCCGTGGTTGTTACGCGCGACCGCGAGCGCCTGGTCAAGCTCTGGACCACACCCGCCGATCGCAAGCAGCTGCTGCTCTTTACCGCTTTTGGCCTGCTGTTCAACCAGTTTTGCTATCTTTCGGCCGTGCGCCTGACGAACGCCGGAACCGCGACGGTGCTCCAGTGCCTGCAGCTCGTTATCATCATGGGCTACACCTGCGTGATCGATCGCCGCATGCCGCGTACTCGCGAAGTCATCGGCATTGGCCTGGCTCTGGGTGGAACCTTTTTAATCGCCACCGGCGGCGACCCCACCAGCCTGAATATCTCGCCGCTTGGCCTGGCAGCAGGTCTTATGTGTGCGGTCAGCGCCGCGTGTATGGCGGTGATTCCCGCCAAGATCCTGCCCGAATACGGCAGCCCCATCGTCACGGGCTCGGCAATGCTCACGGCGGGCGTGATCTCATGTGTCTTCGTGCAGCCCTGGGCGCATGTGCCGGCACTCGACGCTGCCGGCGTCGAGGCGCTCGCGGTGTTCGTGGTTATCGGCTCGTTTTTTGCTTACATGCTCTATATGCAGGGCGTTAAGGACATCGGCTCGGTGCGTGCGAGTCTCATCGGAACCGTGGAGCCCGTCTCGGCGACCATCACCAGCGCCGTTATGCTGGGCACGGTGTTTTTGCCGACCGACCTTATCGGCTTTGCCATGATCATCGTGATGATGTTCCTCACGGTGTAGCTGGCGCCGCTGCCAAGACGGAAAAGGTGTTGTGCCGCATTTTCGCCAATTGATGTCCGTGTCTGGAGTTTAGCTGTCGATGCTCAAAATGCCATAAACTAGTAACGTTATGGACTTTTTCATTGCGACTCAATTGCGAGGATTTCTTTATGGCTGGTAATCACTTTAAGGGCAGCGATAGCGGCCGTCCTGCAGTTCCGCCGCGTCCGAACGGGGCTGGTAAGGCCGGCACGCCGGGCGGCGCTGGACAGGGCGGTTCCGGTAAGCGCGTGTCCCCGGGCGAGACAGCGATGTTTACCGCTCTGTACGAGCAGTCTCAAAAGGCAAAAAAGACCGGCCGTGCAAGAGGGAATGTCTTTGCGGGCGGTGCAACCTCCACGTCGCAGCCGAGCGGGGCTCCTTCGGTACCCGCGAACAACGCAGGTGCTGCCAACGCCGCGAATGCCGCCGGCAACGTTAATGCCGACAAGGCCGCCAACAATACTCCCTCTGCCGGTGGCGCGGGGCTTACGGGTAACCTTGGCACGATTTACACCGGCGCCTCCGAGACTGGCACGTTCGCCCGCCTGGATGATAGCGGTGCCGAGTTTGCGGGCTCGGGTTCCAAGGAAGATTATTACGATTTTGGCTTGAACTACGGTAGCGACGCTTCGTCGAGTTCGACCTCTGACGGTCTGGTCCGTCATCGCCATCGCAAGGGCGAGCGCAAAAAGCGTCACACCGGCGCCATTATTGCCGCTGTAGTCGCGGTGCTTCTCGTTGCGCTTGGCGCAAGCGGCTTTATGCTGCTTAACTCGGCAAAGACCGTAAAGAGCGAAGCGAAGGAGGCTGTCGAGATCGTCGGTGGCCTTAAGGACAAGGTCACGTCGGGCGATTTTTCGACGCTGCCTGACGACGCGAAGAAGATCGATGAGCTCTGCGACAGCATGAAGGCGGAGACTTCGAGCCCGCTGTGGACGGCGGCTTCGTTTATCCCGGTGTATGGCAGTGACATCAACGCAGCCCGCACCATGATTGATGCCCTGTCCGATGTCTCGAGCAACGCGCTGGTTCCCATGGCCGACAACCTTTCGCAGGCCACGCCCGGCAAGCTGTTCCAGGACGGCATGATTAACGTGTCCGCGCTGCAGGCGGTCGCCGATTCGCTTTCCAGCAGCTCGAAGGTGTTCAAGAGCGCCAACGAGAAGGTCCAGGGCATTGGCGATACTCATATTTCCCAGGTGACCGAGCTGGTCGATAAGGCCAAGGACGGCTTTGCCACCCTCAACGGTGCGGTTGACGCGGCGGAGAAGGTCGCCCCCGTCCTTCCCCAGATGCTCGGCGCCAACGGCCAGACGCGCAACTACCTTATGTACGCCATGAACAACGTCGAGATTCGTGCTTGCGGCGGCTTTGGCGGTTCGCAGGGCCTGATTTCGGTCACTGACGGCCAGATGTCGATTGGCGAGTTTGTTCCCCGCATTGGACTCAGCGAGGATGAGGCAGTCGAGAGCGTCGACGAAGAGGATGAGGCGCTGTTCGGCAACCACAGTAACCTGTACAACTCGGGCAATACCTATTCGCCTGATTGGCCCCGCAACTCGCAGCGTGTCGCCGCGCTGTGGAAGTCCCAGTATGGACAGGACGTTGATGGCGTCATCGGTATCGACCCGGTGTTCCTGCAGTATCTGCTGGGCCTGGTCGGTAATGTCTCGCTGCCCGACGGAACGGTTGTCGACGGCACCAACGCCGCAAAGGTCCTCATGCACGATGTGTACTGGAACTATCCGGTCGAGGAGTCGGACGGCATCTTTGCATCCGTCGCCAGCGCTGCCTTCGACAAGATCCTTGGCGGTATCGGCGATGTCGATGTTACGAAGCTTGTCAGCGCCGTTGAGCGCGGTGCCGAAGAGGGCCGCCTGATCGCGTGGATGAGAAACGATGATGAGCAGAATGCCATCAAAGAGACGGGCATTGACGCTTCGCTGCCCGATCCGGATGACCCGAGCGCCGATCCTGTTGCCGGCGTTTACTTTAACAACCTGAGCTTCTCCAAGCTCGACTGGTACCTGAACGCCGATACGCAGATTGGTCAGGGCGTGAAGAACGGTGACGGCACGTGCTCCTATCGCATCACCGTTACCCTGACGAACATCATGACGCAGGAGGAGGCTGGCAAGCTGCCCGACTACGTTGCGGCGAGCGCACCCGATGCCGCGCGTGACGACGAGCGTCTGAATGTCTCGTTGTTTGCCCCGACGGGCGGCAACATTACTGATCTGACCGTCGAGGGCACCCAGTTTGGTCTTGGCGCCGCTACGTGGCATGGAATCCCCTTCTATTCGGGCACCGTTGACCTGCATGCTGGCGAGACGACGACGATCACGTATACGCTGACCACGTCGGCCGAGGCGGGGGACAAGCCGCTTACGCTGCGTCAGACTCCTACATGCCAGGCGGCTCGCGACAGCGCGTCGGCGTAGGGTTTTTCTGGTAGCGCAGATAATCGAGTACCATTTTGGGGCGGACAGGCAATCTGTTCGCCCCTATTTTGTAAGGAGAGCGCATGAAGTACTTTGGCACCGACGGCTTTCGTGGTGAGGCCAACGTTGGGCTGACGGTAGAGCACGCTTATAAGATTGGCCGTTTTGTGGGCTGGTATTACGGCGCCAACCGCGAGCGCAAGGCACGCGTGATCGTGGGCAAGGACACGCGTCGCTCGAGTTATATGTTCGAGGCGGCGCTGGTGAGCGGCCTGGTCGCGAGCGGTGCGGACGCCTATATGCTGCACGTGATCCCCACGCCGGGCGTAGCGCATCAGACTGTGGAAGGCTGCTTCGATTGCGGCATCATGATCAGCGCGAGCCACAACCCGTTTTGCGATAACGGTATTAAGCTCGTCAACAGCGACGGCTTTAAGATGGACGAGGACGTGCTGGAGCTCATTGAGGACTACATCGATGGCAAGAGCGAGGTGCCGCTGGCAACGGGCAACCACATCGGCGCCACGGTGGACTACATGCAGGGTCGCAACCGCTACATTGCTTCGCTCATCGCCAGCGCGAACTTTTCGCTGCAGGGCGTCAAGATCGGCATCGATTGCGCCAACGGCTCGGCATCCTCGGTGGCCAAGCCGGTGTTCGACGCACTGGGCGCCGATGTGCGCGTGATCAATGCCGCGCCCGACGGCTTTAACATCAATGTCGACTGCGGCTCTACGCATATTGAGCGCCTGCAGCGCCACGTGGTGGAGCAGGGCCTGGATGTGGGCTTTGCCTACGACGGCGATGCCGACCGCTGCCTGGCCGTGGACGAGCGCGGCCGCGTGGTCGACGGCGACCAGATCTTGTACGTGTGCGGCGTGTACCTGAACAAGCACGGGCGTCTCTCGGGCGGTACCGTGGTGCCGACGATCGCCAGCAACTTTGGCCTGATCAAGTCGTTGGAGCTTGCCGGACTGAGCGCCGTGACCAGCGGCGTGGGCGACCGTCACGTGTATGCCAAGATGCGCGAGGGCGGCTACAGCCTGGGCGGCGAGCAGACGGGCCATACGATCTTTGGCGATATCGAGCGCACGGGCGACGGCATTATGACCTCGCTGCGCGTGATGGAAGTGATTCGTGCCGAGCGCGAGACGCTCTCGCAGCTCACGGCTCCGTGCAAGCTGCTGCCACAGGCGCAGGTGGCCGTGCACGTGGCGGACAAGGACGCCGCGCTCAAGAACATGGGCGTGCAGAACGCCATCGCCGAGGCCGAGGCTGCGCTGGCAGGCGAGGGCCGCGTGCTCGTGCGCAAGAGTGGAACCGAGTCGGTTATCCGCGTGCTGGCCGAGGCGCCCGACCAAGCATCCGCCGATGCCGCCATGAAGCGCATCGCCGCCGCGCTGGAAGCTCTGTAAGGTAGTCATTGGGGACGTTCTTAAACGACTAGGTGGAAAGGGGACGCTGCGGATTGGTTCCGCGGCGTCCCCTTTGCGTTGGCGTGTCGGTTATGCCTTACAGCTCGTAGAGCGTGGTGAACTTGTCCTGCAGGTAGCTGCAGTAGTAGCGGGCATCGAACGCCATGCCGCACGCGCCCTTGATGAGCTCCGGCGCGTCCTTGGCGCGGCCCCACTGCCAAATGTGCTCGCCCAGCCAGGCGCGGACAGGTGTCAGGTCGCCGCTCGCGCAGGCGCCGGTAAGGTCGACACCGTCGCGGCACATGGCCGGCACAAACATGGCATCGTAGGCACTGCCCAGCGCATACGTGGGGAAGTAGCCAAACGAGCCGCCGCTCCAGTGCGTATCCTGTAGGCAGCCGTGCGTGTCGTCGGGAACGGGAATGCCCAGGTACTCATCCATAAAGCGATTCCAAAGCGCGGGGATGTCCTTGGCCGTGGCCTCGCCGGTAAACAGCATGCGCTCGATCTCGTAGCGCACCATAACGTGCAGCGGATAGGTGAGCTCGTCGGCCTCGGTGCGGATCAGCGAAGGCTGCGCGATGTTCACGGCGTGGTAGAGCGTGTCCTCGTCGACGTCGCCGTAGACCTCGGGTGCGTGGCGGCGCAGCACCTCGAGCAGCGGTCCCATAAAGGCACGGCTGCGGCCCACGGTGTTCTCAAAGAAGCGGCTCTGGCTCTCGTGGATGCCCATGGAGGTGCCGCCCTCCAGGCAGGTGCGCGCATAGGCGGGATTGACGCCCAGCTCGTACATGGTGTGCCCCGCCTCGTGGATGATGCTGTAGACGTTGGAGATGCAATCGTCCTCGTAGATGTGTGTCGCGATGCGCGCGTCACCCACGGCAAAGCCCTCGCTAAACGGGTGCTCGGTAAAGGCAAGCGTGGTGTCGTCCAGGTTCAGGCCGACGAGCTTCATCAGGTCGAAGCTCATGGCGCGCTGGGCGGCCTCGGGCACGCGGGCGTGCAAAAAGTCGGCAGCGGGCTGCTGGCCGCGCTCGCCGATGGCGTGCACGAGCGGCACGACCGTGGCCTTGACCTCCTCGCAAAACGCGTCGAAGCTCTCGGCAGAAAGGCCGCGCTCGTACTGGTCGAGCCAAACGTCGTATGGGTCGCGCTTGGGGTCCATGAGTTCGGCCTGATGCTTAAGTTGGGCGACGATTCTATCCACATAGGGCTCAAAGCTCGCCCAGTCGTTGGCCGTCTTGGCCTTATGCCACACGGCGTCGGCCTCGCAGGTGAGCCTGGTCCAGGCCTCGGCCTCCTCGGTAGGAATAACGCTTGCCTCGCGCTGGTCGCGGCCGAGCACGCGAATCTCGTCGAGCAGCTGCGGGTCGTCAATTTTGCCGCCGGCGACGGTCTCGCGCGCTAACGAGCGTACGAGCTCAACGGATTTCTCGCTGGTCAGCAGCTTGTGATGCTCACCGGCAAGCGTGCCCATGGCGTCGGCACGGGCGGCAGCACCATTGGCAGGGGCAATCGTCGCGCCGTCGAACTCGGCAATCTTGAGCAGGTACTCACGAGTCCACAGCTTGCCCTCGAGTTTGCGGAACTTTTTGACGGCCTTGTCGACTTTAGCGGCCTTGACGCCCTTGGCGGCCTTTGCCACGGCGGCCTTGGCCTTCTTATCGAGTTTCTTTCCCATACCGTATCCTTAATCTCGCAGGCCGAGCACCGCAGGCGGATGCACGGCCACTTTTCACAGCTACTTGCCTTGTACCCAGCGCGAACAAAACGGAACGCGGCGATGCGCTCGCGAAATGTGTTATCCTATAGCCCAATGCGTTGACGGAGAGGGTTTTGCCCGCCGCGTCGCCGGCAAGAGAGGGAAGGTCATGGGCTGCAAGCCTTCCTGCGGTGGCAAGGGCCAAGCGTTCACTCCCGAGCAGCGACCTCAACGGGCACGCGGCCAGTGGCAGCAAAGCCTCAGTAGGGAAGCCGTGAGCCTCGCGACAAGAGGCGCAGAGTGGGCGCGGCGGGCCAGACATCCGCCGGGTCAAACAAGGTGGTACCGCGGAATTTAACCGTCCTTGGGCAATGCACATGCCCGAGGGCGGTTTTTTGTTACCGAACCGGGCCGCGCATCCGCAGCATCGGGCGGCGTCAGCCGTCCCGGGGTGCGGATGCGCGAGAGACGAAAGGGAAGACATGAGTCTGATTGATGATCTGGTCAAACTCGAGGAAGAGGCCAAGGAGCTCGTCACTAGCGCCGACGACGCCGCAAAGCTCGAGGCCGCGCGCGTTGAGCTGCTCGGCCGCAAGGGCCGCATCACCGGCCTGATGCGCATGATGGGCAAGCTCGCCCCCGAGGACCGTCCCGTGATGGGCAAGCGCGCCAACGAGATGCGCCAGCTGATCGAGGGCATGCTCGACGAGCGCACCACCGAGATGAAGGCCGCCGCCCTCAAGCATGCACTCGAGCACGAGGCCGTCGACATCACGCTGCCGGGCATCCGTCCGCAGATCGGTCACCAGCACCTGATCAAGCAGATCATCGAGGAGGCCGAGGATATCTTCTGCGGTATCGGCTACACCGTCGAGTCCGGCCCCATGGTCGATACCTCCTACTACAACTTCACCGCGCTCAACGCGCCCATGGATCACCCGAGCCGCTCGGCTCGCGACACGTTCTATGTGGTCGACAACAACCCCGGCAGCGTCGCGCACCCCGAGGCTCACGCCCACGGCGAGTCCGACGTGCTGCTGCGCACCCAGACCTCGGGCGTGCAGATCCACACCATGGAGTCGCAAAAGCCGCCCATCTACATGATCTGCCCGGGCACCGTCTATCGTCCCGACACGGCCGACGCCTGCCACCTGCCGCAGTTCAACCAGATCGAGGGCCTGGTCGTCGACGAGGGCATCACCTTTGGCGATCTTAAGGGCACGCTCGACTACTTTGTTAAATGCATGTTTGGCGAGGATCGCAAGACGCGTTACCGCCCGCACTTCTTCCCCTTCACCGAGCCTTCCTGCGAGGTGGACGTGAGCTGCCACGTGTGCGGCGGCAAGGGCTGCAACTTCTGCAAGCACAGCGGCTGGATCGAGATCCTGGGCTGCGGCATGGTCGACCCCAACGTCCTGATCAACTGCGGCATCGACCCCGAGAAGTACACCGGCTTCGCCTTTGGTATTGGTGCCGAGCGCGTCGCTGCCCTGCGCTACGACCTGCCCGACCTCAGAACGCTCATGACTGGCGATATGCGCTTCTTGAATCAGTTCTAGGCTGCGGCTTGCCCAAGCACGGCACCTCGGCGCTCATTCGTCGCTTGCGTACCAAAGTACGCGGCGCTCCTCTTTCGGGCCGATCTGCCGCACTTGGACAACCCTCGCTTTGTAAGGAATGTTCACAAAGTTGAAGTTTCCACCTGCATCTCTTCGTAGGCTTTCAGTATGAAAGGAGAGCTAGATGCGTGTTTCTTACGACTGGCTCAAGACCATGATCGATATTCCGGAGGATCCCAAGACCCTTTCGGACGAATATATCCGTACCGGCACCGAGGTCGAGGCGATCGACACCGTGGGCGAGTCCTTCGACCACGTGGTGACCGCCAAGGTGCTCACCAAGACCCCGCACCCCGATAGCGACCATATGTATGTGTGCTCGGTCGACGTGGGCGACAAGAATCTCGACGCCGACGGCAACCTCGCTCCGCTGCAGATCGTCTGCGGCGCGCAGAACTTTGAGGCCGGCGACCACATCGTCACGGCCATGATCGGCGCAGTTCTGCCCGGCGACGTCAAGATCAAGAAGAGCAAGCTTCGCGGCGTCGTGTCCATGGGCATGAACTGCTCCGCGCGCGAGCTCGGTCTGGGCGGCGACCACTCCGGCATTATGATCCTGCCCGAGGATACGCCCTGCGGCATGCCGTTTGCCGAGTATGTGGGCTCGAGCGACACCGTGCTCGACTGCGAGATTACGCCCAACCGCCCCGACTGCCTGTCCATGATCGGCATGGCCCGCGAGACCGGCGCCATCTTCGACCGCGATTTCCACGTTGAGCTGCCTGCCATCAAGGCCGAGACCGGCCGCGCGACCGACGACGAGCTTTCCGTCGAGATTGCCGACGAGGGCCTGTGCGACCGCTACGTTGCCCGCATCGTGCGCAACGTCAAGGTCGGCCCGTCGCCCGACTGGATGGTCAAGCGCCTTAACGCCTTGGGCGTGCGCCCGCACAACAACATTGTCGACATCACCAACTATGTAATGATGCTCACCGGTCAGCCGCTGCACGCCTTTGACCTGGACACCTTTGCCGAGCGCGATGGCCACCGTCGTGTGGTGGTTCGCGCCGCCCAGCAGGACGAGAAGTTCACGACGCTCGACGGCGAGGAGCGCGTGCTCGACGCCGGCATGGGCCTTATCACCGACGGCGAGCGTCCCGTGGCGCTGGCCGGCGTTATGGGTGGCATGGATTCCGAGATTGAGGACGACACCGTCGACGTGATGGTCGAGAGCGCCTGCTTCAACGCCGGCCGCACCTCGCACACCAGCCGCGACCTTTCGCTGATCTCCGACGCCTCCATCCGCTTTGAGCGCCAGGTCGACGAGACCGGCTGCGTGGACGTCGCCAATGTGACGTGCGCGCTCATCGAACAGATCGCCGGCGGCGAGGTTGCTCCCGGCTACGTCGACGTGTTCCCCGCGCCCAAGACCATCGACAGCATTAAGCTGCGCCTGGCCCGCGTACACGCCATCTGCGGTGCCGACATCGAGCCCGACTTTATCGAGCGTTCGCTCACCCGCCTGGGCTGCACCGTCGAGCGCGATGGCGAGGACTTTATGGTCACGCCGCCGAGCTTCCGTCCCGACCTGCCGCGTGAGATCGACCTGATCGAGGAGGTCCTGCGCCTGTGGGGCATGGGCCGCGTGACGGCGACCATCCCGGCTGCCAAGAACCACATCGGCGGCCTGACCCGCGAGCAGAAGCTTACCCGCAAGGTCGGCGAGATCCTGCGCGCCTGTGGCCTCAACGAGACCACGACCTTTGGCTTTGCCGCCCCGGGCGACCTGGAGAAGATTGGCATGTCCACCGAGGGCCGCGGCTGCCCCGTGGTTCTCATGAACCCGCTGGTGGCCGAGCAGACCGAGATGCGTCGTTCGCTGCTGCCGGGCCTGCTGCAGTCCGTGGCCTACAACGAGGCGCACGGTACGCCCAACGTGCACCTGTACGAGGTCGGCAGCCTGTTCCACGGTCGCGAGAACGCCAGCCTGCCCAAGGAGACCAAGTCCGTGGCGGGTGTGCTCTCGGGCCAGTGGAGCGAGCAGTCCTGGAACATGAAGTACCGCAAGCTGCGCTTCTTCTTTGGCAAGGGCATCGTCGAGGAGCTGCTTGCCCAGCTGCGCATCGAGAAGGTTCGCTTCCGTCCCGTCGAGGGCGAGAGCTATGCCTTCCTGCAGCCGGGTCGTGCTGCCGAGGTGCTCTCGGGCGGTACTGTGCTGGGCTGGGTTGGCGAGATCCACCCCGAGGCACGCGAGGCTATGGGCATTGACGAGGTCGTCGTTGCCTTTGAGCTCGACCTGGACAAGCTGATCAAGGGCGCCCGCAACCAGGAGAACTACCGTGAGTTCTCGCAGTACCCGGCCGTTGAGCACGACCTTGCTATCGTGGTCGACAACACTGTGACCTGCGAGGATCTTGAGCGTCGTATTACGAGCGCCGGCGGCAAACTGCTCGAGGGCGTGCGCCTGTTCGATGTCTACCGCGATCCGGTCCGTATCGGCAAGGGCAAGAAGTCCATGGCCTTTGCGCTTACGTATCGCTCCGACGACCACACGCTTACCAGCGAAGAGGTCGAAAAGGCGCACCAGAAGATTGTTACCAAGGTGTGCAAGGGCGTAAACGGCGAGGTCCGCGGCTAGGTCCTGCGCCGGATATAGGCCGGCGTCGGCTGCCGCCGAGTCTTACGTGACTGCTGTTTTCGGTATAAGGCACCGTTGAGCCTGCATATATGACACGCGCATTACATAACGGCGTGCTGCTTTGTCGGCAGTGCGCCGTTTTGCTATGATAGCCCGCGTCGTGTTACGAATCTGACATTACGTAACACTGGAAAGGTGATTCAAACGGCGTTGCAATTCCGTGCGCCGATAACCGGGAGGCGTGCATGCACATTCCAGATAATTATCTGTCCCCGCAGACCGATGCCGTCATGGCAGTGGCGATGGTGCCCGTTTGGGTTCACTGCATCAAGAAAGTGCGCGCCACGCTCGATCGCGAGCACATGGCTTTCCTGGGCATCTGCGCCGCGTTCTCCTTCTTGCTCATGATGTTCAACGTGCCGTTGCCCGGCGGCACCACGGGTCACGCCGTCGGCGGCGCGCTCATCGCGCTGCTGCTGGGTCCCGAGGCCGCGGCCATTGCGGTTTCGGTCGCGCTGGCACTGCAGGCGCTGCTGTTTGGCGACGGCGGCATCCTGTCCTTTGGCGCCAACTGCTTTAACATGGCCTTCGTGTTGCCGTTTGCCGCTGCTATCGTGTTCCGTGCGCTCAACAGCCGTTTGCACGACAAGAGCTGGGGCACCTCGGTTTCGGCCATCGTAAGCGGCTGGGTCGGCCTGTGCCTGGCGGCCCTTTGCGCGGCAATCGAGTTCGGTATTCAGCCGATGCTCTTCACCAACGCTTCGGGCGCTCCGCTGTACTGCCCCTTCCCGCTGTCCGTGGCTATTCCGGCCATGTTGATCCCGCATATGCTGGTTGCCGGCGTGGTCGAGGGCGTGGCGACTGCCGCGATCTACGGCTTTATCAAGAAGACGGCGCCGAGCGTTATCGTCGGGCCCGAGGCCGTCGATGGCCAGCTTACTGCCGAGGGCGCTGCTGCCAAGAAGACCTCGCTGGTCCCCACGCTCATCTTGGTTGCCGTGCTTGTCGTGGCTACGCCGCTCGGCTTGCTTGCCACAGGTGACGCATGGGGCGAGTGGGACGCCGAGGGCGCCGCGACCACCGTTCAGGAGGTTGGTGACGACAGCCTGCAAGCTTCGGTCGGCCTTGATACCCCGACCTTTGCCGACGCTCTGCCTACGGGTGATTACCTGCAGGCCTATTCCGAGGAGCAGGGTCTTGGCTTTGCCGGTCAGGCTGCCATGTATATCCTGTCCGGCGTGATTGGCGTGGCGGTGCTCACCATCGCATTCCGTCTGATCTCGCTGACGGTTAAGGAAAGCGGTGCTCATGGCAATAGCCGAGCTGCCTAGCTGGCTTGCGGTCGAGCAGCGTTACGAGCCCGTGGGGGCTCGGCATCGTGTGATGCAAAAGAACGTCCTGCACCTGGCGAGCCTGCTTGAGCGGGTTCGCCTGGGTGGGGGCGCGCACGAGGGCGGGTCGATGGTCGACCGCGCCCTTTCTTGCGTTTCGGCTCCGGTGCGCCTGGTGGGGATGTTCGTCTGCGTTCTATGCGTGTGTCTGACGCAGAGCCCGCTGTACCTCATGTTGATGGCGGCTATCGCGCTGGTGCTGGTCGCGGTGCGCCCCGCACGCGGGCTGCGTGCGACCATTGTACCGGCGCTCGGCGCCACGGGGCTCGCAGTGGTTCTGGCGCTGCCTGCCCTGCTGCTGGGCGCTTCCGCTACGGGCGCCATGCTCAAAATTGCGCTCAAGACGTTCATTAACGTGTCGCTCGTGCTGGGCGTTTCGTGGACACTCACCTGGAGCCGCATGTCGGCGGCGCTCAAGACGCTACATCTGCCCGACGAGGTCATCTTTACGTTTGATATGGCGCTCAAGCACATCGAGGTGCTGGGTCGCACGGCGCACAATCTGTGCGAATCGGTCATGCTGCGCAGCGTTGGCCGTGCGCCTGAGGGATTTTCGCGTACCGATTCGATCGCGGGTATCATGGGCATGACCTTTATCAAGGCGATGGAATGCAGCCGCGCGATGGACGAGGCTATGCTTTGCCGCGGCTTTGCCGGTGCGTATCCGGCGCCCGCGCGCGCCGGGTTTGGCTGGCGCGATGCCGTTTACGCAGCCGTTGTGGTTCTGCTCGCCGTGTTGTGCGCAGTGCTGTAGCGCGGGCGGTCGAGCCGTCGATGTGGATAGGGAAGGGCGACGTTTTGGCAAACGATACAAATGGTGCGATGGGCGCGAGCGGTGTTACCGGCGCCGAGGCCACACCGCTCATCGAGTTTCGCGACGTAGTGTTCTCCTATGCGGGTCATACGGTGGTCGATGGCGTTTCGCTGCAGGTCGATCGTGGTGAACTCGTTGCCCTGCTCGGTCCCAACGGTTGTGGCAAGACGACGATCATGCGCCTTATTAACGGCCTTGAGCTCGCGGACGCAGGGGCATACCTGTTTGACGGGCACGTGATCGATGCGGCGTTTCTAAAGGATTCCGCGGCCGCTCAGCGTTTTCATCAGCGCGTAGGTTTTGTGTTCCAGAATGCCGATGCTCAGCTGTTCTGCGCTACGGTGGGCGAGGAAGTTGCTTTTGGTCCCGCGCAGATGGGGCTGCCGGCAGACGAGCTCGAGCGCCGCGTGCGCGATGCCATGGGGCTGTTTCAGGTTGTCGACCTTGCCGATGCCTCTCCCTATCAGCTCTCGGGCGGGCAAAAGAAACGCGTTGCGCTGGCTGCGGTGGTGTCGATGAACCCGGATATCTTGGTCCTCGACGAGCCTACCAATGGACTCGACGAGGATTCATGCGACATCGTGGTCAACTTCTTGCTGGCCTACGTCGCGGCGGGTAAGACGGTCTTGATGAGCACGCATCACCAGGATTTGGTGCGACGCCTGGGTGCCCGTGCAATCTATATCGATCGATATCACCATGTGGTCGAGGCACCTTCGCCGTCGTATGGAACCGAAAGCGGTGCTACGGACTAGTTGCTGCGTAGAGCGTGCGTAGCCGCCCGCGCGGCTTTGCCGTGATGGTATAGTTATCCAGGTTTTTATGGGGGTGGGTATGCCAAGCTGGAACATTCATATCGCTCAGACGGAGCGTTTGCTGGAGCGCACCGGTGCGCTTGCCAATAGCGTGCGCGACCGCAATGCCTTTTTGTTTGGCTGCGTGGTTCCGGATATCTTCGTGGGCTATATGGTCCCTGGCATCGCCGATCCCATTCCGTACCGCATTACGCACTTTGCCAAGCCTGAGCCCATCCCTAAGCCTCGTGAGCATGAGTTCTGGGATACCTATGTGGCACCGTTGCTTAAAAGTTCGCCCATCGGTGCGCCGGCCGCGGCGACCTCGATTATCGAGGAACGCGAGCGGCTGAACCGCGTGCACTATCCCCAGCGCTACAAGGATGCCGAGCCGGTTGCCGGTCCCGGCGCCTGTGAGTTCTCGCTTGCGTCCGAAGATGTGGCACAGTCGTTGCTCGATTTGACACTTGGTGTCTGGTCGCATCTGGTGGCCGATACCGTATGGAATACGCGCGTGAATCAGTACCTGGAGGCGCACGGCGGCAAGCCGTGCGAGGAGTTCCGCATTAAAAAGCAAGGCGACTTTGACTGGTTTGGCAAGACGCTGGGCATTGTTTCCATCCCGCGTGCGACCGATCGCCTGTATACCGCTGCGACGCGTTTTGGGCAGTATCCCATCCATAAAGAATATGTGCTCAAGACCATCGGCGTCATGCACGAGATTGTACGCGAAAACCCCGGTGAGCCCGACCATCCGCCATACCGCCTGCTAACCGAGGAGTTTTTCGACGCAACGTTTACCGAGGTTATCGAGCTGACCGAGGCGGGATTTGCGACTCGCGTTGCTGCTTCTGGCGTTCCCGCAGTCCCCCTGATTGCTAGCTGCTAGCCGGCCGGCTTAACGGTGAACAGTTCATCCCAATTGACCAACAGCTCCCGTCGCAGGGCATCTTCGGTGGTACGCTCGGCATCGGAAAGGTTCGCGACTGATCACAAATCGATGAAGCGGCATATGAAGTAGGTCCTAAAAAAGGGCCCGGAAGGCAAAGCCTTCCGGGCCCTTTGCAATGCAAGTGTGCTTGCAAGTGCGATTTAGCGCACCTGAGCGACGTAAGCGACGTTGGTCGAGGAGACCTTGTCCTCGAGCTGGACGCTCATGCGGGGATCGCCGGCGGTAGCGACGGTCAGGTCGCCGGCCTCGACGTAGCCGAGCTCCTTGGCGGTCTCGATCGCCTTGACGATCGTGCCGTTGACGGTGCCCTGGGTAATCTCAGCCTGGTGCGGGATAACGCCCCAGTACATGATCATCTGCTGGACGGCCCACTCGTGGCGGGAGAATGCGCAGATCGGCATGTTGGGACGGAAGTGCGAGATCAGGCGAGCGGTACGACCGGTGGTCGTCGGCACGGTGATGCACTTGGCGCCAACGGTGGTAGCCATGTTCACAGCGGACATACCCACAACGTTGTTGACGACGCGGGTGCCGTGAGCGTCAGCCGGAACCTCGAGCGGAGCGTGGGCCGGGAGGTACTTCTCGGTCTCGAGAGCGATGCTGGCCTGCATCTTAACGGCCTCGACCGGGTACTTACCGGCAGCGGACTCGCCGGACAGCATAACGGCGTCGGTGCCGTCGTAAATGGCGTTAGCAACGTCGGCAACCTCGGCGCGCGTCGGGCGCGGGTTCTGCTGCATGGAGTCGAGCATCTGCGTAGCGGTGATAACGGGCTTGTAGGCCGCGTTGCACTTGGCGATGATCTCCTTCTGGATGTGGGGAACGAGCTCGGGCTTGATCTCGATGCCCAGGTCGCCACGGGCGACCATGATGCCGTCGGAAGCCTCGAGGATCTCGTCGAAGTTCTCGACGCCCAGGGCGCACTCGATCTTCGGGAAGATCGTCACGTGCTCGCCGCCGTTCTCGCGGCAAAGCTCGCGGATGCCGCGGACGGACTCGCCGTCACGGATGAAGGAAGCGGCGATGTAGTCGATGTTCTCGGTCAGGCCAAAGAGGATGTCCTGACGATCGCGCTCGGTGATGGCGGGCAGCGAGATGTTGACGTTGGGCATGTTGACGCCCTTGCGCTCGCCGATCAGGCCGTCGTTCTTAACGACGCAGGTCATGTCCTGGCCGTCGACGGACTCGACCTCGAGGGCAACCAGGCCGTCATCGATCAGGATGAGGGAGCCCTTCTCGACCTCGGAGGGCAGAGCCAGGTAATCGAGGGAGATGTGCTCAGCGGTGCCGTGGAAATCCTCGGACGTGGGCTGAGCGGTGACGACGATCTTGTCGCCGGTCTTGACGGCAACCTTCTTGCCATCGACCAAAAGGCCGGTGCGGACCTCGGGGCCCTTGGTGTCGAGCAGGATGCCGACGGGCATGCCGAGCTCCTTGGAAATACGGCGGACGCGCTCGATGCGACCGTGGTGCTCGTCGTAGGAGCCGTGCGAAAAGTTAAAACGGGCGACGTTCATGCCCGCCTTGATCATCTCGCGGATGGTCTCGTCGCTATCGCAGGCGGGACCCATGGTGCATACAATCTTGGTGCGCTTGTACATTCAGACCTCCATCTGACATCGTCTTGCGCTGATAGATAAACCATAAGAAATAAAACTGAGATGATTATAACGAAATGCCGACCGAATACCCCAAAAATCGACCGTATGTCGAATTAGAAGTTCATTTTTTGCGGAAAAACGGTATATGCAAAAACTTTACCAACCGTTCTAACCGCTGCTATCTGGGCGATATTTCAGTCTGACGATGCGCCGAAGAAAAAACGTTTTATCAATGTTGAGCATCACACTGTCTGCATCGTTGCACCCGAGCCGTGTTTCCAATTGGAATGTTTTGGCTAGACGCGCTGCTTTGGGGTACCATAGCTCCACTATCAACTGCCGCTCAGCACGGCAGCCTTGATGAGCCCTTGCCCTTCTCCTGGGAATTATGATCGGGCATCAATCTGCTGAGTGGCCCGAATCCCAGGAGGGGACTCTATATGCAAAAGGAATACCTGTCCGCCGCGGCGGAGGTGCTCAGCGACCAGGGCGTCGATGAGAACCTCGGCCTGAGCAACGACGAGGCGTCGTCGCGCCTCGCCAAGACAGGCCCTAACAAGCTCGAGGAAGCCGAGAAGACACCGCTGTGGAAGCGTTTCTTTGAGCAGATGGCCGACCCCATGGTCATCATGTTGATCGTTGCCGCCGTCATCAGCGCGCTCACGGGTATGGTCAAGGGCGAGGCGGACTTTGCCGATGTCGCCATCATCATGTTCGTCGTTATCGTCAACTCGGTGCTGGGCGTGGTCCAGGAGGCTAAAAGCGAGGAGGCTCTCGAGGCCCTGCAGGAGATGAGCGCGGCGCAGTCCAAGGTGCTGCGCGACGGCAAGCTCGTGCACCTGCCGAGCGCCGAGCTCGTGCCCGGTGACGTGATCATGCTCGAGGCGGGCGACTCCGTCCCGGCCGACTGCCGTGTGCTCGAGAGCGCCACGATGAAGATCGAGGAGGCCGCCCTTACCGGCGAGTCCGTGCCCGTCGAGAAGCATGCCAACGTGATCGAGCTCGCCGCCGGCACCGACGACGTGCCGCTCGGCGACCGCAAGAACATGTGCTACATGGGTTCCACCGTGGTATACGGCCGCGGCCGCGCCGTCGTGGTCGGCACCGGCATGAACACCGAGATGGGTAAGATCGCCGGCGCCCTGGCCGAGGCCAAGGAAGAGCTCACGCCGCTGCAGGTGAAGCTTGCCGAGCTCAGCCGCATCCTCACCATCATGGTTATCGTCATCTGCGTCGTCATCTTTGGCGTCGACATCATCCGCCACGGCGTGGGCAACGTTCTCACCGATCCGACCGCGCTGCTCGACACCTTTATGGTCGCTGTCTCGCTTGCCGTCGCCGCCATCCCCGAGGGCCTGGTTGCCGTCGTGACTATCGTGCTTTCGCTCGGCGTGACCAAAATGGCCAAGCGCCAAGCGATTATCCGTAAGCTTTCCGCCGTCGAGACCCTTGGCTGCACACAGACCATCTGCTCCGACAAGACCGGTACCCTCACCCAGAACAAGATGACCGTCGTCAAGCACGAGCTCGCCGCGCCTAAGGAGAAGTTCCTGGCCGGCATGGCTCTGTGCTCCGACGCCCAGTGGGACGAGGAGCTGGGCGAGGCCGTGGGTGAGCCGACCGAGTGTGCGCTCGTCAACGATGCCGGCAAGGCGGGCCTCACTGGCCTGACTGCCGAGCATCCGCGCGTGGGCGAGGCCCCGTTTGACTCGGGCCGCAAGATGATGTCCGTGGTCGTCGAGACCCTGGACGGCGAGTACGAGCAGTACACCAAGGGCGCGCCCGACGTGGTGATCGGCCTGTGCACCCATATCTACGACGGCGACAAGGTCGTCCCCCTGACCGAGGAACGTCGTGCCGAGCTCGTGACCGCCAACAAGGCCATGGCCGACGAGGCCCTGCGCGTGCTGGCGCTGGCAAGCCGCACCTACACCGAGGTCCCGAGCGACTGCAGCCCCGCCGCGCTCGAGCATGACCTGGTCTTCTGTGGCCTGTCCGGCATGATTGACCCGGTCCGCCCCGAGGTCGCCGACGCCATCCGCGAGGCGCACGACGCCGGTATCCGCACCGTCATGATTACGGGCGACCATATCGACACCGCCGTGGCCATTGCCAAGCAGCTGGGCATCGTCACCGATCGCAGCCAGGCCATCACCGGTGCCGACCTCGATCGCATGAGCGAAGAGGAGCTCGACGCGCACATCGAGGACTACGGCGTGTACGCCCGCGTCCAGCCCGAGCACAAGACCCGCATCGTCGAGGCTTGGAAGTCGCGCGACCAGATCGTGGCCATGACGGGCGACGGCGTCAACGACGCCCCGTCCATCAAGCGCGCCGACATCGGCGTGGGCATGGGCATCACCGGTACCGATGTCACCAAGAACGTCGCCGACATGGTGCTTGCCGACGACAACTTCGCCACCATCATCGGTGCCTGCGAAGAGGGCCGTCGCATCTACGACAACATCCGCAAGGTCATCCAGTTCCTGCTTTCGGCCAACCTTGCCGAGGTCTTCTCGGTGTTTATCGCCACGCTCATCGGCTTTACCATCTTCCAGCCGGTGCAGCTGCTGTGGGTGAACCTGGTCACCGACTGTTTCCCCGCGCTCGCGCTGGGCATGGAGGATGCCGAGGGCGACATCATGAAGCGCAAGCCGCGCAACGCCAAGGACGGCGTCTTTGCCGGACATATGGGTCTGGACTGCGTGGTCCAGGGCCTAATCATCACCGTGCTGGTGCTGGCGAGTTTCTTTGTGGGCGTGTACTTTGACATGGGCTACATCCACATCGCCGATATGATCGCCGGCAATGCCGACGAGGAAGGCGTGATGATGGCGTTCATCACGCTCAACATGGTCGAGATTTTCCACTGCTTCAATATGCGCAGCCGTCGTGCGTCGCTGTTCACCATGAAGAAGCAGAACAAGTGGCTGTGGGCTTCCGCCGCGCTGGCACTGGTGCTGACGGTGATCGTGACCGTGCAGCCGACGCTTGCCGAGATGTTCTTTGGTCCTGTGACGCTTGAGCTCAAGGGCGTTCTTGCCGCGCTGGGCCTGGCCTTCCTGATCATCCCGCTGATGGAGATCTACAAGGCGATCATGCGCGCGGTCGAGAAGGAGTAAGTTAACCTGTCCGGGCCCGCCCCTGCGTGTTTTCTTCTTCGCTGGTCCTCGCGCTTCGCGCTGCGGGATCGCTCAGAAGAAAACACTCCCGGGGTGGGCCCTACGGTATCCTTGCTGGCTTTACTCCCGCGCGGATGAAAAAGGGCTGAGGGAAAGAAGGTGAGCGGCCGAGCAATTGCTCGGCCGCTCGTTTTGAATAAAGGATGTGTCCTTAGGAAACCCCTCCCGGCGGGCGGGCCTTCGGATAGCCTCTCGGGACCATGAGCTGAGGGAAAGTATGTGAGCTGGTCGGGCTTTGCCCGGCCAGCTCTTTTTGATTTAAAATACCTGCTCAGTTGTGATTTTGGCTGCTGGGAGGCGTTTGTGGCTAAGGCTAAGGCTAAAGCGAAGAAAAAGACGACGGGGGCGCGGGCTAAGCGTGACCGTCGTCGGAAGCTTGCGACCGAGGCCCCCGCGTCTGCCGAGGAGCTGCTGGCAAGCGTGCCGGGACTTGACGCGCTGCAGGACGTTCCGGCGTTTGATGACCTGCCGGTCGATGAAACCCAGCAGACTGCCTTTGATGATTTCTGCGCACATGCCGAGGAGCCCGAGCAGATGCAGCTGGGTGCCGTTATTCGCCTGGATCGCGGGTTTCCGCTGGTGGCCACTGCCGACGACACCTTTCGCGCCGAGCATGCCGTGGGGTTTGCCAAGTCGCGCGGCGAGGACGAGGTCCTGCTGCCTGCCGTGGGCGACCGTGTGGCGGTGCGCCGCGCTCCCGGGCACGATATGGGCGTGATTGAGTGCGTGCTGCCGCGCCGTACGAGCTTTGAGCGTTGGCGCGGCCGTGCCCGTGGAGAGCGCCAGGTGCTCTGCTCCAACGTGGATAGCGTGCTAATCGTGCAGGCGCTCGGTGCCGGTGAGGTGCTGCTCGACCGCGTGGCGCGCTCGCTGGTGTTGGCGCTCGACTGCGATGCCGAGCCGGTGGTGGTGCTTACCAAAGCTGACCGCTGCGATGCCGAGGAGCTCGAGCGCGATCTGGACCGCGTGCGCCGCCTGGTGGGTCCGGACGTGCGCGTGATCGTGACGTCCTCTGCCGAGGGCCGCGGCCTGGACGAGGTCCGTGCCTGCGTGCCCGCCGGGAGCTGTGCCATGATTCTGGGCGAGTCGGGTGCCGGTAAGTCGACGCTGCTCAATGCACTGCTGGGCCACGATACGTTGGCGACCGGCGGTGTGCGCGAACGCGACGACCAGGGCCGTCACACTACCGTTGCGCGCGTGATGGTGGCGCTGCCGGGCGACGCCGGCGTGATCGCCGATGCCCCGGGCCTGCGCAGCCTACCGCTCGTGGGTCACGAGCGGGGTCTGGCGCGCGCCTTCCCCGAGATTGTCGAGACATCGCGCGCGTGCCGGTTTGGCGATTGCACACATACCCATGAGCCGGGTTGCGCCGTTCGCGAGGCCGAGGACGCCGGGCAGATTGACAGCCTGCGTCTGGAAACGTTCCAAAACCTGGCGTCATCCATGCGCGTGAGCGCTCAAATGCTCGATCCCGATGTCCATCTGTAATTGATTTTTCCTATGACAGCCGTCTCCCAACTGTTCGGGAGACGGCTTTTTTTGCTGCGGAAAAGCCTCGAAACATGCAGCTTGCTGACGTGCTGACCAAAACCTTGCCATGAGCTTGACGGGCTGGTCAGCTTTTGGTCAGCGATTGGTTTGACATCGAAAACCAAGATCGCGATTGCGCCGCTTTGCACTCTGACCGCCCAGACAATGGTGGTACGGGCATTCGCCCGGCACTGCCATGAGAGGAGCGGCCGTGAACAAGAGCAAGCGCATCGCCATCAGTCTGGTCGCGGGCGTGCTCGCTGCTCTGCTCTGCATGGTTTACGGCTCGTCGATCCGCTCGCAAGCCGAACGGGTCCAGGCTGAGACCTTGGCCAAGTACGGTGGCGATCGCGTCGAGGTATGCGTCGCGGCGCGCGATATCGATGTGGGCGAGACCCTCGATGAGACCAATGTCATAACCCAGGAATGGCTGACGAGCCTGTTGCCGCGTGACGCGGCGACCGAGCTGCGCCAGGTGCGCGGCGACGTGACGACTTCGCGTATTCCCAAAAACGCCGTGATCTGCAATGTCTACACCAAGGCCGAGAGCCACAAGCTCGAGGTGCCTAAGGGCAAGGTTGCCGTTTCGGTGGCGGTCGATGCCGAGCACTCGGTCGGCGGTGCTACAGGCGTGGGCAGCTACGTGGATGTGTATGTGCAAAAAGACGGCGTAACCGATCGACTGTGCGGCGCGCACGTGATCGATACCAGTGAGGATTCCGGTGCCACGCGCGAGGGCAAGATCGAATGGGTGACGCTGGCGGCTGACCCCGAAGACGTCAAGGAACTGCTGGGAGCCTCGGGCAAGGGAACGGTCAGCTTGACGATTCCCGCCACGGCGCGCGGCAAAAAGAGCGGAGGCGACGAGTGATGAAGGCGATCTGGCTTGCGTGCTGCGCGTGCGGCGATTACGGGCTGTTGCAGCGGGAAGTCGAGGGCCGTGATGCGGGTGCACAGGTGCTTCGCGTGGGTGACCTGGACGGGCTGATTTCCATGGCGCGGGCGTTTCCGTCGCGCCGCGGGGCTGCCATCATCGCGGCGTCTCTGTTTGATATCGAAGATGTGCGCAAGACTGTTGCGCGCCTGACGGCCGAAGGCCGCGTGAGTCGCGTGGTCGTGTTGATAGAAGCGCTCGATCCGTCGGATATCGAGGGACTGTTTCGCGCGGGGGCGACCGAGGTCATCGCTGCGCACAGCATATGCGGCAACGGGCGCGCGGGCGAGGGAGCGGTTGATTCCGATCGGCGCATGACGATTGAGCCCGATGCTTTTGTTGATAGGGAACCCGGGGCGCCTCGCGCTACAAGAGGCCCGCGTGTTGATGATTATGGAAAAGCGGAAGCCGAGCATGGTCGGCGCCCCCGGAACCCCCTTGTATACGATGACGCTGGAGGGCCGGCACAGCATGCTGGCGACTCCCCGGCTGTAGATATGGGATACGTGCACGGCGTGAATCTGGCGGATGAACTCGACGAAGTTGAGGGCTTTGCCGGGTGCGGCGAGTTGTCGCTGATGCAGCATGAGCAGATTGCACAGAACGAGCCTGCCTTGCAGACCGAACAAGCTGCCATGCCGGCTTGGACGCAGCGTGTGGTTGCGGCGGGGGAGACGGGGACGCTGTCGCCGACGCCCGCCCCGCCGCCTCCGATGCCGCCGGCAGACGCTGCCGCTCCGCAGCATCGAGCTCCGGTCATCTGCGCCATTTCGGGTTCGGGCGGTTGCGGCAAGTCGACGATCGTTGCCACCATGGCACACATATCGTCGCTGTTGGGCTTGCGTGCCGCCGTGCTCGACCTGGACCTGATGTTTGGAAACCTTTACGACTTGTTAGGCGTCGATGCTCCGCGCGATATGGCGGCACTTATCGAGCCGTCGGCGGCGGGCGCGCTCACCGAGCCGGATATCGTAGCCACATCGATGCGCGTGGCGCCGGGCGTTACGCTCTGGGGTCCCGTCGCGGCGCCCGAGCAAGCCGAGCTCATGGCACGTCCGGTGGAGCTATTGCTTGATGTCCTGCGTCGCGAATCCGACGTGGTCTTTATCGATACCTCGGTCTTTTGGGGCGACGCCGTGGCGGCTGCGGTGGCGGCGAGCGACCGTTGCCTGGTCGTTGGCGATGCGGCGGTGTCGTCCGCGACATCGGCATCGCGCGTCATTGAACTGGCAAGTCGAGTAGGTGTGCCGCGCACGCGCATGAGCGCCGTGTTCAACCGGTTCGGTGCGCGCGGGGCAGACGAGGACGTCGCCATGCGCTTTGAGATTGCCTGTGCGTTGAGCTCAAAGATTCGTATCGCCGATGGCGGGCAGGATCTCGCCGCGCTCATGGCGTTTGGGCGCGCTGACGAGGCAGTGGGTCAGACGAGCGCTTTCGCGACCAGCGTGCGCGAGGCCACGCGCGAGATGCTCGTGGAACTGGGATGCGCCGTCGGCCCTTGGAGCGATATGGTCGCCGACCGTGCAACGCGCACCGAACGCCCGCGTATCCGCCTTCCCTGGTCGCGCGAGGGTGATCAGCGATGAGCCTGCAAACGAGGATTAAGGCTGCCGGCGCTGCAGCGGCTGCAGCGCCTGTAGATGCGGGGCGTCGTCGCGCGGTGAAACGACGCACCAAGCGCGCTGTGATGGACCGCATGGGTTACGACGAAGTGGCGCGTATCAGCGCCTATATCGACCCGGCGCTTGCCCGCTCGGAATTGCGTCCCGCGGTGGAGGCGGCGCTCAATGTTGAGGAACCGACCGATCTCGCGACGTCCGAACGCGAGACCATCATCGACGAGATTTTGGATGACGTGGTGGGCCTGGGGCCGTTGCAGCCGCTCATCGAGGACGACACCGTTACCGAGATCATGATCAACGGCTGCCGCTCGGCCTTCTTTGAACGCGGCGGCGTCTTGTACCCTATCGAGCATGCGTTTGAGGATGATGAGCAGATCCGTGTGCTTATCGACCGCATCATCTCGCCACTTGGCCGCCGTATCGACGAGCGCAGCCCCATCGTCAACGCTCGCCTTAAAACGGGCTATCGCGTCAACGCGGTGATTCCGCCTGTGGCGATTGACGGACCGATTCTCACCATCCGAAAGTTCTCGGACCGCATCTGCTCGCTGGACGAGCTTGTGGGGCTGGGGTCACTGCCGCTTTGGTATGCGCAGCTGCTGTCGTGCGCGGTGTCGCTGCGACAGGACCTGGCGGTTGCGGGAGGCACGGGATCTGGTAAGACCACCCTGCTCAACGCGCTGTCATGCGAGATTTCCACCGGCGAGCGCATCGTGACGATCGAGGACTCTGCCGAGCTCAAGTTTGCGCATCATCCGCACGTGGTGCGCCTAGAGGCGCGCGAGGCTTCAATTGAGGGCGAGGGCGCGGTGACGATCCGCGACCTGGTGACCAATGCCCTGCGCATGCGCCCCGACCGCATCGTGGTGGGCGAGGTGCGCGGTGCCGAGTGCTGCGACATGTTGCAGGCCATGAATACGGGCCACGACGGGTCGCTCACCACACTTCATGCGGGTTCAGAACAGGAGACCGTGGTGCGTCTGACGTTGCTTGCACGTTATGGCATCGATCTGCCGAGCGAGCTCATCGAGGAGCAGATTGCCATGGCGCTCGACGGCATCGTGATGTCCGAGCGCCACGCCGATGGCAGGCGCTTCGTCTCCTCGTATTCGGGGGTGCGTCGCGCCGCGTCGGGCGGCGTAGAGCTCGAGCGCTATGTGACTTTCGATGCCGCCGAGCGCACCTGGGCGCTTGACCGCGAGCCGCCGTTTATCGCAGAAGGCCTGCGGTCGGGGACGCTCACACAAGAGGAGGTGGACGAATGGAGGTCGCTGTGCCCCTCGTCGTAGGGGGTTTGGCAGGGTTTTCTGTTGCGACGGCGTGCGGGGCGGAACCTCGTGTGCCGCAGGTGCCGCCGGCGGAGCTGGCGCGTCAGGCGCTCGAGACGGTGGCAGAGAAGCTGCCGCGTGAGCTGGTGGAAAACGATCTGCTGAAAAAGATCGCCCGTTCGTGGGCATCGCTGGCTCCGGCGCATCGCCTTGGCCTCGTGATTGAAGATGCTTCGGGGCGTTTGGCGTTTCTACTGCTATCGAGCGGTGTCTGCAGCGTTTTACTAACGATGGTGTCGTTATCGCCCCTCGGGTTTGCCTTGGGACTTGTTGCTCCGATTGCCGCTGGCGCCGCTCGGGATGGCTTTGAGAGCCGGCGCGAGCAACACGATGCAGAAGAGGCCATGCCCGAGGCGTTTACCGCACTTTCCATGTCGCTTGCCTCGGGACATTCGCTGGCCCAGGGCATGCGCTTTGTGGGCGCTCATGCGCAAGAACCGGTGCATACCGAGTTTTTGCGGGTGGCGGCGGCGATCGATTGCGGTATCTCGGCGACCGACGCGCTCGATGACTTGCTCGTGCGCATCGACGCCCCCGGTCTTTCGCTTGTGACCTTGGCGCTTAAGGTGTCACAGCGCACCGGCGCTCCGCTTGCCGACTTGCTGTCCGAGGCGTCGAGCATGGTAGGGGAGCGCATTGAGCTCAAGCGCCGCCTGGATGTCAAGACGTCGCAGGCTCGCATGTCGGCGCATATGGTCGCGGCGATGCCGGCGGGCATGTGCGCGGTGTTGGCGCTGCTTTCGGCAGATTTTCGTCGCGGTCTTGCGACGCCTGCCGGTGCGGGCGCTGTGGTGCTGGGTCTCGCCCTCAACGCCGTTGCCCTGGTGGTTATCCGGCGCATTATGAGGGTGGAGCTATGAGCGCCCCAGTTGCAGTTGCGGCTTGCCTGTGCGCCCTGAGTGTATTTATCGCGACGGGTTTGGATCGGGCGGATGCACGCAAGATCGCAGGGGCCTGCAAGCGCGAGGCGGTGCTGGTCGCTGCCGCGGGTCGCTCAGTGGTCGATGCCCTGACCGCGCGAGTGAAGGGCGCGGTTGGAGCGGGCGGCCCGGCGCGAGTTTCGCTCGGCGAAGTGTCCGAGATGATCGATGTTGTGCGCTTGGGTCTTTCGGCCGGTCTTTCGTTTGATGCGGCGCTTGAGATTTTCTGCGCCAACCGCCGGTCAGTGCTGGCTCTTCGCCTTGAGCGGGCCTGCATGGCGTGGCAGGTGGGCGTGGGCACGCGTGAGGACGAGTTGTTGGCCGCCGCGCGCGATCTGGACGTACGAGCGCTCGAGACCTTTGCCATCACGGTGGGGCAGGCGCTCGCCCTGGGTGCCCCACTTGCCGAGACGCTGGCCGCTCAAAGTCGCGAGATCCGTGCGGCTCATCGCGCCGCGGTCGAGCGTGAGATCGAGCGTGCGCCCGTCAAGCTGCTGATCCCCACCGGCACGCTCATCTTGCCGGCGTTGCTTCTGTCCATATTGGGCCCGCTGCTGGGAGCAGGCGGGATGATGTAGGGAGGAATACATGAACACGATGGTCGAAGTTGCTGACAAGGCTTGGAACTGGGCTTTTTGCCGGGCGATCCGCGCTCGCCAGCATGCCAAGGAGCTGTTGCGGGAGGAGAGCGCGCAGGGTACCACCGAGTACGCCATTTTGGTGGGCGTGCTTGTGGTGATCGCGATTATTGCCATCGTTGCATTTAAAGGCAAGGTCCAAGATCTATGGAACGCTATCAGCGAGGGCATCAACAGTCTGTAGAGGGCGAGCGCCCCATCGGGGTGCTGCTGGTGTTTGCTTGCCTGACCGTGGCGATAGCGGCGGTGCTTTGGGGGCTTAACGCCGCGCGGCAGCAGCGTCCTGGGGCCGCCTTCGATTCGGGCTCAGATTCGGCGGTGGCGACTCAAAAAGATGAGATGCGAGATGCGGACGATTCGGATGTCGCTGTCACGGCGCAAACCTTTCTGCGGACGCTCGACAAGCGGTCTGGCACTGCGACGGATTCGCCTGAGGACAACGCGATTGCGGTCCGGCTTGCATGGTCCGAGGACCGACCGATGACCGAGGCAGCGGCGGATATGTTACGCGCCTACCGCGAGGTGCCAACGGCCCAGCTCGCCCTGAGCGGCTATCTCGATATTAAGGGCAACGTATGGGGCGCCATCGTGCGTGACGGACGCGGCTGGGTCGATATGGTGACGGTTGCCGCGGATACCGGCGATGCTTCGTGTCGTCTGCGCGCCGTGCGCCTGGTCCCGCAAACAATAAGCTCAAAGGAGGGATCGTGAAATGCATGGCGTTCTGCGTGAAGAGGTTGCCCAAGCGACTGTGGAATACGCCATCGTCACGGTGGCGCTGTTATCGATCGTGCTGGCGATCGCGGGGCTTTGGCGTGCTGGCACCGATGGGCGCTTGGCGGCGCTGGTTGAGCGGGCGGCATCCCATGGCGTTGCCTCGACGTCGGTTATCGACGCCGCTGCGGGCGCTAAGGACATTGCGTTGTATTGATATCGCGCGCGAGGACCGGGCGCAGTCTACGGTCGAGGCCGCTTTTTTGCTGCCGACGTTTCTGACGCTCATCCTTCTCGCACTGCAACCGGTGTGCCTGCTCTATACGCGCGCGGTCATGGAGTCTGCCGCCGCCGAGACCGCGCGGCTCATGACCACGACGACGGCGGAGGACGACGATCTTAAGGAGTTCACCCGCCGCCGGCTTGCCGCGGTGCCCAACGTTTCGATCTTTCATGCCGGCGGGCCGTTGTCGTGGAATATCGAGCTTGGTCGGGCCGGTGCGGGTGGCGTCTCGTCCGTGTCCGTTTCCGGCGAGGTCAGGCCGTTGCCTGTGATCGGTGCGTTTGCGCAGGCTATGGGTGGTACCGCCGAGGGCGGCTACGTTGAGCTCAAGGTTGATGTCTCATATCAATCACGTCCCGAATGGCTGGAGGGAGATTATGATTCGTGGATTGCTACATGGGATTAAGCGTTTCTGGTCTAGATGCGTTTTGACGCGCCGTCCGAGCTGCCATCGCAAGCGAGGCGGCTTTATGGGCCGCGCCGGTATCGACCTGTTTATCGAAGACGGTGCCTACACCACGCTTTCTTCTGCCGTGGTCATCCTAGTGGTGCTCACGTTGTTGTTTTCGTCGACCGCGGCGATATGGAGCATGTCGCGCGCGGGGGACACCCAGGTGGCGGCCGATAGCGGCGCGCTGGCGGGTGCCAACGTAGTGTCGTCCTATCACACGGCTGCCACGGTGGTTGATGCGAGCATCTTGAGTCTGGGGCTAGCGGGGTTTGCCACGATCGGGACGGGCCTGGTCGCCATCCTCATCCCGGGTGCCGAACCAGTTGCCGGCAATATGGTCGACACCGGGATTGAGATCATTAAAACGCGCAACAAGTTTGCCAAAAGCGCATCGGAAGGCTTGCAGAAAATCGAGACGGCTCTGCCGTATCTGATTGCCGCGCGTGCCACGCAGGCGGTGTCGGCGCAGGATACCGATAGTGTGACCTATACCGGTACGGCGCTTGCCGTGCCCAGGATGTCCGAGTCGGATTTCGTTGCGCTCGAGGGTTCTGAGATCTCGACCGATGCCATTAAAGACACATCGAAAGATCTGGAGCGCGCAGCAGATGAGCTGCAGAAGGCCTCGGAGGAGACGGCGAAAGCAAAAGAACGCGCCTGGCTTGCGGATTGCGGTGGATCGGTTCCGGCTTCGGTCGGTAGCTGTTCATGCATGTGGGAACGTGCGAGGAGTTTGGCAAAGCTCTCGGGTGAGCAGAACCCGCATTATGCCTCGAGCATTTCGTGGGAGCCACAGGTGGCGCTCGACCGCGCGAAGACCTACTACCGTCAACGCCTGGCAGACGAAAAACCGCAGGGTTCAAGCGTCGAGACGAAGGCGGAGTCGGCGGCGCGCAAGGCGTTTTACACCTATGCGAGTACAGAGGTCAATCGTGCATATGTAACCGAGGACGGAGATGAAGTCGCTTCCTATATCCCGCTGTTGCCGCGCAACACTGACGAGGTGCGAGCGACGGAACTCTATACCGATACGGTGTGGCCAACCAGTGCCATCGATGGCAAGACGTATCTGCATTACGGAACGAGTTGCCCCAACTATAAGAAGGGGGCGCCATGCGGGCTGGCCTCGGTTGCTGCTTATGACGGGCAGGACAAATGCAATAGATGCCATTTTGGTGTTTCGTCGCTCGGTGCCGTTGCGGCTCCTTCGACCTCTATCGAAAACGGCTTTGAGTACCACTTTGATCGATTCAAAGAGGCTCTGGAAGACTACGTCGAATGCCGCAACAAAGAACTCGAACTTGAGCGTCAGACCGAGGATGAGGCCGACCGTGCGGGCAATGCGTTTGACCAGGCCATTAAAGCGCTTTCCGGCGAGCGCCCGCGTATCGCCCCACCTGGCCGCAACGGCGTGGTCGCCTTTGCAGTTTCGGGTGACATTACCAGCCCCGATCAACTTAACTCCTCGTTTAACGCGGCAGTCAGGCTTGGCGATCGCGGTGCTATCTCTGCCGCGGTGCTGGCGCCCGATGAGGCGACGGCGCAAAACAACATGCTTTCGCGATTTTTCTCGACATTGAAGGAACGCTCGGGCGGCGTTGCCGGCGTGCTCGACGGCGTCATGGATGTTTGGGGACGGCTACTCGTGGGATACGGAGACATCCAAGGTTCGGCCGACGAACTTATGGACGAGATGATTAAAGACCTAGGAGGGGGCAGCGGTGCGTTGGGCTCCATTGCATCGTGGCTCGGCGATACCGTTTCGGCGTCCGTGGCGGCGCTGGGTTTGGAACCGTGCGACTTGCGCCTGCGAAAGCCGGTGCTGACCGATTCCGCAAATGTCATTAAGAGTCCGGGGTCTGACATTGCGGGTCTCTCTCAAGCGCAAGACAAACTGCGAAGTATTCCGTTGGGCGTGACCGATCCCAAGGCGCTTTGCGAGGCGTTGGAATATCAAGTCGAACGCACCATTAGCGGTACGGTGTTCACACTTGCGGAGATTCCTCTGCCCGGCGGCGGCTCCATCCCGCTCACCGTCGATGTCGCCACGCTGGTTGGCGTTCTGGGCGGTGGGTCGTAATGAGTATCCGCATGCGTCTGCGCGAGGAGCGCGCCCAAGCGACGGTTGAGATGGCAGTGGTTACGCCCGTTTTGCTGGTGCTGGCACTCGTCGTGTACAACGTCATGATCTTTGCCAGCGCTGTCGCGCGCTTCGACCGCGTGGTGCCCGACATCGTGTTGGCGCACGCTGTGGCGTCGGAGGGGGAGGGCGACGAAAGCTCTGCCGATGCCTCGGCGACGGTTCAGACTCAAATTCTGAATGCCATGGAAGGCTATGACTTGCAGATCGAAGTGTCGAGTGAGCAAGGCGCGGAGGCATCGGATGGTGGCCTGCTCTCCCTATCCGGTACGTTTAGGACCTACACCTGCACCATGTACTATGAGCCGTGGCCGACTTTTCTCAGCATCGCTGGCGTTTCGCTGGGGGCGCCGACAACGTTGTCGCACGAGCGCGCGGTGACGGTCGATCCATGGCGCCCGGGGGTGGTCATGTGACCGCGGTCTCGTCCTACATCGCCTACGCGCGGGCACTCAACAGGCTGGGTTGGACGCCGGCCGAGTTTGTGGCGGCGGAGTCGTTTGTCGTGCGCCTGCGCGGCATGCTGGGACGGCGTCCGGTTGCCGCCAACGGCCTGCCGCTCGTCATGGCGTTTCCACGCTGCTCTTCGGTCCATACGTGTTTTATGGCCTATCCCATCGACATCGCCTTTATCGATGCACGCGGCTACGTTCTCGTATGCTACGAAAACGTACGTCCATGGCGTATGTGCTCCTGCCCCGGCGCCTGGGCCGTACTAGAGCGTCCTTCAATCATTGTTTCGACCCCTGCTCTCCAACGCGTGCCGGCTTAAGAATTGGCGACAGTGGACTTTCGTCATACGAAATTGGGTAAGATGGAGGAGAAGATGCATGGATGTTGAGATCCATCCCAACGCTAAAAAGCACCTGACGGAAAAGCAGGTGCTTAGCGCTTGGCTTGCGGTTACTGAGTGCATTCGTCGCGAGTCGAAGGACGAGCCGCCGAGATGGCTTGCGATTGGATGGCTCCCAGACGGACGAAGCGTGGAGCTTGTCGCGGTCGAGCTTGTCCGTGGGTGGCTTATCATTCATGCCTTGTCTCCAGTCCAGAAGAAATTTTGGCAGGAGATTGAACAGGCTCGGCAAAGGGGTCGATGATGGGCAAGACGTATACGGCCGCTAATGGTCAGGTTGTAACGGATGAAATGATTGACGCGTGGTGCGAGTCGTACGAGCGCGGAGAGTTTCCGGATGGCGAACACACCGTTGGTGGGATCGTGCATGGACGGCCCCCGCTCTCAGGTGAGGGGACGGCAACGCTGTCGGTCAAGATTCCTCTGGGAATGAAGGAGGCCATTCGTCGACGGGCGGCTGCCGAGGGGATGACGCCAAGTGAGTTTGCCCGTGCGGCTCTGAGTGAAAAACTTCTTGCTGCCGGCTGATGCCTCTGACGTGCCGATTTATAGAACCGAGGCTGTGCTCAAAAACTTTTTTAAAATTCTCGGTTGACCGGAACGCGTCCTTGGTTATACTAATCAAGCCTTGAAACAAGGCACACCTCAAATGGCTGGGTAGCTCAGTTGGTAGAGCAGAGGACTGAAAATCCTCGTGTCAGGGGTTCGATTCCCTTCCCCGCCACCTTGAATTGACTAGGACCTCTGCAAAGGGGTCCTTTTCTTTTATACAGCCTCCACATGGAATCGAACCCCGTGAGGGCGCGGAGCTGAGTAAACGCGTAAGCGTTTGCCAGCGCAGCTCGCAAGGCGCGTAAGCGCCACAGCGGTCCGTCCGCGCGGCGCGCGGACGCGATTCCCTTCCCCGCCACCTTGAATTGACTAGGACCTCTGCAAAGGGGTCCTTTTCTTTTATTGAGGGCTCTGCGGAAATTGCGTCCCGGAATTTGGCTTCAGAGTGGGATGCGCTTTCCGCTTTGAGGCCGCTTGGGAAAGCGCGACCCGGAATCCGGCGTCAGAATGGGATGTGCTTTCCTTTTGCGGTCTTTGGCGGAAACTGCGTCCCAGATCCCGCGCTCAGAACGGGATGCATTTTCCGGTTGAGGCCTCGAACGGAAAATGCATCCCAGTCTTTTGCGAAAAACGGGATGCGCTTTCCGGCGCTTACTTCCGACGTGCGCGCACATCTCGGCGCACCAGCTCGTGCCCACCTGTCCCAGACATTCCTCCCACTTTTGCGCCACTTTGTAGACCGTTCGGTCGCCTGTCTGCATGCGCGGGTATACTCAAATCGATAGATATGTCATGCAAGAGCGATGCGGGCTTAGCCCGTATGATTCAAAAGGGGGCAGTGATGGAGAGGATACTCGGCGTTAATCTCTCTGGCTGGTTTATTCCCGAGCCTTGGGTGACCCCGTCGCTATACGCGGCGACCGGTGCATCCAACGCGGCCGAGCTGCAGGAGGCCATGGGCACCGCCGCCTATAACGAGCGCATGCGCCGTCATTACGAGACGTTTGTGAGCGAGGACGATTTCCGTCGCATGGCGCAGATCGGTCTCAATGCCGTGCGTCTGCCGGTGCCCTGGTATGCCTTTGGCTCGCAGGAGTCCGATGCGTCCTACATCTCGGTTGTCGACTACATCGACCGTGCAATTGAGTGGGCTGCCAAGTACGACATCCGCGTGCTGCTTGATCTAGCAACTGTGCCCGGTGGCCAGGGCGATTCCAACGATTCGCCCGCCACGCCAGAGGCTGTTGCCGAGTGGCATTCGTCCACTAACGGCCGTCATGTCGCACTCGACGTGCTCGAGCGCTTGGCTGATCGCTACGGCGAGGCCGAGAGCCTGCTGGGCATTGAGCTGCTGGATACGCCGCAGATGAGTGTCCGCAAGAGCCTCTTCACCATGACGGATGGCATTCCTGCTCACTACCTGCGCAATTTCTATCGCGATGCCTACGAGCTCGTCCGTTCGTATATGCCCGAGGATAAGATCGTCGTCTTCTCGTCGTCGGGGCATCCCAGCGAGTGGAAGCATTTTATGCGCGGCGCTAAGTACAAGAACGTCTACATGGACCTTCACCTGTACCATTACCGCGACGAGTATGCGCTCGATATCACGAGCCCCCGCGGGCTGACGACGGCGATTTCGCGTAACAAGCGCGAGCTTAAAGAAGCGATTTCGACTGGGTTCCCCGTGCTGGTGGGCGAATGGTCGGGCGCGGCGATCTTTGCCAACTCGTCGGTTACGCCCGAGGGCCGCAATGCCTACGAGCGCGTGTTTATCGCCAACCAACTGGCTTCGTTTGCACCGGCTGCCGGTTGGTTCTTCCAAACGTGGAAGACCGAGAAGCGCATTGCAGCATGGGACGCCCGCGCGGCGCTCGGTACGCTCGAGCGTGGCATGATTGAATAGGTTGATATGACGCAAAACAGCGCCCATACGGGCAAACTCTATGTGGTCGGCACGCCCATCGGCAACCTGGGCGACCTGTCCCCGCGCGTTGGCGAGGCCTTTGCCGCCGCCGATGCCATTTGCTGCGAAGACACGCGTGTGACGTCGAAGCTGCTGATGCACCTGGGCATTTCCAAGCCGCTTGTCCGTTGCGACGAGAATGTGATCGCCGGCCGCGCCGCCGGCCTGGTCGACCGTCTGCTGGCGGGGGAGACCCTCGCCTTTGCCTCGGACGCCGGCATGCCGAGCGTGTCCGATCCCGGCCAGGCGCTGGTCGAGGCGGCACGTGAGGCCGATGTGCCCGTCGAAGTTATTCCCGGGCCCTCTGCTTGCGTCACGGCGCTCGTTTCGTCCGGCATTCCCTGCGAGCATTTTTTCTTCGAGGGCTTTTTGGGCCGCAAGCACGGCGACCGCGTGCGCCGTTTGCAGCGCCTTGCCGTAGTGCCCGGCGCGCTCATCTTCTACGAGTCTCCACATCGCATCGTGGCGACGCTCGAGGCCGTGGCGGAGGTCTTTCCCCAGCGTGAGGTTGCCGTCTGCCGCGAACTCACCAAGCTGCACGAGGAGGTCTTGCGCGGGCCCGCTGCCCAGCTCGCCGAGGAGCTGCGTGCCCGCGGCGAGGTAAAGGGCGAGATTGCGCTGGTCATCGCGCCGCCGAGCGAGGACGAGGGGGACGGCATCGTGCCGGTTGGCGCCGCGGCAGCGGATCCCGACGAGGCCCTGCGCGAGGATATCCGCGCCGCGCTCGAGGAGGGGGAGCCCGCCTCTGCTGTGGCCAAGCGCCTGTCTCAGAAGCATTCGCGCCGCAAGCGCGATGTCTATGCCATGGTGCTCGATATGCAATAGATGGAGGATATCCAGCCCTTGCGCTAGAATCATCCCCTGTATGCAACGTTTTTCTGGAGGACAAACCCCATGGATCAAAGCAAGCCTTCGTTCTTTATCACGACGCCCATCTACTACGTCAACGCCGATCCGCACCTGGGCACGGCTTATTCCACCATCATCGCCGATGTTCAGGCTCGCTATCGCCGCTCCGCCGGCTATAACGTCAAGTTCCTGACCGGCATGGACGAGCACGGCGAGAAGGTCGCCGAGGCCGCAGCCAAGCATGGCATGACGCCGCAGGAGTGGACCGACAGCCAGGCCCCGCACTTCAAGGAGCTTTGGAGCAAGCTCGAGATTTCCAACGACGACTTCATCCGTACCACCGAGCCGCGCCAGCATCATGCCGTGCAGTACCTGTGGGAGCGCATGAAGGAGTCCGGTTACCTGTATAAGGGCAGCTACGACGGCTGGTATTGCGTGCCTGACGAGACCTACTTCACCGATACGCAGGTCCAGAAGGGCGACGAGGAGTACGGCAGCGTCGGCCAGCACCTGTGCCCCGACTGCCACCGTCCGCTTGAGCGCGTGCAGGAGGAGTCCTACTTCTTTAAGCTTTCCGCTTTCCAGGACAAGCTGCTCAAGCTCTATGACGAGCACCCCGACTTTGTCGAGCCTGCGTTCCGCATGAACGAGGTGCGCAGCTTTGTCGAGGGCGGCCTTAACGACCTTTCCGTGAGCCGCACGAGCTTTGACTGGGGCATTCAGGTCCCGTTTGACGAGGGTCACGTGACCTACGTGTGGTTCGATGCGCTGCTCAACTATATGACGGCCGTCGGCTACGGTGTCGACACCGACGAGGCGCGTGCCGAGCTGGCCTATCGCTGGCCTGCGCAGTTCCACATCGTGGGTAAGGACATCATCCGCTTCCACTGCGTCATTTGGCCCGCCATGCTCATGGCCATCGGCGAGGCTCTGCCCGAGCATGTCTTTGCCCACGGCTTCCTGACCGTGCGCAATGCCGAGACCGGCAAGGCCGAGAAGATGTCCAAGAGCCGCGGCAATGCCATCGCTCCGCAGGACGTTATCGACATGTTGGGCGTCGAGGGCTATCGCTACTACTTTATGACCGACGTCGTCCCCGGTACCGACGGTGCCATCAGCTTCGATCGCATGGAGCAGGTCTACAACGCCGACCTGGCCAACAGCTGGGGCAACCTGATCTCGCGTTCGCTCAACATGAGCGGCAAGTACTTTGACGGTTGCGCGCCCGCCAAGCCCGCGTCGTTCGATGCGTTCGACAACCCGCTGGCAAAGATCGCCGATGGCCTGGTCGAGCGCTACATGGCCAAGATGGACGTGCTCGATTACGGTGGAGCTAAGGACGAGGTCATGGAGCTCATCCACGCCGCCAACCACTACATCGAGGACTCCGAGCCTTGGGCACTTGCCAAGGACGAGGCCAAGGCTGACGAGCTGGCGTTTGTGATCTACAACCTGCTCGAGGCCATCCGCATTGCCGCTCACCTGCTGATGCCGCTCATGCCCCAGACTTCTGCCGAGGCTCTGCGCCGCCTGTCCTGCGAGGACGAGGCCGCGAGCGACGATCTCAAGGGCATTTGCGCTTGGGGCCTGCTTGCTGGTGGTCAACCCGTCGAGAAGGGCGATCCGCTGTTCCCGCGTCTGGGCTAAGCCGCTGCGCGCCATATCGGCAATTTGCTGTTTAGCTGTAAGGGCATGGCCGCAACGGTCCATGCCCTTTTGCTTTACGATGCAGCCACCATGTTAAGGAGGCAACCATGACAACTTCGCCTTTGGCAAACCCCACGGCAACTAGGGAGCTGCTAGAGGAGTTTGGCCTTGCGACCAAGCATCGCCTGGGCCAGAACTTCCTGATCGACAACCATGTGATCGAACGTATCTGTGAGCTCGCTGAGCTTGCGGGCGATGAGCGCGTGCTCGAGGTCGGCCCGGGTTGCGGCACGCTGACGTTGGCCCTGCTGCAGGAGGCGGCGTGCGTTACGTCGATTGAGGCAGATCCCGAGCTCGAGCCGGTGCTCGATGCTCACGCCGCTGACTATGCCAACTTCCGCTTTATCATGGGCGACGCGCTCAAAGTGACGCCGGAGCAGATTGAGCAGGCCGCCGGTGGTGAACCCACGGTGTTTGTCGCGAACTTGCCCTATAACGTGGCGGCGACAATCATCCTGCAGTTCTTCCAGACGATGCCCGCGCTCAAGCGCGCCGTCGTCATGGTGCAAAAGGAGGTTGCCGATCGTATTGCCGCAACGCCGGGCAACAAGACCTATGGCGGCTACACGACAAAGCTCGGCCTGTATGCGCAGGTTACGGGTCGCTTTGAGGTGCCGCCGCGTTGCTTTATGCCGGCGCCGCACGTGGACTCGGCCGTCGTGCGTATCGACCGTGTTGACGGCGTGGTGCCCGAAGGACTCGACCGCGAGTTTGTGGCCCGCGTGATTGATGCTGCATTTGCTCAGCGTCGCAAGACCATTCGCAACTCCATGAGCGCCAACGGCTTTGCCAAGGACGTGCTCGATGCCGCCTTTGAGGCTTGCGGTATCGCATCCACCACGCGCGCCGAAACGCTTGATGTTGCCGACTTTGTCCGCCTGGCCCAGGAGCTAATCCATGACGCTTAATGCCGAACGCGTGACGTTTACCAAGAAAAAGAAGACGGTTGCTTGTCCCGTGCCCTTGGCGCCGCTTGCCGACACGCATGCGCATCTGCTTTCGTTTTGGGGCAAAGAAGTGCCCGAGACGCTCGTGCGCGCCAAAGCCGCGGGCGTCGACCTGTTGGTGACGATGCTCGACCCCATCGCTGACAAACGTAGCGTGACGGACTATAGCGACTGGCTCGTGCGCGAAATTCTGCCGATGCAGGATATCCCGGAGATCAAGTATCTTGCCGGCGTGCATCCGTATGGCGCACCGGACTATACCGACGACGTTCACGCACAGGTCGTTGCCGCGCTCGATGATTCCTTATGCGCCGGTATTGGCGAAATCGGCCTGGACTACCACATGGACTATGACGACGATATCGCGCCGGCACCCCATAACGTGCAGATTGACTGCATGGCGCGTCAGCTCGAGCTTGCCGTGTGCCGTAACGTGCCGGTGGAGCTGCATCTGCGCCACGAGGACACGGACCATGAGCGCACCTCGCACGTTGATGCGTACAACGTGCTTCGTGAGGTGGGCGTGCCCCAGGCCGGTTGTGTGCTGCACTGCTTTGGCGAGGACCGCGCCACGATGGAGCGCTTTGTGGAGCTGGGCTGCTATATCGCCTATGGTGGTGCGGCCACCTTTAAGCGCAACGACGACGTGCGCGAGGCATTTGCGGCAACCCCACTCGATCGAATTTTGTTCGAGACGGATTGCCCGTATATGGCTCCGGAGCCCATCCGCGGTCTTGAATGCGAGCCCGCAATGATCTCCATTACGGCAAACGCGCTGGTTAACGACCGTGTCGATCGTACCGGCGAGGATGCTGAGGCAATCGCGCAAGCCGCTTGGGAAAATGCCTGCAAACTTTTTCAAAAATAGTTCTTGCGTTCGCGGTGGCGCTCCGTTATTCTAATTCCTGCACGCGGGCGTGGCGGAATTGGCAGACGCGTACGGTTCAGGTCCGTATGGGGGCAACCCCATGAAGGTTCAAGTCCTTTCGCCCGCACCATTAAATGAAAGAGCTCCCAGCAATGGGGGCTTTTTTGTTATGGGCCCATCGCGGGGACTTGAACCTGCGAAGGAGCGAGCGTAAAGAAAGCGCGGAGCGTTTTTAGCGAGCTGGCGAGGACGCCGGCAGGCGGCCGAAGCCGGTGTGGATCCGCGAAGCGGATACGCGGACGTCCTTTCGCCCGCACCATTGAATGAAAGAGCTCCCAGCAATGGGGGCTTTTTTGTTATGGGCCTCTTGTTGATGTCACGTTGCTGCTTCGTGCGGGTATCCTAATGCCAACGTGTGCCTATCAGAGGAGAGACCATGCTGTTGTCCGGTATCATCGCCGCCCTTACCAGCCTTTTGATTCCCATCATCATTCTGTTGCTGCTGCTTCCCAACGCCTGCTATGTCGTTGAACAACAGCATGCCGTGATCATCGAGCGCCTGGGTAAGTTCAATCGCATCGTCAACGCGGGCTTCCACATGAAGGTGCCCGTGATCGACCGCAAGGCCGCCACGGTGAGCCTGCGAACCATGAAAAACGGTTTTGGCATCGACGTTAAGACCCAGGACAACGTGACCATCGGCCTTGAGGTTTCTGCTCAGTACCACGTGAGCTATGACATGGGCGCCGGCCCGGCAGATTCGGGTATCTACAAGAGCTACTACATGCTGCAGGAGCCCGTCGATCAGATGCGCGATTTCATCACCGATGCCCTACGCTCTTCCATCCCCGTCTACACGCTCGATGAGGTCTTTGCCAAGAAGGATGACATCGCCAAGGACGTTAATGCCACCGTGTCCGAGCAGATGGCTGCCTACGGCTTCACCCTCGTGTCGACACTCATCACCAAGATCGCGCTGCCGACCGAGGTCGAGAACTCCATGAACGACATCAACGCCGCCCAGCGCAAGCGCGCTGCTGCACAGGAGCTCGCCGAGGCCGACCGCATCAAGCGCGTCACCGAGGCGACCGCCGAGGCCGAGGCGATGGAAAAGGCGGGCGAAGGCATCGCTAACCAGCGCAAGGCCATCGCGCTGGGCATCAAGGATTCGCTCGAGATCATCCAGGAGACGGGTGTCGGCAACGACGAGGCCAACCAGCTGTTCATGTTTACGCAGTGGTCCGAGATGATGACGGAGTTCGCTCGTACGGGTAAAACCTCGACGGTCGTGCTGCCGAGCGATTTCTCGCAGTCGGCCTCGATGTTCGAGCAGATGCTGACTGCCGGCAAAGTTCAAAACGATTCGAAGGAGTAGACGCGCGTGAAATACACCGTTGTATGCGTCGGTAAGCTCAAAGAGCGTTTTTGGAAGGATGCCTGCGCTGAGTACACCAAGCGCCTAGGTGCCTATGCCAAGGTGGATATCCGCGAGGTGGCCGATATCGACCCGGCTAAGGCGGGCGGCGTGGATGCCGCGCGCGACAAGGAGGGGGCGGCGATTCTTGCAACCCTGCCGCCTCGAGCGCATGTGATCTTGCTGGCCATTGAGGGCAAAGAGCGCTCAAGCGAGGAGCTTTCGGCGCGGCTCGATGATCTTATGCTGCGTGGTAACAGCGACATCGCCTTTGTGATTGGCGGATCGGACGGCGTGAGCGATGATGTGCGCGCACGAGCCGACGAGATGCTCAGCTTTGGACGCATTACCTTGCCGCATAACTTGGCGCGCGTGGTGCTGCTGGAGCAAATCTACCGCGCCTGCAAGATCAGCCGTGGCGAGCCGTATCACAAATAGGTCGGCAATACGAAACAATGCCGTGGGACAATAGCCTTCGTTTTGAAGAACGTGTCTGAAAGGACTATGAGATATGAAGATTGGATTTGTCGGCTTTGGCAATATGGCGAGCGCTATGGCCGATGGCTGGATCGCCGCCGGTGTGGCTGCGAGCGATATGTGCGCCTGCGCGGGCCACTACGACGCCTTGGTTGAGCGCTGTGAGGCGCGTGGGATGGTTGCCTGTCGTGATGCGGCGGAGGTTGTCGCCGCATCCGATATCGTGGTTGCTGCGGTCAAGCCATACATGATCGAGAAGGTCTTCGCTCCGCTCAAAGACACCCTTGCTGACAAGGTTGTCCTTTCGGTCGCCTGGACTTGGGATAGTGCCAAGTGGGAACAGGTCCTGCCGGGTGTCGCGCACATCTCGACGGTGCCCAACACACCGGTTTCGGTGGGCGAAGGCGTCATCGCCTGCGAGAAGTCCTCTACACTCAACGACGAGCAACGTGCCGTGGTGCTCGACCTGCTCGGTAAGCTTGGCACCGTCGTCGAGCTCGACACGAGCCTGCTGTTTGTGGGCGGCACCGTGGGCGGTTGCGCCCCGGCATTTGTTGCCATGGCGATTGAGGCCCTCGGCGACGCGGCCGTCAAGCACGGCATTCCGCGCGCCGATGCCTATCGCATTGTGAGCCAGATGGTGCTGGGCACGGCAAAGCTGCAGCTTGCGACTGGTCAGCATCCTGCGGCGATGAAGGATGCCGTATGCTCGCCCGGCGGTGCCACCATCAAGGGCGTCGTCGCGCTTGAGGACGCCGGCATGCGCAGCGCCCTGGTCAAGGCCATCGACGCCACCCTCCAGTAAAACCCGCCATTTAGGGACAGGTTTATTTTGGCAGGTTTTTCCTGCGGCTTTATCTCTATAGCAAAAAGCGCCCCGCAACTGGCTCAATTCCAGTTGCGGGGCGATTGCGTTTGCCCAGATAAAACCGACCAAAATAAACCTGTCCCTTTCTGGCAGGTTAGTCCCAGAAGCCGTCTTGATCGTCCTCGGATTTGGGTCCGCGGTCGACATACATCTTATGGGTGCGCTTCTCCATTACAAAGGCAAGAATCGCAAACAGTAGGATGCCGCCGGCGAAAAGGATGGCAAAACCGGTGCGGGTGCCAAACAAAAAGGAAAAAACTGCGTCCATTGGGTGCCTTCTTGCGTAGTTGAGTTGGGTCGTAAACGCTCATAAGTATATACTTGCCCATACATGTACAAGGTTGCAACCTAAATGGAATGTATATCGCCGGAGGATCTAATGCTTGATATCAAGTTTGTTCGCGAGAACCCCGATGCCATCGATACCGCCATGGCAAATCGCCAGACGTCTTGGGATCGCGAGAAGTTCTTTGAACTCGACGACGAGCGCCGTGCCGTCATCACCGAGGTCGAGGAGCTCCAGGCCACGCGTAACGCCGAGTCCAAGAAGATTGGCGCCCTGATGAAGGAGGGCAAGAAGGACGAGGCCGAGGCCGCCAAGGAGGCCGTGCGTGCCGTCAACGAGAAGATTGACGGTCTGGCCGAGCGCCGTACCGCTCTTGAGCAGGAGCAGTACGACTTCATGTCTCACCTGCCCAACATTCCGTGCGAGGCTACGCCGTACGGCAAAGACGAGGACGAGAACGTTGAGCGCCGTCGTTGGGGCACCCCGCGCGAGTTCGACTTCGACTTTAAGCCGCACTGGGATCTGGGCACCGATCTGGACATCCTCGACTTCGAGCGCGGCAACAAGCTCTCCGGCAGCCGTTTCACCGTTCTCGGTGGCGCCGGCGCCCGCCTGGAGCGTGCCCTCATCAACTTCTTCCTCGATACGCACACCAGCCGTGGTTTTAAGGAGTGGTGGCCGCCCATCGTCGTCAAGCGTCAGACCATGTTTGGCACGGGTCAGCTGCCCAAGTTCGAGGACGACGCCTATCACGTCTCGGGTGACAACTTCCTGATCCCCACCGCCGAGGTCGTGCTCACCAACCTGCACGCCGGCGAGGTCCTCGATGCCGACACCCTGCCGCGCCGCTACACCGCCTTCACCCCCTGCTTCCGTGAGGAGGCCGGTTCCGCCGGTCGCGACACCCGCGGCATCATCCGTCAGCACGAGTTCGACAAGGTCGAGATGGTCAAGTTTGCCAAGCCTGAGGAGTCCGACGAGGAGCTCGAGAGCATGACCGCCGAGGCCGAGTACCTGCTGCAGCAGCTGGGCCTTCCGTATCGCGTGATTAGCCTGTGCACCGGCGACTTGGGCTTCTCTGCCCGTCAGACCTACGACGTCGAGGTCTGGCTGCCGAGCTACAACGCCTACAAGGAGATCAGCTCCTGCTCCAACTGCGGTGACTTCCAGGCTCGCCGCGCCAACATCAAGTATCGCGACCCCGAGAACTTCAAGGGTTCGCGCTACCTGCACACTCTCAACGGTTCCGGCCTGCCGGCCGGCCGCACCATGGCCGCCATTCTGGAGAACTACCAGAACGCCGACGGCACCATCACGATCCCCGAGGTCCTGCGTCCTTACATGGGTGGTCTCGAGAAGATCGAGCCGGTCGCGTAAGTTGGCTGCATAGGGGATATGCAAGGGCGCTCCTTCGGGGGCGCCCTATTTCGTGCGCAGGTCCATACCATGCCGTGCGGACAGCTCAATAGAAAACACACGAACAACTGTTCTGTATACAGCCATCTACCTGCTATGCTTTTGCTAAATAAGAGCGAGAGAAAGGGGACGCGATGGAGCTGTTTGATGATCGGGTGGTTTTGTTTGAGAGCGACGAGGGCGGGGAGTACCTGCTTGTAACGTGTGAGCCGTCTGGCATGGGTGGCCTAGTGGTTCGACAGACGAGCGAGGGACCGTTGACCCAATGGTGCTTTGAGGAGTCGCCGCATGTGGTCGAGACCTTTGTGACGCACGAGGGACTTGTGGCGCTGGAGCACTTCTATGGAGTTGGGACTTCCAACCAGGTCGCGCGCATGCTGAGCATCTCGTTTGCCGATTATGATTGTGCCCAGCGGGTGAGATCGCTCCTGAGGGAACTTGATGCTAAGTTTGACGTGATCGAAAAGCCAATCGATCGTACGGGGAACGGCGGTATATGCGGAGCAGCATGACAAAACTGCGTTCCACAAAAAAGTTTGAGATTGTGCTTGACTCCAATAAGCTAAAGTGGTTTTATAAGTCTTGCGCTGCGGCGTTACCTCAGCTGGATAGAGGGTCTGACTACGAATCAGAACGTCATAGGTTCGAATCCTATACGCCGCACCAATTGAACTTGAAGCCTCCGCCAACGGGGGCTTTTCTTTTATGCCGCCACCGCATGGATTCGAACCTCGGTCGAGGCGCGGGCGTAAAGAAAACGCGGAGCGTTTTTAGCCCGCGGGCGAGTCCGCCGGCAGGCGGGCGAAGCCGGTGCGGATCCGCGCAGCGGATGCGCGGAATCCTATACGCCGCACCAATTGAAATTGAAAGCCTCCGGCAACGGGGGCTTTTCTTTTTCGGAAACCATGCATTGATACGAACCTCGGTTGAGGCGCGAGCGTCTTAATCATCACTTCGTAAAAATTTTCCAAATTGTCGCTTGACCCATCGAGGGGTCACGTGCATAATAATCCGTGCGTTGCGGCGTTACCTCAGCTGGATAGAGGGTCTGACTACGAATCAGAACGTCATAGGTTCGAATCCTATACGCCGCACCAACATAACTTTAAAGCCTCCGGTAACGGAGGCTTTTCTTATATGTCGATATACTTGAGAAGTTGCTTTTGCCGTGTTTGAAAGTATCGAGTCGATTGACTGCGTCAAATGAGTAAAAATCAAATTTGATAACTTTTTTCGAAAAATGCTTGACATTTATTCAGTCGATGTGCATAATAATCAACAAGTCGCGGCGTTACCTCAGCTGGATAGAGGGTCTGACTACGAATCAGAACGTCATAGGTTCGAATCCTATACGCCGCACCAATCGAAATTGAAAGCCTCCGGCAACGGGGGCTTTTCTTTTACGTAAACACCGCATGGATTCGAACCTCGGTCAAAGGGGACTATTTCTCATCGACTCGTGTAAGATTTCGAGTATGCGCCTCGGTGAGCCCGTGGCGCGCTCTTTCTTTAGACGACCGATCAGGGTGATATTTCGTGGCAGAGCGTCCGACATACAAGCTCAGGTTTCTTGATCCCAAAAAGCGCTTTCCGGCCATGCCCGAGCAGCCTGCGGGACGCTCGTATGGCGTGGTTTGGAAGCTCTTTGGCGAGGACCCGCATGAATCATGCTATGTCGTCGAATTCGTCGGCAAAAGCCATGTGTCGCTTTTGGGCTACGTGAGCGTTTCGGGTGAGGTCTATAAGGTGGACCGTCCCGTTAACGAAGTATCGCTGCCCGACGATCCCGACATGCAGCTGATTCTTGACGAGTCCGATTCCAACATCGGTGAGATTGCAGTCAGGGGTACCGATGGGACGATGCGCTCCCGGGCGCGAGTCATCGGCTCTCCCGAAGGAACCATGCGCGAACAATCCGATCGCGAGACGTGGAATTCGACGCGCAGCCTTCGCTACGGCGAGTTCATGGCCTCGATGTTCTTGCGTTACGTGATATTCGCCGATTCTGAAAACTCCATCTCAAGCACGGCAAACGGTGACGGCCTCGACGAGGGCATGAAAAATGCCGTCGACAAGATCAAACTTGTAAAACTCCCCGAGCCGGTTGAGGTACTGCTGGGTTTTGATTCCACGCCGCTGCCCGATGCAATTGAAACGTTGCTCTACCGCATTGACCATACAGATAATCCAAGTGGCATTGAGCGCTATGCCGCCGCTTTGATGGGCGAAGTTAATCTGCCACGCCTGCGCACCATAGCGGCTAAAACCGAAATGAGCCTGGCGCGCATCGATCGCTCGAGGCTCTTCTATCTCAATTTTGACCGTAGCCTGCTGGACCAGGACGAGATCGATACCCTGCTTGCCGTCGAGTGCCGCCTGAACCGCCTATCGGGCATCCTTGAGCGTATTGGAGCAGGGTTGGGCCCCGTTGCCTCGTCGCCAAGCTTTGAGGGCTGCTCGCTCTTCGACCTATGGCATATCAGCAAGACGACAAACGACGTTCCTCGCTTGCTCGAAACGCTGTCGAATGACAACCCGTGGGCCAAGCCGGGGACGGTTGCGTGCCAGCCGGGTGGAGAGTGGGACGTTCGCACCCGCTTTGCACGTATCGTAGAAGCGCTCAACGTGGTCACGCGGCTCGATTACACCTATCGAGCGAACGTCGCCGAGGGCATCATGCTGGTGCGATTTGGCCGCACGGTTGTCGATGCTATGCCGCGGCGCGAATACGATGCTCAAGATGACGCCTGGCGCGAGGTAGATGAGCCTAAGCGCGCAGCATGGGCCACCGAGCACGATGCGCGTATTGCGCTTACACTCGCGGCGGCTTGCTTTGCTTCGGGTGCTTGCATCACGCGCTGCTACGTGCAGATTGCGGCTCCCGACGGCGAGCAGGGCGAGCGCGTTGTTAAAACGTACTCCTTTGGCCGTGCGGCTTATCTGGCCGATTGCGTTTCTGTCGCCAAGGATCTTGAGAGCATGGATATGGACGACATGCCCTGCAAGCATTTGCTCGAGGCATATGAGGCAGATGCGCCGGACATGATTGAGCCTGCAGAGGTTCACGCCCGACCACGCGATGACCATCGTCCATTGCCGCCTGCGCTTCGCGATCTGCTGCTCGCTGATACGGCTGACGAGCTTGAGGTCATGGAGGAGGACAACGATCCGTATGTCGCCCGTGTCGTCGAGCTGCGCGAGCAATCCAAAGTTGACCGAGCCGGTGCTTTCGAGGGCTTTTCTCGCCTTGTCGAGGAGCTGGAAGCCAAGTGTACTGTTGCTGAGCTTTTGGCGACGGGCCCAGTGCAGACCCAGTTCTGCGACAACCAGCTGGTGCGCATGGTGCTGCCGGTGATGGAGGAGGACCGTTCCGTGCGTATCCTTCGCGCTCCCGATGCGCTGTATTTTGCCCAGCACGAGATTTGCAGCTTTTACGCCGAACAAGAGGACTTTGAGCGTGCGCTGCCCGAGGTGCGCCGTCTCTACGACTTGGCGCGCTCGTCCATGCAGTCTCACTTTGCCCTGATTAACGTGCTAGCACGCCTGGAGCGTTATGACGAGATTATCGAGGTAGCGCGTCACGGCCTGCGCATTGCCAGCGACCGGCCTTCGATCGGTTACCTGTTCTATCGCCTGGCATTCGCCTACTGGAACTGCGACCAGCTCGAGCTGGCGCTGGCATGTTATCGCCTGGTGCCGCGCGGCGAGGAGTCGGGCGGCAGTGCGCAGGAGGAAATGCAGGGCCTTATGAACGAGATGGGCGTCATCAAACCGCCCACGTTTGAGGAGGCTGTCGAGACCATCCGCAAGGCAGGTCTTGAGCTGCCGCCGGTGCCCGCCGTGACCAATCAACTCGCGGATGCCGCCGTGCAACTCGTCGACAACGGCTTCTTTTTCTTGGCGCGCGGCTGCATCTATCAAATGTGGCGCACCATGGGTAACGATGAGCTCGGCTCCCTCAACCGCTCGCTGGGGTAGGGGCAGCATAGAAGGGCTGGACCGCGCTTGTCATCCCATTTGCTCACCATGCCGACAAAACGAAGGGGCTACTGCTGCCGGCGTACCGGGAACATTTGCGTATAGATAAGGTATAACGAATTAAGTCGTAGCGAATTAAAGTACGAATTACTGTATCGAGCAGGTTGCCGACAAATTGAATGGAGCCATTTGTATTTGCTCAAGTGGGTGGCTCCAGCAGGACCGGTAAGGTCAAAAGCGGCTAGGTCTGCTAAACCTGTTAAACTCTGCTAAAGTTGCTAAACTTTGTTAAAGTTGTTAAAACTAGCAGAGGAGGGTCGAATGTCGAAAGCCATTAATCCCTTTAAGCCAACGGCGGGCATGAATCCGCCTGAGCTTATCGGACGTGACGCTGTTTTGGATGATTTTGCCGAGGCCCTTGAGAATGGTCCTGGTGCTCCCGATCGACTCATGCGCATCTCGGGCGTCCGAGGCACAGGTAAAACGGTGCTTCTCAATGCACTGGGTGATCTTGCGCGAAAAAAAGGATTCGAGGTTGTTGACGTCGCCTCGAATGCCGGTTTTTGCAGTAGAATCCTCGAGGCTCTACAGCGAAATGTTCGTCTTGAGTCAATGTCGATTTCCCCATCAATTCTAGGAGTCAGCCTTGGCTCCGTTGAGGTATCGAAGTCGGCATCTCATCTGGGCGAGGCAATGTACGATGCCGCGAAGCGCGGAGGTCTGCTCATTACGCTCGACGAGATTCAGGATGCCTCAACTGAGGAAATGCGCGAGCTGGGCAATGAGATGCAGCTTTTGATTCGCCAAGGGGCGAATGTCGCTTTTGCATTCGCCGGCTTGCCAACATCGGTGGATGGCGTGGTGGTTGATGATACCCTTACCTTCCTTCAGCGGGCAAAACATATCGAACTCACTCGTCTCTCCGATTTTGAAGTCGGTGGATCGCTTGAGGATACAATGAGACGAGCGGGCAAGGAGCTCGATGAAGACGCCGCTGAGCTATTAACAAAGGCTTCAGCAGGCTATCCCTTTATGGTCCAGTTGGTCGGATATTACGCTTGGCAGGTTGCTGCGCGCAGCGGGGCGGAGAGCGTGAACGAAGGGTCCGCGCGTAAAGGTATCCAAGCGGCTCTTGATAGCTTTAATGCTATGGTGATTGCCCCGGCGCTGCGCAGGGTTTCAGAGCGACAGTTTCAGTATCTCGCGGCAATGGCTCAATGCGAGGGTGATGAGATTGCCAACGGTGATATCGCCAAGAAGATGGGGTTGCCGGCGAACAAGGTCGGCTCGTATCGTAAACGTCTCATCGATGCGGGGTTGATTGAGCCTGCGGGCTATGGCTGTGTTTCGTTTGCAATTCCGTATATGCGCGACTATTTGTTGGAGGCGGTGCGGGAAAGGTAAAAATGGAATCGCTCCAAATTCCCTCTTGCCCATCCTCGACTGTTTGGTTACTATAGAACGGCTGTTACGGAGAGCTGACCGAGAGGCCGAAGGTGCTCGCCTGCTAAGCGAGTATGCCCCAAAAGGGCATCTGGGGTTCGAATCCCCAGCTCTCCGCCAGTTTAACTTTAAAGAAGGGTCCCATCGGGGGCCCTTTTTTATTATCGAGAAAGGGCGCTGGGGATTCGAACCCGAGAGGGCACGGGCGTTAAGCAAACGCGAAAGCGTTTGTAGCCCGTGGGCGAAAAGCCGCCAGGCTTTGAAGCCGGAGGGCATGCGTAGCATGCCCGGACATCCCCAGCTCTCCGCCAGTATGAATTGAAAGAAGGGTCCCATTCAGGGCCCTTTTTTGATTAGGAGAATGTTAACTGGGGATTCGAACCCTCAAAAAATGAGGCGCCCCGTTGGACGCCTCCTTTCAGCGAGTGTATTGTTCTTCGACCTTACACCTCGGGTGCCTTGGCTACGGTCTCGCTCTCGGCTGTGAGCGGGCGGTTGTCGATGCGGCGGCCCAAGCGATCGAGCTTCACGAGCAGCCATTCAATGGGATTCGGCCCTGCACCTTCCTCGTCGGCAACCAGGTCCATAACGGCGACCTTGGTGCCGTCCTGCTTGAGCGTAACGCTGCCCACCTTGTCGCCCACATGCACCGTGCCCGAAAGATCGTCGTAGCTAACCTTTTCGGTCACCTCGCCGGCAAGGGAAAACACGGTCGCTTGCGCCGTGGGATCGGCGAGCGTGGCGTCGATTGTCTTATCCGTCCAATCTGTCTGGCTAATGCGTGCCATAAGCGGGTTGCCGTTGGCGGTCTTTTCCTGCGTGTTGGCGATTGCGACCGTCACCTTGTGACCGTAGTACCAATTGGCAAGGGTTGCGGTATCGGTAAAGCGCTGGTCGGTGGTGGTGGAGTTCAAAACGACGGTGTAGATCTCGTCGCCATCGCGGTTGTAGGCACCCGTAAAGCAATAGCCTGCATCGTCGGTGGTGCCGGTCTTGCCACCGATGTTGCCATCTTGGCCCAGCAAATAGTTATGCGTGTCCATGGAATGCGAATGGTCGGTGCCGTCGGCGCCCGTGACCTCGATCCAGGAATCCTCGCTCGCTACGACCTCGCGGATCGTGTCGTTTTTCATGGCCTCCTGCATCATCAGCGCTACGTCGTGTGCGGTTGAGTGCATATTGCCAGCCCACTCATCAAAGTCCAGACCATGCGGGTTTTCAAAAAGCGTACCGGTGCAGCCGAGCTTCTTAGCGCGCTCGTTCATGGCCTTCACAAATGTGGCCTCGGCGTCTTTGGTCTTAGGGTCGATCTTCTTGCCCACATATTCGGCGAGTACGATGGCGGCGTCGTTGCCCGAGGGAATCATCAGGCCGCGCAGTGCCTGCTCCACGGTAAGCTCGTCGCCTTCGAGCAAGCCGGCGGTCGAATTACCCACGGTGACTGCGGCGTTGCTCACCGTGACCTTCTCGTCCATCTTGCAATTCTCGACGGTTAGGATTGCGGTCATGACCTTGGTGATCGAGGCAATCTTGACCTGCTCATCGGCGCCGCGGGCATAGTAGACGGTGCCGTCTTTGCCCATGACGAGGGCATTGGTCGCATCGATATCGGGCAGGTTTTCGGCCGTGATGCCGCGCGCATCAGCGGTTTTGCCGCAAACATCGTCGGTCGTGAGCACTTGGGCGCCGGCGACGGTGGGCACGCCAGCGGCAAGGGCGATAGCGCAGACAAAGCCGGCGGCAAGCTGGGCTGAGCGCTTTGCAAAAGAGGTGAGGGACTTCACAGGTTTCGCTTTCGACGGGATGGTCTCTTCTGGAACAAGAGTATATCGTTTGCCGGTGTCGGCGATCATCGCGTGCGTGCGTGGCCCACATCCGCGCCCGAACGGGCACAAGGGTGCTTAAGGCCGACTTAATCACCCACGCTTGTTGTGTGTGGCGGGCGCCCCCTCGGGCATAATGGGGCGCGAGAGGAGCACGCATGAACGAGCGCATACTGGTAGTTGATGACGAGAAGGCTATTGCCGACCTAGTGGGCATCTACCTTACAAAAGAAGGCTTTGACGTCCAGATTGCCTATAGCGGGGCCGATGCTGCCAAGGCGATTTTGGAGCAGGAGTTCGATCTGGCGCTGCTTGATGTCATGCTGCCCGATATCGATGGCTTTGAGCTGCTGCGTACGATCCGTTCCAGTCATACCTATCCCGTGATCATGCTGACGGCGCGCGATGCCCAGCAAGACAAGATCGGGGGCCTTTCGCTTGGCGCGGACGATTACGTGGTTAAGCCGTTCCGCCCGCTGGAGCTCATCGCGCGCGTGCACGCTCAGCTTCGCCGCTACACCAGCTACGGTAGCCGTGCGCAGGCGGCCGAGTCGCCGACCATTCAGCTCGACGGCTTGGAGATCAACCGCGATGCTCGTTCCGTAACGGTGGACGGTTCACCGGTACGCCTCACACCCACCGAGTATTCAATCTTGCTGTATCTGGTCGAGCATCGCGGCAGCGTGGTGGCCGTGGAGGGCCTGTTCCGCGCGGTGTGGAACGAGGACTTTATGCCCGGCTCCAACAATACGGTGATGGTGCACATTCGCCACTTGCGCGAAAAGATCGGCGACGACGCACAAAAGCCGCGCTTTATCAAAAACGTCTGGGGCGTCGGCTACATAATCGAATAACGCTTTTCGCTTGTGAGGATCTTGATATGACAAAAGACGATAGACAAGCGTTCGAGGTGCCCGATCGACTCTTTGAATACGTGAGGTCGGTCGTCGACAATCGCGCGCTTGCAACGGTGCTGCTCTTTTTGCTGAGCCTGCTGCTGATTGGCATCGACAACATCGTCGGAATCTTGGCGGTGCTGCTTGTCGGCTTTTTGCTGATCGATCGATTTGAGATCGTGCGCCGCTGCATGGTGATTGGCGGCGCCGCGTGGGCCATGACGTTGGCGATGGGCGCCATGGCACTCGGCGGCATCGAAGGGCCGGTGCTGTTCGATGCCGGCTTTGTATTCAACATGCTTGGCTTTGTGCTGGCGCTTGCCGCGTGCGTGCTGTTCTTGTGTGGCCGCGCCCTGTACTACCAGGGCTACGAACAGGGCGAGCAGCATGCCGATTGTGTGCTGGCCGCTCGTATTCAAGATCGCCTGATCGATCACCCCGACACCTGGGACAACATCGACGGCGACTTCTTGGAGGTCGAGGGCGCCCTTAACCGCGTGCGTGACCGTGGGCGCAAGGTGCAGCAAGCTCTGCGTGACGAGTCGCATCGCAAGGACGATCTGGTCACGTACTTGGCACATGACCTACGCACCCCGCTTGCCAGTGTGGTGGGCTATCTTTCGCTGCTGCAAGAGGCTCCTGAGCTGCCGGTTGAGCAACGTGCGCACTTTACGGGCGTGGCTCTCGACAAGGCGCACCGGCTCGATGCGCTCATCGAAGAGTTCTTCGATATCACGCGCTTTGACTTCCACGACATCGTGCTCACGCGCGGCTATGTTGATCTGGGGTTGCTGCTAGCTCAGGTGGCTGACGAGTTCTATCCCATCCTCAACGAGCAGCATAAGGAAGCCCAAGTTGATATTCGCGAGGATCTGACGGTGCTCGTGGATGGCGACAAGATGGCCCGCGTGTTTAACAACATCATGAAAAACGCCGTCGCTTATAGCTATGAGGGCTCGACTATCACGATTGAGGCCGGGCGCCAAGACGATGGCGGCGTGCGCGTGCGCTTTATCAATCAGGGCGATCCTATCCCTGCGGCTAAGCTCAAGGTGATCTTTGAGAAGTTCTATCGCCTGGATGCGGCGCGTGCGACCAATCGCGGTGGTGCCGGTCTGGGCCTTGCTATTGCCAAGGAGATCATCGCGGCACACGGCGGTACCGTTGCATGTGAATCGACGCCTGAACACACGATATTCACCATCGAGCTGCCCGCCGCATAGCCAGCGTGCCCTTACAAACACTTGACAATGTGCTCACGTGCGTATGAGCCGCGATTCCTACTATCGATACTGCTGAATTGATATCGATATGGAGGTATGCGGTATGACGGCTGCTGCGGCTGCGGAGCCCACGGAGCTTGAAGAACTCATGAAAGCGCAGGCCGAGGCCGCGCACGAGCGCGAGGTTGGGGATGCGACTCGCCCCACGGCAGAGGATCTTGCCGCCTCGCCGACGCGCATCGATGTCGAGGGCCTCGACCTGTTCTATGGCGACCATCATGCGCTCAAGGACGTGAATATCAAGATCCGCGACAAGCAGATCACCTCGTTCATCGGGCCTTCGGGCTGCGGAAAGTCAACGTTGCTGCGCTGCTTTAACCGCATGAACGACGGCATCAAGGATTGCCGCATCGAGGGCAAGATTGCGCTCGATGGTCAAGATATCCTGGGCGACTGCGACATCTGCCGTTTGCGCCAGCGCGTGGGCATGGTGTTCCAGCGCCCCAACCCGTTTCCCATGAGCATCTATGACAACGTCGCCTACGGTCCGCGCGGTATGGGTGTGCGCGATCGCGCCGTGCTCGATGAGCTGGTCGAGGACTCCCTGCGTCGCGCTGCCCTGTGGGACGAGGTCAAGGACAAGCTCAAGGAGTCGGGCCTGGGTCTTTCGGGTGGACAGCAGCAGCGCCTGTGCATCGCCCGCGCACTTGCCGTGCAGCCCGACATTCTGCTGATGGACGAGCCGACCTCGGCGCTCGACCCCGTGTCGACGCTCGTGGTGGAGCAGCTGGCCTGCGAGCTCAAAGAGACCTGTACGCTCGTGGTCGTTACGCACAATATGCAGCAGGCGGCGCGTATCTCCGACTCGGTCGCGTTTTTCTTGCTGGGTGAGTTGGTGGAGCACGCGCCCACCGCGCAGCTCTTTAAAAATCCGACCGATCCGCGCACGGCGGATTATTTGACGGGACGTTTTGGCTGATACCATCTAGTAAAGGTACCTTTAGGGTTAAGATGCGGTCATGCCGGCCGCAAAGGGGTTCAACATGATCTATTACGTCGAGGACGATGACAACATCAGGGATTTGACGGTCTATGCGCTGCGCAAGCAGGGAATCGAGGCCGAGGGCTTTTCGTGCGACGGCGAGTTTAAGGCCGCCGTGGCGCGACGGGTACCCGATGCTGTCCTGCTCGACATCATGCTGCCCGATACCGATGGTTTGGCGATTATGCGTCGCCTGCGCGCCGACCGCCTGACGGCGACGGTGCCCATCATGATGCTTACTGCCAAGGACACCGAGCTCGACAAGGTGATGGCGCTCGATGGCGGTGCCGACGATTACCTGACTAAACCCTTCTCGCTCATGGAGCTCGCCAGCCGCTGCCGCGCACTGCTGCGTCGCGGCGGAATGGTCAAGCAGGCGAGCGATGTGCTCAGCGTGGGCGACATCGTGCTTTCGCCCAGTCATCGCGAGGTGACCGTTGCCGGCGAGCCGCTTAAGCTCACCCTGCGCGAGTTCGACCTGCTCGAGTACCTCATGCGCAAGCCCGGCGTGGTCTTTACCCGCGAGTCGTTGCTGCAGAGCGTGTGGGGCTGGGACTTCGACGGCGGTTCGCGCACCGTTGACGTGCACGTGCAGACGCTTCGCCAAAAACTGGGCGAGCATGCCGGCGCCATCGAGACCGTGCGTGGCGTGGGCTACCGCTTGGCCGAGCCTTCTGCCGGTGATGGTGCCGAAGGTGACGACACCGCGGCCACCGCATCGGAGGAGTAACCCGTGGTCTTCGCCCCCCAGGGAAAACATACGCTGTCGCACCGCGTTTTTGTGACGATCTTTGTCTGCGCCATGGCGGTTATCGTGGCGTTTACGGTGCTGGGTGCGTTCTTTGTGCAAAACACCTTGGCGGATGCCACGAGTGCCAATCTGGCGCAGGAAACCGAGCTCATTGCTGCCGCCCTCGACGAGCAGCAGGAGCCCATCCCGTTCTTGCGTAGCCTCGATCGCGAGGACTTGCGCATCACGCTGATTAACAAGGATGGATCGGTTGCCTACGACAACGAGGCGTCGCCTTCCACACTGCCCAACCATGGCGATCGCCCCGAGGTCATCGAGGCCTTTGAGAGTGGTTTGGGTTCCGCGGAGCGCGCAAGCTCTACGCTCGACGAGATTATGCTGTATCGCGCCGTCGCCCTTGATAACGGCCAGGTTGTCCGCTTGGCGCAGGCCCAGCCTGGCGTTGCGGCGATTTTGCTGTCGATGGTGGCGCCGATGCTGCTTATCGCAGCAGCGGGTGCGGTACTCTCGTTTTTTATGGCGCGCCGCGAGTCCCGTGCCATCATCGCGCCGTTGCAAGAGGTGGATTTGGACCACCCACGCCGTAGCTATGAGCACGCCTATGCCGAGATGGTCCCCATGCTTGAGCGTATCGAGTCGCAGCGCCAGGAACTCAAGCGCCAAATGGCGGTGCTAGCGGACAACGACCGTATGCGCCGCGAGTTCACGGCGAATATCACCCATGAGCTCAAGACGCCGCTTACGGCGATTTCGGGCTATGCCGAGCTCATCGCAAACGGCATGGTCGAGGGCGAGGGCGACCTGCGCAACTTTGGCGGTCGCATCTATCGCGAGGCGGGCCGCTTGGCAGCGCTTGTCAACGATATCCTTACGCTGTCTAACTTGGACGAGGCCGAGCGTGCAACTGAGGGCGAGGCGGTGCCCATTGGTTCCACGGAGCCTATTGAGCTCTCGCGTGCCATCTACGCGGTTGAGCAGCGTCTTGAACAGGTCGCCCGTCAGGCGAATGTGACGATAAGTCATGAGACCAAGCCTGTGGTCATCGAGGGCGTGTCGCGCTTGATTGACGAGCTCATCTATAATCTGGCAAGTAACGCCATCCGCTACAATCGACCCGGCGGTACGGTTACGCTGCAGTGCGGCACCAACGACGAAGGCCATCCGTTCCTCGCGGTCGCCGACACGGGAATCGGTATCGCGCCTGAAGAACAGGGCAAGGTATTTGAGCGGTTCTATCGCGTGGACAAGAGTAGGTCCAAGGCACGCGGCGGAACCGGTCTGGGTCTTGCCATTGTCAAGCATGCGGCCCTGTATCATCACGCCACGCTCGATCTGTCGAGCGAGTTGGGTGTGGGAACCACCATTACGGTGACGTTTCCCATACAGCAGGACGAGCCATTCGCATAGCGATACAACATAGGTATTGATGTAGACGCCGCATTTGACTTTCGGGTGCGGCGTTGTTGTGCAATTTTACGATTGCTTCCGACATTTTTACAGGAGAGCCTGTTTCTTATGTATAGAGTTTGGTCTCGGTAAAAAGATGCGATAACATACGGACAGTTTTGTCAATCCGAACTGGGGAAATGAAAGGCAAGCTGCATGACCCTTCTCGAACTGTTCCAGCTGCTCAAAAAGCACCTCAAGCTGGTCATCACCCTTCCGGTGGTCTGCGCGATCGCCATGGGCATCGTGTCCTTCGTTGCGATGGACAACGCCTATACCGCGACGACGAGCATGTACATTCTCGCCAAGACCGACGATAGCGGTCAGATGAGCTACAACGATCTCTCGGCGAGCCAGATGCTTTCCAACGATATCGCCACGCTGCTGGATAGCGATAGCGTTAAGAGCGGTGCCGCCAAAGAACTGGGCCTCACCGATCTGGATGACTACAAGGTGTCTGTTTCCTCCGAGACCACCACGCGTGTCATTACGCTTTCGGTTACCGGCACCGATGCCAAGGAGACGGCTGAGGTCGCAAAGGCCATGGCCAGCTCGGTGAGTACGGTCGCTCAGAACGTCGGCGCTGCCCAGAGCATCAACGTTATCGACGAGGCTAAGACCCCCGAAGCCCCCAGCGGCCCCAAGCGCACGCTGTATATTGCCGTCGCGTTCCTCGCCGGTATCTTTATCGCAGTTGCCTATGTCGTTTTGGCAGACATGCTCAATACCCGCATCCGCGGTGCCGAAGAGGCAGAAGAGCTCCTGGGTATTCCCGTTGTTGGCCGAATTCCGGCTATGAAAGGTGGTAAATAGGCATGGCTAAGGCAAAGAACACCGACAAGCTCGTTGTACAGAATGCCGCCAAGACCCTTCTGGCCAACATCCGCTTTGCGAGCGTGGACGACCCCATTCGCACCATCACCGTTACCTCCTCGATTCCCAACGAGGGCAAGTCTACGGTTTCCATTAACCTTGCTCAGGCAATCGCCACGAGCGGCAAGTCCGTGCTCCTGGTCGAGGCCGATATGCGCCGCAGGTCCCTTTCCGATATGCTCGGCGTTCGTTCGCGCGGCGGACTCTATGCGGTCCTTTCCGAGCAGATCTCCATTGACCAGGCAATTGTCGAGACGGGTCAGAAGAACTTTTACTTCCTCGATGCCGAGCCGCACATTCCCAATCCTGCCGACATCATCGTCTCTCACCGCTTTGCCAAGCTGGTAAAGGCACTGTCCGCCAAGTTCCAGTACGTCATCTTTGATGCTCCCCCGGTTGGCACCTTCATCGATGCTGCCGAGATTGCCAGCCTGACCGACGGCACGCTTTTTGTCGTGCGTGAGGATTTCACCAAGCGCGAGGAGGCGCTCAACGCCATCGGTCAGCTTAAGAAGTCCGAGAAGGTCAAGCTCATCGGTACCGTTATGAACTACTGCGAGACCGAGACCAGCGAGTACTACTACTCCTACTACACCAAGGACGGTAAGAAGGTGAAGAAGGGCTCCGACGATCAGGGGACTTCCAAAAAGGGCATCTTCACCAACCGAGCAAACGTTTAGTTGATTAAGGCTGACCTATGCGTGACATTCATTGCCATATCTTGCCGGGTGTAGACGACGGCGCCGCCGATCTCGATGAGAGCTTGGCGATGCTCGAGGCTGCCAAGCGGGCCGGTGTAACCAGAATCGTTTGCACCCCGCACTGTCGTGATCCCTATTTTGATTACGACAAGATGTGGGATGCCTTTGAGCTGCTGCGCGATAACGCTGACGGTTTTCCGCTCCAGATGGGCTTCGAGGTCAACCATCGAAAGCTCGTTGAGCTTGGTATCGATGCCGCGGAGCACTTGCATTTCGATGGAACCAATGAGTTCCTGCTTGAGCTTTCGACGCATGCCGATGCGTATGCGTTTAGAGAGTACGAGAACACGATTTACGATTTGCAGTGCCGTGGCTACCAGGTGATCATCGCTCATCCTGAGCGCTATCGTGCGGTTCAAAAGGATGTAAGCGTGGCGGAGCGCCTGGTCGATATGGGCTGCAAGCTGCAGGCTTCGGCGGACTTTATTGCCGGCGGTCGCTTTGGTCGCGAGAAAAAGCCGGCACAGCGCCTGTTCGATCAGAACCTGTACAGCTTCATCGCGAGCGATGCCCATAACGTGGGTCATTACGACTGCCTGGCGAAGGCTCGCGCGAAGTTTAGCGTGCGCGGAGCTCATTTTCGCTAAAATCTGTCCCTAACGTTCGCATTGAATGAAAGGGCAGCATGGATATCCAAATTAAGACGGGATGCTTTGATGACGCGGCGTTGGTGCGCCGCGTCGTTTTTATGGACGAGCAGGGCTACGAGAATGAGTTCGACGCTATCGACGAGGATCCGAACTGCATTCATGTGACGCTCTATGTAGACGGCGGGCTTGCCGGTTGCTCGCGCGTGTTTCCCGAAGAGCTTGAGCGCGTGGCTGACGCAGAGGCCCCGGTGTTGCCGGCATGCGACATGGACGAAGGCGTTGCGGCGGGGGAGACCTACATTATGGGGCGCGTCGCCGTGCTGCCGGCTATGCGTCGTCGCGGACTGGCGAGTGCGATCGTCGAGGCCAGTGCTTCGTGTGCACGCGATGCCGGCGCTAAGCTTATTAAGCTGCATGCGCAGGAATACGTGTTGCCGCTCTATGCAAAGGCGGGCTACACGCAAATTGCCCCGGTAGATTACGAAGACGAGGGCCAGCCCCATGCTTGGATGGCCAAGCGCGTAGATGGCAGATAGGGACGTTCCTTTCCTGCCGGCAGTTTGGGACACTCCTTGGCAATTGGCGCATCAGAGCGCTCTGACATACAGTTTTTCGATTCCGTATGTATATATGCGCGCTAATGGGTTATAAAATCTAAGTCTGAACATAGCAGGTCTGCGATGCGGCTCGGGCGACCGGGCCGTTTTTGCGGGCGGGGGTAGCGCGAAAGGACTGCACATGCGTCAATTTAAGACCGAGAGCAAAAAACTGCTCGACCTCATGATCAACTCCATCTACACCAATAAGGAAATCTTCCTGCGCGAGCTTATCTCTAACGCGAGCGACGCCGTCGACAAGCTCAACTTTAAGAGCCTGCAGGACCCGAGCGTTAAGATCGACCAGGGCGACCTGGCCATTCGCGTCTCCTTTGATAAGGACGCCCGCACCATCACGATTTCGGATAACGGCATTGGCATGACCGCCGAGGAGCTCGAGCGCAATCTGGGCACCATCGCTCATTCCGGCTCCGAGGAGTTTAAGACCGAGAACGCCGAGCAGCAGGGTTCGGATGTCGACATCATCGGCCAGTTTGGCGTGGGCTTCTACTCGGCCTTTATGGTCGCCAGCCATGTGAAGGTCGTCAGCCGCGCCTATGGCGAGGATGTCGCCCATGTGTGGGAATCCGACGGTCTTGAGGGCTACACCATCGAGAACGGCGAGCGCGCCGAGCACGGTACCGATGTCATCCTGACGCTGCGCGAGAACGAGAAGCTCGATGCCGACGGCGAGGCCGAGACCTACGATCGCTTCCTGACCGAGTGGGGCCTCAAGAGCCTGATTCAGCAGTACAGTAACTATGTGCGCTACCCGATCCAGATGATGGTGTCCAAGAGCCGCCAGAAACCCAAGCCCGAGGACGCCGGCGACGATTACAAGCCCGAGTATGAGGACTACCAGGAGCTCGAGACCATCAACTCCATGACGCCGATTTGGAAAAAGCGCAGCTCCGATGTTGAGCAGAAGGACTACGACGAGTTCTACAAGTCCACGTTCCACGACTTTGATAATCCTGCGCGCACCATCAGCTTCCACGCCGAGGGCACGCTCGAGTACGACGCCCTGCTGTTTGTGCCGGGTCGCGCCCCGTTCGATCTGTACAGCAAGGACTACGAGAAGGGTCTGGCGCTCTACAGCTCCAACGTGCTGATTATGGAGAAGTGCGACGACCTGCTGCCCGACTACTACAACTTTGTGCGCGGTGTCGTGGACTCTGCCGACGTGACGCTCAACATCTCGCGCGAGACGCTGCAGCAGAACCGTCAGCTCAAGGCCATCGCCAAGCGTGTGGAAAAGAAGATCACCGCTGACCTTGAGGATATGCGTGACAACGACCGCGAGGCCTACGAGAAGTTCTTTGAGAACTTTGGCCGCGGCCTTAAGTACGGCATCTACTCGAGCTATGGCATGAAGGCCGACGAGCTCGCCGACCTGTTGCTGTTCTGGTCTGCCAAGGAACAGAAGATGATTACCCTGGCCGAGTATGCCAAGGGCATGCCTGAGGATCAGAAGGCCATCTACTACGCCGCCGGTGACTCGCGTGAGCGTCTGGCCAAGATGCCCGTGGTAAAGGGCGTGCTCGACCGCGGCTATGACGTGCTGCTGCTGACACAGGATGTGGATGAGTTCACGTTCCAGGCTATGCGTGAATACGTTGCCGCCGATATGCCCAAGATCTACGAGGACGATGCTGCCCGCGAGGCTGCCGAGAAGGCTGTGGCCGACGGTGCCGAGCCCGAGGTCGAGGATCGTCATCTGGAGCTCAAGAACGTTGCGACCGGTGATCTTGACCTGGCGACCGAGGACGAGAAGAAGGAGGCCGAGGACGCCACCAAGGAGAACGAGGACCTCTTTAGCGCTATGAAGGAGGCGCTCGGTGACAAGGTCGAGAAAGTTGCCGTCTCCGCGCGCCTGACCGATGCCCCCGCTTGCATCACCACCGAGGGCCCGCTTTCGCTCGAGATGGAGAAGGTGCTCCAGAAGGGACCCGAGAGCGCGCCCGACGGCATGCCCAAGAGCCAGCGCGTGCTCGAGCTCAACGCCAAGCACCCGGTCTTTGACAAGCTTGTCGCTGCCCAGAAGGCAGGCGACGCCGATAAGATCAAGCAGTACTCCGGCTTGCTCTACGATCAGGCCCTGCTGGTCGAGGGCATCCTCCCCGAGGACCCCGTTGCCTTCGCAGCAGCTGTCTGCAACTTGATGTAGTTAGGTAGTTACGCGGTTTTACCAAACCGCGTAACAGCTCGACGCTGCAAACGCCCCTAAGCGGCAATCTGACGTTCAATCGTCGGTCGCGTACCCAAAGTACGCTTCCCTCCTCTTTCACGTCACCTTGCTCGCTTAGGGGCGTTTTCGCTGACTTATGCTCAACCAGCGACGCTTTCGTGGTCCTAAGTAGTCATTGGGGACGTTCTTGTTTGACTAGTCGTTTAAGAACGTCCCCAATGACTAGTCGGATTGATAATTTGTGCGGGTTGTGGTTTTGTGACCTGCTGAAATTTAGGATACTGTACATCTGTACGCTAACTCATCTTCGTAGTATATTGCTACCCGCAAAACTCAGCACCATTGTGCCGTGAGGCACTAAAGCGCCTCCGTACAATGGTTGTCGATAGTACGATTCGATTCAACGACAGGATGGATGGTCCAAGCGTGAGTCTCGGCAGCAAACTATCCAACGCAAAGGTCTCCTTTGCGATCTTTAAGCGCGACATCAAGCGATTGCTCGTGAACCCCGTCGCCCTGGTGGTTACCCTAGGCGTGTGCGTTATTCCCTCGCTGTATGCCTGGTACAACATCGTGGCTAACTGGGATCCGTACGGAAACACCCAGGGTATCAAGATTGCCATCGCCAACAACGATCGGGGCACCCAAAACGACTTGGTGGGCGAGCTCAACGCGGGCGACCAGGTCGTCGATCAGCTCAAGGAGAACGATCAGCTGGGCTGGACCTTCGTCGATTCGGCGGCCGACGCCAAGGAGGGCGTCGAGAGCGGTGAGTACTATGCGGCCATCGTAATCCCTAAGAACTTCTCGGATAACCTGGTTTCGATGCTCGACGGTAACTACCATCAGCCCAAGCTTACGTACTACGTCAATGAGAAGAAGAGCGCTATTGCGCCCAAGGTTACCGACACCGGTGCAAGCACCATCGAGGAGCAGATCAACTCGGAATTTGTCTCCACGGTGGGCGAGACCGTTGCCAGCATTGCCAAGGATGCCGGAGTCGATTTAAAGGACAAGGCAACCCAGACTCAGGATTCGTTGGCAAGTTCTGTCTCCGAGGCATCCGATACCTTGGGCGAGGTGCGCGATTCGATTGGCGACATGAATGCCGCCATCGATAAGACGAGTGGCGCTATCGCCTCGGCTGATGCGGCACTTGCCGGCATGCAGGGTCAGGCGCCGTCACTGACGCAAGCGATCTCTCAGGGCAACGACCTGCTGGGTGAAGCTCGCACCACGGCGGGCAACTCTATCGCCTCGCTCTCCAAGGCGCTCTCGGAAGGCAGCCTTGCGCTCACCAAGACGTCGGCCTCCGCGAACACTGCCATCGGCAAGCTGACGGGCACGGTCACATCTACGACCACCCGTATCGACAACTCGCTCGAGTCTCTCCAAGCGACGATCGACCACAATAAGGCCGTTATCGGGCACTTGGAGATTCTCGCCAATGACACGTCGACAGGTTCCGAGGAAATTGACGCGCGCATTGTATCGACCATCAATACGCTCCGTGAGCAGAACGAGAAGTTGCAGAGCATCAAGGACGGTCTGTCCGCGCAGTCGAGCGCCATGGCGAATGACGCCGCGGCTGTCTCGGGTGCCAGCGACGCTATCAATAACGCAATTCAGACCGGTGCGACCAACCTTGGCCAGGCCCAGACGGACCTGGGTCAAAACGCGCTGCCGAAGGCCTCGAGCGCGCTTGATTCCTTTGCCGCCGTCTCGGGTGATTTGACGGGTATCGTATCTGGCCTCACGCCCACGATTGCAAGCGCGCGCGGTACGCTTTCGCAGCTTAACGCTACGCTCGGCCAGGCCAAGACCACGCTGTCCCAGACCGATTCCTCGCTTGCCAAGGTCCAGGACAAGTTCGCAACCGCCGCCAACGACATCGCGGCGCTACAGGCCTCCGAGTCCATGGGCGAGCTGGCCGACCTGATGGGCGTCGACGTCAATGACGTCGCAGACTTCATGGCATCTCCGGTTGAGCTCGCGTCCAAGTCGATCTATCCGGTTAAGAGCTTCGGCTCGGGCATTGCCCCGTTCTATACCAACCTGGCGCTTTGGGTGGGCGGCTACGTGCTTATCGCCATCTACAAGCTCGAGGTCGACCGCGAAGGCATCGGCAGCTTTACCGCGCGTCAGGGCTACTTTGGCCGCTGGTTGCTCCTGGTGATCCTGGGCGCGTTGCAGGCCATCATCGTTACGGTAGGCGATCTGGTGATTGGCGTGCAGTGCGTCAGCCCGCTGCTGTTCGTGCTGGGCGGCATCGCCATTTCGTTCACCTACGTCAATATCATCTATGCGCTGTCCACCACGTTTAAGCATATCGGCAAGGCTATCGGCGTCATTCTCGTCATCGTGCAGATCCCGGGTTCGTCGGGCATGTACCCCATCGAGATGATGCCCGGCTTCTTCCAGTGGCTGCACCCGCTGCTGCCCTTTACCTACGGCATCAATCTGCTGCGCGAGACGGTCGGCGGCATGTATTCGTTCAACTACCTGTTTAACCTGTGCATTCTGGGCGTGTTCTTGATCGTGGCGCTCTTTATCGGCCTGCAGCTGCGTCCGCTGCTGCTCAACCTTAACCTGCTCTTTGATAAACAGCTTTCCACGACCGGTATGATGATTTGCGAGTCCAACGACCTGCCGCGCCAGCGCTACTCGCTGCGCACGGCCATGCGTGTCATGCTCGATTCCGATTCGTACCGTCGCGAACTGCTCGATCATGCGGTCGCCTTTGAACATCGCTACCCGTACTACATCAAGGGCGGTTTTGCCGCCGTGGTGGGCGTTCAGGTCCTGCTCTTTGTCCTGTCGACGGTTCTCGATATCGACAATAACGGCAAGATCATCCTGCTTGTCATTTGGATCATCTCGGTTATTGCCATCTGCGGCTGGCTTATCAATATCGAATATATCCGCGCGAGCCTCAATACCCAGATGCGCATCTCGGCGCTTTCGGATGAGGACCTGCGTCGCGAGATGCGCGAACACACGGCCGCCATTCCTGCCGCCCGCCACATGTTTGGCCTCAACGCCAGCGAGCGTGGTGCCAAGGGCGGCGATCAGTCCACGGGCCGCTTGCCGCATATCGGCTCGCACCATAAATCTCAGGGCAGCGACAGCACAGCCACAAATGATGGAGATACCACCGCGCTTGGCAAGCACTCCAAAGGAGGTGAGGCATAAATGAAGAACATCCTGCATCTGTTTAAGCGCGATGTCCAAAACGTGTCTCGCTCCGTGATCGGCTTGGTTGTCGTGATGGGCCTCATTATCGTACCGTGTCTGTACGCGTGGTTTAACATCGCCGGCAGCTGGGATCCGTACGGCAACACCGGCAATCTTAAGATCGCCGTGGTCAACACCGATGAGGGTTACGAGAGCGATTTGATCCCCGTCGAGGTTAACGTGGGCGAAAACGTGACCGCCACCCTACGCGGCAACGAGAGCTTCGATTGGGTTGTGCTCAACAATCGCGAAAAGGCTATCGAGGGCGTTAAGTCGGGCGCGTACTATGCTGCCGTCGTTATCCCCAAAACGTTTAGCGCTGACATGATGACGCTTTTCTCGACCGACGTGAAACACGCCGATATCGAGTTTTACGAGAACCAGAAGGCCAACGCCATTGCGCAGATCGTGACCGAGAAGGGTTCGAGCGCCGTTCAGAGCCAGGTTAACGAAACTTTTACCGAGACCATTACGAGCATCGGTCTTAAGACGGTGTCCAGCCTGCTCGATTACATGAGCACCGACCAGGTCAGCAACTTTATCGCCAACCTGTCCTCGACGCTCGGCGATTCGGTCCAGGACCTGCAGGACGTTCAGGCCAGCGCAACGTCGCTTGCGGGCATTTTGAGCTCCACGTCCGATTCGCTGACGTCGGCGAGCGGTATGCTCCAGCAGACGGGTACGGTCGATGAGTCGACCAAGCAGTTGATGGAGCACGCCAAGAGCGGCATCAATGATTCCAAGGAAGCGCTCAAGGCCGCCAACGATGCCGTTGACGCGGCGATTGACGGAAGCGCGGGCTCGTTCGACAACGTGTCCGCCGAGCTCGCGAAGGCGTTCGATGCCGCGAACCAGCATGTCGACCTTACGGTGTCCCAACTCAACGATGCCGCTGCGGCCCTCAATGCGCGCGCCAAGGATATCGATGCGATGGCCGATCAGCTCCGCAGCCTTGCCGACCAGGTGAGCGATGAGAATTTGAAGGACGGCCTCAAGTCCGCCGCGACGTCGCTGGGCAGAATCGCCGTTGAGTACCGCAACAATGCCAAGGATCTGGCGGCTACCGCGAAGTCTCTCTCCGATAGCATGGCCGAGGTCAACAACTCGCGTGCCGAGGTCGATCAGGCCATCGCTGATGCCAAGGCCGGCATCGCGGGTGCCAAATCCGATTACGATTCCACGTTCTCGGTTAAGGCCAAGGAGCTCAAGAAGACGGTTTCGGGCATTCTGGACTCGCTTGATGGCATCTCGGGCGACCTGGATAGCGCCGTAGGCGGCCTGACCGACGCATCCGGTTCGCTGGCAAAGGGCCTCTCCAAGGCTGCAAAGCTGGTCAACAAGGCTTCTGATCAGCTGGGCGAGGCGTCGGACAAGATCAGCGCGTTTAAGGACGAGCTCGACGGCGCCTTGATGTCGGATGACCTCGCTACGATCAAGACGATGATCGGCAATGATCCCGAGGGTTTGGCCGTGTCGCTTTCCGGTCCCGTCGCGCTCGATCGCAAACCGGTCTATCCGATCCGCAACTACGGCTCGGCCATGGCGCCGTTCTACACGATTCTGTCGCTCTGGGTCGGCTCGATCGTGCTGGCGGCCATGATGAAGGTCTCGGTTGACGATGAGCTTATCAACGAGCTCATCCCCGTGCGCCTGCACGAGATCTACCTGGGCCGCTACCTGTTCTTTGGCGGTCTGGCCTTGCTGCAGGCAACGCTCGTGTGTGCGGGCGACATCCTGTTCTTTGGCATCCAGTGCGACGACCCGCTGCAGTTTGTGCTGGCGGGCTGGGTCGCGAGTCTCGTGTTCTCCAATATCGTCTACACGCTTACGGTTTCGTTTGGCGATATCGGCAAGGCGCTCGCCGTCGTGCTGCTGGTCATGCAGGTCGGCGGTTCGGGCGGCACGTTCCCCATCGAGATGACCGGCCCCGTGTTCCAGGCGATCTATCCGTTCCTGCCGTTCACCCACGGCATCAACGCCATGCATGCCGCCATGGCCGGTGCGTACCACATGGAGTACTGGATTGAGCTAGGCATTCTGGCGAGCTATCTGATTCCGTCGCTGGCACTGGGCGTCGTCTTCCGCCGCCCGGTCATCAAAGCCAACGACTGGATCATCGAAAAACTGGAGTCAACCAAATTGATTTAGTTCAGCAACGTAAACGCCGTCGGAACATCGAGATCTTCCAACCCGATGCTTTAGCGTAGTGAATTGCACGGGCTGCTTGGTTGTTGCTACAGTAGCGGGGCGTGCCGGGGGTCCGGTGCGCCCTGCTTTTATTTGACCATGAGGCGGCACGCAGCCATGCGCGTGCGGACACCACGCCCAGATTGAGCGCGAGGATGCCCTATGGCCCAGCATGCCACTGACAATATCGAAATGATGCCCGATAGCCCTGTTGCTCGCGAGGACCTGGGCGCGGGCGGCACCTCCCGCGGCGCCGGCGCTCGCTCGCCGCTGTTCTGGAAAGTCCTGCTGCTTTCGGTGGCAGTCGTCTGGGGCTACTCCTTTACGACCATGAAGGACGCGCTCGACACCATTCCGGTGTTCGAACTGCTCTACGTGCGCTTTCTGCCTGCGGCGTTGGTCATGTTTTTCATCTTCCACAAGCGCATCATCGCGCACCTCAACGCCCGCAACCTTATCGTCGGACTTGGCATGGGCGCACTTATGTGGGCCGCCTACGCCCTGCAGACAGTCGGTCTGGCGCACACCACGGCGGGCAAGAATGCTTTTTTGACGGGCACGTATTGCATCGTTGTGCCGTTCGCGAGCTATTTTCTGAGCGGCGAAAAACTCACCCGCTATAACCTGGGCGCGGCGCTGCTGTGCTTGGCGGGCATTGGCTTGGTGGCGCTCGATAGCGTTGAATTCAACATCGGTGATGTCATTACGCTGGCGGGTGCGGTCTTTTTCGCCATCCAGATGGCGGTGACTGCCAAGTACGGTCGCAAAATGGACATCAACGTCATCACGTTTTGGATGTTTGTGGGCAACGGCGTGCTGAGCCTGGCAACGTCGCTGCTATTCGAGACCCAAGCGCCTCTGTCCGTGTGGACGCCGAGCTTTATCAGCGCGATGGCGTTTCTCTCGGTTGGTTGCACATGCGCGGCTCTGCTCATCCAAAACGTCGGCCTGGCGCATGTCTCGGCCTCGACGGGCTCACTGCTCCTTTCGATGGAGTCGCCTTCGGGCGTGCTGTTCTCGGTGCTGCTGATGGGGGAGGCGCTCACCTCGCGCCTGCTCGCCGGCTTCGCGCTCATCTTTCTTTCGATTATCTTGAGCGAGACGCATTTCGATTTCTTGCGCCGAAAATCACACCCGCAATTGTAAACAACTTGTTGCGCCGCCCTCCCAGGGCGGCATTTTTATGTCATGCCCTTACAGTTGTACCTTGCACTTTACGCTATCAAAGTGCGTGCTGCAAAAACGTTACTGGAGGGCTTCTATGGCATCAGCTCTGTCCGATTTTCAACCGCAACCAGCGCCTCAGGCTACCACGGCGGCGCAGACCGCTATCGGTGACGGTCTTGTCGCAGAAGCTCGGGCTTTTGCAGACGAGCTCGCTGCGTGGCGACACGATCTACACCAGATGCCTGAGCTCGGTAACAATCTTCCGCAGACGTCTGCCTATATCCAGCCACGTCTGGACGAGATGGACATCCCCCATACCACGCTCGTCGACGGTTCCTGCGTCGTTGGCCTGATCGGTTCCGGTGCGGCCGCGGCCGCTCAGGGCAATGGCACGTGCAAGGACGAGCAGGCCGGAACGGTCGTCATGCTTCGTGGCGACATGGATGCCCTGCCCGTTGCCGAAGAGTCGGGCGAGCCTTTCGCCTCTACCAACGGCTGCATGCACGCTTGTGGCCACGATATGCATGCGACGGCCCTGCTTGGTGCGGCGCGCCTGCTCAAGGCCCGCGAGGCCGAGCTTGTGGAGGCCAACGCTACCGTCAAGTTGCTGTTCCAGCCGGGCGAGGAGACCTTTGAGGGAGCACGCGCTGCCATCGCCGACGGCTTGCTCGAGAACCCGCGCCCTCAGGCGGCCTTTGCCATGCATGTCAACAGCCAGTCGCCGCTTGGCCTGGTGCTCTACGGCAGCCCGGCGCTCTCGGGCGTGTACGGTTTCCGCATCACGCTCCAGGGCAAGGGCGGCCACGGTTCCAGCCCCGAGATCTGCATCGACCCCATCACGGCCGGCGTCCACGTGCACCTGGCGCTCCAGGAGCTTATCTCCCGCGAGGTGCCGGCGGCCAAGGAAGTCGCACTTACCGTTGGTAAGTTCGCCGGCGGCTTGGCGGCCAACGTCATCCCCGACACCTGCGTGCTCGAGGGAACGCTGCGCGGCTTTGATGTTGAGCTCATGGCTCACCTAAAGACCCGCATCGCGGAGGTCGTTAACGGCGTTGCTACGACCTATCGTACGCCGGCGACCATCGAGACGCTTTCGGATGTTCCGCCGCTTGTACTCGACAGCGATATGACTCAGGCGTCGCTTGGCTACGTGGGCGCAGTGCTGCCCAAGACGGCTTTCTTGCCGCTTTTCCATGCCATGGCGAGTGAGGACTTCGCGCTTATCTCGAGCAAGATCCCAAGTGCGTACTTTACCGTGGGCGCGGCCGTAACCGACACGGACGAACACTTTGCCCAGCACCATCCCAAGGCACGTTTTAACGATGCCGAGCTGCCGCTCGGTGCCGCGGCCTATACCGCCGTTGCTTTGGGCTATATCGCCGACCACCGGTAGCACCCAACCTTGCCTTTCAAGCCTGCGGGCATGGCCGTAAGGCCTATGCCCTTGTCTTTCAAGGCAATCTTGGGCACTACCGGCGCCCGGCGCAGGCTATTCGTTTGTCTAAAAGGAGCAGTATGCCCCAGCAGCGTAAGTTCTTCCCCGGCTGGCTCGTGGTGGCCTCCGGCTTCGTGATCATGGCCACGTGTTACACGATTTTCGTCAACTGCATGAGCCTGTTCCAGCCGCTGATCGTCAGCAACCTGGGTATTTCCCTTGCGCAGTACAACGTCTCCAATGCCATCTCCACCGTGGTGAGTGTCGTGGGTTCGCTCGTTATCGGTCATGTTGCCGATAAGGTGAGTGGCCGCGTATTGGGCTCGCTCACCGTTATCGCCACCTCGACGGTGCTCGCGGGCATGAGCTTTGTGGGTGAGCTTTGGCAGGTCTATGTGCTCTTTGCCGTCTCGGGCTCCTTTGCGAGCACCTGGATCGTGTGCCTGGCGTGCTCCGTGGTCATGCTCGTGTTCCTGCTGGCATCCGAGCCCATCGCCGCCAAGCTGCGCGCGAGCGTGGCGGGGGAGTAGACGTCCGTCGCTCTTTTCTGTTCGCTCCGTTCTGTCCGTGGCCGCCTTGGAAGCCGAATGGATGCTCGTACCATCATTCGGTTTCCAAGGCGGCCACGGGCCTACGAAATGGTCCCTTTTCCTCCGTCCCCAACAGATCACGTGATCCGAAGGGGACGGAGGAAAACGGATCACAAACAGCGGCGGCGCGTCTGGCCGAACGAGTCCCCATACCCTCGTTCGGTCAGACGCGCCGCCGCGTTGCTGCTTTGTGCCGTATAATGACCGTTACCTATGACGCGATACAAAAGAAAGGTGTTTGCCCATGCAGGCACAGAAGGCGGAGGGAACCCGCGACCTTATCGGCGCCGAGATGCGCGCCTGGCAAAAGATGCAGCAGATTGCGGCCGGCGTGTTCGAGCCGTTTGGTTTTAAACCCATCGAGACGCCCGCGATCGAGCAGGTGGACGTGTTTGTCCACGGTATCGGCCAGTCGACCGACGTCGTGCGCAAGGAAATGTTCCGCGTGTTCAGCGGTGCCAACCTGGAGCGCGTCTTTACCGAGGGCACCGACACCAAACTCAAGCCCAAGCAGCGCCTGGCGCTTCGCCCCGAGGGCACGGCCGGCGTGGTGCGCGCTGTCGTCGAGAACAATCTGGTGCCCCAGGGCTCCACGCCGTTTAAGGCGTACTACGCCGAGGCCATGTTCCGCGGCGAGCGTCCCCAGAAGGGCCGCCTGCGCCAGTTCCACCAGGTGGGCATCGAGTGGCTCGGCGCTCCCGATCCGGCGGCAGACGCCGAGTGCATCATCATGCTCATGGAGTTTTACAAGCGCCTGGGCTTCGATCTTTCCAAGCTTCGTCTGCTCATTAACTCGATGGGCGACGCTCAGTGCCGTCCGGCTTACCGCGAGCAAGTCAAGCAGTTTATCCTCGATCACGCAGACGAGATGTGCGATGAGTGCCGCGAGCGCGCCGAGCTCAACCCGCTGCGTGCCTTTGACTGCAAGAACGACCACTGCCGCGAGATCATGGCCGAGGCTCCGCTGATGGGTGACAACCTGTGCGATGAGTGCCGCGAGCACTACGAGCAGGTCAAGCGCTATCTGGATGCCGCCGGTATCGAGTATGTCGAGGATCCCACCTTGGTGCGCGGCCTGGACTACTACACCCGTACTGTCTTTGAGGTCGAGGCCCCTGGCGCCGGCGTCGGCTCCATCGGCGGCGGCGGCCGCTACGATGGCCTGGTCGAGCTCGAGGGTGGCAAGCCCACGGCGGGCGTCGGCTTTGCTGTCGGTTTTGAGCGCGCCCTGCTGGCCCTGCAGGCCTTTGGCAGCGATTTGGGTGCCGATGAGGCCCCGTGCGTCTATGTCGCCAACGCCGGCAAGGAGCTGCGTCAGAACGTCTTTGCCATTACGCAGGAGCTTCGCGCCGCAGGTATCGTGACCGAGGCCGACTATCAGGGTCGTTCGCTCAAGGCCCAGTTTAAGCAAGCCGATAAGGTAGGCGCCAAGCTCATCTTGGTCCTGGGTGGCGACGAGCTTGCCGCCGGCAAGGTCAAAGTGCGCGACATGCAGAGCCATGACGAGGTGCTCGCCGATCTGGACAACGTCGTCGAGGCGGTTCGCGAGCGCCTGTAGCGCATCTTTTTGAGCTTCGGGCCTGCTAACGTGCCCTGCTCATGGAGAGCGATTGTTACGGGGGTGTTTCGCTTTTATGCGGAATGCCCCCGTTTACGTATGCCGCCCACCGAGAAATACGACCATTTAGGGCAAAAACCTTTGCAATGCAGAAAATACTTTTGTGTGGTAAAGCGCAATCAGTGTCGAAAGTATTTCTCAAGCGCCTATAATGAATACCGCATGTTACGTGCATAGAAGGAGGAATGGGAGGAAACGTGGCTGAGAACCTAAGCAACCAGTCTGTACCCGAAGCCGCGGCGCGCGTCGCTGCCGTGGTCAACCGCCTCGTTAACCGAATCGGCTCGAATGCCGAGTCCAGGGAGCGTCTCGCCGAGATCGAGATCCCCGAGGAGCTGCGCGACAATCTGGCGCTGTTCTTGCGCCTGGAGCGCCGTGTGCTTAGCGAGTATGATCCCGAGATCGCGGACCTGTTCGACAAGATTTTGACAGCCGAGATTGTGGTCAATGCCGGCAACCCCGGTACCTGCGCTGCCGACGAAGCCGTCGACGAGCAGGGCGTGCCCACCGCCGACGAGCCCACTGCCGTGGCATTTCGTGAGGTCGTCGATTTGATCGACAGCCTGCCGCTCGATAAGCAGCAGGTCATCGTTCGCGCCTTTACGAGCTTTTTCCATCTGGCAAACCTGTCGGAGGAGAACTACCGTGTGGCGCAGCTGCGCGAGCGCGAGGCCGGTGCGTCGACCGATACCGAGGTCGATCCTGCCAACGAGCTTACCGTTGCCTATCACCAGCTGGTGAATGAGCTGGGTGTCGAGGGTGCCAACGAGCTGCTCGACAAGCTCGAGTTCCACCCTGTCTTTACCGCACATCCCACCGAGGCCCGTCGTAAGGCCGTCGAGGGCAAGATCCGCCGTATCTCCAACCTGCTGGAGGAGCGTCCGCGTCTGGGCGGCTCCGACCTGGTGGAGAACGAGCGCCATATGCTGCAGGAGATCGACGCCCTGGTGCGTACGAGTCCCATCGCGCTCAAGAAGCCCACGCCGGTCGAGGAAGCCGATACCATCATCGACATCTTCGATAACACGCTGTTCGACGTTATCCCCGTTATCTATCGTCGTTTTGACGATTGGGTGCTGGGCGACAAGGCCGGTACTGTGCCGCCGCTGTGCCCGGCGTTCTTCCATCCCGGCAGCTGGATCGGTTCCGACCGCGACGGTAACCCCAACGTCACCGCCAAGGTGAGCCGTGAGGTCGCCGCCAAGTACTTTACGCACATGGTGCTCAAGCTCGAGGACAAGTGCCGCCACATCGGCCGCAACCTCACGCTCGAGGCTACCTACAGCAAGCCGTCGGCCGAGCTCATTAACCTGTGGAACCATCAGGTCGAGATGAGCCCTCGTTACACGGCCCGCGCCGAGCTGATCTCCGAGCACGAGCCGCATCGCGCCGTCATGCTCGTCATGGCCGACCGCCTGAACGCCACCGTCCGTCGTATCACCGACACCATGTACCACAGCGCCGACGAGTTCCTGGATGACCTGCGCGTCGTCCAGCGTTCGCTGGCCGCCTGCGGTGCCGTCCGTGCTGCCTACGGCCCGGTCCAAACCATCATCTGGCAGGTCGAGTCCTTCGGCTTCCATATGGTCGAGATGGAGTTCCGTCAGCACTCCGTGGTGCATGCCCGCGCCCTTAAGGATATCCACGAGAACGGTATCCATGGCGACCTGCAGCCCATGACGCGCGAGGTCATCGATACCTTCCGCGCTATCGGCTCCATCCAAAAGCGCTACGGCAAGAAGATGGCGCACCGCTACATCATCTCGTTTACCAAGAGCGCTCAGCATGTGGCCGACGTCTTTGAGCTGGCGCACCTGTCCTTTGCACACGAGGAGGATGTCCCCGAGCTCGACGTGATCCCGTTGTTCGAGCAGCTCGAGGACCTCGAGGGCTGCGTCGACGTGCTCGATCAGATGCTTACGCTGCCCGTGGTGCAAAAGCGCCTTGCCCAGACCAACCGCCGCATGGAGGTCATGCTGGGCTATTCCGACTCTTCCAAGGATGCCGGTCCTACCACGGCCATGCTCGCGCTGCACTCCGCGCAGGAGCGCATCGCCAAGTGGGCAGAGAAGAACGATATCGACCTGGTGCTCATGCACGGTCGCGGCGGTGCCGTGGGCCGTGGCGGCGGCCCGGCCAACAAGGCCGTGCTGGCGCAGCCCAAGGGTTCGGTCAACTGCTTCTTTAAGCTTACCGAGCAGGGCGAAGTCATCTTTGCCCGTTACGGCAACCGCACGCTGGCTCAGCGCCATGTTGAGTCCGTTGCCGCCGCAACGCTTTTGCAGTCGGCCCCGAGTGTCGAGAAGACCAACACCGAGACCACGCAGAAGTTCTGGGATATGGCCGAGAAGCTCAACACTGCAAGCCACGAACGCTATCTGGACCTGCTGAACACCGAGGACTTTACACCGTGGTTCTCGACCGTGACGCCGCTGACCGAGGTCGGTCTGCTGCCGATCGGCTCGCGTCCCGCCAAGCGCGGTCTGGGCGCCAAGTCGCTCGATGACCTGCGTACCATCCCGTGGATCTTCAGCTGGAGCCAGGCGCGCATTAACCTGGCCGCTTGGTACGGTCTGGGCACCGCCTGCGAGCAGCTTGGCGATCTTGACCAGCTCAAGGCTGCCTACCAGGAGTGGCCGTTCTTCCGCACCTTTATCGACAACATCGAGATGTCGATTGCTAAGACCGATCAGCGCATCGCCAAGATGTATCTGCATCTGGGCGACCGCGATGATCTGTCCAAGAAGGTCTTTACCGAGATGCAGCTCACCCGTAAGTGGGTCCTTGCCATCGTCGGTGATGAATGGCCGCTGCAGCGTCGTCGCGTGCTCGGCTGCGCCGTTCGCGTGCGTAACCCCTACGTCGACGCCCTGTCCATCGCCCAGGTCCGCGCCCTTCGCGAGGTGCGTATGAACCAGGACGAGATGGCCGAGGAGAAGAAGGCCGAGTACATGAGCCTGATTCTTTCGACTGTGACCGGCGTCTCGGCAGGTCTGCAGAACACGGGGTAATCGATAGCCCTGTGGCTCTCACCGGGACCCGATGGGTTTCCCTCTGAATGCGTCCTCGCACTTGAAGCCCCCTTATCCTGCTCCTTCGGAGCTGCGGATAAGGGGGCTTCGTGCTGCGGAGTGCATTCAGAGGGAAACCCATCGGATCCCTTCGTCCTCGGTCTTCTGGGATTAAAGCTAAAGGGAATAAGGCGCGCTTCGCGCATAGCGTGGAGTGCGGCGAGGGCTTCTTGCGTCCTGCGGAGTGTGCCTAAAAGTAAACTGATGGCGGGCCCTGCGATGTCCGGTCTTCGGCGGATCAGCCGCTGGGTGAGGGTGGTGCTTGGGGCGACGTGCAAAAAACGGAGTTTTCAGCAGCCAAAGATTGATGCATAAGGCCATAGCCGGCTTTCGCTGCCTTTGTTGATGCTTTTGCACGACGATTGGGCTTTGGCGACGATCATATATGGCTGGTTTCTCGCCGCATGCTATCCAGATGGGTCGAGTCATGAGGACTATCTACCTTTTGAAAGATTTTTGGCACCAAAATCTTATCCCGCGATGCTGAATACTCGCAAAAATGCACGCTCCGGAGGGTACTACCCAGTTATGGCCAGAAATCCATGCGCCATCTTATGCAATTAATTAACGAATTTATGCAAAATGGCTTACGTGCGTACGTCTCGGACTAGATGTTTGCCTCGGCGCTGCGTAAATCATCCTGTCTATAGTGTCTTTGACAGGCGGCTGCGGTTCCGTTTGGGGTCGCGGCCGTTTTGTTGTGGGTCAAATATGAACGTTGTGTTAATGAGTCGGTGGACGGTGGTGTTTTTCGGTGAGCGGCGTATCCTTCCAACGGTTTATCTAGTGTGTCAGTTGAAAAGGAAGAGGGCGCTCGTCATTGTTTGAATGTGAACTGCCGTTTGACCACAAGACGTTGCATCTGGAGCTCGAGGATAAGAACTTCGCGGGTGTGATGGAAGGTCATCAAAACGAGTTTAAGACCACGAAATCGCAGGAAGAGCTGGTAGAGGAGTCGCTTGCCAACCCTTATGGCTCGCCGTCGCTCGAGGAGCTTTGTGCTGGCAAGAAGGATATCGTCATCATTAGCTCCGACCATACGCGTCCCGTTCCCTCGCGTGTGACGATGCCTATTCTGCTGCATCACATCCATTCCGCTGCGCCCGAGGCTCGCGTGCGCATTTTGGTTGCTACGGGTATGCATCGTCCGTCGACGCATGAGGAACTCGTCAACAAGTACGGCGAGGAGATCGTTGCCAACGAGGAAATCGTTATGCACGTCGCGACTGACGACAGCATGATGAAAAAGATCGGCACCCTGCCTTCTGGTGGCGAGTGCATCATCAACAAGATTGCCGCCGATTGCGATCTGCTGCTTGCCGAGGGCTTTATTGAGCCGCACTTCTTTGCCGGTTTCTCTGGTAGCCGCAAGTCCGTCCTGCCTGGCATCGCCAGCTACAAGACCATCATGTACAACCACAACGGTCAGTTTGTGAACGATTCCCATTCGCGTGCCGGCAACCTGTGCCACAACCACGTGAGCGAGGACATGTTTGCCGCTGCCGAGATGGCTCACCTTGCCTTTGTGCTCAACGTGGTGCTCAACGGCAAGCACGAGGTCATCGGCTCCTTTGCCGGCGACATCCACAAGGCGCACGAGGCTGGCTGCGAGTTCGTGAAGAGCCTTGCCGGCGTTGAGCCCGTCGAGTGCGAGATTGCCATTACCACCAACGGCGGCTACCCGCTCGACCAGAACATCTATCAGGCCGTGAAGGGCATGTGCTCTGCCGAGGCTACGCTTCCCGAGGGCGGCGTGATCATCGACGTCGCCGGTTGTGCCGACGGTCACGGTGGCGAGGGCTTCTATCACAACATCGCCGACAACGATCCGGCGGAGTTTGAGCGTGCCTGCATCGACCGTCCTAAGGACGAGACCCTGCCCGACCAGTGGACGAGCCAGATCTTTGCCCGCATCCTGGCGCATCACCCTGTGATCATGGTCACCGACCTGTGCGATCACCAGATGATCAAGGATATGCACATGACGCCGGTCAACACCCTCGATGAGGCGCTCAAGCTCGCCTTTGAGATGAAGGGTGCCGATGCCAAGGTGGCCGTCATTCCCGATGGCCTGGGCGTTGTCGTCGCACAGCACTAGTACGCGGCCTAAACGAATCGTTTATAACCGACAAGAAAGATAAGGTTTTATGCTTACCAAACTCCTCTGCGAATTCGGCGCAACGGCCCTCATGATCATCTTTGGCGTGGGCGTGCACTGCGATACCGTGCTTAAGGGTACCAAGTATCAGGGCTCCGGCCATATGTTTGCCATCACCACTTGGTCTTTTGGCATCTCGGTCTGCCTGTTTGTCTTTGGTGGCGCCGTGTGCATGAACCCGGCTATGGTGCTTGCCCAGTGCATCGTCGGTCTGGTGCCGTGGAGCAGCTGCATCCCCTTCATGATTGCCGATATGCTCGGCGGCTTTGCGGGTGCCGTGATCGCATGGTTGATGTATGCCGATGAGTTCAAGGCTTCCGATGGTGTCATCGATCCCATTGCTCAGCGCAACATCTTCTCGACCAACCCCACCACCGAGGGTACGAACTATGCCCGTAATTTCTTCTGCGAGGCTATCTGCACCTTTGTGTTCATCAGCGCCATCCTTGCTGCTGCTAACCGTGCTGGCGAGAACGTCCTGATGCTCGCTATCTGCGTCGGTCTGATCGTTTGGGCTGTTGGCATGGGCATGGGAGGTATCACTGGCTTCGCCATGAACCAGGCCCGTGACCTTGGTCCTCGCATGGCCTATCAGGTGCTGCCGATTAAGAACAAGGCCGACAACAACTGGAAGTACGGCCTGCTCGTTCCTGGCATCGCGCCGTTTGTCGGTGCCGCTCTGGCCGCGCTGTTTGTGCATGGTTTCTTGGGCATGTTCTAGTCTGAGGCTACATAGTTGTCCGCTGGCCGCATGGGGTAACTTCCCAGCGCGTCCTGCGGAATGCGCTGGGAAGTTACCCCATGCGGCCAGCTGCGGGGTCTTTGCTGCGCTCGAGCAAGCAGCCCAACATATAAATCTGAATTTGGATGGGAGGGGCTTGTTGCTGGTAGGGGCGTTGGGCTGTAGTCGATACTTTGGGATGGATTGTGCTTTGGGTTGGGGCGGGGCTTTGAGATGAGGGCGGAACTTTGGGATGAGGGGCTTACTTAGTTGAAGAGGGGTTTTATGGCTGAGAGGTAGTCTTTGGCTACGTCGGCTTTGTCTGCTTGGAAGTTGTGCCAGGCCCACCATTGGACCATTCCTACGAAGCTTGAGGCTATGTGGTGTAGTAGGAAACTGCGGTCCATGGTGCCGGCGGGGCCTGAGGGGTCGACGGGCACGGTTTCGGCTGCTCGTGACATGATGGTCTTGCGTAAGCAGTCGGCGAAGACGCGCGAGCCGGCTCCGGCTACGAGGGCTCGAACGCCCTGACGGCGTTCCCAGAGGTTGTTGAGGATATGCTCGACTTGCACGAGTGGGTCGTCGAGCGGCGTACCATCGTCGTCGAGGGCGTGGGCGCAGATGTCGTTCACGAGCTCGGACAGTAGGTCGTCTTTGCTCTTGAAGAGGCCGTAGAACGTGGCCCGACCAACATGGGCACGAGCGATGATGTCGCCGACGGTAATCTTGCCGTAATCCTCTTCGCGTAGCAGCTCGGAGAACGCTGCAACGATGGCAGCGCGGCTTTTTTCTTTGCGGGCATCCATGGCTATGCATCCACGTCAACGAGTAGACAACGGAGCGTGCCGGAGCAACCCTCGTAGGGGCGCTTGCCGGCGCCGTAGCCGACGGCCTCGATGTGGTAGCGTGCCGGCAGGTGCTCGGACGTGCGCAGCGCGGTGACGATGGCGGCGCCCGTGGGCGTCACGAGCTCGCCAGCGACCGGTGCGGGCGTGAGGGCGATATTGCCCGCCTGGCACAGGTTGACGACAGCGGGGACGGGAATGGGCATAAGGCCGTGGGCGCAGCGAATGGTTCCGTGGCCTTCGGAGAGCGACTCGACCACGATGTCCTCAATACCTAGGTCATCGAGGCAGATGGCGACAGAGCAGACGTCGACGATGGAATCGACGGCGCCTACCTCGTGGAACATGACGGTCTCGGGCGTTTTGCCGTGGGCCTTTGCCTCGGCGGCGGCGAGCGCGGTAAAGATGGCGAGCGCACGACGCTTGGTGCCATCGCTTAGCTGCGAGCCGTCGATGATAGCGGTGACGTCCGCCAAAGAACGGTGGTGATGGTGGTGGGCGTGATGGTGACCCTCGTGGCCATGGCCGTGGGTCTCATGATCATGCTCATGGCAGTGCTCATGCTCGTCATGGTCATGATGGTGGTGCTCGTGCTCGTGCTCGTGCTCGTGCGTGTGCTCGGCAGCTGTTTCGTTGCCGTAGAGCCATGCCATGTCGTGGTCGTGGTTCTCGAGCTCTTCTGCCAGCTGAACGTCGAAATCGCAGGCGTCGATGCCATGCTTGTTTACGCGCGTCACGGAGATCGAAAAGCCGTCGACCGGCAGCGTGGCGAGCTGTTCGCGCAGGTGCTCCTCGCTGGCGCCCAGGTCGAGCAGGGCCGCGACGGTCATATCGCCGCTGATGCCCGAGGTGCCGTCGATGATAAGCGTATGCTGATGGTTGGACATGGAATGCTCCTTAACGGGCGCGGGATGTACCGGCGCTCAGATGATTGATAAGACTTGCCTGGTAGGCGGCACCAAAGCCGTTGTCGATATTGACGACCGAAACGCCACTGGCACAGGAGTTGAGCATGGCGAGCAGCGCGGCTACGCCACCAAAGCTCGCGCCGTAGCCCACGCTGGTGGGAACGGCAATGACCGGACAGCTCACCAGACCGCCGATAACGCTCGCCAGGGCGCCTTCCATGCCGGCGATGGCGATGACCACCTGCGCCTGGGCAAGTTCCTCGGCATGAGCGAGCAGGCGGTGCAGGCCGGCGACACCCACGTCGTAGAGGCGGTCGACCTCGTTGCCGTAGAACTCGGCCGTCAGTGCCGCCTCTTCGGCGACGGGCAGGTCGCTCGTGCCGGCGCAGGCGACGACAACGCGTCCGTTACCGGTGGGGGAGGGCTTGCCACCCACCAGGGCGAGCTGGGCGTTCGGGGCATATCCCAGGTCGATGTCGTTGCCGAGAAGCTCCGAGGTACGGGCTGCTTTTTCGCTGTCCAGGCGCGTGACCAGGATGCGCTCCTGACCGGCATCGCGCAGCGCTTCGATAATGGCGGCAATTTGCTCGGCGGTTTTACCGGCGCCGTAGACAACCTCGCCGGCTCCCTGGCGCACCCCGCGCGAAAGATCGAGCTGCGCAAAACCCAGATCGGTGGTTGGCGCCGTCTGGAGGCGCGTGAGGGCGACTGCCGGGGTGACTACTCCGCCGGCAACATCGCTCAGCAATTGCTCAAGATCTCGCTTATCCATATATGTTCCCTTCGACGGCGCAAAGTCTAGCACTCAAAGGGTATGTTTCCGAACACTAAGACAAAATTGTTCGGAAACTATAGGACAGACTGATTCTCTTGTTAGAAGGATCGACTAGTCGCGCAGGATGATGTCCATGGCGAGCATCAGGTTGCGCTCATCGATGGCAAACGGGGCGGCTTCGCGCGTCTTGGGCTTGGCGCAAAACGCGATGCCCGTGCCCGCGGCCTGAATCATGGGGATGTCGTTGGCGCCGTCACCGATCGCGACGGTGTGGGCCATGTCGACACCGCACTCAACCGCCCAATCCAGCAGCTGGATGAGCTTGGATTCCTTGGTCACGATGTCTGCCGCCAGCTTACCGGTGAGCTTGCCGTCCACGACCTCTAGGCGGTTAGCCAGGCAAAAATCGATGCCCGCGGCGGCCACGATCTTGTCGGCCACCTCATGGAAGCCGCCGCTTACCACGCCGACCTTCCAGCCCTTGCTGTGCGCTGAGCGCACAAGCTCCAGCGCGCCAGGAGTAAACGTCACGCGCTCAAAGGTACGCTCGAACACACTCTCGTCCAAGCCGGCAAGCAGCCCCACGCGCTCCTCGAGCGCCTGCTTAAAGTCCAGTTCGCCGCGCATGGCGCGCTCAGTGATCTTCGCCACTTGCTCGCCTACGCCGGCCTCCTCGCCCAACAGGTCGATGACCTCCTGGTTGATAAGCGTGGAGTCGATATCCATAACAATGAGCCGTGCAGTCATGACGGGCCTTTCCAAGTGCTGTTTTATTGGGGCATATTGTCGCACGTGACGCGTGCAGACGGGTGCCGCGACGCATCAATTGTTTCGTCTCCGTCAAGTCTTTGGGCAGGAGCCACTTTTCCGCGGCACATCGACACAGGTGCGATAAGATAGAACGCCATGTCTGGCTGCGCGGTTTACGCAGGCTGGGCAAATCTGTACGACGCCGCCCGGAACGACACGGGGCGGCACAGATCCATAAAGGAGGATCACTGGTATGAGCCAGACCCGTCCCATCGATGAGCATTCCATGCACACCCGTACCTGCGGCGAGCTTCGCTTCGAGAACGTGGGCGAAGAGGTCACCCTCACCGGTTGGGTGAGTCGTCGCCGCGACCACGGCGGCCTTATCTTCTGCGACCTTCGTGACCGCGAGGGCATCACGCAGCTCACCTTCGACCCCGAGCACTCCGACGGCGATGCCTTTAAGATCGCCGAGACCATGCGTCCCGAGTGGCCCATCAAGATCCACGGCGTCGTGCGCGCTCGTGGTGAGGAGACCACCAACACCAAGCTCGCGACCGGCGAGATCGAGGTCCTGACCGACCACGCCGAGGTGCTCAACACGTCCGTCACCCCGCCGTTCCAGATCGAGGACGGCATCGAGACGAGCGAGGACACCCGCCTGCGCTATCGCTATCTGGACCTCCGTCGTCCCGAGATGATGGCCAACCTCAAGCTGCGCTCCGACTTTACCTTTACCATTCGGGAGGCGCTGCACAACCGTGAGTTCATGGAGGTCGAGACGCCCTCCCTGTTCAAGTCCACGCCCGAGGGCGCTCGCGACTTCATCGTTCCCAGCCGTATTCAGCCGGGCAACTTCTACGCCCTGCCGCAGTCCCCGCAGCTCCTGAAGCAGCTGCTCATGGTCGGTGGCGTCGAGCGCTACTACCAGGTTGCCAAGTGCTTCCGCGACGAGGACTTGCGTGCCGACCGTCAGCCCGAGTTCACCCAGGTCGATATCGAGATGTCCTTCGTGGACCAGAACGACGTTATGAGCGCGCTCGAGGAAGTTCTGTCCGATGCCTTCGGCCGCATGGGCGTCGAGATGCCCACGCCGCTGCGTCGCATGAACTACTGGGAGGCCATGGACACCTATGGCTCCGACAAGCCCGATACCCGCTATGGCATGCACCTGGTCGACCTGACCGACATCTTTGCCAACTCCAAGTTCAAGGTCTTTGCGACTGCGGCAAACGAGGAGGGCTCTGTCGTCAAGGCCATCAATGCCAAGGGCGCCGGTGCCTGGGCACGTGCCAAGATCGATAAGCTCGCCGGCGTGGCTTCCACGTTTGGCGCCAAGGGCCTGGCATGGATCGCTTTCCGCGAGGACGGCTCCATCAACAGCCCCATCGTCAAGTTCTTCTCGGACGAGGAGATGGCGGCTCTGCGCGAGCGCATGGACGTCGAGCCCGGCGACCTTGTGATGTTTGCCGCCGGCCCGCGCCTGCTCTCTGACGAGATCCTGGGCGGCATGCGTTCCCACATGGCCAACGCGCTCGAGATCAAGCGCGAGGGCCACGACTTCCTGTGGGTCGTCAACTTCCCGCTGTTCCACTGGGATGAGGACCGCAAGGCCTATGCCGCCGAGCACCAGCCGTTCACTCTGCCGACCGAGACCGACATCGCCAAGATCGAGGCCGACCCGTTGGCAGCCGGTTCTTGCACCTACGACTTTGTCATGGACGGCTTTGAGGCCGGCGGCGGCGGTATGCGTATCCACAACGCCGAGATGCAGATGTCCATGCTCAAGCTCCTGGGCTTTACCGAGGAGCGTGCTGAGTCTCAGTTCGGCTTCCTCATGGAGGCGCTCAAGTTTGGTGCACCCCCGATGGGCGGTTTCGCTCTGGGCCTGGACCGCGTGTGCATGCTGCTCACCGGCTCCGACTCCATCCGCGACGTCATGGCGTTCCCCAAGACGGCCAGCGGCTCCGACCTCATGTCGGGCGCCCCGAGTGCCGTTTCCGGCGCCCAGCTCAAGGACGTCAGCCTGCGCCTGATGTAGGCAAGCGGCTACATATTGCCCGTAACGAGGGAAGGACGCGCGCCTTCCCTCGTTTTTTATGCGCGGGCGTTGCGAGGGCATAGGTTGACTGGGCGTCGCGGAAACTGCGACCCGGAATTTGCGTCCAAAACGGGTCGCGCTTTCCCAAAGGGGGTCCTCTGGGAAAGCGCGACCCAGAATTCGGCAAAATAATGGGGCACAGTTTCCGGTTGAGCTGTCTAACGGAAACTGTGTCCCAGAATGAGCGCTCAAAACGGGGCAGGCTTTCCGCAACAACTGTCTGGCAGAAAGCCTGCCCCAGTTTCTTATAGCGAGTCTCTCTGGATCAGCTGCATGTGCATCACGGAGGTGGTAGGCTCGGCACCCTTGATCATGTCGAGCGCAATGTTGGCGGCCATGTGGCCTTCTTCGCGCAGGGGCTGGCGGACGGTCGTGAGCGCGGGGACGCAGCGCGTCGCAATCTCGTGATCGTCGAAGCCGACGACAGAAACGTCCGCAGGAACGGATAGGCCCGCCTCGTTGAGTGCGGTGATGACGCCAGCCGCGATACGGTCCGATCCGCAGAGCACGCCATCGAAAGCGATCTCGCGCGCGAGAATCTGGTGCATGGCCTGATAGCCGTCTCCGCTGTTCCAGCCGGTATAGATAACGTTTGCGTCTGGGAGGTCTTCGCCCAAGACGGCGCGGTAGCCGCGCAGGCGGTCGGCAACAGCGGGGTTGTCTTGCGGTCCCAACACGGCGACGATATCTTTGCGCCCGCGATCCTTTATGGCGAGTGCCGCAAAGCGTCCGCCCTCTTCGTCGTCAGAGTAGACTGTCGAGAACACATCGCGATAGGGGTGGCCCTCGAGCTGGCCGCACAACACGGTGGGTACGCCCAGCTCGCACAGTACCTCGAGCAGCTCGCTGCCCTTGTAGGGGGAGACGTCGATCACGGCGTCGAACGAGCGGCGCTCAAAGTGCTCGCGTGCGCGGTTGCGCTCATGCGTAGAAGACGCCTGCAAGATAACGGGCAGATAGGACGACTCCGACAGTTCCTCGGTAATGCCGCTCAAAAACTCGCTATAAGTGGGGTCGCTGAAGAGTTCACTTAGGGGCTCGGTCACGAGCACGGCGATGATTTCCGTGCGCCCGACAGCGAGCGCTCGGCCACGAGCGTTGGGGACAAAATTGACTTCCTTGGCCGCCGCGCGGACGCGCCTTTTGGTTTCCTCGCTAATGCGGGGCGAATCGTTGAGAGCGCGCGATGCCGTGGAGCGCGACACGCCGGCAGCTGCGGCAACCTCGGCAAGCGTAGGTGCGGTGCGAACTGGTTGGGTCATGGCGTCTCCTGGAGAATGCGGTCGATGTTGTCGCTGATACGGGCTGGTGCGGATACAGCTTACTATAGTGCGCCTGAACAGCGTTCATGATATCCGGTGACCGGTGTCGTTTTGCAACCAAGCCGCAATCGAATACGTCTCGTATGGGTGAGATATCAGCGGGCGTGGCGGTTGCCTACGAGCTTGAGAACGATGTCTTGCGCTGAGTTTCGATACTCAGGGTGACATAAGTGTCGCGGTTGTACAACCGGTTGCACCGTTAACCCGACCAAATCGACCGTTCAGCGGACAACCGGTTGCACAGTTTTTTGCATCGCCCGTAAGATAAGGACAACCGGTTGCACAAGAATCACTACGATGACGAAGGAGCATCACCATGGACACCATTAACGATTGGGAAAACCAAGCGCTCACCCATAGGAACCGCCTGGCACCCCATGCGTACTTTATGGGTTATGAGACCGCCGATCTCGCTGCAACGTACAGCCGCGAGCTGTCGCGCGGGTTTGTCCAGCTGTCCGGCTCGTGGCAGTTCCGCCTCTTTGAGGGCCCCGCTGCCGTCTCCAACGAGGAGCTCTCCACGTACGAGCCCGAGTGGGATCACGTGGAGGTTCCGCACCTGTGGCAGGTGGACGGCTATGGCAACCTTGCCTACACCGACGAGGGCTTCCCGTTCCCGGTGGATCAGCCGTTCGTTCCCTCTGACGATCCCACGGGCGTGTACCAGCGCATCGTCAACCTTCCCGCCGTGCCTGCCGGCGCTCGCGAGATCATTCGCTTTGACGGCATCGAGAGCTATGGCGAGCTGTACGTCAACGGTCAGTTTATCGGCATGACCAAGGGTTCGCGCCTGTCTGCCGAGTTCGACGTGACCGACGCGCTTGTCGAGGGCGACAACCTGTTTGCGGTCAAGGTCCTGCAGTACAGCGATGGCAGCTATATCGAGGACCAGGATATGTGGTGGGCCTCGGGCATCTTTCGCGATGTGTACCTTATGCAGCGTCCCGCCGCGCACCTGGTCGACTTTAGGTTCCGCACGCACCGCGAGGGCGATACCGCTCTGATTACGCTCGATACGGTTGCCGAGGGCTCTTCCCGCGTTGTGTTTACGCTCAGCGATGGCGAGAACGTGGTGGCTACGGGCGAGTGCGTCGACGGCCATGCCGAGTGCGGCGTGACCGATGCCCACTTCTGGAATCCCGAGGACCCCTTCCTCTACGACCTTACGTTTGAGGTCTACGACGGTGACCAGGTCAGCGAGTACGTCCCGCATCGCCAGGGTCTTGCCGAGGTGACGGTCGAGGGCAATCATATCTACCTCAACGGCACTTACTTTAAGATGCATGGCGTCAACCGCCACGATCACGACGATCACAAGGGCCGCGCCGTGGGCCTCGATCGCATGCGCCGCGACCTGGAGCTCATGAAGCAGCACAACATCAACGCGGTGCGCACGTCCCACTACGCCAACGACCCGCGCTTTTACGAGCTGTGCGACGAGTATGGCATCATGCTGGTCGCCGAGACCGATATGGAGAGCCACGGCTTCGAGAATATCGGCAACATCGCCCTGGTCACCGACGACCCGGCATGGGAGCCGGCCTACGTCGACCGCATTGAGCGCCTGGTGATGCAGGAGCGCAATCACGCCTGCATCATTATGTGGTCGATGGGCAACGAGAGCGGCTATGGCTGCAACATCCGCGCGATGTACGCCAAGGCTCACGAGCTCGATGGTCGTCCGGTCCATTACGAGGAGGATCGCAACGCCGATACCGTCGACGTTATCTCCACCATGTACTCCCGCGTGTCGCAGATGAACGACTTTGGTGAGCATCCATTCCCCAAGCCGCGCATCAACTGCGAGTACGGTCACTCCATGGGCAACGGCCCCGGAGGCCTGTCCGAGTATCAGGAGGTCTTCGATCGCTGGGATTGCATCCAAGGCCAGTTTATCTGGGAATGGTGCGACCACGGTCTGGCTGCTGTGACCGAGGACGGCATTGCCTACGATATGTATGGCGGCGACAACGGCGATTACCCCAACAACAGCAACTTCTGCATCGATGGCATGGTGTTCCCCTGGCAGCAGCCGAGCCCGGGCCTTACCGAGTACGGCCAGGTCATCTGCCCGGTTCGCATGGCTTATGACGCCGAGGCGGGCGAGCTGACTGTCACCAACAAGCGCTGGTTTACCACCCTCGAGGATGTTTGCCTGTCGGCGGAGACCCTGGTGGACGGCGACGTGGTCTGCCGCAAGACGCTCATGCCCGGTGCGGTTGCCCCCGGTGAGTCCGTCCAGCTTCCGCTGGTGATTCACGAGGCCGCGGTAGGCGAGACCCTGCTGACTGTGCGCGCCTACACCATGGCCGCTCACGTCTGGTGCGAGCCGATGTTCCAACTGGGCGCAAACCAGTTTGCCATCGCAAACCATCCGGCGCCGGCCATTGCGGCTCCCACTCGTCCTGAGCTTACGGTCGAGGAGACCGAGCAGGAGATTCGCATTCACTCCCTCAACGGCGAGCTGACCTTCAGCAAGGTAAACGGCACCGTGAGCGAGTGGAAGGCATCCGGCCGCGACGTCATGGCCTCTGGCCCCCAGGTTGGTTTTTGGCATCCGCTCGTCGACAACCACGCCCAGGAGTACGACTCCCTGTGGAAGGACAACTTCATCGATGTAATGCAGACGTCCACCCGCAAGGTTTCTTGGAAGCAGGACGGCAATGCGGTCGCCGTTACCGTGAGCCAACGCATTGCTCCTCCCGTCCGTGCGTTCGGCATGCGCGTCGAGCTTGTCTACACCGTGCTTCCGAGCGGTCGCGTCGACCTCAAGGTTTCCGGCGAGCCCTACGGCGATTACTCGGATATCATCCCGCGCATCGGCATCTCCTTTGAGGTCCCCGGTTGCGATCGTGCCGTCGAGTGGTATGGCCACGGCCCGGGCGAGAACTATCCGGACTCGCTGCGCGCCAACCCGGTCGGTCATTACCGCACTACGGTCGACGACATGTTCACGCCGTATGTCATGCCCCAGGATTGTGCCAACCGCGAGGGTACCCGCTGGGTTGCCCTGCGCTCTAGCCACGGTGACGGCGTGCTGGTGACGCGTCCGGCTGACGCTGCCTCTAATCCGTTCTCGTTCTCGGCATGGCCCTATAGCTGTGAGGCCATCGATAACGCCAAGCACGTCTACGACCTTGTCAAGGGCGACACGGTTACGGTCAACATCAACGACCAGCTGCTCGGCCTTGGTTCGAACTCTTGGGGTTCCGAGGTGCTCGATTCCTATCGCACCCGTTTTGAGAGCTTCAGCTTTGAGGTGTCCCTGCGACCGCTGACGTCTGCCGATCTGGCTCAGGCACTGGCACCCATTAAGGAGGCATAAGTCATGCATGTCTTTAACTCGCGCGCCGATTTCGACGCTCAGATGAAGTCCGTCAAGAAGTGGATGCGTACCGGACAGGCGCTCGACGGCGTTTCTGAACTGCAGCACGATGTGGCGTACTCCATCGGCGACTCGCTGGTGTATTGGTGGGTCTATGCCCGCGAGGCCGCAACCGCCGACCTGGTCGGTCACCGTCGCTACCATGCCGTGCTCGCTCCGCTCGACGGCGACCTGACCGTCGAGGTTGCCCCCAAGGCAGGCCTCACCTGCACCCGCGCTTACAGCGATATCGATGATCGCGAGCGCTTTGAGGGGGCGGGGGAGACCGTGACGATTCCCGCCGGCGGCGTTGCCGTCGTCGAAATTGACGAGGCCTACCGTGTCGTGGCCGATGCCGCGGATCCCCGCGTCGTGGTACTGCACGTGACGGTCGAAGGTTATTCCTTCCCCAACAAGTAGTATTCGTCCGCCTGGACGTTTGCTTCGCGCCGTTAAGGGGGATGGCTTTGTTGACTCCCTTTTCCCCATTCCCCTTAGCAGGTGCGCCGTCCGTGTTTGCACTTGCAGCTCGGACGGTTTTAGATGACATTTAACAGATGATTGGGAGGGCTTATGAGCTCTGAAAAACGAGGAACGATTGGTTCGTTCGCTCTGCTGGGCATGACGGTCGCCGCCGTGTTCGGTATCAAGAACATCATCAACAACAACGCGGCCATCGGCTTGGCAGCTGCGCCGTCGTTCTTCTTCGCCACGCTTTTGTACTTTGTCCCCTATACCCTGGTTACCGCCGAGTTCGTCGGCCTCAACAAGGACTCCGAGTCTGGCGTGTACGCATGGGTTAAGACCTCGATGGGTGGTCGCTGGGCGTTTCTGACGGCATTTAGCTACTGGTTCGTTAACCTGTTCTTCTTTGCGTCCGTCCTGCCCAACGTCATCATCTACGCGAGCTACGTGTTCTTTGGTGCCAACGCCGAGCTTTCGCAGCTGTGGATCACCATTATCGAGATCGTCGTCTTTGCTATCGCCACGTGGGTTTCGACCAAGGGCGCTAAGTGGATCGGCTCCATTTCCTCCTTCGGTTCGACCGCGGCTCTCGGCCTGACCGCCGTGTTCATCCTGCTGTCCCTGGCTGCTGCCTTTGGCGGCGTTGAGTTCGCTACGGCTCCTACTCCCGCTAACATGGCTCCCGACATGAGCAACTTCGCAACTGCGTGGGGCTTCTTCGGTACGCTTGCCTGGATCATCCAGGGCGTTGGCGGCGCTGAGTCTGTCGGCGTGTTCCTTAACGACCTTAAGGGTGGCGTCAAGGCCTTCGTGCGCACCGTCGTTATCGCCGGCCTGACCATCGGCCTTCTGTATGCAGGAGCTTCGCTGCTGGTTAACCTGTTCATCCCCGAGGGCAGCGTTGCCATCTCCACCGGTATCTTCGACGTATTCGGCGCTGTCTTTGCCCACTTTGGCATTCCCATGGAAGTGTCCACGCGCGTCATCGGCTTGATCCTTCTCGCCGCTACGCTGGGCTCCCTCATGATGTGGACCTCCGCTCCCATCAAGGTGTTCTTCACCGAGATTCCCAAGGGCGTCTTTGGTAGCAAGATCGTCGAGCTCAATGAGCACGGCATTCCTGCCCGCGCTGCTTGGCTGCAGTTCGCCATCGTCGTCCCCATCCTGATCATCCCGGCCCTGGGCTCCGGCAACCTCGACGACCTGCTCATGATCGTCACCAACATGACGGCTGCCACCGCTCTGCTCCCGCCGCTGCTGATTCTGCTTGCCTACTTTATGCTGCGCAAGAACTTCGACGCCGCTCCCCGTGACTTCCGCATGGGCTCGCGCAGCTTTGGCCTGGTCGTTGCCGCATTCCTGCTTGTGGTCTTCTGCTTCGTGCTTATCTGCGGCACCATTCCGCTCGATCAGCCGCTGTGGCTGACGCTGGTCTACAACGTTGGCGGTGTGGTTGTCTTCCTGGGCCTTGCCGTGATGTGGTACAACCGCTATATCAACCGTCTGCGCGAGACCGATCCCGAGGCTGCCGAGAGCGAGCTGCGTCCGTCTGTTCTCGACATGATGGAGTAGAAGCTGGGATTTATCCACAGCTGAGGAACAACTTGATTCCCTTTCCTAAGGAGGGGCCCTTCGGGCCCCTCCTTTTGTGTTCAAGACTTTAGTCCGCTGGCCGCGCAGCGGCCAGCTTTAAACCACCCGCTAC
>CATZLI010000006.1 GCA_958421275.1 uncultured Collinsella sp.
CCGTGGGTTATACCCTAAGAGCAAACCACCCTTTTTAAGGGTGGTTCTGATTTTGTTAAGAGGCTGTTTGACCTTGTGTTCAGTCTTTTGATGAGTGTTCTACTGCTTATTCCTATTGCTGTTGTGTGTGCACTCATTAGCCTTGAATCGCCCGGCAGTCCTATGTATGCGCAAGAGCGTGTTGGTAAGGGCGGAAAGACAATCAGGATTTTTAAGCTTCGCAGCATGGTCGCCGATGCTGGCAACGTGCAGAAGTATCTGAGCCCTGAGCAGCTGCATCAGTGGGAAGTCGAGCGCAAGGTCGACGATGACCCCCGCATTACCAAGGTTGGTCTATTCATTCGCAAATGCTCTATCGACGAGATGCCTCAGTTTCTCAATGTGCTAAACGGCGACCTTTCTGTTATTGGGCCTCGCCCCATTACAAGGGATGAGCTTGAACAGCATTTTACGGATGAGGAGAAGGCCGAACTGCTTTCTGTTCAGCCTGGCATTACTGGGCTTTGGCAAGCAACGGATCGAAATGAAGCGACGTTCGAGAGCGGCTTGCGACAAAAGATTGAACTTCGTTACGTTCAAAACCGCTGTTTTCGCATGGACTGGAAATGCTTCACGGGCACCTTTGGTGCAATGTTCGGCAAGGAGAGGACGGGTCGTTAAATGCAGACAACTGATACTTGTTCTTACAGTGTATTGATGAGCATTTACAAAAAAGAAAAACCCGCCTTTCTGATTCAGGCTTTAGACAGCATGCTAAATCAAACGGTTTCTCCTTCTGAAATCGTCATGGTCAAGGATGGTCCGCTTACACGCGAGCTTGAAGACGTGCTTTCAGATTATGACTCTGAGCACCCAGGTCTCTTTAAATTTATTTCCTATGATGAAAATCATGGGCTGGGCTATGCCTTGCGTCAAGGTATGCTCGCTTGCTCTAATGAAATCGTTGCACGTATGGATACAGACGATGTAGCTCGTTCTGACCGTATGGAAAAGCAGCTTGCCGCTATTAATAGAGGACTTGATATGGTCGGGAGCGACGTTGTTGAATTCGTTGAATCACCCGATAAGCCCATCGCTTCTACTGATCTTCCCAAGGGTATGGATGCCATCTCCATCTACTCAAAAAGACGCAATCCCTTTCGCCACCCTCCGATGACATTTAGAAAGTCGAGGGTTATGGAGGCTGGTAACTACAGTTCTGATTTTCTATATTTCGAGGACTGGGATCTTTTTAATAGGATGCTCGCATGCGGCTGCAAGGCGGATAACCTAGGTGAACCGCTTGTGGCGATGCGCGTAAGCGAAGATTTTTATGCCCGTAGGGGAGGGATTCGCTACCTTAAATATGCCAAGGCTTTTAAAAAGGCACAGGTTGACCGTGGGTATTTCACCAAGCGAGATTATTTTTGTTCCTATTACCCGCATGCAGTTGTTTGTTTGATGCCCAACTCGTTGCGCTCTTTCGTTTATCGTGTCGTACTCCGACGTAAGGGTGATAGGGTTGAGTAAGATTGTATGCAAAGTCCCTGCGCCGATTTCTTATTCGACTGGTAAACGTGTGCTCTGCTATGCGGAGGCATGGGGCCAAGGCGGGATCGAGACTTTTCTCATGGAGCTCTTTCGCCGGCTGCAAGGAAATGGCGTTTCTTTTTCGCTGTACTCATGCTGGGACTGGAATGACTCATTTGACGATGAGCTTGCTAAGTTGGGAATCGATCGTTATACGGTTTTCTCTGGTTATAAACCTGGACAGCTTAAGAGGCTCTGCGATGGATCCAAGGGATTTGCTGAACTGGCAAATGCCATGAGTCCAGATGCGGTCTATATCAACACCATGAACGGCATGGGGTTCCTCTACTCCGAGGTTGCAATGAAGTGCTGTGTTCCCGTGCGCGTTGTCCATTCTCATAACTCGGCCTTTGGATCTGGACAAGCAGCGGCTAAGGCGGTTATGCATGCCTTTGGAAAAACCGTTCTCAGCGGCAGCGCTACCGCTTGCCTTGCCTGTTCGAGTGATGCTGGTCGTTATCTTTTCGGCAATCGCCCATTCGAGGTCGTTAACAATGGGATTGATACTGAGCGCTTTAGATTCGATGCTGCAGCTCGTGCTGAGATTCGCGAAAGCTTCGATATTCCACAGAATGCGTTCTTATTTGGTAACATCGGACGTATCGCTGAGGTAAAGAATCCCTTCTTTCAGATTAGGGTTTTCGCTGAGGTTCTAAAGCGTGAGCCAAATTCTTATTACCTGATGGTGGGCGAGGGGGATTTGCGTCCGCAGGTCGAAGAATTGGTTGACGAGCTGGCCATTAGAGAAAAAGTCATTATGCCGGGATATCTTCCCGATCCGGCTCCCGTCTACTCGGCCCTTGATTGTTTTCTTATGCCATCGCTATTTGAGGGACTTGCGATTGTGCGTATTGAGGCTCAATGCTCAGGCTGCACCATTGTATGCTCGGAGGCTTTGCCTTCGGAGGCTCATGTGACGGATGTCGAAGCCTCACTACCGCTCTCTGCCGGTGAGCCTGCCTGGGCGGATAGGGCCGTTGAGATGGTTCGAATGTCGATAGATAGGGATATCTACGCCGCACTTGTTCGCAGTGCGGGTTTTGATGCAGACCACTGCGCGTCTATTGTCCGAAAGCATTTGTTGGATAGGGTTAGTTGTGATTAAAGTTCTTCAGATAGTGCCTTCGCTTGCATCGGATTCAGGCGTGACCCGCTTTGTTCTCAACATGAATCGATATATCGATAGGGACCGTTTCCATTTTGATTTTTTTCATCATTCGTCTGAATCGGGTCGGCTTATTTTTCCCAACAGTCTTGACGATGAATTGAAGGCAGAAGGTTCTTCAGTATACGTTGTCTCGCATGGTAAAACGTCACCCTTTGAGTTTGCTCGCGAGGCGACCGATGTTCTAGGAAAAGTTGCAAGTAAGTATGACATCGCACATTGCCATGTGCCTAATAATGCTTTCGTAACCCTTCGAGCGTGCCGGCGCGCCGGTGTGGGTGTGCGAGTTATCCACAGTCACCTTAATAGTTCATCCGACAATGCTATCCATCGCTTGCGAAACGCCCCGCTTATTGCGTTCGGTAAGCGTTTTGCAAATGCATATTCTGCCTGTTCTAACGAAGCGGGCAAATACTTGTTTGGCAATGTGCCTTTTGAACTCATAAACAACGGTATTTGTCTTGATGATTTTGCATATAGCATTAACGCCCGTGAAAACCTGCGTGCAGAACTTGGTATTTCTGAGAACGCTCCGGTGATAGGTTGCGTGGGACGCTTCGTTAAACAAAAGAACTATTCTTTTGCTATTGATGCGTTTGCGACTTATATCAAAGTGGTGCCGGAAGCTCGCTTGGTTATTCTCGGCGATGGAGAGGGGCGTCGTGCGCTTGAAGACAAGATTGCTTCTCTTGGTCTTTCAGACAAAGTGTTTTTGCCAGGTGTTCGTAGCGATGTCGCTCGCTTTTATTCGGTTTTTGACGTGTTCTTTATGCCTTCCCTATATGAAGGACTGCCCATTTCTGCTGTCGAGGCCCAGGCGGCTGGCTTGCCGTGCGTGTTTTCGACGAATGTTCCCGCCGAAAGCGATGTTGCTGGGAATGGCAGGTTTGTCGATCTGGAATCTTCACTGGAAGACTGGGCCACGGAACTATCTGCCGCTATCGAAGACGGGCGCGACGCATTCGCTGGAGAAAGGTTGGCTAAGGCCGGCTATTCCGCAGAGGCAAATGCAGAAAAACTGATGGAGTATTATGAGGAACTTTTGAAACGGGTTTCTGGTAAGTGAGTGGCGGGGTCAATAATAATGAAACAAGGTGTAAGGCAAACTGGCGTGAGGGCTAAGAATTCAGTTCATCCGTATAGTCATATTGGCTGGATGGCGCTTAGTGACAATTCGACATTTCCAGATAATTATAAAAAGTCGTATTTATTCGCATTTTCGTTGTATTTTATCGCCTACAACCTAAATTTCACTTCCTTTCGCGACCTTAGCTTTCTTCATCTTGATTTGTTTTATCTTGGAGTCAGGGCGTTTTGCACGGTAGTTTTGACAGCTCATATTTTGCGTTTGGGTTTTTCACGGTGGCAGATTGCTCTGTTTTCTATCTGTGCCTGCGTGGTTATCTCGTCAACAGCGTTTTCGGGAAGTTGGAATATTTTCTTGCTCTTCCTGTTTGTTGTTGCCGGAAAAGGTGTTGACGTTCGCGATGTTGCTTCAGTTTCTTTCTGGTGCTCGCTCGGAGTAATTCTTGTAACGGTATCGGCGGCTAGCGCTGGTTATATTTCGTCGATTACGATGAATTCTCTAAACAACACGCTTAGGCAGGCTCCTGGTTTCACACATCCCAACAGTCTTGGTGTCCTTTTGCTTTCTATGACATGTGCTTTTACGGTTCTGCGGTTTCGAAAAGCAACCATTGTTGACGTGATATTTTACGGTTGTATGTACTACTTGTGCCGTGTTGTGGTTTTTTCTAGAACTTCAGCTCTATGCATACTGTTATTAGCATTTTTGGCAATTCTTGCAACCCTCTTGAGGGGAAAAGCTTTCGATCGATTGCTCATTGCACTGGGAATCGGTGCTTTCATTATTTTGAGTCTGTCGACTTATTATTTTATGTATTCCTATAATCCTTCTGTAGGCTGGATGCGTGAGCTCGATTCTGTTCTTTCGGCAAGACTTGCCTTAATGCATTATTTTACAGTTTCGTTTCCGCCGTTGCCGTTCGGGTTTGATTTCGATGATGCCTTTATTCGATTTGGCAGTTTCAGTACCTTTTTGGTTGATAATGCATATGCGCATATAGTTCTTGAGTCGGGTATCCTTGTGGCTATTCTTATGTATGTTGCATGGCTTGCAACACTTGTGCAAGCTTTTCGTTGCGGCAAGCTAAGCCCGGCTATATTCGGTTTAATCATCTTTTCATTCGTTGCTTTTTGTGAGACCTCTGCTTTCTTTATCTGTATCAACTTTAATTTAATCGGTATTTCCGAGGCTCTTTACTCTATGCAGCGAGAGCATTCAGGTTCGACTTGCAAAGATGAGGTTTTTCATGGCTAGAGACTATTTTGGGATTATCCAGAGGAAGATTCGCGAGCAGACTAATCCTTTATTTGTAAAGAGTCGTCGTCAGCGTTTAAATCGTTGCGATTTTTCTATTATTTCAAATAATTGTTGGGGTGGGTCTGTCTACCGCTATTTTGGACTTCCGTACCAGTCGCCGACGGCAGGTCTTTATTTTTTCGCTTCCGATTACGTTAGGTTCTCCGCGAACCTCAGACACTACCTTGCTTCACCCCTCGAGTTTATCGATGCTCATGAATCATTGCATTGGGACGTTTTGAAGAATCGAGGGGAAGTTGATAAACCGATTGCCTTAATCGATGATATTGAGATTGTTTTTCTTCACTATTCAACAGCGAAGGAGGCTGCTGAAAAGTGGTACAGACGTATTGACCGACTCAATTGGAACAACCTGTTTATCAAGTTTAGCCAGATGAATAGTTGTACCGAGGAAGATCTCCGTAAGTTCGATGAGATCAGTTTTCCCAACAAACTATGTTTCACTGCGACACGTCGACCTGATTTAGAATGTGCTGTCTTTCATCCTGCCTCGGTTAATGAAGGTCAGATACTAAACGATACAGACAGATTCTCGCAAGGTCTTGATCTGTATGATTGGTTAAATCGTGAGCCCGCTTCCTATCCCTTTGGATAAATAATCGATTTGTGAATTGGCTTGGAGTTACTTTGATACCAAAGAAGATTCATTACATATGGTTGGGCGGAAACCCGCTTCCGCCATTAGCAAAAAAGTGCCTTTCTTCCTGGCGTAAATTTATGCCTGATTATGAGATTGTGCGATGGGACGAGTCGAATTTAGACTTTGGCCTCTGTGAGTATGCTTGCGAAGCATATAAAGCTAAAAAGTGGGCATTTGCCAGTGATTACGCTCGGTTTAAGATTCTCTACGAGCAGGGCGGCATATACCTCGATACTGACGTGGAAGTTATTCGTTCGTTGGAGCCCATTCTCGAACGAGGTCCATACATGGGATTCGAGGTTGACTGCAGCGAGACAACTAAAGGAACGGTTGCTTCTGGGCTTGGCCTGGCGGCCAATCCTGGGCTTGGCCTGTATAGGGACATCCTTGATTCTTACGAACAGGATCATTTTATCAAAGATGATGGAAGTTACGACCTTACTACAGTCGTTGATAGGGTGACTGATATCCTCCGTGAAAAAGGGCTTCGTGACGTCCCCGGAATTCAAGAAGTCGCTGGCGTGCGTATTTATCCGAGTGAATATTTTTGTCCGAAAGACCCTATAAATTCTCGCTTAATACTTACCGAAAACAGCTATTCAATTCATCATTATGATGGATCTTGGACGACGAGTAAGCAAAGGATCCATAAGAGAATTTCTTATCTAATTGGTCCAAAAGCGACCACTGCTTTAAAAAAACTTGTCGGACGATAGGTGAGGATGTGGCTTACAAAGACCCGGAGACGTTTGGCATTGGCTCAAGTGGGTTCAACGCCATCAGTGTCATCATTCCCGCTTATCAGGCAGAGGAGACCATAGAACGTAGCGTCACTAGTGCACTTTCGATTGGTCCTGCTCTTCGTGAGATTGTTGTAGTTGATGACGGGTCGACTGATGACACGAGTGTAATTGTGGCACGGCTTGCGAATTGCGATGACCGGGTAAGGTTAATTCGTCAGCAAAATAAAGGTCGTTCTGCTGCGCGCAATGTTGGGTTGGCGGCGGCTCATGGTTCTTGGATTATGTTCCTTGATGCCGACGATTATCTGTTCCCGGGTGACTATGAGGTGCTAATTGATGCGGCTGTTATAAATGACCTTGGCCTTATTATTTGCCAGCATTCGTGTTCTGATGCTGGCAAAACGGAGGTACGGGATATGAGAACGTCTCTGTCTGATATATCGGTTGTTTCCGCCGATTCGCTCAAACGGGTTATGGTTGATGGTGGATGGAGCGGCTTTGTGAAGGATGCGGAACGCTATGAATTCAATGCTGCTTGGTCTCGTTTGTACCGGCATGATCTGATTAGTGAGGCCGTCAATCGCTTGGGTACGAATTTTGCGCCTTTTCCTTTGGGGCTTAGGTTTTCGGAAGATCGCCTCTTTAATCTTGAGTATCTTTGGCTGCTCGAGAATGGTAAGGTGGCATTTTTGCCGTTTTGCGCGTATCACTGGGATGTTGACAGGTCCGCTACGTGCGGCGTCGTGCGTCCACAGGACGTTGACTCACTTGTGCGTTACGCGGCTGTTGTCGAGGTCATGCGTGACCGTGGCCTATTTGGAGAGCGAGAGGCTCGACTTCTTTTGGCACGTGAGTTTATGGGACAGTTTAACAGGGCGACTAAGTCGGGCTCGTTGCTTTCGGAAGTTCAGGAGGCGTGGTTCAGAGCTTTCGATGCCGTGTGGCTGCGCGAACACCTTGTGGAGTGTCCCCGGGATAGTTTGGGGATGCACGGTGAGTGGCGTCTTGCTTGGGAACTCCTCTCGAAAGGTAAGTTGCATGCTGCATTCGTGATTTACGGTGCGCTAGCGAGGGTTCGTGTTGCGATTAAACACTGACCCCATTTGTATTTGCCACATGGCCTCCATGTATATTTTTGTTTTAATTAAGATATTGGGTGTGAGATATTGAAATCGGCAATTTTAACAATTCAGAGTGTTAACTATGGAAATAGGCTTCAGAACTATGCCTTGCAGACTGTTTTGGAGCGCTGCGGCAATAGCGTAGAGTCGCTTGGGCGTGAGGCCGGCTTTCGTGGCTCGACAGCTACAAAGTTAAAAACAGTAAAACGTAAGCTAGGCGCATTAGGACATCGTGGTGACAAACTCGGATCCTTTAGGCGCTTCGATATGCAATTCGTTGCCTTTTCGAAGTCAATAGTTTCAAAAGAGTATTCTTCTCCTGGTCTAGCATCTTCTTACGATAATTTTGTCATTGGCTCCGACCAGGTTTGGAATCCCGATTTCGATTTTAATAGTGAGTTGGAATACCTGCCGATGGTCCCTTCAGAGAAGAAAATTGCCTATGCCGCCAGCTTCGGTGTGAGCGAGATCACGGAGAACCGTAAAAAAACTGCCGAGTTGCTTGATGGAATCAAATCCATTTCCGTCCGTGAGGCTGCGGGTGCAAATATTGTTCATGATCTTACTGGTCGCGATGTTCCTGTAGTTCTTGATCCGACATTGTTGCTTGATCCAGCAGACTGGCAAAAGGTCTCTGTCAAACCTGAAAAGGTGGACTGCAGCAGTCCCTACGTGTTCAAATACGTTCTCGGAAACGATATTAATGATGAGCGCATTGCTGCTCTCGCCGCCTCACGAGGTCTCGAGGTCATCGATGTCATGGACGACGCACTTGCCATTGGTCCATCTGAGTTCGTTTGGCTCATCGCCCACAGCGATCTCGTGTGTACCGATTCCTTCCATGCGAGTGTATTTGCGTTGCTGCACCATAGGCCTCTCGCCGTGTATGAACGCGTTAGCGCCGATGCCGACATGTCCTCGCGTTTCGATACGCTTTGCTCCAATTTTGGACTCGTTGGACATCGTTCCTCTGAGGCGGCTTTTGGTGAGGAGGCCATCTTCAGTACTGATTGGGATGGTGTAGAGATGCGTCTCGCTGCGCTTCGTGAGTCCTCGCTTGCTTGGCTTCGGGGCGCGCTAGACGGTGTTGCTCGTGGCTAGCCAGCGCAAGGCCGGCGTTATGCTCGGCTACCTCAATATTGTTGTTAAAAACCTCGTCAATCTGGTCTATACACCCATGCTTCTGGCATTTGTCGGCCAGGCTGATTATGGCGTTTACCAAACGTCTAACTCGTTTGTATTTTCGCTGACGCTTTTGACCTTTGGTTTTTCCGAGGCGTATATTCGCTTCTATACCCAAAGTCGTGCGACTGGGGATGAGTCTGATATCCGCAGACTTAACGGCATGTATCTAATTCTTTACGTTATTGTCAGCGCCATTGCTCTGTTTCTCGGGCTCCTATTTGCAGGTAATGTTGAATTCTTCTTCTCCGGGAGCTTTACGTTCGATCAGGTTGGCCTTGCTGGGCAGCTTATGGGGATTATGGCGTTCAATGTTACGGCCACCCTTTTCTCCACGGTCTTCGACGCCTATATTCTCGCCCATGAGCAGTTTAAGTTTCAGCAGACGCGACAGATGTTTACTTCATTGGCTACGCCCGGTGTGGCATTCGTCCTTCTTAATCTAGGTCTGGGTGCAGTTGGCGTTGCTTTTGCCCAGCTGGGCGTTACTTTGACGTTGCTAGTGCTCAATGCGAGATTTGCCATCTTTAAGCTTGGCATGAGATTTGATGTTCGCCGCTTTGACTTCTCGCTATTTGCTTCTATTGCAGTCTTTAGTGCTTGGATTTTTTCTAATCAGGTCTGTGAACTCATTAATCAGAGTGTGCCAAACATGCTGCTCGGAGCGCTATCGGGTGCAAGCACTGTTGCCGTCTTTGCCGTTTCTTTGCAGATAAGGCAAGTTTTTTATTCGTTATCTACTACCATGTCTAACGTGTTTGTTCCGCTTATCAACCGTATCGTTGCGGAAAGTAACGATAATGACCAGCTAACTTCTCTTATGACGCGTGTCGGCAGATATCAGGCGTTGTTGTTTTGCTACGTCTTTGGCGGTTTTGTCCTATTGGGGCGGTTTTTCATCGTTAAATGGGCTGGAGGGGATTTCTCCGATGCATATTGGCTCATCGTGCTTATGGTTGCGCCGTTGATCATCCCTTTGACTCAAAATACAGGAATCGAGATTCAACGAGCTAAAAATAGGCACAAGGCCAGAAGCGTTGCCTACCTCTGTATGGCGGCCATTAATCTCGGTTTGACTGCGGTGCTAGCTGGGCCTTTTGGCTATTGGGCGCCCGCTATTGGTTATGTGACTTACATATTTCTTGGCTGCGGTGTATTTATGAACTGGTATTACCAACGCTATATCGGGCTTGATATGTTCAAGTTTTGGAAGAGAATCCTTCCGGTTGTGTTTGTCACTGTGCTCGTTGTTGTTGTTTGTCTTGCGGGAACATCCTTGGTGCCAGTATCCAGCTGGCTATCTTTTTTGCTCTGGGGTGCGCTATATAGTTTTGTAATGGTCGTTTGTTTCTGGAAGTTCCTTCTCGATTCCCGAGAGCGCAAAGCCGTCTTTGCGAGATTGCCTTATTTGCATCGCCAATAAAGGAAGGTTGATAATGCAAAATAGATACACCGATGAACGTAATGTTCAAATTCTTGTTTCACTTTTAAAGCAGCATGGCATTAAGCGGGTTATTGCGAGCCCCGGCACTACTAACATTACTTTTGTCGAGTGTCTTCAGGGCGACCCGTTCTTTGAAGTGTTTTCATCCGTTGACGAACGATCTGCTGCTTATATGGCCTGCGGTATGGCCGCGGAGACCGGAGAGCCCGTTGTTCTTTCATGCACGGGAGCTACCGCTTCTCGTAATTACCTGCCCGGTTTGACTGAGGCGTTTTACCGCAAACTTCCCGTTCTGGCCGTTACGTCTACTCAGCATCCTGGCCGTATCGGTCGCAACGTTCCCCAGGTGATGGATCGACGCAGCCCGCTTAACGATGTGTGTGTTTATAGCTTCCAGTCGCGTTCTATCGCATCTGCGGACGATCGTCTTGAGTGCGAACTTTGCACCAATGAGGCTCTTCTGGAGCTCACGCGCCACGGAGGTGGACCGGTTCATATCGATTTAGTCACTACCTATAGTGATGGTTTTTCTGCTGACGGTCTGCCTGTTGCACGCAAAATCGATCGTATCTTCCCGGGCGATGACCTTCCGCCGCTCGAGGGTAAGCGGGTAGAGGTATTTGTTGGCGCCCATCGCCCGTGGAGCGAAAAGTTGGTCGCTGCTGTTGATTCGTTCTGCGCTACGTATGGCGCTGCTGTGCTATGTGATCAAACGAGCAACTATCGTGGCGCTTATCGTGTTCTTGCGGGGCTTGTTTCAAAGCAAGAATGCGGTCAGATTGCCTGCAACCATGCCGATGTGATTGTCTACATCGGTGATATCTCTGGTGCATATCTCAATCTTCCCGCCTGTGAAGTGTGGCGTGTTAACCCTGATGGGCGGATTCGTGAGCCCTTTGGCACCCTGCGCTATGTCTTCGAGATGAACGAGCAAGAGTTCTTTGAGTCTTATGCCGCGAAGACCGATTCGATGGCTACCTTCAACGTTTCTGATGAATGGGACGCTGCTGACGCCTCTCTTCGTGATCGTATGCCGGAACTTCCTTTTTCCAATATCTGGTGCGCTGAGCAGATGGCGTCTGAACTCCCTGAGAATGCGGTGCTACATCTTGGCATTCTTAACACGCTGCGGAGTTGGAACTTCTTTGAGACTCCAAACAGCGTTTCTTGTTTTTGTAACACGGGCGGTTTTGGTATCGATGGCTGCGTTTCCACTTTGATAGGCGCTTCGCTCGTTTCTCCCGAAAAGTTGTTTTTTGGAGTTGTGGGAGACCTTGCGTGCTTCTACGACCTTAACTCCATGGGCAATCGCCATGTCGGGTCAAACCTTCGTATCATGCTGGTCAATAACGGTGTTGGCACCGAGTTCAAAAACTATAGTCATAAGGCTGCACAGTTTGGCGAAGATGCTGATTCCTTTATGGCTGCCCGCGGTCATTTTGGTGCCCAATCTCCCGATCTCATGCATCATTATGCCGAGGATCTAGGTTTTGAATATCTAAGCGCATCAAACAAGGAAGAGTTTTCTTCGGTTGTTGGTCGTTTTACGGATTCTGAGATGCACGACCGTCCACTTCTTTTGGAAGTTTTTACCGATAGCCAAGCCGAGAGCGATGCTCTTAAGGCTGTTTCGCAAATCGAGGTTGATGCAAAGCATGCTGCTAAGGCGGCTATCAAAGGCGCCCTTGGAGACAAAGGCGTCTCGGCAGTCAAAAAATTGCTGGGGAGGTAGACGTTGAAGGCGCTTGTCTTGGGAGGCACGGGGGCCATGGGCTCTCATGTGTGCGAAAAGCTAGCGAATCGTGGTTGGGACATCACTGTTACCACACGGCGACCGAGGGAGTCCGGTAGCCCACACATCTCTTTTGCTGTCGGCAATGCGCATGATCAGGTATTTTTGAATAGTTTGCTCGATTCTAGCTGGGACGCTATCGTTGATTTCATGGTCTGGTCGACCGCGGAATTTAGGGATAGATATAAAAAATTTCTTTCAGCTTCTAAGCAATACGTTTTTACTTCTTCGTATCGCGTTTATGCTGACTCCTCTGTAATTACGGAGGAGTCTCCTCGCTTGCTTGATATCGTTAACGATGATGAATATCTTGCGACCGATGAATATGCGCTTTCCAAAGCGCGTTGTGAAAACCTTCTTTTAGCTGAGGTTGGGTGTAACTGGACAATTATTCGCCCTGCGGTAACTTACGATGGCGCGGTGGGCAGATTGCAGCTTGCGGTCCTGGAATCTGATGAATGGCTCTGGAGAGCCGTTCATCAGATTCCCGTTCCGCTTCCCGCCGCAATGCTCAAAAAGCAATCGACCATGAGTTGGGGCGGCGATGTTGCCGAGATGATTTCTCGTCTCGTCGGTAACTCTAAGGCGCTGGGCGAGGCTTTTACCGTCTCCGGATCTGACCATATGGCGTGGAGTCAAGTTGCCGATGCGTATCGGAAAGTTTTACCGACTCTCGAAGTTGTTCCTTGCGAGCTGGGTGAGTTCGAACGCTATAGGGGCGGCATCTATCAGATTCGTTATGACCGTATGTTTGATAGGGTTATTGATAATTCGAAAGTCCTTTCTGTTACGGGGATGACACAGGGAGGCTTGAAAGGAATGCGCGAAACACTGCCCGAAGAGCTTTCGCTGTATCTTGCCTCTGAACCATCGCTTTCCGCCAGGCCGGGATTTCAAGGAAAACTCGATCACCTGACCGGAGGTACTCCGTCTTTTGTCGCCGTTGCAAAGACTTCAGGATTCGTGGCTGCTTCAAAGTATCTCGCTAGGAGGGTTCTTAAGTGAATTAGTAACGGGCCTATCGATTGGAGATCCATCGATAGGTCCGTTATCATATTGTTAGGATTTATTTCTTAAAGGATGTTGTAGGCAAGCTTTTGTTTAACAAAGAGGTCGCTATTCAGGAAATTATCTATAGCACAATTGAGCCCGTTTGATTTGATGGCATTTGTCCAATAGGTAATTTGGAATTCCGTAGGATTGGAAACGCCTGCGATAACGTTGTAAAGGAGTTTTGCCTGCTCGTCTGCTTTTTTTGCCCTAAACGTGCTTGAGGAAAAGAACTCTTTAATTGCCTTTTTCGACCCGCCGCTATTTGCTAGCTCGTTTGCCCAATAATCAATTTTCCATTGTCCTGGAGCAGGGGTGTCAAGGCACTTGTCGTAGAGGAGCCAGGCATAGACGGAAGGCGATTGTGAACCTTGCTCGATTTTGTTGCATAGTCCATAGGTCATGCATTGGGATATAAATAACTTGCTGTTGCTAAACTCGGCAATCGCTCCGTTGACCCCATTTGCTTTGATGTATTGCGTCCAGTATGCAAGCTGTAATTCTGTAGGGTTATTGATTCCAGCGACCAGCCGATATAATAAACGAGTAATTACCAATGCGTCTTTTTGTTTCATAACGCTGCTGGTGAAGAACTCCTTTACTGCTCCTTGCGGCCCATTATTCTGTTTAAGTACGCCTGTCCAGTAATTTATTTGATGAGTTGCTGGTTCCGGCGTGTTAAAGCACTCTACATATAGCATTTGTGCATAGCCCTTTGGGGTATTTGAATAGGTTGCTTGCGATGGTTCCGATGGTTCGACCGGTTCGGCATATTTTGCTTCGAACACATATCTCGCCGTCCAGCTGCTGCTCGGCATCATCTCGACCTTTGACTCGGCTGCCAGGTCGGCCTTGTTCCCTCCGGTCTTCCATTCCGTCTGGTTCATCTGATACGCGATGATTCCATTCTGTATCCCCGAGATGCTTGGCGGGAACGACTGGTTATCAGCATCGATGAAAAACTCTCTTCTTTGGCATCCAGGTGCTGCTGAATGCGGTCGGCATATTTCTCTGCCCATTCGTCCGCCTTACCATTTCGCACAAAGAAATTGTTGGACAGGTCGGTCGAGCGGTAGGCGTAGTCGTCCTTCTGGCAGTTAGCCGTGTGGTCGGAGTGGGCGATTGCCATGAGCTCGTCGGTCAGGCCAAAGTACAGATGGCGCTGGTCCAGGTCCCCGTACCAGTTGTCGCTGGTGTCGTCCCAAGTCAGGTCCATCTGGCACCATTTGCCGTCGATCTTTACGGCGTTCCAGGTGTGTCCGTTGCCGGTGATGCGGCCGTTGGAGATGCCCGCGGCGTCAAGGAGCTTGGAGTAGATGCGCTGATAGCTCTCGCAGGTGCCCTGGTGGCGCGTGAGGCCGCTTTCGGCCGAGCACCAGTTGAGGTTGTGGTCGTACTCCAGTTGGTCGAGCGTCCAGTCGTGGAGCCACAGCGCCATGTCGTATTCCGAGCCGTTTGTCTCTTGCCTGCACAGGTCCACGGCGTTGTTGACGATCTGCGTGACGCTCGGGCGGGCGGCGTCGTTTACGGTCACCTCCGCCGTGGTGCGCAGGTAGTAGATCCCCTTGTCGTTTTGGGGGTCGTTTCTGTCGTTGTCCATAAAGTAGAAGTAGATGCGGTACGTGCCCGATGCCGTGAAGTCAAAGGTAAAGTCGTGGCCCGCGGTGCCCAGGCTGCAGTAGCTGGCCCATGCCGGGCGCGACGGGTCGCAAACGCTTTCATGACTGCCGCCGTCCCAATAGGTGGGCACGTCCATGCGCGCCTTGGCCTGGGACGAGCCGTTGGATTGGGTTACGTGGAAGGTCGTCGCGGTGCCCGCGGGGGCGTCGTTCCACGAGACGGTGAAGGTGACGCCGTTTTGGGTTGCCGTGGCGGAGTGGGCGTAGCCGGTTTGTGACGCGGCGGAGATGGCCTCGGACGTGGGGTTGGCTTGGGCTCGGAGGGATGGGGCGGGGGTGCCGGTTGCGGCGGTGGTGCCTGTTGCGGCGGCGGTACCGTCGGCGCTTTCCGTGTTGACTGCGCTGGTGCCGGTGGATGTTGCGGCGCCGTCCTCTACGGTATCTGCTGTCGCATTTGTGTTGGTGCCGTCTTCGGCTTTGGCTGTGTCGCCGTTCGTGGCGTCGGCTTGCGCCTGCTGCTCGGCTGTCGCCCGAGGCTGCATGGCTTCTGCGATGGCTGCCATGGGCATCGTCGCGCTGACCATGGACGTGCACGCGATCGCGCAGAGCAGGTAGTAAAGGGGTCGTTTCATAGCGGAGCCTCTCGGTGAGCAGCCAATAGGGACCGAAGGCAGCTCCAGGCCAGCACTCCGCACATATTTTGTTGGGGTTAATATTACGGGAACACCAGTCAGCATCAGCGAACTTTCTGGGGGATGTTGGGATGGGTACCGTAGAGGACCGGGCGATACATGCAGGGGGGGATGCCCGGGATTGGTTTTTCGATTCATAAGTTGCTCGAAGCAGCTATGCCGCACCATGTCAGTCTCCTTGGGTGCGAACTTAAGCAGACGGGTGATATGTTAACGATTGAGCTGTTATTTTCCGTGTACTCGTCGGGCTGAGGTCGTCGCGGTCTTAGTGGCCTCCGCCCGACGAGTTTTGCTTTAATCCGATGGTGGGGTCAAACGGTGGAAGAGTGATTGGTCTATTGGCGAGAAATATTGCACGTCGTTATTTAACTCGGCGATTCTTGGATCCAGTCTGTCGTCGGTATATATCAAGGCGCAAAGGTCTTCTATAAAACGTTTGTGCCTATTCTCAATACCTTGGTTATAGGGGAATTCACCCTTTTTAGACCCCCATGCTTCTTCGATTGCGCTATCGAGACATTTAATAAAGAGTTCGCTGTGGCAAGCAAGCTCGTATACGGCGTCATAGCCTCTGCCAGCTCTTACCTCGTACCAAGACAAAGGCTCATAGTAGGCCAGAACATTGAGAACTGGCAGGAGGCATTGTTTTGGGAAAATCGATATCTCGTTGACTCCGTAGAAAGTTTGATAATTGAGAATGTAGCTCAGGAGTTCCGAGATTGATACCGCCAGTCTGTTGCAGGCTCGGAGCGAAGCCTTTTTGTAGTTAAGTAGTTCTATCGTTATATTTACAAAAACGTATCCCATTTTCGTATTAACGCCCTTGAGCGAAAGATAGTCGGCGGGTTTTACCGGGTTTAGCTCTATACGCTTATCATAAAAGCGCTCTAGGTATTTAACTCCATCAAAGTTGGGCCCGTATACTCCTTCGAGCGAATTAGCTAGCTGTGAAATATCGGTCGAATATACTACGACAATGTTATCTTGCTGAAACAAAGTCTTTGCTTGCTCGAGTACCTTTACAGCGAATTCTGGCCGGCAGCGATCAAGTTCATCGATAAAAATGACGGCTCGATGTGCTATCCCGGGAAGATAGTTTCTTACGAGCTCGTCTATTCGACTTCGGAGCTTCTTCTCTTCTTTGTATCTTTCGAGAAAATCGACGCCGTTAAAGTCTTTAACGAAATTGCTGACGCTGAGGTTTAGCCCGAATACCGAGGCCGTTGTCTCGATGATATCGCCGATGCTTTTCCAGGGGTCTACCTCTCCATGGACGGTTGATTTGTCTACTGACATGGCGATTGTTGCCAATATGGGCAGGATTGGATTATCGAAATGATCATCTTCCCAGGCGTTGAAATAAATGGGCAGAAATGGGTTGGCTAGAAGATCTTTTGCTGTGGCACCAAATATCGAATCCAGTTTTGCGGTGTCCTGCTCGAGCGCCGGATTTGCCATTCGCAGGACTCTTTCGACCTGTTTTATAAAAAACGTTTTACCTGAGCCCCAGGGGGCATTGACGAGAATCGTATAGGGAGGTTCTACAGCAAGAAGCATTTGCAGGAATCTTTCGACCTCGCCATGCCGGCGCAATGGATCTTGAGATATCGCAGCATCAATGGCCTCAGGCGTGGGCTCTTCGTCTGCTCGCTTCATGGTGGTTGCCTTCTTTCGCATGATTTGATTGGGCGGGTGCTGAACATATCGTTTGAATCGGGTTATTGCTCGAAAATACTGAGACCGGCTTCGTTCTCGCAATTTGGATTAGCCACAAATGTAGATAATCTTGGAGGGTGAAGCCGGCCATATATCTTATGGTGTCGTTGCCTGGGGGCTTTGCCTACTCAAACTCCACCTCAACTTGACTGTGCTCGTAAATCTTGAGTTCGTTATCAATTTCGACCCGTTCTACCATCCAGCCAATGGCGGAGCACTGTCGTATGAATGTATCAATCCGGTTCTCACCTTTTAGATTATGGATGGTGACCACTACGCCAAAACGCTGTGGATCATGCGAACCCTTTTGATATCTAGAGGACTTGCGAATCATCATGCCCCACATTGGGTTGGTATACACTTTTTTGGGCTTACTACGGCTGGTTAGCGGTTCGGATATGTGCTTGACATTGTCCCATTTTCGCAGCTTTTTCCGAGCCTTCTCTTCATCGGTCGTGCAGCTTTCCTCACCCTGGTCGTTGGGCAGCAGCGACTTGATTAGCCCGTCGTTTCCGATTCGCCCAAAATGCAAATCGAGCTCGGTGTCCGTATAGTCGACGCCTTGGTTTCTGTTGCATTTAGGGAAGTAGCACAGGGTCGCTCTCGCAACGGACGGGTAAGATGTGCCCGAAACGGGGATAGGAAAGTTGAAGTTATAATTCTCGCGTTCGGTGGCCACGCCGCTGAGCATGAATCGAATTTCGTCGTTACTGGTTTCGAGTATCTTTTCAATTTGGACGGGAACGATGCCGTAGCCAAGTCGATCCATGTCTTCGGGTTTTGTCCACGCACATGCAGCATCGATTAGCAGGGCCTTGGCAAGCTCACAGCTCAGGTGCATCTTATAAATGAGATAGGCAGCTTTTCGTGCAATTAAGGGAGCCGCAAAAGAGGTGCCGACAGCCGGATAAGCACCGGTCCCGCAGCAGGCGGTTATAGCATCACCCTTATCCCCTCCGTAATACGCGAGGTCTGGCTTGTGATGAAAGCTTAAGACTGGCCCTCTTCTTGTGTAGGACGCTGGTTCGTTGTTTCTATTAACGGCGTTGACAACAAGGGCATTAATGGAGTCCGCTGGGGAACCAAGATATGTGGGTTTACCATTTTCCTGGTTAGTGCCAGCAACAACGAAGAGGACGTCGTATTTCTGCTGCAGTTTGTCTAGCAGGGCCGCTTCGGGCGATATGGAGTTTCGAGACACTTCCTCCATTGACCCCAAGGAGATGTTCCAAACTTTGATGTCTTGGTTCTCGGCAACAATGCGCTCAATGTGCTTCATTACCGTAAACGAACTGAACTTGCCTGCGGTTGCAACTCCAAAATGTCGAACTCTAAAGTGGCCACAATGGTCGTCTAGCGATGGATTTTGGGCCTGAGCGTCAACGATCAATGAGCTGACACATGTGCCATGTCGATAATCGCCTGCAGTGGGATTGATGCCTTCGGGTAAGCAGCTTCTGTAGTCTACCCAGTTGCTGAAGTACGGTGGGTATTTCTCTTCAAATGGAGTGTCGATTACGCCGATGACGGGCTCATCGGTGGGATATTCAGGGAGGCTGCTGATGGCGGGGGAGGCTGAGCCTTCGTCACTCATAGGTGCGTAAGAAGACAGATCGATAACCGACATGGCTACAAGATAGGGGGCGCGCTCGAGCAGCGTTCGATATTCTGTTTCGGTTAATAGAACGCTGTTCTCCAAGAGGTTTGCAGGGGATACGTCAATGTGAAGCTCCTCAAATAGGTCCTGCGGGTCCCTCTCCGTTTCAAATAGCGTAACGATTGCGTTTTCGTCGGTAGCCGCTGGCGGCTTGTCTATTCTAAATTCATTGACGTAATAGGAATCGCGTATGAGTTGCGCAAAGCCCGATCGGGTGAGCGTGTGTGAAACGGCCGGATTCCATTTTTGTTTGAGCTTATCATTTTTAACCAGATCGACCATCTTATCTGCGTTCATCAGTCCATCAAAATAATCGACTACGATTCGCTCGCACTCACGCAGCTTGCTAATAGTTGACCGGATGGTCGCCTCGGGAACGTAATGAGTCATCAGGTGCCTTGGGTGGTTCCCATTAAAATCGAGATAACGGGCGCCGCGGATAGACAATTCTGGTTCACTGTCTTTTCCGCCGTTCAGCATCTCTTTTATTCGATTGCTCTTGGCGACAATCTGACGGTATTCAACGGATACCAAGATGTCTTCGATTATGGCATCTTTGGGCCATTTGCTCAGAACGGTTTCGAGGCTCTTGCGAATGTGCGAAATCCTCTCTGCAGTGACCGTGCCTTTAGCGGGGAGCGTTGCGGGACCCGGTCGCGAGCCTCTTGCGGTTTGAAAATCGCCAGTGAGCCTGATTAAGCTGTTCATGAGCTACTCCTTTAGGGTTCGCGCAATGGTGCTTCGTGAAATGCCTGTCAAAACTTCCATTTCTCTTAAAGTGAAACCTTGAGTTTTAAGCAGCTCGAGTGAATCAGGCTCATATCCATGTAGACGCTGATATAGCTTGCGGAGATAGTCGTTTGGATTAAGAGGATCACTAAACGCGACGGAGGTCTTGATGAGGTTTTTGAGTGTGCCGGGCCAGGGCAGATCCGGGCAACTCTGCAGCACCTTTTTTAGGGTCCGAGAGTCGTTTTTGATTGCCTGATTGTTTTTGGTCAGATTCTTTGCGATTGATTCGCCGATATCAACGAGATCGTCATGGGTGTATCTATTAAAGTCAATTTGTACATCGAAGCGCCTGGCGAGTGCCGGGTCTAGTTTGTCGTAAAGGTTCGTTGTTGCGATTATGGCGGATCGCGTGTTCAGCTTGTCGAACTCTTTTAGGAGTGCACTTGTGGCTCGCCCCATCTCACGGACGTCGTTTTGGTTAATTCTATCTAAGGCTATAGCATCGATTTCATCGAACAGGACAATGGCGCCGTCGCCGATATCGTGGATTTCTTGGAAGACCTTCGCGATATTCTTGGCCGTCTCTCCGAGTTTGCTATCGATGATTTGATTGAAATCAACGGCATATAACTGGTAGCCAAGTATTCTGGCTATCTGTTTTGTAGCTTCGGTTTTGCCGGTTCCCGATGCGCCGTAAAAGAGGACAGTGTTGATGTCCACATCTTTAGATAGAGCATTGAGCAGCCCTTGGATATCGTTAGCGATGGCCTGGGGAAGGGGCAGCGAGGTGTTGTTGCTGATTACCTTTTCCAAGAAGTCATATTCCTGCTCTGTGACTTCTTGTGGCACAAACGTACGTGTCCTAGCAATGAGGGCCATGATGTAGCTTGCAAGCTCGGGTTGCCCGGACGATTCAAAATCTTTCGCAATAATAGTGGCTGCGTTGTTGAAGGCGATGTCGTCGTGTTCCGAATGCGCTCGGATTAAGTCGATGATGTCCGATCTCTTCATGTGTGCTCCTCTCCTTAGTTATATTGTATGAGACAGACTGAGACAAAGCAAGAATTGATTGAACATGGATGCAATGAAGTATGCTAGGATTGAGTTGTCTAGATTCAAACTGTTCTAGATTGGAGGTGAGATTATGACTACCCACCATGGAGGTAAGGTTGGCGCTGCTGCCAAGACGCTCGCGAGCTCCTCGACGAGTAAAGCCGCGAAGACTGCGGCTGCGAAGACGCTGGTCAAGCATCAGATTGCCAAGCATCGCTAGTTTGCGAGCAAAGCATTTTGTAACAGTTGGGAGGTGATATATATGGCTTTGAAGACGATTCGCGTAAAGATTTCGAAGTGCCGAATTGGCGCAACGGGTTCGGTCGGGAAGATCGGAACGACCGCGAAGGCCGTAAAAGTAAAGATTCGCTAGGCTTTAGCGGCAACTAAAGCCTAGCGCGATGTTGACATAGCGGGCCAACATCAAACATTTTATGGGGGTCTCCGGCGAGATTCAAGCGTCGGGGACCCGCGTTATTTTTTGTTTTTATCGGCATATGCGCCGCAGCCTCTTCTTATACGACATGTGGCGGCGCTATTAGTTTGGACAATTAATGAGTGAATTAGATATAGTATCCATTTGGATTAGTTCGATGGTGGCCATAGCAACTGTCGTTGCATCGTGGGCGGGCTTTAGAGCCCTGGTGATTCAAACTTCTCCGAATATTATTATGTTCATTCGGCCAGATGATGTCTCGCCCTCACTAGCGCGGCTTGTTATCAGAAATATTGGAGAGGCGCCTGCATACAATGTTTCGTTTCGACTTTCTCCTGACTTGTTTCTAAAGGATTCTTTCGAATATAAACATGCTTCCGTAGTGTTTGATAGGGGCTACGCAATTTTGCCTCCTAAACATGAGAGGGACATTCTCTTGGGAAGGTTTGAGGATCTCGAAGGATTGTGGGGGAGCTTCATTGTTGAAGTGAATGTCTCCTTTTCAAAGAAATACGGGCGTAGACGTTTCTCGACTATCTGCCCGGTTGAGATTGGCTCATTTGAGAGCACGATCTCTATTTCTTGTGAGACTACTTTTGAAAAGGACCAAAGGGCTGCCTATCGCGAAATCAGGCAGTTTGGTAAGCGCCTTCGCGGAATAGAAAACGCGATTTGTTCATTGGGGAATTGTGACGAAGAGTAAGGTTGTACGCTGGTGACGAATAATTTCCCCCGCAGATCGACGACTGCATGACAGAACACGGCCCTCGTCCCGTCATATGATTTCTAGCGGCTAAACAACAAATCATAGACGAAGGGGACACGGGCCGTGTCTGCGAACCTCGTAACGGTCGACGAGGAGTCGCTGCGCAAGGACATAATGAATCTGGTGAGGAAGCCCGTTAATGAGACGCTCAACGGGCTGCTCGACGAGGGGTCGTCCGAGCTCGTCGGGGCTGGGCACCACGAGGGGACGGCGGGCCTGGGCTATAGGGTTACCGTTCGATTCAAATTAATAGCGTTGATTTATGAATCAATAATTAGTAGCCTATCTAAAAGCGGTATTGACGCGGGTAGCCTACGGGCCCCGCGTCCTGCGGAAAGGTGGCTATCCTTCTTGGGATGGCCGCCTTTCTTTTGTTAAGGTGCCGCAATGACGGTGAAGCCTTTCATGTCTATTGACGATCGGGACAGATTGCCTGTTGACAGAGGAGCGTGTCGGTATGGAACTTGCCGGCGACCACCGCTCCGATACGATTGCCTTGATGAATGGCTGATCCATGATGGGGCTCAAAATATGACTCGAGAGCTTGGCGGTATTGGATTGACGGCCTTGCAAGTTCTCCCTTAAAGTAATAGGCGTGATGAGGCCTTGCGACGATACGTTCGGCTTGGTCCGTGGGAACCGCCGAAAGGCGGTTTTCGCGTTTAGGGGGCTGTTTCCGAAGGACACTTGTCCGAATTTGCTTCTGGGCAGTGGGTTTTTTACTGCGTATTTCGGAAGTGCGGGGAAAATCGAAACTTGCTGAACGCACCCCGATTTTTGCCAATTAAACCGCAGGTCGCAAGGTCTCAAATCTGGGATCTGGCCGGCAGGTCTCGGGTTTTCACCGCACTTCCGAATGCATGCTAAATATGGCTTCAACGTGCTTGGCCTTGAAAGCCATAATAGGTTGCCAATTGGCTACAAGACGAATATAGTTAGCATCATGCTAACTAAGGGGTGGTTATGAATCGAACCAAGCTCCGACCGACATATTCACTTGACGAAGCGAAGTCTTTAGCTCGTTTGGGAAAGATGATGGTAAACGGTAGGGTGCGCAGGCACCTGATGAACCAGTTTGGCTATCTGGACATCGACCATTTCCTTGCTGACCTTTTTGATTATCTGGAGCCTGGCGACTTTAGAAAATCCATTGCGCTCGACATGGATGGCCCTTTGCATGGTGTTTACGCAGATGTCTATGAGTGCCGAGGTTTTGAATGCGAGGATTGGTACGTCAAGTTTTTAATCGATTCTGAAGGCAATGCACATTTGAACGTTTTGTCTGCGAACATCGATGGATATATTCATTAAAGGAGGAGCCATGCGTTGCATGGAATGTGGCAAAGAAATGCAATTTACCACGGCGCCAATGTCTGAATCATACCGTGGCGAGCAAATAACGGTAAAAGGAATTGAGCATTATATTTGTGAGTGCGGCAACGATGAAATGACCGCTGCAGAGGCGACTAAGCTCGCCCATGCGCTGGCTTCGCAATATGCCAAGACACATGAACTTCTTTCTCCCTCCGATATTAAAGATTTGCGCTCTGATCTCGGTTTAACTCAGCATGAATTTGAGTCGCTTTTAGGGGTTTCAAAACCAACGGCATCTCGTTGGGAGAACGGGGCGTCACAACAGTCTATTACCGCAAATAATCTTATGAAGCTCATTCGAGACGTCCCCGAGGTTCGCAAATATCTGGGTCTTTCTTCTGATGAGACGACCTCGGGACTTAATACATCACAATTTTCGGTGATACAGGGAGGAGAAGCCCCGGCTTATAGGGACTCGACTCCTTTGGCAGAAGAGAATGCCTTTCGATTGGAGATGTAAATGGAAACGCTACAGAAGCAACGCATTGAATCTCCGCTGATTACATGCGTGACTAGAAAAGTGGATAGTTTTTCATTTGATGGCGGAATGACTCCGAAAGAGGGCGTCAATAAGTCTGGCGTCGAATGCAACGTCAGAAATGCTATCACCAGCGCATTTTCGGACGAAAACGGAACCAGGTTTCGCCAGCTCAATTTAGTTATAGAGCTTCTACCCAGCAATGAAGGTCATTACTATCGTTCCGAAATATCCGTCTCCGGCATATATCGCGCTCCTGCGGATTTAGATGACGATGCTTTTGACAGAGAAGCACTTAGCACCGGTATGCAGGACCTGTATTCCTATGCAAGAGGCATTATTGAAAATGTCGCAGCTGGTGGAGTGTGGGGGCCACTTTATCTGCCACAGATTGGGTTCGCAATTTAGCCCCCTTCCACCCCATCCTTTGAAGATGTTCTTAAAGCGGTCTTATGCAAGCCATCGTTTTACGGTTCCTTTCAGGAGGGTATCCCCTAGTTATTTAGCTGAAGGCTGGAACCGAACAGCCACATTGCCACTTGTCGAATTGTTGAGTCACTGGGCGGTCTGAGAGAATGCCCTCAGTGACACAGTCGTCCCGGACTCTAAGTGAGGCGATAACAAAGAAGGGCCGTTGTTCGGTTTTCCATCAACGGCCCTTTGATGTATTCGCGACTACTGGATGCTGTCGTGTTTTCGCTTCGGGACAGTGGGTTATTTACCGTGTATTTCGGAAGTGCGGGGAAAAATCGGAAACCTCTGAGCATAAACCGAATTTCGGCAACAAAACCGCAGGTCGCGGATGCCTAAAACAGGGGCCTAGTCGACAGATCTCGGTTTTTCACCGCACTTCCGGAAACGCTCGACGGAAGTATGCGGCAAATTTCGGAACCCTCGAGCACATCGCCCTTTTCATGTAAAGAAACCGCAGGTAGAAGCGTTGCTACTATCCGGCGTGGTCGGCATATCAACAATTTGCCGCATACTTCAGGATTGGGCACTCATTTTGCACTCTCGAAGTCCCCTCATTCCCTAAAAAGTTCTTAAAACAGCCTTAAAGGCGTTTCAACTCGCGTTGACAGCGTAAAATACGCATGTTTGAATATGTCTAAAGTGGATTTTAGGGGGGGAGTGCGCCATGGAGGTGCTGGTTGTTGGCAACACCGCATATGTTGACGATGACTTTTGTGCCAAGGCGTTCCCCGGGGACCATGTCCAGGTCGTCGCTGCCGCGGAAGCGCGCCGCGACGAGTCATCGCCCCATGCCTCGTGGAAAGAGCTTCTGCAACACCTGGATCAGGCCTACGAGTTCGACCGCGTGGTCTACCTATCCAATTACCTTACCCCGCATACCGATACCGTGGGCGATATCGAGACGCTGCGCTCGGTCTTTCGTGCGTGCGCGGGTCGCCGGGTCCAACTGCTGTATGTAGCGGGGCCCGCGGGTGCCGAGGGCGCCGCCGATGCCGCGGGGCGAACGGGCAAGGGCATTATCGCGCACGCAGCCAACGACCTGTGCCGCTACTACGCTGCTCGCGAGGGCGTTCAGACCAAGATTCTGCGCGTGCCGTTCCTGTATACCGCGTCTGCCGCGCTGGAGGACCCGTTTTTGGTGCCGTTGTTCGACGCGTGCTCAACCGGATCGGTCGCTCTGCAGGGCGCGCAGGATGCGGCGTTTCCCCTGCTGTGTGCCGAGGAGCTTGCGGTGCTGGTACGCCGTATCTTCGATAGCTGGGATGGTAACTTTGAGACGCTCGACGTAGCCGATACCTTCCATCACACGGCGGGTGAGGTGGGCGACGCCCTCAAGGCGCTGTTCCCCGGCCTTGCCGTTGCCTATGGCGATTCTGCCGGCTACGCCCTGCCCGCCAGCGACGTCGCTCGCGTGCGCTATGGCTGGTTTCAGCGCTATGACTTGCTGCGCGATCTCTCGACCATTCAAGCGCGTTGGGATGCTGGCCGCGCAAAGAAGGTCAACCCCTTGCGCGCCGCCATCGACCGCATCCAGATGCGCACGCTGCCTATTAAATGCCTAGAGACGGGCGTTGCCTGGGTTCTGTTCGAGGTACTGGAGCATCTGTTCTCACAATCGGTCCAGCTCAACGTGCTCGATTATCGCCTGCTCTACGTGGTGCTGATCGGCACGCTGTATGGCTTGGACTTTGGCCTGGTTGCGGCGCTGCTGGCGTCGGTGGGTTTGGCAGCCAGCTACTTTACTCAGTACGGCTATACCTTCCAGGGTCTGTTCTACGAGCCGTCCAACTGGCTACCGTTTATTGCGTACTTTGTGGTGGGTGCCGTGTGCGGCTATGTGCAGCTGCGCAACAGCGAAGCCATTAGGGCGGAGCGCGATCAAAACGAGCTCGTGCGCAACCGCAATACGTTCCTTACGCAGCTCTACCACGACGCGATCGAGGACAAGCGCGCGTACAGGCGCCAGATCGTGGGTCGCCACGACAGCTTTGGCAAGATCTTTGCCGTGACGCAGGAGCTCGACGTACTCAACCCTCGCGACATCTATCGCAAGTGCTGCGAGCTTCTGGGCGAGATCCTCGAGAACGATTCGGTGGCGATCTACCATGTTTCGGGCGGGGCATTTGCACGCCTGGTGGCAGCAAGTCCCGCGATTGCCGAAGATGCCGCACGCTCGCTCACGCTTGAGCAGCTTGCACCTCTTTTGGGCGACGGGGGCCGTTCGAACCTGTGGGTGAACCGCGAGCTGACGCCGGGGCTTTCCATGTTTGGATACACGATCGAGCGCGACGGGGCACCCGCCGTGTTGATCTTTGTGCGTCGTGCGGCCGAAAACCAAATGACTCTCTATTATCAAAACCTGTTCCGCATCTTGTGCGGGCTGGTCGAAAGCGCGCTGGGCCGTGCCTTTGACTATGAGGCGGTGGCGCAGGATAAACGCTGCGTTGACGGCACTTGCGTGCTCAAGCAGGCTGCCTTTGGCCAAGAGCTCGCGGCGGAGCAGGCGCTCGCAGATAGCAAGATGGGGAGTTTTTTGCTCCTGCGCGTGGTACCGGGCATGGAGCCTGTCGGCGAGCTGGTGGGCGCAATCGGGTCGGCAATCCGCGAGAGCGACGCGGCGGGCTTGGTCGACGGCGACGTGCTCTACCTGCTTATGCGCCAGGCAAAGGCGTGCGATCTGCCCATTATCCGCGAGCGCCTGAGCGCAAAGCATATTGCGGTGGAGCCCGTCGACGGCGAGGACATCGTGGCGCTGTTGCAGCACATCTCTTACACCGGTGACGGTGAGGGGGGTGCCGCTTGATCTCGCTTGTCGTTGCTGCCGTCTTGCTGCTGATTCATGCGTTGGTTTGCCTGATGCTGTGGACGCTCATGAAGCTGGGCCTGCTGCCGGTGCGCGGACACATGTTGGCTGTGATAGTGCTGGTGCCGCTGTGGGGCCCGTTGCTGGTGGTTCTGCTATCGGTCCGCAGCGCGGTGTTTGGCGAGGGGCTGAAAGAGTCTGCGCTGGAGTCGCTGCGCTTCAACGACGACCTGCATCGCAGCATCCTGGTTCACGACCGTGACGCCGATGCAGGCGTAGTGCCGCTCGAGGAGGCGCTCATCGTCAACGACCCGGCATACCGGCGCCGCCTAATGCTCTCCATGCTCACCGAGGAGCCCGACGCGTACCTGGCGCAGCTGCAGGCGGCTAAGCTTAACGACGACGTTGAGGTGGCGCACTATGCCGCGACGGCGGTGGCGCAGATCTCCAAGGAGTCCGACCTTAAACTGCAGCAGCTGGAGCGTGCCTTCAAGACGGACCCGAGCGCGCAAAACCTCAACGAATACTGCGATTTTCTTGGTGAATATTTGGGCTCGGGCTTGGCCGAGGGGCGCGTGGCTCAGATTCAGCGCCAACAGTACGCGCGTCTGCTTGCGCGTCGCTGCGAGCGCGAGGACGCCTTTGAGCTGCGCATTCGATATGCGACGGCGCTGGCCGATGTCGGACAGATCGACGAGGCGCAGGCCGTGATCGACCAGCTGGTGCTCGACGTGCCCGAGGAGCAGGAGGTTTGGATGCTTTGCCTGCGCCTGGCCGTGATGCGCCGCGACGGTGACGAGGTCCACCGTGTGATCGATGCGATTGACATGCAGCATGTGTATTTGAGCGCCGACAACCGCGAAAAGTTGGCGTTTTGGCGCGACTGGGAGGAGGCCCGATGAGCGTGGTGCAACATATCCGCGACCGTGCAGGCCGCTTTCGCTGGATGGGACTCCTCGTGGTGTGGGCTGTTTTTATCGTCATGGCCGCCGTGCTGCTGATCGAACGCGCCGGCGTGCAGTACAGCGCTGGACAGCACAAGCTGGGCATGCTCGCCGCCAACGATGCGGTGCCGGCCTCCTCGGCAATCTTTGGCCAAAAGCCCACGTGCCTGGTCATTACCGACTCGGACCAAGATAGCGTCGACGACGTTAAAGATCAGTTCGACCAGATTTTGCTGGACATGAAGATCGCCCATCGCGATGTTGATATTGCCACCGACGGTGCGGACGCGATCCCATCGCTCACGTCGTTTGATCGCGTGATTGTGCTTATGCCCTCGCTTGACGGACTGGGTACGCATCTGACCGATCTGATGAGTTGGGTGAGTGCGGGCGGCTCGCTCATGCTGGGCATGACGCCAGATAACTCGAACTACCTGCAGGCTATTGCTTCCAAGCTTGGGATCGAATCGGCCGGATATGACTATGCGACAGCCGAAAGTATCGTTCCGAGCGAGGACTTTATGTTGGGCGGAGGAGAGCGCTACGAGTTCTCGGATCCCTTCGATTCTTCGCTTTCGGTTTCATTGCGCGATACGGCGCACGTATGGGCAAAGACCGGTGATACGGGCACGCCGCTCATTTGGTCTAACGATTGCGGCGGTGGTCACACCGTGGTGTGCAACATTGGCATCTACGACAAGGTCATGCGTGGGTTCTATGCTTCGGCCATAAGCTTGCTGGGTGATGCCTCGGCCTATCCGGTCATCAACAGCGCCGTGTTCTATTTGGACGACTTTCCTAGCCCCGTGCCCTCGGGCGATGGTACTTATATCAAGCGTGACTACGGCCTTTCCATTGCCGATTTTTACACCAAGGTCTGGTGGCCCGATCTGCAAAAGCTCGCGCAAAAATACGGCATTCGCTATACCGGCGTGATGATCGAAAACTACGAGGACGCGGTCAACCAGACCGAGCCTGCGCGCCAGGCCGATACCACGCAGTTCCGCTATTTTGGCGGCATGCTGCTGCAGATGGGCGGAGAGCTGGGCTTTCACGGCTACAACCATCAGCCTCTGGCGCTCTGGGATACCGACTATGGCACGCTGTACGTCTACAAGACGTGGAAGAACAAGGAAACGCTTGTCGCATCGCTCAACGAGCTTATCGCTTTCCAGGACGAGGTCCTGCCCAACGCTCATGGCTCGGTTTACGTGCCGCCGTCGAATATCCTTTCGGCCCGTGCGCGCAAGCTTATCGGCACCGACGTTCTGCGCATTAAGACCATCGCCAGTACGTATTTTGAGGACGGCACCGACCTGCCGTACGTGCAGGAGTTTGGCGTGGCGAGCGACGGCATTGTGGAGCAGCCGCGCATTGTCTCGGGCGGCATGGTCGGCGATTCCTATATGCGCCTGGCTGCCGTGTCCGAGCTCAACATGCACTACGTAAGCACGCACTTTATGCACCCGGACGACCTGCTCGATCCCGATCGCGGCGCTACGGAGGGCTGGGAGGCCTACAAGGGCGGCCTGACCGACTACCTGGACTGGCTTACCAAGTTTGCGCCCGACCTGCGTCGCCAGACCGGCTCGGAATGCTCGGGCGCCATCCAGCGCTTTTCGTCGGTGACGGTGGGCGTGGATACCAGCGCGGATGCCTGGACGCTTAGCCTGGGCAATTTCCACGACGAGGCGTGGCTCATGTTCCGCGCCAACAATGGCGAGCCGGGTGCAGTCACGGGTGGCGAGATTACGCATCTGACAGGCGATCTGTACCTGGTCAAAGCCACGGACAAGACGGTGACCATTGCGCGCAAGGAGGGTAGCGACAAATGAGAATTTGCTTGGTACTCGAGGGTTGCTACCCCTATGTGCACGGCGGCGTGTCTACCTGGATGCACGGCTACATTACGGCCATGCCAGAGCACGAGTTTGTGTTGTGGGTGATCGGCGCGCATGCTGCCGACCGCGGCAAGTTTGTCTACGAGCTGCCCGGCAACGTGGTCGAGGTGCACGAGGTGTTCCTGGACGACGCCCTGCGGCTTTCGGGCGAGCAGCACGAAGCCAGTTTTAACGACCGCGAGCGCGAGGCGCTACGCCGCCTGGTGTCGCTCTCCAATCCGGATTGGGACGTGCTGTTCGATATCTTCCAGCGCCGTCGTGTGCATCCGCTCTCGTTTTTACAGAGCCGAACGTTTATGGACATCTTCCGCGACGTGTGTCTGACCGAGTACCCCTACACGCCCTTTGCCGACGCATTCCACACCATGCGCTCTATGCTGCTGCCAGTGCTCTACCTGCTGGGCAGCGAGGTGCCGGTGGCCGATGTGTACCACGCTATCTCGACCGGCTACGGTGGTCTGCTCGCCTGCCTGGGCTCGAGCGTTTCCCATGCGCCGGTACTGCTGACCGAGCACGGCATCTATACCCGCGAGCGTGAGGAAGAGATCATTCGCGCCGACTGGGTGGTGCCGTCGTTTAAGGACCGCTGGATTCGCTTTTTCTACCTGCTTTCGGAGGAGATCTACCGCCGTGCCTTCCGCGTGACCAGTTTGTTCCATAACGCCCGCAAGACGCAGATCGATATGGGCTGCGATGCGGACAAATGCCTGGTCATCCCCAACGGCATTCAGTTCGACCGCTTTAAGGATATTCCCTTAAAGCCCGATGACGACTGGGTGGACATTGGCGCGGTGGTGCGCTTGGCGCCCATCAAGGACGTCAAGACAATGATTTATGCCTTCTTTGAGCTGCACGAGCGCCTGCCCAAGGTGCGCCTGCACATTATGGGCGGCGTGGACGACGAGGAGTACGGCGCCGAGTGCCACGCGCTGGTCGATACCCTAGGCGTGCGCGACCTGATCTTTACCGGTCGCGTCAACGTGGTCGAGTACATGGAAAAGCTCGACTTTACCATTTTAACGAGCATCTCCGAGGGCCAGCCGCTCAGCGTGCTGGAGTCGCTTGCCGCGCGCCGTCCCTGCGCGACGACCGAGGTGGGCTGCTGCCGTGAGCTGCTCGAAGGTGCTCCGGGCGACGGCTTTGGCGTGGCAGGTTTTGTCACGCCGCCTATGTATCGCAAGGGCTTGGCCGATGCCATGGAACGCATGTGCACAAGCCGCGCTCGTCGCATTGAAATGGGGGAGCGCGGCCAGCGTCGCGTTGCCACGTACTTTTTGCACGAGCAGATGCTCGCCAACTATCGCGCGCTGTACGACGAGACGGCGCAAGCGTTTAACCTGCCCAGAGAGGGGGAGTAGCCGGTGGCCGGAATCGGTTTTGAGCTCAAGCGTCTGTTTAAGCGCAAGGGCCTGTTTGCCACGATGCGCGCTTACGGCTACGCCGGCATTGTGTGCACGGGTCCCATGCTGTTGGGCGTGCTGCTCCAGGTGGGTATCTTGGTGCTGTGCGGTCTGTGGGGTGTGGGCCGTGCCAACCAGGATCTGCTGGTGTGCATGGTGACCTACACACTGCTGGCCTCGCTTTTGCTCACGAGCTTTTTCTCCATGCCGGTCACGCGCTTTTTGGCTGATATGTTGTTTGCCGAGCGCGAGGACGAGATTCTGCCTTCGTTTTGGGGCTCCAATGCTGTCATGCTCGTTGCGGGCACGGTGCTCTACGGTGTCTTTCTGCTGTTCTCGGGCGCCACGCTGCTGCAGGGGCTGCTGTGCCTGTGGCTGTTCAACATTATGATCGTCAACTGGAACGGCATGAGCTACCTCACGGCCATCAAGGATTACCGCGGCATCCTGTGCAGCTTTGCGGCCGCCATTGGCGTGGCGTGCCTGTGCGCCCTGGCCGCGCTGGCGCTGGGACTGCCGCCGGTCGAGGGCCTGTTGGCGTCAATTGCTCTGGGCTACGGCGTCATGCTCGCCTGGGACGTGGTACTGCTGTACCGGTATTTTCCTCAGAGCGACCGCAGCCCCTGGCCCTTTTTGCAGTGGCTCGATCAGTTTATGCCGCTGGCGCTCACGGGCCTGTTAACCAATCTGGGACTCTTTACGCACCTGGTGTTTATTTGGGCCGGTCCTATTGGCGTGCAGGTCAAGGGCTTGTTTTATGGTGCGCCCTACTACGATGTGCCGGCGCTCATTGCGTTTTTGACGATCCTGGTCACGACCGTCAACTTTGTGGTCTCGGTCGAGGTCAACTTCTATCCGCTCTACCGCGACTACTACAGCCTGTTCAATGACGGCGGCGTGGTAGGCGACATTGTGGTGGCCGAGGAGGAGATGCTCTCCACGCTTAACAGCGAACTGCGCTTTTGTGCGCTCAAGCAGCTGTTTGTGACCGCGGCGGTCATCTCGCTCGAGACCACGGTGCTGTCGGCCCTACCGTTGGGCTTTAACAACCTTATGCACGGGTATTTTCGCACGCTATGCGTGGGCTATGGCCTGTATGCCGTGGGTAATACGGTGATGCTCATCTTGCTGTACTTTACCGACTATAAGGGGGCCGTGCTGGCTTCGGGCCTGTTTGCCGGTGTGGCCGGGCTGGCGACTGCCGTGTCGTTGCTTTTGCCGCAGCAATTTTACGGCTTTGGCTTTTTGTTGGGTGCAGCGGTGTTTTTTATCGTGGCGCTGTTGCGGCTCGATACCTATACCGCCAACTTGCCGTATCGTATCCTGAGCCAGCAGCCCATTGTGGCGACCGACAAATCGGGCTGGTTTACCGAACTTGGCCGGGTGCTCGACCGTGTTGAGCAATGCTACGAGGACAAGCGCGCGGGCGGTGAGCCGCGCAGTGCGTTTGAACGTATGGTGGTTCGCCTGTACCAAAAACATTGGGGAGGTTCTGATGATCGATAAGTTGATGTCTCGCCGCTGCCTGATCGAGGCGGCTGCCGGCGCGCTGTTGCTTTCGGGCTGTTCGTCTCAGGACGAATCCTCGACTAAAAAGGTCAAAAAGCAGGACAAGATTAAAAAGGCCGATTCCTCGGACGGTACCAAGCATCTGCGCGATAAAGATGAGCTGTACGAGGTCTACGACGACTCGGGCATTGTGACCATGTACCTGACGGTCTCGCGTGGCAACAGCTCCGAGAACACCGACCACAGCTGGGCCGAGATCAACACGTACTCGGTGTATGACTATGCCGACATGGGCGTGACGCGCTATCAGGTTATGGGCCTGCTGCAGCCGGGCGACGAAGACGGCCCGGTGGCCGGCGAGGTTGGCTATGGCGAGGAAGCGGCCAATGCCACCGTGCAGGTGCGCGGTCAGACATCGAGCATGAACTCGCAAAAGAATTACAAGGTGGAGCTCAAAAAGGGCAAGGGTACCTGGCGCCAACAGCGCGCGATTGCGCTCAACAAGCACATGGGCGAGGGTATGCGTTTTCGCAACAAGATGGCCTACGACCTTATCCGTGGGATTCCCCAGATGATGGGCCTGCGCACGCAGTTTGTGCATCTGTGGGTGTGCGACCAGACCGAAAAGTCCAACGACACCTTTGAGGACTACGGCCTGTTTACGCAGGTGGAGCAGCTCAACAAGACGGCGCTTAAGGCACATGGCCTGGATAAGAGCGGACACCTGTATAAGGTGAACAGCTTCGATTTCCATCGCTACGAGGATACCATTAAGCTCGCCGACGATCCCGACTACAACCAGGCTAAATTTGAGGGCATGCTCGAGATTAAGGGCGATTCGGACCACACCAAGCTCATCGAGATGCTCGATGCGCTCAACGACGAATCGCAAAAGATCGACGACGTGCTCGGCACCTACTTTGATACTGAGAATCTGGTCTATTGGCTGGCGTTTCAGATTCTGACGGGCAACTGCGATACGCAGAACCGTAACTGCTATCTGTACAGCTCGCTCAACTCAAATACCTGGTACTTTTTAGATTGGGACAACGACGGCATGCTGCGCAAGCTGGAGCTGTCTCTTACGGGGTTCTCGGACTATGCGAGCTGGGAGCGCGGCGCAAGCAACTACTGGGGCAACGTACTGTTCAATCGTGCGCTGCGCAGCAAATCGTTTCGCAGCGAGCTCGACCGCGCCGTCAAGGACCTGCGCTCGTATATGACCGAGGCACGCCTGAGCAAGATGATCAAGCACTACCGCGAGGTGACTGAATCCCTGGTCTTTGCTTCGCCCGATATTGACCATCTGCCTGTCACCAAGGACCAATACGAGCAGATCGCCGCGGCTATTCCCTCCGAGATCGAGGAGAACTATAAGAGCTTTCGCGAGAGCTATAAAAAGCCCATGCCGTTCTACATCGGCGTTCCGCAGATCGACAACGGCAAGCTGCGCATTAACTGGGATGCGTCCTACGACTTTGAGGCGCGCGACATTCGCTACACCGTGGAGTTTGCGCGTGACTATGCCATAAGCGACGTGGTCTTTAAGGCCGAGGACGTGCTGCTTCCCGAGGTGACCTGTGATGCGCCCGATACCGGCCAGTATTTTGTGCGCGTGCGTGCCACCAACTCCGACGGCTATACGCAAGATGCGTTTGACTACTATGTGACCGACGACGGCAAGCACTACGGCATGAAGTGTTTTTACGTGCAAGACGGCGGTAAGGTCGTGGAGGACACGTATGAGGAGGGCTAGCGCGCTGCTTGAGCGCTTGGCGGCCCCGCCTGTGCGTGCCACGCAGGAGAGTTACCGCCACGAGCTCAAATATCTCATTAACGAGGGCGAGCACGCTGCGCTTGCCTGTCGCATGGCGCCGGTTTTTAAGCTGGACAAGCATGCGCGGGCAGGCGGTTACACTATTCGCAGCCTGTACTTTGACGACTACTGCAACTCGGCCTACGAGGAAAAAGACGCCGGTATTCTCATGCGCAAAAAGTATCGCGTGCGCATCTATAACGGCAGCAACAAGGTGATTAAGCTCGAGCGCAAAAAGAAGTACGGCAGCTGGATCTACAAGGAGGACGCGCCGCTCACGCGTGGCGAGTTTGAGCAGATTCTGGCTGGCGACTACGACTTTTTGCTGAGGAGTCCTTATCCGCTCTGTCGCGAGTTCTACATCGAGTGCATCTGCAATATGATGCGCCCGCGGACCATCGTGGACTATGAGCGCGAGCCGTGGGTGATGGACGAGGGCACCGTGCGCATTACGTTTGACATGAACGTGCGTGCCGCGGTGGGAAGCTTCGATATCTTTGACGCGACGCTGCCCGTGCTGCCGGTCCTGGAGCCCGGCAAGCTGGTGATGGAGGTCAAGTTTACGGAGTTTTGCCCACAGCTCGTGCGCGATATGGTGCCGCCGGGCGCGTCTGAACTCACGGCGGTCTCCAAGTACTGCCTGTGTTACGAAAAGACCGCCTACCTGCGCGGATTTAATTACTGGGAATCGGATTTTGAGAACCGAGGGGATATTTAGACCATGAGCACCAGGGACTTTTTTAAGAACTCCGTTTTGGAGGCGTTTGGCCAGGTCGACCCTGCCAAGATCGGCCTTTCGCTGCTCGTGGCGCTCGCCATGGGCATCCTGATCTATTACGTGTACAAGCGCTTTTTTACCGGCGTGGTGTATTCGCGCAGCTTTGCCGTGACGCTCGTGGGCATGTGCGTGCTCACCTGCATGGTCACGCTCGCGATCTCGACGAACGTGGTCATCTCGCTCGGTATGGTCGGTGCTCTGTCTATTGTCCGCTATCGTACGGCGGTCAAGGACCCGCTCGACCTGCTGTATCTGTTTTGGGCTATTACCACGGGCATTACGGCGGGTGCCGGCATGTATGCGCTCGTGGGACTTACGGCGGTGGTGATCGTGGTGATGATTGCCGGCTTTGCGAGCCACCAAGACAAGGCACGCGTGTACATGATGGTCATCCACTACACGGGCCAGACTACCGGCGATGATATCGTGCGCGCGTTTGGGCGCACCAAGTTCACCGTCAAGTCCAAGACCATGCGCGGCGACAAGGTCGAGATGGCCGTCGAGGTGTTCTCTGACGGTGTGGATATGCCCTATGCCGACGCCATTCGCGCGCTCGATGGCGTTGAGGACCTGACGTTGATCCAATACAACGGCGAGTACCACGGGTAGGACCCTAGCGAGCAGATTGTATAAAGAGGGGCGCTTCTGGTCGAGCATACGTTAGCGAGCGGGTAGCTGCCGTGGCGAGGTGCCACGAAAGAGGAGCGACGCGTACTTCATGTACGCGAGCGACGGTTTGAGCGGCAGATCGCCCGGCAGATGCCCGCGCAGCGTCGAGCAGTCCGGCGTTCGTTAGAACGCCGGAACGAACAGGTATCATGGTGAAAGCGATTTCAATGACAGGGGTGCTCGTGGTAAAGATGAAAGATGTGGCCGAGCTGGCTGGCGTTTCGAGCGCCGCCGTCTCGCGCTACCTCAACGGTGGATATATCTCGGCGGACAAGGCCGAGCGCATTAAGCAGGCAATCGAGTTGACCGGATACGTGCGATCCAGCCAGGCTCGCGCGCTGCGCACCGGTTCCACCAAGCTCATCGGCGTCATCGTGCCTAAGATCAACTCGGAATCCGTTAGCCGCATTACCGCTGGCATTGGCCAGGTGCTCGGTCGCCGTGGCTACCAGATGTTGCTTGCCAATACCGATAACGTTGCCAATCGCGAGCTCGAATACCTCGATTTATTCCAAAACCACCCGGTCGATGGCATTGTGCTGGTGGCAACCATGATCACCGACGAGCACCGTCGCGCGATTGAGTCGTGCCGCGTGCCCATTGTGTTGATCGGCCAACATGTCGAGGGCGCGGCGTGCGTCTATCACGACGACTATGAGGCTGCCTTTGAGCTCGGCCGTGCGCTTGCGGGTCGGGTGGATGGCAAGATCGCCTACATCGGAGTTACCGAAGAGGACCGAGCGGCCGGTTATGACCGCCGTCGCGGTTTTGAGGCCGGCTTGCGCGCCGCGGGCGCGGTGCTTGATCCGAGCCGGATTCGCCAGGGGTCCTTTACACTCGACTCGGGCTATCGCGCTGCGCGCGAGCTGCTTGCCGATGCCCCCGATGTTTCGTTTATCGCCTGCGCGACCGACACCATGGCGGCGGGCGCGCTGCGTGCTATCGATGAGGTTCGCGGCATGGGCGAGGGCATACACCGCGTGAGCGGTTTTGGCGACAACGCGTTTTTGCGCGCGCTGACGGGCGGCATTCCCACCGTGCATTATGGCTACCTGACCAGTGGCGTCGAGGCGACCAATATGTTGCTCAACACGCTCGATGGCGTGGAGGGGGAGAGCGGTCTCAAGACACTCAAGCTCGGCCATCAGCTTATGAATGTCTAGGTCTTGGGCACGTCTGCCTGCCTCTGAGTCGCCTGGTTTTTCCGTAAAACTACCATTCGCCGGCTTTTTCCTACCGTTTACCGCTATATGAAAACGATTGCAGACATATGAAACTGAAATCGATTACAGTGTAAGTGTCAAAGATGGCCGGGTGCAAATGCGCCCGTTGGAGGAAAGGGAAGTCATGGACTACCGCAAATCAGCCCAAGAGGTGCTCGACAACATCGGTGGCGCCGACAACGTTGTTTCGGCCGCGCACTGCGCCACTCGCCTGCGCCTGGTGATTGCCGATAACACTAAGGTTAACAAGGAGGCCATCGAGAATGTCGATGGCGCTAAGGGCGTCTTTGAGGCCCAGGGCCAGCTGCAGATTATTTTTGGCACCGGCACCGTCAACAAGGTCTACGAGGAGTTCATCGCGCTCAGTGGCGTCGAGGCTGCCACCAAGGCCGAGGTCAAGGAGGCCGCGGCGCAGCAGCAGAACATCTTTATGCGTGCCATTAAGGTGCTCGGCGACGTCTTTGTCCCTATCATCCCTGCCATCGTGGCTTCGGGCCTGCTGCTGGGCATTATGAGCGCCCTCAACTTTATGGCCTCCAACGGCTTTATCGCGCTCGACACCAATAACTTTATCTATAAGATCGCCGACCTGGTCTCGGGAACGTCCTTTGGCATTCTGCAGATCCTGATCGGCTACTCCGCCGCCAAGGCCTTTGGCGCCAACCCGTACCTGGGTGCTGTCGTCGGCGGTGCGTTCATCAACTCCTCGCTGCAGAGCGCCTACACGGTTGCCTCCGAGGGCGTTCAGACCATGGTCACCGTCATCCCCGGCGTGTACAGCTTTGAGTGGGTCGGCTATCAGGGCCACGTGATCCCCATCGTTATCGCCTGCGCCATTCTGGCCTTCCTCGAGAAGCGCCTGCACAAGATCGTTCCCGAGATGTTCGACCTCTTTGTGACCCCGCTCGTCTCGGTGTTCGTGACCGTGCTCGTGACGCTCGTTGCCGTCGGCCCCATCTTTGTCTGGGCCGAGAACGCCATCCTCGGTCTGATCCAGGCCCTGCTGGCCCTGCCCTTCGGCATCGGTTCCTTTATCGTCGGCCTGTTCTATGCCCCCACGGTCGTTACCGGTATCCACCAGATGTACACCGCCATCGACCTGGGTCAGCTCGCCCAGTACGGTGTGACCTACTGGCTGCCCATCGCCAGCGCTGCCAACATCGCTCAGGGTGGCGCCGCGCTTGCCGTTGCCTTTAAGACCCGCGATGCCAAGATCAAGGGTTTGGCACTTCCTTCGGCCCTGTCCGCCTTCATGGGTATTACCGAGCCGGCCATCTTTGGTGTGAACCTGCGCTTCTTTAAGCCCTTCATCGCCGGCTGCATCGGCGGCGGTTGCGGCGCCCTGGTCTGCGCGCTCACCTCGCTTGCCGCTTCCGGTACGGGCGTTACGGGTATCTTCGGTATCCTGCTGTGCCTGGCCCAGCCCGTGCAGTACGCGATCATGTTTGCGGTCGCCGCGCTGGTTTCCTTTGGCGTCTCGTTTGTCCTGTACAAGGACGAGCCCAAGGCTTCCGAGCAGGCCTAAGAGCTTTTGATTGAAGGGTGCCCGCGGGTTGTATGCTCGCGGGCGTTTCCCGTATCTGGTGTCGATCTCTGGCGCCTTGTTACTTTCGATCCGTTAGGACTTTGATATGTCTAATGCACTTGGCCGCGACCTTGCAAAGCTGGTCGCCGCTGTTGACGCTGCCGCCTCTGAGTGCGGCCATGGCGCGTATGGCCAGCGCTTCCATATTATGCCGCCGGCGGGCTGGCTCAACGACCCCAACGGTCTTTGCCAGGCAGGCGGCGTGTTCCATGCCTATTTTCAGTATGCGCCGTTTGATGTCGAGGGCGGCGTTAAGGTCTGGGGCCATGCGACGAGTCGCGATCTTATGACGTGGGATTACGTTGGCGCCCCACTGCTGCCCGACGAGCCGTTCGATTGCCATGGTGTGTATTCGGGCTCCGCGCTTGCCGAAGACGGTTGCATTCGCGTGCTCTATACGGGCAACGTTAAGCTTTCCGATGCTGACGGTACGTACGACTACGTCAATACTGGCCGCCGCGCCGATACCGTCTATGTGGAGAGCGTTGATGGCCTTACCGGTCGGGAGTTCAACCAAAAGCGCGTGGTGCTGGCGTCCGAGGATTATCCTGAGGATTTGACCTGCCACGTGCGCGATCCCAAGGTGTGGCGTGACGCGGACGGGCGTTATCACATGGTGCTGGGCGCGCGTCGTCGCGTGGATGGGCCGCATGTCGATAGTCGATTTTGCGCTATGCACGGCGAGGGCGCCGGTCGCGATGTGGGCGAGATCTTGGTGTATGGCTCGGCCGATATGCTGAGCTGGGTGCTCGAGAGCCGTGTGTCTACGCCCGAGCGTTTTGGCTTTATGTGGGAATGCCCGGGGTATATCGAGTTCGCGTCGGACAGCGGTGCACAGGCTAAGTATCTCTCGTTCTCGCCGCAGGGGCTTGAGGGCGGTCGTTGGGACCGCGGCAATGTGTACGCCGCGGGCTACATGCCTGTAACGGGCGACATTACGGGTGGCAATGACGCTTGTGAGCTGGGCGAGTTCCGCCTGTGGGATGCCGGTTTTGACTTCTATGCTCCGCAGGAGTTTACGTCCGAGGACGGTCGCCACATTCTGATCGGCTGGATGGGCATGCCCGATGAGCCGACCTATGGCAACGACCCCACTGTGGTGTGCGGCTGGCAGCACTGTATGACGGTGCCGCGTGAGCTTACAGCCGGTGCCGACGGCGTGGTGCTGCAGCAGCCGGCGCGCGAGATCGAGCACCATTATGCCTCGGTGTGTGTGGGGGAGGGCTCGTTGGAGGTTGCCGGCGATACCTGCTTTGACGTTGTTGTCGACGGTGTCGACGGCGCGTTTACCGCGATCGTTGATGGCGAGCTAAGGCTGGCGTTTATGCCTGCCGAGGGCGAACTGACCTCGCGCTTTGAGATGCGATTTACCGATGAGGGCCGCGCTTCTGCCGGCTGCGGTCGTACCGTGCGTTGGGAGCCCGTCGACGAGGTTCGTAACGTGCGCATTGTCGGCGATGTTTCGTCGGTTGAGGTTTTTGTGAATGATGGCGTGCTCGTGTTTTCGACGCGCATCTATCCCGAGGCCTATGGCGTGACCGTTGATGCTCCGGGCGCGAACGTGACCTATCACACGCTCAGCATCTAGGCGATTGGTCGCCTGTCGGCGCTATACTGCAGCCGTTGCCCACGATGCGGGGAACATCCGCATCGTGGGTTTTTGCTTGTGAAGGGACGGTGCCGCGTGGACGTGCAACAGCTAGAAGAGGCTTGGGCTTTGAGGGCCGGCGCGCGTGAGGCGCAGTTGTTTGCGGTCCCGCATGTGCCGGCATGGCTGTCGCAGCTGGGGATTGTGCGTCCCGGTGACCGCCTGGTGGCCTTTGCGGACGACTTTGTCGATGCGTTTGCGAGCGGCTTTGATTGCTGCGATGTCGCGCTGGTGGGCTCGTCGTCCGCCGAGGCGTTTGCCGCTGCGTCCGAGGGCTTTGATGCTTCGTTTGATGCCGAGGGGCCGCACCTGTGGTGGTTCGTCAACTCCATCGGCGGGTTTGGTCTGCGTGTGCCCGATCTGCGTGCGCTGGGTCGGGCGGCGCGTGAGGCCCATGCGCTGCTGGTTGTTGACAACACCGTGGCGTCGGCTTTTGGCTGCGATCCGCTGCGGCTGGGTGCCGTGCTGTCGCTCGAGGCGCTCGACCGCGTGTGCGCTGGCAAGGCTCCGCGCAAGTTGGTTGCCGTATCGGTCGCGCGCTCGCAGCTCAAGCGCCATCGTGTGGATGCTGCTGCCGAGTGCGCGCATGCCCTGCTTGAGGGCTGTGGCTTGGCCAAGCTTGATATGCCTGCTGACGAGGCCGGTGTGCTGGAGCGCGGGCTGGACTCGCTTGATACCCGCATGCAGGCGCATTTCGACCGCGCCCGTGCGCTGGCCGAGTACTTGGCTGCGAATGAGATGGTGCGCAACGTGCGCTATCCCGGGCTGAGCTCGCATCCCGACCATGCGGTTGCAACGGGAATCCTCGAGCACGGCTTTGGTCCGGCAGTTGAATTTGACCTTATCGAGCGTAGCGCGGGCGAGCTGTTCGACGCTTTGCCGGGGGAGTTTCGCACATCGCCCGCCGGCGGCGCAACGACGCGCCTTTCGGCCCCACGCGGCAGGCAGGGGAGCACCATCCGCCTCTTCGCCGGTACCGACGATCCCTTGATCGTGGCCGCCACCCTAGATAATGCCCTCCGCAACTAGCTAAATCATCCTCAACTCCATAAGTTGCGGTGAAATATGGATTGATTTACGGCTTTAACCGCATAAACAGTCCCTATTTCACCGCAACTTATGAGAAGGGATTGGGTAGCTAAAAAGTCCCGTCCCAAATTGGCTACTCTTTGATGCTGGCGATGAGGGCGTTGGCCTTTGCGGCAATTACTTGGTTGATGTCGGTCTGCAGCTCCTCGTAGACCGCTATGGCTCGTTCGCCGGCGGGGGTGAGGGTGGATCCGCGGGCGCCGTCGCGCTCGATGAGCTTGCAGCCCAGCTGGCCTTCGGCCTCGTTTACAATGCGCCAGGCCTTGGAATACGCCATGCCCATGCTCTTGGCGGCGCGGTTGAGCGAGTGCTCGCGGGCGATACCCTGCAGCAGCAAGACACAGCCGTGTCCAAACACGCCCGGCAGCTCTTTGTCGAACGCTTGAATGACCAACTTTGCCGTCGTCTTGTACTCCATGTGCTCCACGTCTTCCCGCTAAAGTGTTTGCTGGGCAAACGCAAAGCCTGCGTCAAACCCTCGTGTGCTCTTCTTAAATCATGCATTGTAGCAGTCAAAGTGCGTTAAGATACTTCCCCAGTATTGGGCGCCCAAGGTTGGGCTGGGTCCTACGAGGCCTGCAGCCGACCGGTCGCATGGAAAAAGGAGAAACATGGCTACGTTCTTTCCCGGTGAGTCCCACACGTTTTCGGAGTATCTGCTGGTCCCTGGTTACTCGTCCTCGCAGTGCATCCCCAACAACGTCTCTCTTAAGACGCCGCTAACCCGCTTTAAGCGCGGTGAGAAGCCGGCAATCACCTTGAACATCCCCATGGTTTCCGCCATCATGCAGTCCGTCTCGGGCGTCGACATGGGTGTCGCGCTCGCTACCGAGGGCGGCCTGTCCTTCATTTACGGTTCCCAGAGCGCCGAGTCCGAGGCCGCCATGGTCAAGGCCGTCAAGGATCACAAGGCTGGTTTCGTTCAGTCCGATTCCACGCTGACCCCTGACATGACCATGGAGCAGGTTATCGAGCTCAAGGAGAAGACCGGCCACTCCACCATGCCGGTCACCGACGACGGCACTCCCAAGGGTAAGCTCCTGGGCATCGTCACCAGCCGTGACTATCGCCCCAGCCGCGATGACCACCAGACGAAGGTCTCCGAGTTCATGACCCCGCGTGAGCAGCTCATCGTGGGCGACAAGAACATCAGCCTTAAGGTTGCCAACGACGTCATCTGGGACAATAAGCTCAACGCCCTGCCCATCGTCGACGACTACGATCACCTCATGGGCATCGTCTTTCGCAAGGACTACGACAGCCACAAGACCAACCCCAACGAGCTGCTCGACGGCGACAAGCGCTACATGGTCGGTGCCGGTATCAACACCCGCGACTATGCCGAGCGCGTGCCGCTGCTCATCGAGGCCGGTGCCGATGTCCTGTGCATCGACTCTTCCGAGGGCTTCAGCGAGTGGCAGAAGCGCACCATCGAGTGGATCCGCGCCAACTACGGCGAGGACGTCAAGGTCGGTGCCGGCAACGTCGTCGACGCCGAGGGCTTCCGCTTCCTGGCTGACTGTGGTGCCGATTTCATCAAGGTCGGTATCGGCGGCGGTTCCATCTGCATCACCCGTGAGACCAAGGGTATCGGCCGTGGCCAGGCCACTGCGTTGATCGACGTCTGCCGCGCTCGCGACGAGTACTACGAGGAGACCGGCGTCTACGTGCCCGTGTGCTCCGACGGCGGTATCGTCTACGATTACCACATGACGCTCGCCCTGGCCATGGGTGCTGACTTTATGATGCTGGGTCGCTACTTCGCCCGCTTCGACGAGAGCCCGACCGAGCGCGTCAACGTCAACGGCCAGTACATGAAGGAGTACTGGGGCGAGGGTTCCGCGCGTGCCCGCAACTGGCAGCGCTACGATCTGGGTGGCGCCGCGAAGCTCAGCTTCGTCGAGGGCGTCGACTCCTACGTTCCCTACGCCGGTTCCCTCAAGGACGGTGTGGGCGGAACGCTCTACAAGGTCAAGTCCACGATGTGCAACTGCGGTGCCCTCTCGATCCCCGAGCTCCAGGAAAAGGCACGCCTGACCCTGGTGAGCTCGACCTCCATCGTCGAAGGCGGCGCCCACGACGTAGTCGTCAAGGATTCCCAGCAGTCCGTATCTTATCGATAAGCCTGCACTCATAATCGATCTTTCGCCGATTGGTGCCGCCCGCTTCATTTGCGGACGGCACTTCTTCTTTTCTAGTTCGAAAAAATCGGCTATCGTTTTATTGTTTGCGTTGCAATGCCTTTTATAGGGGAGATAAGAGATGAAAATTGACGAGCTGGTTCGTGACCATTACGTCGATTTGGGCGACATAGATCGTGACATTTGGCGCTATATCTCAATACATCGCTATGAGGCTGCTAATTCGACGCTTGTTGATCTAGCAGCCAAGTGCAACGCATCAAAATCTGCCGTTCTACGTTTTGCTCAGCGCCTAGGGTTTCGTGGATTCTCTGAGTTCAAATACGCCCTCAAGGCTGAAGTAGAAGCTGATGCTCGCGATATAGTTGACGCTGCGGTTCTCGATCGTTACACCGCCATTGTCTTAAAATCGCTCAAAGACTTTCTTTCGCGTGATTTCACGCCTGTATTCAGGCTTATCGAGCAGAGCTCAAAGGTGTTTCTTTACGGCACGGGAACTCTCCAACGTGCGGTTGCTCAAGAGATGCGTCGCGTGTTTTTGGCTGGTGACGAATATTTCTACGTCGTGGAAGGCGTTGATGAGACCGCAGCTCTTACGGGCGCTTTGACTCAAGACGATCTTCTCTTCGTCTTTTCTCTAAAAGGACAATCCGATAATGCAACTACGCTTGCGCGAAATCTCAAAGCCAGAAACGTTCCTTTTATTGCGGTGACGAGTTATCTGGATAACGATATTGCTCATCTTGCTGATGAGAGCATCTTGGTTGGTACCGAGAGCCTACCGATTGGTAGCGGACATAGTTACGAAGTGCTCGACGCCTATTTTCTTCTCGTCAGCATCTTGTTCTTGAAGTATTCCGAATACAAATGAGCGCATCGATAGGTTTCCGCAGGTAAACGAGCTGTGGAAATTTCCCAGCTGGTGGGAATTCGTCCCAACCACGGACGATGTACCTATATCGTCTTTCTCAGGTCTTTCTTGGATATTCGCCTCCTACACTTGGCCTTGTTAAACGAGACCGCGAACGAATGCGAGTCTCGGTGAATCGGGAAGGGACGAAATGGATTCCTTGAAGATCACGGACGTCCGTCCCATCTGCACTGCTCCCGAGGGTATTAACCTTGTTGTGGTGAAGGTGGAGACGAATGACCCGTCCATCTACGGTGTTGGCTGCGCTACGTTTACGCAGCGTTATGAGGCGGTTGCCTATGCGGTTGACCGCTATCTGAAGCCCTTTTTGCTAGGTAAAGATCCTGCGCGAATTCAGGATATCTGGCAGACTGCACATGTTTCTGGATATTGGCGAAACGGGCCGATCTGGAACAATGCACTTTCCGGCATTGACATGGCACTTTGGGACATTAAGGGCAAGATGGCCGGCATGCCGCTCTATGACCTTTTTGGTGGTAAATGCCGCGATGCTGTTCCGGCGTATATTCATGCCGATGCACAGACGATAGAGGGCGCAATCGATATGGTCCAGCAGCGCGTCGATGCGGGCTGGAATCGAATCCGCGTTCAAATCGGTGGCTATGGCGGAAACGTTCCTGTTGAGAATAAGCCTAAAGATGCGCTACCCGGTGCATACTATGATCCCAAAGTGTATATGCGCACGGCTATTGAGGGCTTTACTGCCTTACGTCGCGAGTTTGGTGACGACATTGAGCTGTGCCATGATGTCCATGAGCGTTTGACGCCTTCCGAGGCAATCCGCTTCGCGCAGCAAATGGACCAATTCGACCTGCTGTTCCTTGAGGATGTGCTCGCTCCCGAGCAAATTGCATGGTTCGATCAGGTGCGCGCTCATACGACTTGCCCGCTTGCCATGGGCGAGCTCATCAATAACCCGCATGAGTGGATGCAGCTTGTTCAGAATCGAAGCGTTGACTATCTTCGCCTCCACATCAGCCAGGCAGGTGGAATCACGCCCGTTCGCAAGATCATTGCTTTCGCTGACGTTAATGGTGTTCGCACAGCTTGGCATGGTCCTGGCGATATGTCCGGTATTGGGCATGCGGTCAACACGCACCTTTCCATTTCCTCACCGAACTTCGGTATCCAAGAGTGGAGCTGCAGCATTAAGGAGAACACGTATCGTGTGTTCCCGGGCATGCCAGTCGTTGAGAACGGCTATGTGTATCTGAACGATCAGCCCGGTATTGGTGTGGATATCGATGAGAATCTCGCAGCAGAGTTCCCTCCCGTCGATAAGGATTTGAGTTGGCTTCTTTGCAGGCTTCCGGATGGTTCCGCTGTTCGACCGTAATGCGACCCGGAGTTATTTGTTTTTGAGTTCCTTGAAAGGGGATAGACCATGAAAACTGACGATAAGGCCATTGCCGACGGCATTGTTGCTGCAGTTGGAGGCGTAGACAATATCAGGGCCGTGGGTCATTGTTCGACCAGGCTGCGTTTGACGCTTCATGATAAGACCAAGGTCGATGAGAAAACAATCGAAGATATCGAGGGCGTCAAGGGCCAATTTTTCGCCGGTGAACAGTATCAGGTGATTTTGGGCACCGGTCTTGTTAACCGTGTTTACGACATTGTCGCGGGCGAGAATCAGGGCGGTGTTAACACCGATATTAAGGCCGACCTGTATGCCGGCATGTCGTTCCCCAAGAAGCTCTCTCGTATTTTGGGCGATATCTTTATTCCCGTTATTCCCGTCCTGGTGGCAACAGGTCTTTTTAGCGGCTTCATTAACTGCATCAACTCGTTTGGCGTTCAGATGGACCCCAACGTTTTGACGATCGCGACCATTCTGATGAAAACCGCTTTCACCTTTCTGCCCGTGCTTATTGCATGGTCGGGCATGAAACAGTTTGGGGGTAGCCCCGTCATCGGCATCGTCCTTGGTCTCATGCTGGTGAACCCACTTCTTCCTAACCCGAATGATGTGGTTAAGGGGACGGTTGAGGCAATCACTTTCCATCCGTTTGGTCTTGAGTGGAATGTTGTAGGTTATCAGGGCTCGGTGCTTCCCGCTCTTGTTGTTGCGTATATCGCTGCAAAGACCGAGAAGACTCTTAAGAACGTTGTTCCGGATGTTCTGGATCTTATCATCACTCCGTTTACTACGATCCTTGTTGCCGGCTTGCTTGGCATGCTTGTTATTGGCCCCGTTTGCCAGACCGTGGAGCACGCTGTTTTGGCTGTCGCGAAGTTCGTTATCGCGTTGCCGTTCGGTCTGGGCGGACTAATTCTTGGCGGAACGCAGCAGGCGATTGTGGTTACCGGTATGCATCACATCTTCCTTGCGCTCGAAACTGACTATCTTGCTACCACCGGTTTCAACCCCTTCAATGCCATGATTTCCGGTGGCATTATGGCCCAGGCTACCGCCGCCTTGGTTACCGGTCTTAAGGTAAAGAACCCTAAAAAGCGTGGCTTCTATATGGCTGCATCGCTGCCTGCATTCCTGGGCATTACCGAGCCGGCAATCTTTGGCGTGAACCTCAAGTTTGGCAAGCCGTTCCTGTTCGCTCTTTGCGGCGGTGCCTGCGCTGGTTGGTGTGGCGCAATGCTTCATGCTGCCAGCACCGGTATGGGTGTTGCTGCTATTCCGGGAATCGTTACCTACCTGTACAGCCAGCAGGCCATCATCAACTACTTTATCATCCATGGTGTTGGCATTGCGGTTTCCGGTCTACTCACTTGGTTCTTCTTTGACCCTAACAAGGCCGAACAGGCTGAGTTTGAGAACTAGGTTTTGTTTGATCTAACTGAGATGGGTATATCGTTCATTTCATGAGGCTTTGATGGCTCATAACCAATGAAGCGTGCTTTCCCTGTACATACTCTTTTTAGATAAAGCGAGATGCATGCAAGTCGCAGGCATCTCGCTTGTTGTATTTGCTAGAATCATCCAAGTTAACCCTAGGGTCGGGCGGCTAGGCTTTGCTCGCTGCAAGTTCCGCACGAGCCGAAGGCCACTTAATGTGGCCTTCGTGCGAGCAGGACTGTCCGCAGCAGCGAGCAAAGCCTAGCCGACCGGCCCCAATCAAGTTAAAAGGAGCTGATATGTGCGATTGCACAGATCATAAGGACGAGATCCCTGCCTACGACGCGCAGGCCATTGAGTCCCGGTGGATGAAGGCCTGGGAGGACTCCAACCTCTTTGCCGTCGACACCGACGACAGCAAGCCCAAAAAGTACGTGCTCGAGATGTTCCCGTATCCGTCGGGCGACCTGCACATGGGCCACGCGCGCAACTATACCATCGGCGATGCCATGGCCCGTCAGGCCCGCATGCGCGGCTACGACGTGCTGCACCCCATCGGCTTTGACGCCTTTGGCCTGCCCGCCGAGAACGCCGCCATCAAGCACAACACGCAGGCTGCTGCCTGGACGTATAAGAACATGGACCAGGCGCTCGCCACGATGAAGCGCATGGGCTTCTCCTACGATCTGGATCGCATGGTCAAGACCTGCAGCCCCGACTACTACCGCTGGGGCCAGTGGATCTTTGAGAAGATGTGGGAAAAGGGCCTGGTCTACCGTAAGAAGAACCCGGTCAACTGGTGCCCCACCTGCAAGACCGTTCTGGCCAACGAGCAGGTTACCGAGGGCAAGTGCTGGCGCTGCGGCACCGAGCCCGAGAAGCGCGACCTTGAGCAGTGGTACTACAAGATTACCGAGTACTCCCAGGAGCTGCTCGACGACTTGGAGAAGCTCCCCGGCTGGCCCGAGCGCGTCAAGCAGATGCAGGCCAACTGGATCGGTCGCTCCGAGGGCGCCGAGGTCGACTTTACCCTGTGCGACCAGGATGGCGAGCCCATCGAGGGCGACGAGGGCAAGATCACCGTCTTCACCACGCGTGCCGATACGCTCTTTGGCGTCTCCTTCTTTGTCCTGGCTCCCGAGTACGCCGGCCTGCATGAGCTCGTCGAGGGCACGGAGTACGAGGAGGCCGTCACTAAGATCGTCGAGGACGCCAAGCATATCTCTGCCGTCGAGCGTGCCCAGGGCACCCTCGAGAAGCACGGTGCCTTTACCGGCCGCTACGTGGTGAACCCCGTCAACGGCGAGAAGGCCCCCGTGTGGGTTGCCGATTATGTCGTTGCCGACTACGGCACCGGTGCCGTCATGGCCGTTCCCTGTGGCGACCAGCGCGACTTTGAGTTTGCCCGTAAGTACGACCTGCCGATCGTGCCGATCATCCTGGACGACGACGATCGCGCTGCCGTCGAGGCCAGCGGCGAGACCATCGATACCTTCCATGCCGAGACCGTCGACTGGGATTGCGCTCACGCTGCCGAGGGCACGCTCGTCCAGTCCGGCAAGTACACCGGCATGCGCGGCGGTAAGCACTCCGAGGGCGAGGCTGCCATCGTGGCCGACCTCGAGGCCATGGGCTGTGGTCGTCGCAAGGTCGAGTTCCGTCTGCGCGACTGGCTCATCAGCCGCCAGCGCTATTGGGGCAACCCCATCCCGGCCATCCACTGCGAGCACTGCGGCATCGTGCCCGTGCCCGAGGATCAGCTGCCGGTGACGCTGCCCGAGAACCTGGACCTGGGCGCCGGCGAGACCCTCGCCGAGTGCAAGGAGTTCTACGAGACCACCTGCCCGGTCTGCGGCCGCCCGGCCAAGCGCGAGACCGATACCATGGACACCTTTACCTGCTCCAGCTGGTATTACCTGCGCTATACCGATCCTCACAACACCGAGCTGCCCTTCTCCCGAGAGGCCGCCGACCGTTGGATGCCCGTCGATAACTACATCGGCGGCATCGAGCACGCCATTCTGCACCTGCTCTACAGCCGCTTCTTTACCAAGGCCCTGCGTGACCTGGGCCTGCTGAACGTGGACGAGCCCTTCACCAATCTGCTGTGCCAGGGCATGGTCAAGGACGAGAACGGTGACACCATGTCCAAGTCCAAGGGCAATGTCGTGCCTCCGAGCTCGGTCATCGAGCCCTACGGCGCCGACACCATGCGTCTGGCGATTCTGTTTATCGCTCCGCCCGAGAAGGACTTCGACTGGGATCCCAAGGCCGTCGAGGGCGCTAACCGCTTCATCAAGCGCGCCTGGCGTATCGTTTGGCAGCTCGTCCAGTCCGGCGACGCCAACGTGGCCTTCGACAAGTCCGCGCTCGACGAGGTTGCGATGAAGCTCTATCGCGAGCGTCACCGCACCATCGCCAAGTGCACCGAGGACTTCGATCGCGGCCAGTTCAACACCGCGATCTCGGCCGTCATGGAGCTCGTCAACGCCGCGAGCGCCTACCTCAACGCCACCGAGGGTGCCGCCCGCAACAAGGCGCTGTGCTACGGCGTGGCCAAGGACATCGTGAGCGTCCTTGCCCCCATCTGCCCGTTCTGGGCCGACGAGCTGTGGCACGAGGCCCTCGGCTGCGAGGGCAACGCCTACACCGCCGCCTGGCCCGAGTTCGACCTGGCCGAGTCCGTTGAGGACACGGTGCAGATTGTGGTCCAGGTGCTCGGCAAGGTCCGCGGCCGCGTCGACGTTGCCCGCGATGCCTCCAATGAGGAGATGCAGGCTGCCGCCGAGGCCGCCGTCGCCAAGTGGCTCGAGGGCAAGACGGTCGTCAAGGCCATCTGCGTGCCCGGCAAGCTGGTCAACCTGGTGGTCAAGTAAGCACTGCGCGTAAAGCTGACATGCAATAAACGAGGGACGGTCCGGTTGGGTCGTCCCTCGTTTTGCATGTATCTGCCTAGTTGCCTTCGGCCAATTGTCCTATTCTTGTGGAGAAGCTGTGCGCACGCTGACCTGCAGGTTCGTACTGTGCTTGCGCGTTTCCGCAGCTATTGGTATAGTTTGCTTGCAAATGAAGTTGTAATTGAAAGAAGTGGGGTTTCGGCTCCGCTTCTTTTTTGTATGGATGGAGGTGCCGCAATGGTCAAGACCAAGACCGAGCAGGCGATCATCGACGCGCTCGAGGCCGTCGCTCCCCAGCACGATGTCGATATCGTCGACGTCGAGCTCGTGGGTGCCACCAAGGCCCCCTGCGTGCGCGTGCGTATCGAGGGTGCCGAGGGTCAGAGCCTGTCGCTCAACGACGTCACGGCCAACACCAAGTGGGTCGGCGATGTGATTGAGGAGCTCGACCCCATCTCTTCGAGCTATACGCTCGAGGTGTCGAGCCCGGGTATGGCGCGCCCGCTGCGCCGCCCGAGTGACTTTGCCCGCTTTGTGGGCGAGAACTGCGAGCTCACCTCCACCGCCACCGAGGGCCGTCGCAAGTACGCCGGCAAGATTGCCGCCGCCACCGAGACGAACGTGACCCTCGAGCTCGAGGACGGCGAGTCCGTTACCCTCGATTTTTCTGATGTTAAAAAGTGCAAGTTGAAGCCCACCTACGACTTCAAGCCCGCGAAGGAAGGAAAGTAAGATGGCAGCATCCGACATGATGTCCGCCCTGATGGAGCTTTGCCAGGAGAAGCACATCGACCAGCTCTACCTGATCGACCGCCTGGAGCAGTCGCTCGCCAAGAGCTATGCCGAGATCCTGCATCTTGAGTGGGGCGCCAAGGTGACCATCGACCGCACTACCGGCAAGATCTATGTCTACCGCCTTGAGCCGATCGACGATTCCATGGACGAGGAGGGCAACTTCACCGAGTTCGAGGAGATCGACGTCACCCCCAAGAACACGAGCCGCATCGCTGCCCAGCACGCCAAGGCCGAGATCAACGCCATCGTGCGTAACTCCGCCCGCGAGCAGATCTACGAGGAGTTCTCCGGCCGCATCGGTGACCTCATCAGCGGTACCGTGCTGCAGTCCACGCCCGACTTCACGATCGTCAAGATTCGCGAGGGCGTCGAGGCCGAGCTGCCGCACTTCGATCAGCGTCGTTACGAGAACGAGCGCAACGAGCGTCCGATGGGCGAGCGCTATCTGCACAACCAGCACATCAAGGCCGTGATCATCGACGTTCGCGACCCCAACTCCAACCTGCAACCGGTTCGCGGCGAGCACAGCCGTCCGCCGATTGTCATCTCCCGTACCCACCCCGAGCTCATGCGTCGTCTGTTTGAGCAGGAGGTGCCCGAGATCTACGAGGGCACCGTCCAGATCAAGTCGATCGCCCGCGAGCCCGGCCAGCGCTCCAAGGTCGCCGTCCACTCGCTCGACGACCGTCTGGATCCCGTGGGCGCCTGCGTCGGCCCCAAGGGCAGCCGTGTTCGCGCTGTCGTGGGCGAGCTCCGTGGCGAGCGCGTCGACGTCATCCTGTGGGATGCCGATCCTGCCGTCTACGTCGCCAACGCCCTGTCGCCCGCCAAGGTTACCCGCGTCCTCATCGACGAAGAGAAGGCCTACGCCGGCGTCATCGTGCCCGACGACCAGCTGTCCCTCGCCATCGGCAAGGAGGGCCAGAACGCCCGCCTCGCCGCGCGCCTGACCGGCTGGCACATCGACATCAAGTCCGAGACGCTTGCCGCCGACATCCTCAAGAACGTTCCCGTTCACGAGGAGCCCGCCGCCGACCTGATCGGTGACGAGGAGGACGAGGACGTCCGCCGCTGCGAGTACGTGTCCGAGGACGGCATCCAGTGCCGCAACCAGGCTCGTCCCGGCTCCCGTTTCTGCGGTGTCCATGACACCGACGCCTTCGATGATGCGGAGGACCTGATCTAGCGCGCGGTCGCGCCGGGCGGGTCCCGGCGCGTCTCCCACGCTCGTTCAGTCTCTAGGCACCCAAGGTGCCAGAAAGGGTAGGTGAAGTCATATGGCAAAAGTCCGTGTGTCCACCCTGGCCAAAGAGTTCGGCATGACCTCCAAGGAACTGATGGGTCATCTCGCCGATATGAAGATTCCCGCTAAGTCCGCTTCCTCCACCTTGGAGGACGCCTATGTCGCCATGGTTCGTAAGCAGCTCGCCTCGGTGATCGAGGCCCGCGCCAAGGAAGTCGAGGCCGCCAAGCAGGCCGAGGAGCAGGCGGCTGCCGCCGAGGAGGCCGCACGCGCCGCCGAGGCCGAGCGCGAGCGCATCGCCGCCGAGAAGGCCCGCGAGGAGGAGCGCCGCCAGTTTGCCGCAGCCCAGGCTGCCGAGGAGGCTGCTCGCGCCGAGGCCGAGGCCAAGAAGAAGGCCGAGCAGGAGCGCCTTGCCCGCGAGAAGGAGGAGGCTGCCCGCGAGGCCCAGCGCCGCGCCGTTCCCGCTTCCGACTCCGGTTCGCGCTTCCGTTCGCTGCTCGACCAGATCGCCGCACAGGAGACCGTGCTCAAGGAGAAGAAGGACGCCGAGGACAAGGCCAAGGCCGAGCGCGCCGCCGAGCGCGGTAACCGTCGTGGCGGCAACAACGACCGCCGCGGTGGCCGTCGTAACGATCGCAACGCCTCCGACAACAACTCCGAGCGCAACGCTTCCGAGAGCCGTCCGCACAGCCATCGCACCAACGCCAGCAACAACGTCGCTGCCGGCATGGACTTCCCCAACCCCGATAAGCAGGGCAAGGGCAAGAAGCGCAAGGGCGGTCATAACAACGAAGAGGACCACTACAGCCGCATGGCTCGCGAGGCCGAGGAGTACAGCCGCGAGAAGGTGCTCGAGGAGGCTCGCGCCGCCGTCGAGGAGGCCTCTCGCGAGTCCACCGGTCGCCGCAAGAAGCGCAAGGAGAAGCGCGAGCGCGAGGCTGCCAAGGCTCAGGAGGAGCGCAAGATAGAGGAGGCGCTGGCCCAGGGCGTGAATCCCGAGGACCTCGACGCCATCAAGGTCTCCCAGGGCGTTACCGTCCAGGAGCTTGCCGAGGCGCTCGACGTTCCGGCCAACGACATCATCAAGCGCCTGTTCCTGCTGGGTACGCCGCTCACCATGACGCAGTCCATGTCCGACGACCTCGTCGAGCTCGTTGCCGACGACCTGGGCCGTCAGATCAAGATCATCACCCCCGAGGAGGAGAACACCTTCTCGTTCTACGACGATCCCGCCGACCTTAAGCCGCGTGCCCCGGTCGTCACCGTCATGGGCCACGTCGACCACGGCAAGACGTCGCTGCTCGACGCTATCCGTCACACCGGCGTTGCTGCCGGCGAGGCGGGCGGCATTACGCAGGCCATCGGTGCTTCGCAGGTCATGATCAACGACCGCAAGATCACCTTCATCGATACCCCCGGTCACGCCACCTTTACGGCTATGCGTGCCCGTGGTGCCAAGGTGACCGACATCGTCATCCTGATCGTCGCCGCCGACGACGGCGTCATGCCCCAGACGGTCGAGTCGATCAACCACGCCAAGGCCGCCGGCGTACCCATCGTCGTCGCCGTCAACAAGATCGATAAGCCGGGCGCTAACCCCGACCGCGTGCGCCAGGAGCTCACCGAGTACGGCGTCATCCCCGAGGAGTGGGGCGGACAGAACATGTTCGTCAACATCTCGGCTAAGCAGAAGATCGGTATCGACGACCTTCTGGAGACCGTGCTGCTCCAGGCCGACGTGCTCGAGCTCAAGGCCAACCCGGACACCTTTGCCTCCGGCAACGTCCTCGAGGCCAAGCTTGACAAGGGCCGCGGCTCGGTCGCTACCGTGCTCGTGACCCGCGGTACCCTGCACGTGGGCGATACGCTTGTCGCTGGCCTTACCTACGGCCGCGTCCGCGCCATGCTCGACCCCAAGGGTCGCGCAGTCACCGAGGCCGGTCCCTCCGACGCTGTCGAGATCCTGGGTCTGCAGTCCGTGCCCAACGCCGGTGACGAGTTCCGCGTGTTCGAGGACGAGCGCGAGGCTCGCGCCCTTGCCGACGAGCGTTCGCTCAAGGCCCGTATCGAGGAGCAGAGCCGCGTCAAGCACGTCACGCTCGAGAACCTCTTCGAGACCATCGCCGACGCCGAGGTCAAGGAGCTCAACCTGATCATCAAGGCCGACGTCCAGGGCTCCATCGAGGCCCTTCAGGACTCCCTCGACAAGATGGATCAGTCCGAGGTTCGTATCAACACGATCCACTCCGCCGTTGGCGCCATCAACGAGACCGACGTTGTCCTGGCCGACGCCTCCAACGCTATCATCATCGGCTTTGGCGTCCGTCCCGACGGTAAGGCCCGTTCCGCCGCCGAGCGCGAGGGCGTCGAGATTCGTTGCTACGACGTCATCTACAAGTGCCTCGAGGAGCTCGACGCCGCCCGTATCGGCATGCTCAAGCCCACCGAGGTCGAGGTCGCCACGGGTACCGCGACCGTCCTGGACACCTTCAAGGTGCCCAAAGTCGGTATCGCCGCAGGTGTCCGCGTCGAGGAGGGCGAGATCGCCGCGACCGATTCCGTGCGTCTGGTGCGCGACGGTATCGTGGTCTTCAACGGCAAGATCGCCTCGATGCGCCACTACAAGGACGAGGCCAAGAGCCTCAAGAGCGGTTCCGAGGGCGGCATTGGCCTGGAGAACTTCCAGGACATCAAGCCCGGCGACCAAATCGAGGGTTACCGTATCGACCAGGTTGCCCGTACCGAGTAGGGGGTAGCGCTATGAAGCAAACGCAGGCAACCCGCCGTCTGGGCGAGCAGCTTCGCGAGAAGCTCGGTTATATCCTGCTCTTTGAGGTTTCCGATCCGCGTCTCGACCTGGTTACTTTGACCGCGGTCGAGGTCGCGGTGGACCGTTCGTTCGCGCGTGTGTACGTGTCGTGCGATGCGAGCCGCTACGACGAGGTCATGGAGGCGCTCGCAAGCGCCAAGGGCCGTATTCGCAGCCTGTTGGCCCGCTCGCTCGATTGGCGTGTCACGCCCGAGCTCGATTTTCGCATCGATCGCTCGACCGATGAGGCCGAGCGCATCACGCGTGCGCTGGAAAACGTTCCCGCCACGCTTGCGATCGAAAAGGACGAGGACGGCTATCCGATAGCGGACGCCGTCCAGGAGGCAGCTTTAGATGACTAATTCCGCCGACCTCGCCTCGTGCGAGTCTGCAGATATTCAGCGACGCATCCTCGAGCTCATCGAGGGTGCGTCCTCCATTGCGATTTCGGGACACACTTCTCCCGATGGCGATGCCTTGGGCTCTGTATTGGGTCTGGGCCTTTCGCTCATGAAGTTTTTTCCCAACAAGGACATTGCGCTGCTGCTGGCAGATGATGACCCGGTTCCGCGCATCTACCGCTTTATGGAAGGCTCCGATCGCCTGGTGCCGGCATCTGCGTACACCGGCAATCCGGACCTGTTCATCTCGGTAGACGTACCGGTCGTCGAGCGCCTCAACAATTCCGCCGAGGTGCTTCGTCGCTCCAAGCATGTGGTGTGCTTCGATCACCATCCGGCGCGCGAGGAGTTTGCCGAGCTCAGCCTGAGGCGCGTCGAAGCTGCAGCCTGCGCCATGATCATCGACCGCTTCTTGGACAATTGCGGCATTGTTGCACGTGATGGCGTTGCGACCTGCCTGCTTTGTGGCTTGGTTACCGATACCGGCCGTTTTCAGTACCAAAACGCCGATGCCGCCGCGTTCCATGCGGCCTCGCGTCTGGTTGCCCACGGTGCCGATCCGGCGCGTGTGGCACTCGAGGTATATCAGAGCATGCGCGTTGAGTTTTTGCACCTCAAGTCCATCGTTATGGGCCGCATCAAGACGGTGGCCCACGGGCGCGTCGCGTATAGCTACGCGTACCAGAGCGACCTTGAGGCTTGCGGTGTCACCTCGGATGAGTGCGACGGCCTGGTTGACGTGGTGCGCTCGGTGATGGGCGTGGAGGTCTGCCTGTTCCTGAAGGGTATCGAGGGCGATACCAAGGTGCGCGGCAACCTGCGCTCCAAGGGTGACCTCAACGTGTCTGAGATCGCTGCTGCTTTTGGCGGAGGCGGACATCCCGCTGCCGCCGGTTTCTCCAACAACGGAACGATTCTCGAGACGCTCACCGTGGCACTTCCCATGCTGGCCGAGCTGGTAGGGGAGGATCCCGCTTCGGTGACCGTCGAGCTTTAACTTTTTGGATGGTACATGGCTCGTCGTACGCCTTCTCAATTGAATATGCTGCTCGCCGTCGATAAGCCGGTGGGCTGCACGTCCCACGATGTGGTCTCGCAATGCCGACGCGCCCTCCATGAGCGGCGCGTCGGCCATGCCGGCACGCTCGACCCTATGGCATCGGGTGTCATGGTGGTGGGCGTGGGCCAGGCCACCCGTCTGCTGGGCATGCTCACGCTCGATACCAAAAGCTACGTCGCCGATATTTCGTTTGGCGCCGAGACGAATACCGATGATGCGGAGGGCGAGGCGGTCCGTACGGTGGCTGTTGCCAACGAGCTCCGCGATCCTGCCTATGCGCGTGAGCAATTGGCCTCCATGCTGGGTCCGCAGATGCAGGTGCCGCCGGCGTTTTCGGCTATCTCGGTCAATGGCGTTCGTGCCTACAAGTCTGCTCGCGAGGGCAATGCGGTGGACCTACCTCCGCGTCCCGTCGAGGTCTATGCCGCCGACCTGATCGCCGTGGGCGGCGAAGGTGATACGTGCGTGTGGACCGTGGCGTTCTCGGTGAGCAAGGGAACCTATATCCGAGCGCTCGCTCGCGACCTGGGCCGCGCCTGCGAGAGCGCCGCGCACATTTCCGCGCTGCGCCGCACGGCCTCCGGTATTGTTTCCGTTGGCGCCTGTCATGCGGTTGAGGAGCTTTCTCCCGAGTCCGCGGCGGGGTTTGCACTGGATCCCATTGCGGCCCTGGGCGCTACGCGTGTTGACTTGCCGGGCAATCTTGCCGACGACCTGCTCTGCGGCCGTCGCATTCCCGTTGAGCATGCGCTTGCCGATTTCGATGCCTCGAAGGCGCCGTTTGCGTTGGTGCTCGATGGGGGACTCAAGGCGCTCGCCCGTATTGAGGGTGGCCGCTTTGTCATGGAGCACGTATTTCCTCAGGCAATCGGCGGTGTTCGATGATGTTGTCCGCTCGCGAGCTCGCGCGTATTTTTTTCGTGGGCGGGTCGGACGAGGCTCGCATCGTTGCTGCCGATGCGTTTGATGAGTTCGAGCACCTGGGTGCCGCATCGATTGCCATCGGTGTGTTCGACGGCGTGCACCGTGGACACCAGGAGCTCATTACGGCGCTTGTCCGTGATGCCCGTGCCCATGGCTGTAAGGCGGTCGTGGTTACCTTCGATCCCGACCCGGACGTTGTGGTGAGCTCTTCGCCCGCTCAAAAATTGATGACGACGGCCGACCGTCTGCATGCCCTGGCTCAAACTGGGGTCGATGCGGTGGTGGCCGTTCCCTTTACGCCTGAGGTTGCGGCGCTTGACCATGTTGATTTTCTCTCGCTGGTGTCGCGTCTGGTCGACATTCGATCGATTCGCGTTGGCAGTGACTTTAGGCTGGGTCGTGGCGGTGCTTCTGGTGTTGCCGAGATGCGCGCCTGGGGTGCCGAGCACGGCGTTGACGTGTACGGTCACGACCTGCTTTGCGAGGGCGGTGAGGCCATTTGCGCCACCCGTATCCGTCATGAGCTCGGACAGGGCCATGTGGAGCTTGCTGCTGAGTTACTCGGCCGCCCGTATATGGTGCGTGGCGGTGTTATTCGCGGCCGTCACGAGGGTTCTGGCATGGGCTTTCCCACGGCAAACCTGCAGGTTCCCGACGGCATTCAGGTGCCTGCCGATGGCGTGTATGAGGGTCTGGTGCTGGTCGATGACACCGTGTGGCCCGCTGCCGTTAACGTCGGACTGCCGCCGACGTATGCCGACGATGCGGCATCTGCACATCTTGAGGCTAACTTAATTGGTTATACGGGCGACCTGTACGGCGCTTCCGTTTCGCTTGCGTTTACGCGCTGGCTGCGTCCCTCGCGTGTGTTCGATTCGCTGGATGAGTTGATCGCGACCGTCGAGGGTAATATCGAGGACATTCGTCATAACTTGGGTGAGCAGGGGGTGAGCATCCGTGATTAGTGATGAGGAAAAAGACCAGGTACGCGCTGCGTCCGACCTCGTTGCCATCGTGCAGGAAACGGTTGAGCTCAAGCCCCGCGGCCATGAGTTTTGGGGCTGCTGCCCCTTCCATGGCGAAAAGACGCCGTCCTTCCACATTATTCCCGCCACGCAGGTGTGGCATTGCTTTGGCTGCGGCGAGGGTGGCGACGTCTTCACCTATATCATGAAGCGCGAGAACCTGAGCTTTCCCGAGTCAATCCGTTATTTGGCCGATCGCGCAGGTATTGAGCTGCACGACACCGGAGATCGCCGCGAGCGCGGTACTAAGCGTGCCCGCATCTACGATCTGTGCGCCGAGACCGCCCAGTTCTACCACACCATGCTTATGCGCGGTAAGGACGGTCGTCCGCGCGAGTACTTTGCCAGCCGCGGCATGGGTGGCGACGTCTGCCGCCGCTACTGCCTGGGCTTTGCACCAGGCCGTAACGCGCTGGTGTCGCACCTGTCCCAGGCGGGTTTTACCCCGCAGGAGATGATCGACGCCAATGTTGCCGTGAGCCGCGGGCGCGGGCAGCTTGCCGACCGCTTCTACGACCGTGTGATGTTCCCCATCTTTGACGAGCAGGGTCACAACATTGCCTTTGGCGGTCGCATTATGGGCGACGGCCAGCCTAAGTACCTCAACACCGCCGAGACGAGCGTGTTTCATAAAAAGCGAAACCTCTACGGTTTTAATTGGGCCAAGGAGTTTATCGTCGCGCAGGATACCGCCATCGTGGTGGAGGGCTATACCGATTGCATCGCCTGCTGGGAGGCGGGGATTAAAAACGTTGTCGCCACGCTGGGCACCGCGCTCACGGAGCATCATGTAAAGACGCTCACCCGCTTTGCCAAGCGCATCGTGTATATGTTCGATGGCGATGCCGCGGGCCAGAAGGCCGCCCGCCGCGCGATTCAGTTTATCGAGCAGGATTCGATGGACCTGCGCTGCGTGGTACTGCCCGACGGCAACGACCCTATGGAGTTTATTACGGCGCACGGCGGCCAGGAGCTGCAGGCGCGCATCGACGCGGCCGAGCCGCTCATGGACTTTGTCTACCGTTCGCTGCAGGAGTCGAGCGACATCACCACGCCGGGCGGTCGCGCCAAGGCGCTCGAGGATGCGCTGACGCTCATCTATCCGCTGCGCGATAGCTATATGATCGACACGTACTTTATCCAGATTGCCGACCTGCTGGGTTTGGATCTGGAGACCGTGCGCGCGAGCTCGGGCCGTGTGTTTCGCGATGTCGCCAAGCGCGAGGATGCGGAACGACGTCGTGAGCAGAACTATGAGCGCCAGCGGGCACAGGCTGAGCGGTCCGGTAGCGCGGGCGGTCGGGCGTCGGGTTCTCGCGATGCCGGTCGCGGTGCTTGGGCATCGGGCGCGACGCCGCCGGTGTCCGCGCCGGTCGAAGAAGAGCCGTACGACTACGTCCCGCTCGATGCCTACGATGCCGCGCCCGTGGAGGTTGTCGACGACCTGCCGCCGATCGATGTGCCTGATGGTATGGGCTCTGTTCCTGTGCCTGATGGTTCGGACGCACCGGCTACGGCGGCGCCGATGGTTCTTACCGATCTTGAACGCAAGTCCTTGGCGGGGGAGCGTGAACTGCTGACCATGCTCACGAGCTACCCCGACCTGTTCCGCACGTATGCCGATCGCATCTGCTCCATCGAGTGGGTTGACCCACGTCACGAGTCCATCGCATGGGCCGTTCTGGCAACGCCACCGGGAACCGATCCTGCAGCCTGCATGGATGCGGCGCGCTCGGTGTGTCCCGAGGCGGCAACGCTTGTGAGTGCCGGTCGCATCTCGGCGACGAGCAAGCACCCCACCGAGACGAACATCGTGTTTATGCTCGATACGCTTGAGCTCTACACCATCAAACGCCGCATGCGTGCCGCACAGGCCAAGCTGCGCCAGGACCGTTCGCTCGATGATGAGGCCCGTCGCGCGCTAACCATGCAGGCCGCGCAGGATTCGCAGCGTCAGCGCGAACTGCAAAAGTCAATCGGCGGCGTGGCGGACCCGTTCCGTTTGATTGGCCTGGAGGCCGCAGGCACCGAACAAGCCTAGATGTTGTGGTCAACCAGCGTATTCTCGCCTATATCCAGCCCTCTTTTTGGGTATAGACGTCAATGTGTGTGCTAAAGTATTGAGTCCTGTGGACTATGAAGGGAGAATCTGTGCCAAAAAAGACTGAGAGCACGGGTACTGGGCTGGAATCCTACGTTGCAAAGCTTATGGGCAACGGCTCAAACAGGACTTCGGTAACCGAGGACGAGATTCAGGTCGCCCTGAAGGATATCGATGTTTCTGACGAGCAGCTCACCGCGGTGTATTCCGCGCTGCGCAACAGCGGCATCCAGATTATCTCCGCGAGCGGTAACGACGACGCCCCCATGGACGTCGACGATGACGATAACGATACCGATACCGACGATTTCGATGACGACGACGAGCACGATTCCGGCTCGCTCGACGATCACGAGCTCAAGATGGCCCGTCAGGCCGACGCTGAGATGGGTTCTTCCAAGAACAAGAAGAAGCGCACCGTGCGCACGTCCCGTTCACGCTCCCGCGTGCGTGGCATCGATGCCTCCACGGTGATGCTGACCGGCGACCCGGTCCGTATGTACCTCAAGGAGATCGGCAAGGTCGACCTGTTGACCGCCTCCGAAGAGGTCGATTTGGCTATGAAGATCGAGGCCGGTCTCGAGGCTACCGAGAAGCTCGAGGCTGCCGATGCTGGTGAGCTCGAACTCACGCGTGCCGAGATGCGTCGTCTTACGCGCATTGAGAACGTGGGCCTCGAAGCCAAGCAGGCGCTCATCAGCGCAAACCTTCGTCTGGTCGTCTCCATCGCCAAGCGCTATGTCGGTCGCGGCATGCTGTTCCTGGACCTGATCCAGGAGGGCAACCTCGGTCTGATCCGCGCCGTCGAGAAGTTCGACTACCAGAAGGGCTTTAAGTTCTCCACGTACGCCACGTGGTGGATCCGTCAGGCCATCACGCGCGCTATCGCCGACCAGGCCCGTACCATCCGTATTCCCGTGCACATGGTCGAGACCATCAACAAGCTCGTCCGCGTGCAGCGCCAGCTTCTCCAGGACCTGGGTCGCGATCCGACCCCCGAGGAGATCGGTGCCGAGATGGACATGAGTGCCGACCGCGTCCGCGAGATCCAGAAGATCTCGCAGGAGCCCGTGTCGCTCGAGACCCCCATCGGCGAGGAAGAGGATTCTCAGCTGGGCGACTTCATCGAGGACTCCCAGGCCATCGTTCCGCCCGATGCGGCCAGCTTCTCCATGCTGCAGGAGCAGCTCACCCAGGTGCTCGATTCGCTTGCCGATCGTGAGCGCAAGGTTATCGAGCTGCGCTTTGGCCTTGTCGACGGACATCCCCGTACGCTCGAGGAAGTCGGCCGCGAGTTTGGCGTCACGCGCGAGCGCATCCGCCAGATCGAGTCCAAGACCTTGGCGAAGCTCCGCCACCCGAGCCGCAGCAGCAAGCTCAAGGACTATATCGAAAGCTAAGTCAGCAAGAGGCGCCTTCAAGCACATCCGCTTGGGGGCGCCTTCATGTAGTCGTTGGGGACGTTCTTGAATGACTAGTCGTTTAAGAACGTCCCCAATGATTAGGTCGGAAAATTTCTTAAAAAAGTTCTTGCCCTGAGCTGATTCGTCCGTATAATAAACTTCGTTGCTTGAGAGCACGCACCTATTCCTCGGTAGCTCAATGGTAGAGCACGCGGCTGTTAACCGCGCTGTTGTAGGTTCGAGTCCTACCCGGGGAGCCAGAGTTTTCCAGCCCTTTCCGTTGGGCTTTAAATTCCTCGGTAGCTCAATGGTAGAGCACGCGGCTGTTAACCGCGCTGTTGTAGGTTCGAGTCCTACCCGGGGAGCCAGGTTGTAAAACCCGTCGCTTTTGCGGCGGGTTTTTTCATGCCGCGATCGCCGTTCGTGAACGTTACCATATCAACATTTCGTGTCGAGGATGTAATCCCGAGGCCCGCCACCTCAACATGCCGCGGTCGTTGTAGAATATTGCAATGATTGCTCCCACGACATGGTGCCGCGAGCACCAAGAAAAGGAGATTCTTGTGTCTGAGACCATTAACGGCAGCCTGAGCGTCTCGAACGACGTTATTGCCGATATTGCCGGTTATGCCGCGATGACGTGCTATGGCGTTGTCGGTATGGCTGAGCAGCTCCAGGGCGCCGAGAGCGTGCGCCTGCTTGCCGGTCAGCGCCTCCGCAAGGGCGTGCTTGTCTCCGCCGACGAGAACGGCCTTACGGTCGATCTTCACGTCGTGCTCGAGAACGGCGTCAACATGAAGTCCGTCTGCCACAATCTTTCGAGCTCCGTTGCCTTCACCCTGCAGGAGATCGCCCAGATCGATCCCACCAGCCTTAAGATCGGCATCCATATCGACGCGCTCAAGAGCCGTCTGAACTAGCATCCGAAAACGGAGATTCAAATACCCATGATTGCAAAGACCATTCGCACCTGTTTTCCGATCGCTGCGGCTGCCGTTTCCGACAAGGCCGAGGAGATCAACAAGCTCAACGTCTTCCCCGTACCCGACGGCGACACCGGTACCAACATGTCGCTCACGCTCGCCTCGGTGACTAAGGAGCTCTCCGCCCTTCCTGCCGACGCCGACATGGAAGCCATCGCCGGCGCCATCACCCACGGCTCCCTGATGGGTGCCCGCGGTAACTCCGGCGTCATCACCTCGCAGATTCTGCGCGGCGTGGCCGAGGGCCTTGTCTCTGCCGATGAGCCCATTACGTCCGCCAACATTGCCTTCGCCTTCCGTCGCGCCGTCAAGGTCGCCTTCCAGGCTGTCCGCAAGCCCATCGAGGGCACGATCCTCACGGTCCTGCGCGATGTCTCGACCAAGGCCGATGAGTGCGAGAAGAAGAAGTTCTCGGCTGAGGATGCGCTCGATGCCATCGTCGTCGAGGCGTACCAGTCCGTCGCCCGCACACCCGATCTGTTGCCCGTTCTGAAGGAGAACGGCGTGGTCGACTCCGGCGCCTTTGGCTTTGCCATTTTTCTCGAGAACTTTGTGGCTGCCGCTCTTGGTCGTAGCACCGTGGTCGAGGATTTCTCCGCTACGTTTGACTCCGCCGGCTCTGCCCGCGATGCCGCTCTTGGCCGTGTTGAGATCGAGGCTAACGACGACTGGGAGGGCTCGGAGTTCCGCTACTGCAACGAGTTCCTCTTTAAGGCCGACGCCCCGTTTGACGAGGACGAGTGCCTTAAGTTCCTAGGCTCCATGGGCGACTGTGAGCTGCTCGTGGGCGCCTATCCCGACTACAAGATCCATGTGCACTCCAACACCCCCAACCTGGTGCTCGAGCACATGCTGCAGCTCGGTCAGATCTATGAGGTCTTTATCCACAACATGGAGATGGAGGCCCACGACCGTACCGCCAAGATTCACGAGGACCAGGAGAAGGCCGCCGAGCCCGCGAAGGCCCTGGGCTTTGTCGCCGTTGCCGCCGGTTCCGGCGAGGCCGACATCCTTAAGTCCCTCGGCGTCGACGTGATCGTGTCGGGTGGCCAGACCATGAACCCCTCGACTGCAGACCTGTTGGGCGCCGTTGACCAGGTCAACGCGACCTCGGTTATCATCCTGCCCAATAACGGCAACATCCGCATGGCTGCCGAGGCCGCAGCCTCTGCCTGCACCGACAAGAAGGTCGCCGTCGTTCCCACCAAGACCGTTCCGCAGGCCTTCTCCGCGCTGTTCGCGGTCCTGCCCGATTCCGAGCTCGAGGACGCCGTCGCCGCCATGGTCGACGCCATCAGCGAGGTCCGCGATGGCGAGGTCACCCGCGCCGTGCGCGATTCCAGCGCCTCTGACGGCTCTCCGATTCACTCCGGTGACGTCATGGGTATCATCGCCGGCTCCATCGACGTGGTCGGCTCCGACGTGAAACAGGTCACGCTCGACTGCATCAACCGCATGCAGGAGGAAGAGGAGGGCGACGCGCTGACGATTCTGGCCGGCGAGGAGCTGTCCGATGAGGCCTTCCAGGAGATCGTCGACGCCATCGAGGAGGCTCAGCCCGATCTGGAGATCGACGCCCATCGTGGCGAGCAGCCGCTCTATCCCGTGATCTTCTCGATCGAGTAGGCAACTGCCCATGTCCGAGCTGTGCTCCGTGTCGCGCGTCTCGGAGCGCTTTGCCCAGAGCAATGCGCTCGACGAGGATATCGCGCGACTCAAATATGTTTCGGGTAAACGTGAGGAGGCCCTTCGCCGTTTGGGAATTCGGACGGTGGGGGACCTCCTTCTCCATATCCCTCATCGATACCTCGACTTTACCCGCTCGTGGTCCATCGAGATGGCGCCCATCGGTACCGTGTGCACCATCATCGCCACGGTCGACCGTATCGTCCAAAAGCAGCCGCGTCCGCGCATGCAGGTGACTGAGGTCTCACTTGTTGACGAGACGGGCGTGCTGCAGGTCGCCTTTTTCCGCCAGCCCTGGATTGCCCAGCAGCTTAAGCAGGGCGACCGCCTGGCCGTGATGGGCAAGGTCGAGTTTGCCTACGGCTTTAAGCAGATGGCCTCGCCCCACTTTGAAAAGCTCGAGGACGGGCGCGCCGCCGGCACCATCCTGCCGGTTCACTACGTAAGTGACGGCGTGAGCCAGGCGTGGATGCGCCGCATCGTAAGCGGTGCGCTTGAGGTCGTCGGCAATCCCTTTGATCCCATTCCGGCACCGCTGCGCGCAAAGCGGAAGCTCATGAGCAATGCCCGCGCGTTGCGTTCGATCCACTTTCCCTCGAGCATGGCTGAGCGCGACATCGCACGCCGGCGTCTTGCCTACGAGGAGTGCCTCTACCTGCAGCTGGCGCTGCGTCTGCGCAACGACGGCGGCCTGGTCGATGTGGTGCCCTATGCCCACACCGCGGGCGAGCACCTGGCCGCACTCAAGCAAGCCCTGCCGTTTTCGCTGAGCGACGAGCAGGAGGCCGCATTCCAAGATATCCTGCGCGATATGTGCGATGGCGGGCGCGTGATGAACCGCCTGCTGCTGGGCGATGTCGGTACCGGTAAGACCGCCGTTGCCGCCTGCGCGCTGGCTGTGGCTGCCGATAGCGGCACGCAGGCCTGTGTTATGGCGCCCACGGGCGTGCTGGCGCGCCAATATGCCGATAAGACCGGCCCTCTGCTCTCTCAGGCCGGCATGTCCTGGGCGCTTCTGACGGGTGCCACGCCGGCCGCAGAGCGCGAGCGCATCCATGCACAGCTGGAATCGGGCGAGCTTGACGTGCTCTTTGGCACCCATGCGGTGCTTTCGGATGACGTTGCGTTCAAGCATCTGTCGCTTGTTGTCATCGACGAGCAGCACCGCTTTGGCGTCGGCCAACGCAGCGCCCTGCGCGCCAAGGGCCCGGGTGCCGATCTGCTCGTTATGACGGCGACGCCCATCCCGCGTACGCTGGCGCTTTCGGTCTATGGCGACCTGGACACGAGCATCATCCGCCATCGTCCCGTTCCGGGGGCGGGCGTTACGACGCGTGTGCTCACCGAGTCGAGCCGTGACCTCGCCTATGGAGCCATCCGCGAGGCGCATGAAAAGGGTCAGCAGGCCTACGTGATTTGCCCGCTCGTGGAGCCGAGTGACTCGGCCGATGAGCTGGAGGACGTGCCCGGTATCGCCCGCGACGATGAGGGCCGCGTGACGGTCCCCGTGCCGCTGCACGATACGGCGACCGAGCTCGATCGCCTGCGTCTGGCGTTGCCGGGTCTTGCCGTCGAGCGCCTTCACGGTCGCATGCCAGCGGGGGAGAAGGACCGCGTGATCGATGCCTTCAAGCGTGGCGAGATCGACGTGCTCGTCTCGACTACGGTGGTCGAGGTGGGCGTCGACGTGCCTAACGCCACCGTTATGGTCATCGAGAACGGCGAGCGCTTTGGTTTGGCTGCCCTGCACCAGCTGCGCGGTCGCGTGGGCCGCGGCAGCGTGTCGGGCACGTGCCTGGTCATGACGCACTCCAAGGGCAACGGCGGCGCGTCGGCAGCACAAGATCGCCTGCAATCGCTCGAAAAAACTTCGGATGGCTTTACGCTCGCCCAGATGGACCTGCGTTTGCGCCACGAGGGCGAAATCCTGGGGTACCGCCAGCATGGCGGTGTGACCCTGCGCTTTGTCGACCTGGATGCCGACGAGGAGCTGATCGAATGGGCCCATTTGGACGCGGTCGAGCTCTTGCGGTATGCTTGCAACCTTGACTCCGTGGCGACGCGCCCCCTGCGCGATGCGGTCGCCATGCGTTATCGACATATCTTTAAGGAGGTCAGCGGAGGATGAGAATCATCGGCGGCGAATGGCGCGGTCGTAAGATCGAGGAGCCCCGTGGTCGCGATGTCACCCGCCCCACGACTGATCGCGTGCGAGAGGCGTGCGCATCTATGGTCATGTCGGCATTCGACTTCGATCTGGACGAGGTCCGTGTGCTGGACGCCTTTGGCGGCTCCGGTGCCTTAGGGTTAGAGATGCTCTCTCGTGGGGCCCGCTCGCTCACGACGTTTGAGATCGATCGCAACGCCGCGCGGCTCATTACCAAGAATATCGAGTCGCTCTGCCGTGACCGTGCGCGCTGGCGCGTGGTGACGGGTGACGTGCTGGCGAGCGCCTCGCGCGACCGGGTGCCGGGCGGCCCCTTTGATCTGGTCCTGCTCGACCCGCCCTATGCTTTTGGTGCCGAGCCGGTCGAGGAACTGCTGCAGAACCTGGCTCAGCAAGGTCTGCTTGCGTCTGGCGCTTACGCCTTGTTTGAGCATGCCGCCGCCGATGCGGGCGCGCATCCGGCAGACTTTGAGACTGTACGTGAGAAGTGCTACGGCATTACCTCGGTCGACCTGCTTCGTTGGGTCTGCGATAACGATGGCGAGGGCGATAACGCCGGCACCGATGCTGACAACAACGATGCCACGACGTTTCAGGAGGATGCTCATGAATGACACCATCAACCGCGTGATCGTCCCGGGCACCTTCGATCCCATCACGTTTGGCCATATCGATGTGATCCGTCGCGCCCGCCGCATCTTTCCCAGCGTGATCGTCGCTGTTGCCGAGTCGCAGGGTAAAAACGGTGTGGGCACCACGTTTACGCTCGATGAGCGCGTGGCGCTGGCCCGCGAGGCGCTCGGTGATATCGACGGCGTTGAGGTCCTGCCCTTCACTGGCCTGCTGGTCGACTTCGCTCGTGAGCAGGGGGCGGGGGCCGTGGTCAAGGGCCTACGCGCCATGACTGACTTTGAGTACGAGCTGCAGCAGGCCGACCTCAACTATCGCTTGGATAACGAGCTGGAGTCCATCTTTGTCATGAGCACGCCGCAGTACGGCTATATCTCGAGCTCGGTTGTTCGCCAGATCGCCTCGCTCGGTAGTGACGTATCGACGTTTGTCCCGCCCAACGTGGTCGAAGCGCTCAAACATCGCTTTTCGTGACGTTTCTTATTGCCTGGTGGCATGTGGTAAACTAGCACGATGATATGTTACCTATGAAAGGAGACCGGATGCCGGGCGAGAATTTTCCTGGCGATAGGATCGTCAGCTTGGTCGATGAGCTCGAAGGGCTGATCGAGGAAGCCAAGCCGCCTTTCGGCAAGAACGCTCAGTTCAAGGTCATCGACGCCGACGTGTTCTTCAACATCCTCGACGAGATCCGCATGAGCTATCCCGAGGAGTGGCAGAAGTCCCGCCGTATCCTTAAGGAGCGCGAGGAGCTTATGGCTTCCGCCGCCGCCCAGGCCGATTCCATCATCGCTGACGCTCAGCAGCAGGCCCTCACCATTGCCGGGGAGCAGGAGATCGTCCGCCTTGCGCAGCAGCAGGCCGACGACATCCGCGATCGTGCCCAGCAGTACGAGCGCGAGACGCGTTATGCTGCCGAGGACTACGCAGAGCAGGTCTTTACGCACCTGGAGGAGAACCTCAAGAGCCTGACCGGCACCGTTACCCGTTGCCGTCAGCAGCTCAACGAGGGTGCCGCCCAACAGAATGGTCAGTGGTAATGGCTGAGTTCCCGAGCGTTACCGTCGATCTTTCCGAGCAGCTCGAGTTTCCTGGAGATTCGTATCCGCTGACCGGTAAGGTCGATGTCGCCACCTACACGGTGGGCGAGAAGGAGTACCAGCTTCAGGACGGCATCGACTACGACGTTGTCTTTACCAATGCAGGTACCGGTGTCTTGCTCACGGGCATGGTCCGCGCGCACGCCACCGGCGAGTGCGACCGTTGCCTGGAGCCCGCCTCGTTTGATATCGCCGGCGAGATCGAGGAGTTCTACCTCTTTGAGGAGCCCGAGGATCCCGAGGCCTACGAGGACGGCTACGAGCTTCTGGGTGAGGACCGCATCGTCGATCTGGGTGAGCCCATCAATGACGCGGTCGTTATGGACACGCCGTTTGTGGTGCTCTGCAAGCCCGATTGCCGTGGTCTGTGCCCCACATGCGGTTGCAATCTCAACGTCGAGCAATGCGATTGCGCCGCCCAGGCAGAGGCAGAATGGGCCGCTGCCACGGAAAATCCATTTGCAGCATTGAAGAATCTCAAGCTTGATGAGTAAAACTGTGGTAGTATCGCTACTTGCGCGTAATCGCCACACTGGATAGTTCATAAGGAAGGTCACTATGCCCGTACCTAAACAAAAGCAGGGTCGTATCCGCACTCACACCCGTCGTTCCGCCAACATGAAGATCTCGGCTGCGGCTCAGTCCACGTGCCCCCGTTGCGGCGCTGTCAAGCTTCCGCACCACGTGTGCCCCAGCTGCGGTTTCTACAAGGACCGCGAGGTTATCGTTACCGAGTAACGGTATACTCTGGATGCGATGCCGTTCCAAATGGAACCACAATGGCCGGCTCAATGAGTCGGCCATTTTTGTATAAGGAGCATGTATATGAGTAACGTTCGCGTTTGTGTAGACGTTGTGGGCGGAGACGAGAAACCTCAGGTTGTTCTCGATGGTATCGAGGCTGCGCTTGCCGCCGATCCCGATATCGAGGTCTTGGCAGCTGGCCCCGCCGAAATCGTCAATCCCTTTGCAGCTTCCCATGCACGTGTTGAGGCCCTTGAGGCGCCTGACGTTATCGCCATGGATGACGATCCCATTCGCGCCGTGATGACCAAGCGTAAGTCGTCGATCGTGCTTTCTTGCCGCGCCATTAAGAAGGGCAACGCGGATGCGTTCTTCTCCGCCGGCTCCACCGGCGCCATGACCGCCGCCGCCACCGCCTATGTGACGCCGTTTAGGTATCAGGCCGAAGGCAAGAAGCAGCCGGTGCGCCCCTGTCTGACCAATGCGCTGCCCAATCGCGCCGGCGGTCTGACGGTGCTGTGCGATATGGGCGCCAACCCCGATGTCGAGGTTGACGATATGGTACGTTTTGCCCAGATGGGTAGCGCCTATGCCCGCGTCGTCCTGGGCATCGAGCATCCCCGCGTGGGCCTGCTTGCCAACGGCACCGAGGACGAGAAGGGCTCCAACTTTACCAAGGCCTGCTTCCCGGCCATGAAAGCCGCCGTTCCCGGCTTTGTTGGTAACTGCGAGGGAACGGACATCACCTCAGGTAACTTCGATGTCGTCGTTGCCGATGGCATGTCGGGCAATATTGCGCTCAAGGCCACCGAGGGCGCTGCCAAGTTTTTACTGCAGGAGCTCAAGGGCGCCTTTATGTCTTCGCTCGGCACCAAGATTGCCGCGCTGCTCATCAAAAAGCAGATGCGCGAGATTAAAGCCAAGCTTTCGGGCGACGCCAAGGGCGGCGCGATTCTTTTGGGCCTGCGCGGCGTGGTCCTGATCGGCCATGGCGCCACCTCGGTCGAGGCTGTTAGAAACGGTACGCTCGCGGCGGCCGAAGCCGTGCGCGCCGGGCTGGTCGAGAATGTCGCCAACTCTATGGACGGTATCGTTTTATAAGAGCGAGTAAGAGTGCTGTTATGTGCTTCGCGGCGCACGTCATGGGGTAGAATCAGAACCGTGTCTTGGTACCGCCCGGGCGGTACCATTCTTTTGGTATTCATGCACTATGAGAGGAAGCGCTATGGACCGCTCCGAAATCTTCGACAAGATCGCCGAGGTCGCTGCTGACGTTCTAGGCGTCGATGTTGCCGAAATTAGCGAGGAGACCACCTTTGACGACCTCGATGCCAACTCGCTCGAGCGCCTGCAGCTGGTTACGGCTATCGAGGACGAGTTCAACCTCGAGATCGATGACGAGACCCTGCTCTCGCTCAACTCTGTCGCCGACGCCGTCGACGCTATCGAAGCTGCCAAGGAGGCCTAAGTCTTGGCTTTATCCGACCGACTTACGCGCGCCCAGGAAATCCTGGGCCACGAGTTCAACAATAAGGTGCTGCTGCGCGCGGCGCTTACGCATCCCTCGGCAGTCGAGGGCCAGCCGGTTTCTGCCAGCTATGAGCGCCTTGAGTTCTTGGGCGATTCCATTTTGGGCGCTGTGGTCGCACGCTCCCTGTTTGAGTCCTATCCGGAGTTTGACGAGGGCAAGCTCACGCGCTTGAAGGTGTCGCTTGTCTCGGGCGCTACGCTGTCCGAGGTTTCTCACGAGCTGGGCATCGACGACATCATCATCTTTGGTGCCTCCGAGACCGGTACCGGTGCGCGCGGCCTGCATTCGGCCCTCGAGAACGTCTATGAGTCGCTCGTGGGCGCGCTGTACCTGGATGCCGGCTGGGACGTTGCGGCGGAGTTCATTCACCGTACGCTTAAGCCGCATTTGGCTTCCGAGCGTGCCGAGCATCCTGCGAACCCCAAGTCGTTTTTGCAGGAGTGCGTGCAAGCCGACGGTCACGAACCTCCGGCGTACAAGCTCGTTGGCTCCGAGGGCCCGGCGCATGCGCCCACCTTTACCGCTGTGGTGTTGATCGATGGTATTCGTCAGGGTCGCGGCTCCGGCTCCTCAAAGAAGGAAGCCGAGGGAGCTGCCGCGCTCGAAGCGCTCGACCGCATGGGTTACACCACCAACGGCGTGATTCTGAACAAGAAGCACGTGTAAGCGAGGAACCGTGTATCTCAAGTCCCTCACGCTCAAAGGGTTCAAGTCGTTTGCCGACCGCGCCCATATGACGTTTGAGCCGGGCCTGACCGTCATCGTCGGTCCCAACGGCTCGGGAAAATCGAACATCTCTGACTCGATTCTGTGGGTCCTGGGCGAGCAGAGCGCCAAGCAGCTGCGCGGCCAGGCCATGGAGGATGTCATCTTCTCGGGCTCGTCAGCGCGCAAGCCGGTGGGTGTCGCCGAGGTCACGCTTGTGCTCGATAACTCGGACCATATGCTGCCCGTCGATTTTGACGAGGTCGCCATCACCCGTCGTATGTATCGCTCGGGCGAAAGCGAGTACCTCATCAACTCGAGCCCGTGCCGCCTGATGGACATTCAGGACATCTTGCACGATTCGGGCCTGGGCAAGGATACACATTCCATCATCAGCCAGGGCAAGCTCGATGCCATCTTGCAGAGCCGCCCCGAGGAGCGCCGTGCCCTCATCGAGGAGGCCGCCGGCATCTCCAAGCACAAGCGCCGCAAGGAGCGTGCGCTCAAAAAGATTAAGTCGATGGACGAGCACCTGACGCGTGCCCGCGACATCAATAAGGAAATCGCCCGTCAGCTGCGACCGTTGGAGCGTCAGGTCGATCGCGCGCGCAAGTACAAAGAGCTGTCCTCGCGTGCGAACGAGCTTACGCAGATGCTAGCCGTCGACGAGCTGCGTTCGCTGCAGTCGCAGTGGAACGACCTGGAGAGCCGTTCCAAGGAAGGCGCCGCCGAGCTGGAGCTTGCGCAGTACCGCTTGGGCGAAAAGGAGCGCGAGCTCGAGAAGCTTCAGGTCTTGCTCGAGGAAAAGGGCCTGTTTGTGGGCGACCTGGGCGAGCAGCGCCGTCATATGCAAGATGTGGTCGGCCGCATTAACTCCGACATGCGCCTGCTCGAGGAAAAGGGCCACAACATGGTGTCGCGCCTGTCTGACATGCGCGGGCAGATTTCGAGCTCCGAGCATCAGCGACGTCGCGTGGTCGAGGAGCTCGAGGACGCGCGTGCGCAGCTTGAGGAAGTGACCGGTGCGCACATGCAGGCCCAGGAGGACGTTGACGCCGCTGGTCCTGCCGCCGCCGAGCTCCACGAGCGGCGCGTGGCGCTCGACAATCAGATTTCGAAGCTTACGCGCGAACAACGCGATGTGCAGCGCGTAGCCGATAACGCCGCGCTCGAGCTCGCCAAGGTGAAGGATTCCTTGAGCAATGCCGAGGTCGAGGACAACATGTATGCCTCGCGCCTGGAGCAGATCGATGAACAGCTCGAGGAGGTCACGGCCTCGCTCGAGAGCCGTCGCGACCGCGCCGAGGAGCTTGAGGGCGCTCTTGAGGAAGCGCGCCAGGCCCAGGCCGATGCGCGTGAGGCCACCGAGGTCGCCCGTGTAGCCCTGAAGGACTTGCGTAATCGTGAGAGTGAGGCGCGCAACAAGCTGTCCGAGGTGCGCTCGGAGCTTGCCAGCCAAAAGAAACTCGATGCCCGCATGGCCGACAGCTCGCCGCTCGTGAGCCGTCTGGTGGGTGCGCTGGGCGATGATGTTTCGGGCCGCCTGGGTGACGTGCTCGAAGCCCCGCGCGAGCTTGAGGGCCTGGTTGAGCAATTGCTCGCCGGCGATATCGATGCGCTGCTGTTTGATGACGCCGCCACGCTTGAGCGTGCCGGTCGTGCGGCTCTGGACCAAAAGAAGGCCTCGGGCGAGGCACTGCTGGTGGCGCGCGGCGTGAGCGGCTCTACCGCCGCTGAGGGCGCTGCCGGTACCCGCCTGGTTGATCGTCTGTCCGTGCGCGCAGGCTACGGACCCGTCGTCGAGGCGCTGCTCGGCGGCTATTACGTAGTGGACGATCTTTCTGCTGCGCTTTCGGCGCCGGTCGTTGACGGCGTGACTTACGTGACCCCCGATGGCGCCCGCGTCGCCTGCGGCGGCCTGGTGCGTGTGGGCCTCGATGCCGGCGAGGCGTCGGGTGCTCTGGAGCGTAAGCGTCGCATTCGCGAGCTGGAGGGGCTTGAGCCCGATTTGGCCGCTGTGTTTGAGCATGTGTCGGATCAGGTCGTCGAGGCCAATGCGGCCGTTGAGGAAGCGCGTGCCGCTGAGGGCGATGCCGCCGGTGAGATTGCCCGCCTTGAGGGCGAGCGCCGCTCCCTGTTGTCCGAGATCGGCCGTCTGGAGCAAAGCGCCAACAATGCCGAGGTCGAGCGCGTGCGTATCTCCAAGCGCCGTGAGCAGGCTGCCGAGGCCGTTCGCGCCGCGCGCCCGCGCGTGGACGAGCTCACCCGTTCGCGTGACGAGGCCCGTGCGCAGGCAAGCGATCTGGGCTTGCAGATTGCCGAGGCCAACGACGAACTCGACCGCGTTCGCCGTGACGATTCCGAGGCTGCCGGCAAGCTCGCCGACGCCAAGGTTCGCCTAGCCCAGACGAGTGAACGCCTGCGTTCGCTGAAGGGCCGCGTGCCCGACCTGGAGCATCGTCTTGAGGGCATCGACCGTCGTATCCGCGGAACACGCCAGGCCTCGCGCTCGCTCGAGCTGCTGCGCCTGCGCGTCGATCCCATGCACGAACGCTATTCTGCCCTGTTGGAACGCGCGTCGGATTGGGCAGCGCGCCTGCGTGACCAGGCCTCTCTGGAGGAGGCGGACTCCGCTTCGCTCAAGAAGACCATCGAGGATGCCAAGGCAGAGGTTGCCCGCGCTAAGGAGCGAGTCGATACCGCCTCTGCCACGCAAAACGAGTTCAAGGTCGCACGCGGCAAGCTCGAGGTGCAGGTGGAGGCGGCCATCAAGGCCATCACCGCCGATGGCACCACGGTACTCGAGGAAGCGCTCATGCTTCCCGCGCCCACCGACCGCGACGCCGCCGAGCGCGAGCTCAACCAGCTTGTGCGCCAGATCAACAACCTTGGTCCCGTTAACCAAGTTGCCATGGAGGAGTACGAGCAGCTCAAGCGCCGCGCCGACTACATCGAGGAGCAGCTGGCCGATCTGGAGAGCGCGCGCAAGGCGCTCACCAAGATCACGGTGGCCATTGATCGCAAGATGCGGAAGGCCTTCCTGGTGACGTTTGAGAAGGTCGACGCGAACTTCCGCGAGATCTTCGCCATGCTGTTCCCGGGTGGACAGGCGCATCTGGAGATGACCGACCCCGAGCACCCGGCTGATACGGGTATCGAGGTCGTGGCGCAGCCGCGCGGCAAGCGCATCACCAAGATGATGCTCATGTCGGGTGGCGAGAAGAGCCTGACGGCGCTCGCCCTGCTCTTTGCCGTGTACCGCACGCGTACGGTGCCGTTCTATGTGCTGGACGAGGTCGAGGCGGCGCTCGACGACGCCAACTTGTCCAAGCTCATCGGCGCCCTTGATGTACTGCGTTCCGATACGCAGCTCTTGGTCATCTCGCATCAGCGCCGTACTATGGAGGACGCTGACGTCCTCTATGGCGTCTCGATGCAAGCCGACGGCGTCAGTCGCGTCGTCTCGCAAAAACTCGATCGCGAAACCGGAAAGGTCGTGAATGCATAATGGGATTCTTTGACGCACTCTCGCGCGGACTTGAGCGCAGCCGCGAGGCCCTCAACGAGGTCTTTTACTTTGGCGGCGAGGTCGACGAGGATTTTTGGGAGGACTTGGAGGACACCCTCGTTATGGGTGACATGGGTGCCGAGGTCGCCATTCAGGTCTCCGATGACCTACGCGATGCCGCGGCCAAGAAGAACCTCAAGACCGCTCCGCAGCTTCGCCGTGCCCTGGCCGAGCAGCTCGAGCAGCACTTTGTGCCCATCGAGCGCGATCCGTTTTCCGATACGCCGAGCTGCGTGCTGTTTGTGGGCATTAACGGTGCCGGCAAGACCACGACGGTCGGTAAGATCGCGAGCGCCATGGCCGCCCGCGGCAAGAACGTGGTGATTGGTTCGGCCGACACCTTCCGCGCCGCCGCCATCGAGCAGCTCGATGTGTGGGGGCAGCGTGCCGGCGTACCGGTTATCAAGCGCGACCGCGGCTCCGACCCGGCAAGTGTTTGCTACGACGTGCTCGACGAGGCCGACAAGCGCGGCAGCGACCTGGTGCTTATCGATACCGCCGGCCGTCTGCACACGAGCCCTGAGCTCATGCGCGAGCTTGCCAAGGTGGTCAATGTGACCCGTAAGCGCGCCGCCAATATGGCCGCCGGTCCCATGCCGGTTTCGGTCGTGCTTGTGATCGACGCCGCGACGGGCCAAAACGGTCTGAACCAGGCGCTCGAGTTTAACGAGGCGCTGGGCCTGGACGGTATTATCATGACTAAGCTCGACGGCACGGCTAAGGGCGGTATCGCCATGGCCGTGGCCGAGAAACTCAAGCTCCCGATCCTGCGCGTGGGCGTGGGCGAGCAGGTCGATGATCTGCAGGAGTTCAATGCCAAAGATTTCTGCCGCGCCCTGGTGGGCGAGTCCAATTAAGGAGTGACTAGTGTTTGATTCCCTGAGCGATCGCCTCAACGACACATTTGACCGCCTGCGCGGCAAGGGCAAGCTGACCGAGGCCGATATTACTTCGGCCATGCGCGATATTCGCATGGCGCTGCTCGAGGCCGACGTCAACTTTAAGGTCGTCAAGGAGTTCGTCGCCAAGACCAAGGAGCGCTGCATGACCGCCGAGGTCATGGAGTCGCTGTCGCCGGCGCAAAACGTCGTCAAGATCGTGCTCGACGAGCTCACCGAGATGCTTGGCTCAACCGAGAGCAAGCTCGTCTTTAGCAACCGCATTCCCAATGTCATCATGCTTGTGGGTCTGCAGGGCTCCGGTAAGACCACGGCTGCCGTAAAGCTGGCCTACCTGCTCAAGAAGCAGGGCCGCTCGCCGTTGCTCGCCGCGTGCGACGTCTACCGTCCCGCTGCTGCCGACCAGCTGGCCACGCTCGGTGGCGAGATCGGCGTACCGGTCTTCCGCGGCGACGGTGCGCACCCGGTCGATATCGCCAAGGGCGCCATCCAGAAGGCCGTCGACCACCTGCGCGACGTGGTCATCGTCGATACCGCCGGACGTCTTCAGATCGATGAGCAGATGATGCAGGAGGCCGTGGACATCAAGAAGGCCGTCAAGCCCGATCAGGTGCTGATGGTCGTCGATGCCATGACCGGTCAGGATATCGTCAACGTCGTCTCGACCTTCGCCGAGCGCACCGACTTTGACGGCGTGATTATCTCTAAGCTCGACGGCGACGCCCGTGGCGGCGGCGCGCTTTCCGTGCGCCAGGTGACCGGCAAGCCCATCAAGTTTGTGAGCATGGGCGAGAAGCCCGATTCGCTGGAGCCGTTCTACCCCGATCGTATGGCCAAGCGCATTCTGGGTATGGGCGACGTTGTCGGCATTATCGAGAAGGCCCAGGAGGCGGCCGACGCCGAGCAGCTCGAGGCCGCCGAGCGCATGCTGCGCGAGGGCTTTACCATGAACGACATGCTCGACCAGATGAAGGCCGTCAAGAAGATGGGCGGCATGAAGGGCATTCTGGGCATGCTCCCCGGTGGCCAGCGTGCGCTTAACCAGATGGGTGGTAACCTGGACGAAGGTATCTTCGATAAGAACGAGGCCATCATCATGTCGATGACCAAGGAGGAGCGCCTTCGCCCCTCCATCATCAACGGCCAGCGCCGTGCCCGCATTGCCAAGGGCGCCGGCGTGACCCCCACCGAGGTCAATAGCCTTATGAAGCAGTGGGGCGAGATGAATAAGATGATGGGCCGCATGCGCACGATGGCCAATCAGGCGCAGGCCGGCGGCAAGAAGGGCAAGAAGGGTAAGAAGGGCAAAAAGATGCGCATGCCCAATATTCCCGGTCTGGATGCCATGGGGCTGGGCGGCATGGGCGGCCTGGGAACGGGCGGCCCCAAGTCCGATATGGACCTGCTGCGCCAGATGGAAGCGCAGATGCGCAACAAGAAGTAACGACTAGTTGAGTCGTGTATGGCGAAGGCCGCCTGGATGGTATTCCAGGCGGCCTTCGCCGTTTGTTCGCTGGTTGTCGCACGCGTGGAAGCGCGTTCTCGACGAGGTGCTTGCCGCTAGTGGCATCCGCAGCCTTCGTGCCCGTCATGGTCGTGGTGACCGTGGCAGCCGCAGGACTCGCCATGCTCGTGGATGTGCTCGTGATCATGTCCATGGCAGTCGCAGGTGGCCTCGCCGTTCTGTGCGAGCGTGCCGGCAATGAGGGCCTCGACGCAGGCATCGCAGCTGCCCTGGGCGCCCGCATAGACCGTGATGCCGGCTTGGGCAAGCGCGTTGATAGCGCCGCCGCCGATACCGCCGCAAATGAGCGTGTCAACGCCACCGTTGGCAAGCAGGCCCGCCAAGGCGCCGTGGCCGGTGCCGCCGGTGCCTACGACCTGCTCGTTGAGCACCTTGCCATCCTGGATGTCGTAGATCTTGAACTGCTCGCTGCGGCCAAAGTGCATAAAGATGTTGCCGTTGTCGTACGTCGTTGCCACCCTCATGGTGCCGACCTCCTTTGCTGGCCATGCGGCCGTCGTCGTGGCGATGGGGGAGTACGCGATATTGCCGCCCTCGATGACGAGCGCTCGTCCGTTGACCAGCGCGTTTGCCACCTTGCGATGCGCGCGACTGCTGATTGCCGCCACCGTGGCGCGGGCGATGCCCATGTGCAGGGCGACGGCCTCCTGATTGAGGCCCTCCAGATCGCACAGGCGCAGCACCTCAAGCTCGTCGACGGTCATGTCGATGGCATCACCGCTGGCCAGGCCATCGGGGGTAAAGCCGCGGTATTCGGGGATGATCCCGACGCGGCGCAGTTTTTCGCGTCTTCCTGCCATGCACACTCCTTATCTGACATATGTCAACAATAGGATAACGCGTTAGTCGTTGGGCGCAAGGCATTTCTGTCATATGTCAGAAAAAGGCTAAGATGCCTCGTTGCCGCATGCGGAGCCGCGCTGCCGTGCATTGCGTGTGCCGGACTAAGTGTCCAATTCGACACTCGCGCGCCTGGGCTACAATAAATCTCGCTTATAGGCGACTGACAGGAGGGTCAATGAGCAAAGCTGATCAGCAGTTTGTAACCATGTGCCGCGATATCTTGGACCATGGCACCACCACCGAGGGCCAAAAGGTCCGTCCGGTGTGGGAGGACGGCACCCCTGCCTATACCATTAAAAACTTTGGTGTCACGGCGCGCTATGATCTGCGCGAGGAGTTCCCCGCGCTCACCCTGCGTCGTACGGCGCTTAAGTCTGCCATGGACGAGATTCTGTGGATCTATCAAAAGAAGTCCAATAACGTGCACGATCTCAACAGCCATATCTGGGATGAGTGGGCCGATGAGACCGGTTCCATCGGTAAAGCCTACGGCTATCAGATTGGTCAGAAGAGCCATTACGTCGAGGGCGACTTCGACCAGATGGACCGTGTGCTGTACGACCTTAAGCACACGCCGTATAGTCGCCGCATTATGACCAATACGTACGTGTTTAGCGATCTGTCCGAGATGCACCTTTATCCGTGCGCCTATAGCGTGACCTATAACGTGACGCAGCGTCCTCAGGACGACAAGCCGACGCTCAACATGATTCTCAACCAGCGCAGCCAGGACATTTTGGCCGCGAACAACTGGAACGTGTGCCAGTACGCCATTTTGCTGATGATGGTCGCGCAGTCGGTCGATATGATTCCCGGTGAGCTGCTGCACGTGATCGCCGACGCCCATATCTATGATCGTCATGTCGATATCGTCCGCGAGCTTATCGAGCGTCCGCAGTTTGCGGCACCCAAGGTAACGCTCAACCCCGATGTGCATGACTTCTATGCGTTTACGACCGATGACCTGATCGTCGAGGGCTATGAGCACGGCCCGCAGGTCAAGAACATTCCCATTGCGGTGTAGGTGGTGCTCATGACGTGTAAGCTATCTGCTATCGTCGCCGTGTGTGACGATTGGGGCATTGGGTGCGAGGGCGACATGGTGGTGTCCAATCGCGCCGATATGCGCCATTTTGTGGCCTGCACCAAGGGCTGCCCGGTTATCATGGGACGCAAGACGCTGCTGAGTTTTCCCGGCGGGCGTCCTCTCAAGAACCGCCGCAATATCGTGCTTACGCGCGATATGGGCTTTACCCACGAGGGCGTCGACGTGGTGCATAGCGTTGACGAAGCGCTCTCTGCGGTTGCCGATGAGCTCGTTGCCTGGGTGATCGGTGGCGGCGATGTCTATCGGCAGTTTTTGCCGTACTGCGTGGAGGCCGAGGTCACTCATAACCGCTGCGTGCATGTCGTGGACACGTACTTTCCCGACTTGGACGCCGATCCCGCGTGGGAGATTGCGCAGCGTAGCGGGGTCGCGACGATTGCCGCCGGTGAGGGTGACGAGGGCGTCAATTATGAGTTCGTGACGTATCGTCGCATCGAGGCGTAAATCGTCTGGCGTGAACGGTATCATCGGGTTGATTGAATGCATGGGGCGGCGCTTAGCGTCGCCTCGTTTGGTATAGATGTGCTGTAAAGAAGGGTACAGGCTGGCTGCTATGACTGATGCCGTTGAGGTGCTGCGAATCGATTCGCTCGAGGACGAGCGGCTCGATGCTTACGTGCGACTGACCGAGCGTGAGCTTCGCTGCGTGCTGGAGCCGCAGAAGGGCATTTTTATCGCCGAGAGTGCCAAGGTCATCGAGCGTGCGGTTCGCGCCGGATACGAGCCGGTGAGCTTTCTTTTAGGCGAGCGCTGGCTCGACCAGATGATGCCGCTGTTTGACCAGCTTGTCGTGCGCGAGGGAGCGGGTCCGGTTCCCGTGTTCGTGGCTTCCATGGAGCTCATGGAGCAGCTGACGGGCTTTAACGTGACGCGCGGTGCGCTCGCGGCGTTTCGTCGCCCGCGGCAGATTCCGGTTGATGAGTTCTTGGGTGGCGTCGTCGAGGCGGCGGGGGAGCGCCCGGTGCGCGTGTGCGTGCTCGAGGGTATTGTCGACCACACGAACGTGGGTGCGATTTTCCGCTCGGCCGCCGCGCTCAATGTCGACGGTATTTTGGTCAGTCCGACGTGCTGCGACCCGCTGTACCGTCGCTCGGCCCGCGTGAGCATGGGCACGGTGTTTCAGGTGCCGTGGACGCGTATTGGCAGCGAGGCTCGTGTGTGGCCGCACGATGGCCTGGCGGCACTGCACGAAGCCGGTTTTTCGTGCGCTGCGATGGCGCTGACGGACGACTCCGTTTCCCTGGACGATCCTGCGCTGCAGGAGGTTGATCGCCTGGCGATCTTTATGGGCACCGAGGGTGCCGGCCTGGGCGCCAAGACTATCGCGGGCTGCGACCGAGCCGTGCGCATTCCGATGGCGCACGGGGTCGATTCGCTCAACGTGGCCGCGGCGAGTGCCGTCGCCTTTTGGCAGCTGTGCCCGCACGTGAGCAACGAGTATCACTACCAGCCGGGGCTGTATCACTAGGCAGATAGTTTGCACCGGGCTCTGACTCGGGGTGTTTCGGTCGACGTCGGTCGGTGCTAAGCTGCTATTAGCTTAGGTCTTTAATTACTGTTTTGTCGGTTGACGTACGCTTTTGGGGAGGGCGTGTGGCTAAGAAATCTACGGCTATCGATGTAACGCAGGGTGTTATTTGGCAGCAGCTGCTTTCGCTGTGCGTTCCCATCTTTTTTAGTTCGTTTTTTCAGCAGGCCTACACGCTTATCGGTACCTATATCGTCGGCCAGTTTGGCGGCAAGCTCGCGCTAGGTGGCATTCAAGCCACGATGGTGCTCACCGAGCTCTGCATTGGCTTTTGCGTTGGCGTCGGCGCCGGCTGCGCGGTCATTACCGGTCAGTATTTTGGCCAGCACGATGATGAGCGACTGAGTCGTTCGGTCCATACGGCCATGACGCTCGCGCTGGTGGGCGGTATCTTTTTCTCGATTCTTGGCATAGTGTTCGTTGAGCCCATGCTGGTGCTTATGAACACGCCGCATGAACTATTGGCCGAGGGCGTGGCCTATGCTCGTTGTTATTTTGCCGCCATGGTTGCAGCGCTGCTGCTAAATATGGGAACGGCACTGCTGCGCGCCGTGGGCGACACGCGCGGGCCTGCCGTGATCATTGCCTCTGGCTGCCTGGTTAACGTGGTGCTGGATATCATTTTTGTCGCTGTGTTGCATATGGAGGCGCTGGGCTGTGGCATCGCAGTGGCGCTGACCATTTGCTCCAATGCAACGATGATCGTGTTGCGCATGATGCGCGCTCCGGGCGCATGGCGTCTTTCGCTGTCTAAGCTCGGCATCGATCGCGGTATTTGCAAGAGTATGATCTCGTGTGGTCTGCCACTCGGTTTTCAATCGGCTGCCTATTCGATCTCGAACGTGCTGATCCAGGTGTCGGTTAATTCGTTTGGCGCCGATGTCACGACTGCTTGGGGTCTATCTGGGCGCCTGGATGGCATTATCTGGATGGTGACCGAGGCGCTCGGCGTATCGATCACTACGTTCTCGGCGCAGAACTTTGGCGCGCGCAACTACGAGCGCATGCGCAAGGGCTACCATACGTCGCTCGTGCTGTCGTTTATGCTCATTGGTGGCCTGTCTGCCGTGCTGCTGGTGTTCTCGGGCCCGCTGTCGCGTTTGTTTGTCGACGATGCTTCGATTTCGGCGTACACCACGACCATCCTCCATTTCATTGCGCCGTTCTATGCGATTTTCTCGATTATCGAGAACGCCTCGGGTTCCATCCGCGGCGCCGGCGTGAGTCTGCAGCCTATGATGCTCACCATCTTTGGCACCGTCGTACTCAGAGTGATTTGGGTGTTTGCGATCATGCCCTTCGATCCGTCGCTCGAGCATCTACTGCTGGTCTACCCCGTAACCTGGCTCATCACCGCAACCATGTTCACCATCTACCACCACAGCGGCAACTGGCTAGGTCGCGCCACCGCCTAGCTCATCCGTCAGATACCCCTGATAAGTTGCGGTGAAATAGTTCCTGAAAAGCCCTTGCGGACCGTCAAACAAGTACTATTCCACCGCAACTTCCTTATGAGCTGTAGGTGTTGGCGGAAAACGAATCAATTAGTATTCGATGCCTTGGCGGGCTAGGAGGCCTTCGTCGAAGTAGTGTTTGATGGGACGCATTTCGGTGACTAAGTCCGCGAGGTCGGCCAACGGCAGCAGCCCGCGGCCGGTGAGCACGAGTTCCGTGGTGGCGGGCTTTATCGCGATCAGCGCTTCGACATCCTCGCGTGTCACGAAGCCGCGGCGCATGGCCTCGCCGAGTTCGTCCAAAATCAGAACGTCGACCTGTGATATCTGCTCGCATGCGAGCTCCATGATCTGTGCGGCGCAAGCCTCGGGCGTGTCGCGGTCAGCTTGTACGATGCGCAGCCCCAGGCGCGGCGCGGCATCGTGTTCGGCGCAGTGCAGTTTCTTGGCAAACTGCAGCCTAAGAACGTCGAGCCCGTAGCCCGTCGCGCGCAGCGCGAGCCCCAGCGCAGCCGTCGTCTTGCCCTTGCCGTCGCCTGTATAGATTTGAACCTTGCCGACTTCCAGTGATGCCATCTCTATCCTTTCGTGCCCGGCGTCGGTTTATCGCCGGCCGGGTTGGGTATTCTAGTTAGCATTATCAACCCCAGTAGATGGAGTTCAAGCAGATGGAGATGGATGACAACAAACGTAGACGGAATATGATCCTCTACGTGCTCATCGCCTTCGTCGTCTACCTCGTGCTCTCGACCGTTCTGTTCCCTAACATCGGTCACACGCAGCAGATTACGAAGACCGATTACTCGACGTTTGTCAAAGCGCTCGATAAGAAGAGTGTCGACAAGGTCGAGTACAACACGGACGATTACTCGATTTATTACACCAAGAAGGGCGAGGACGAGAACATCGCCTATAAGACGACCGGTGTGCCGAACGATGCGGGCTTTACCGATCGCGTGCTTGAGTCTGGCGCTTCGCTGGAGTCGGTCGTTCCCGATAAAAACTCGGGTTTGATGACTTACTACCTGCTCACACTCATTCTTCCCATGGCGATTTTCTTCCTCATCGGTTGGTGGCTCAACCGCCGCATGAAGAAGGCTATGGGCGATGACGGCCCGTCGATGAACTTTGGCGGCGGCGGTTTTGGCGGCGGCGGACTGGGTAAGTCCGGCGCGCGCGTGATCGCCTCCAAGGACGTGGGCGTGACCTTTAAGGACGTCGCCGGCCAGGAAGAGGCCAAGGAGTCTCTCAAGGAGGTCGTCGACTTTCTGGAGAAGCCGCAGCGCTACGAGGAGATCGGCGCCAAGCTGCCGCGCGGTGCTCTCCTTGTTGGCCCTCCGGGTACCGGTAAGACCCTGCTTGCCAAGGCTGTTGCCGGCGAGGCCGGTGTTCCGTTCTTTAGCATTTCGGGCTCTGAGTTCGTTGAGATGTTTGTTGGTCGCGGCGCTGCAAAGGTTCGTGACCTGTTTAAGCAGGCCAAGGAAAAGGCCCCGTGTATCGTCTTTATCGATGAGATCGATACCATCGGTAAGAAGCGCGATGGCGGCGGCTTTAGCGGCAACGACGAGCGCGAGCAGACGCTCAATCAGTTGCTGACCGAGATGGATGGCTTCGATAACCACAAGGGTATCGTTGTCCTTGCCGCAACCAACCGCCCCGACAGTCTTGACCCGGCCCTGCTGCGTCCCGGTCGTTTTGACCGCCGCATCCCCGTCGAGTTGCCCGATCTGACCGGCCGTAAGAACATCCTCGAGCTCCACGCCAAGAGTGTGAAGACCGAGCCGCCGATCGATCTGACCGCGATTGCCCGCGCCACGCCCGGTGCCTCGGGCGCCGACCTGGCCAATATCATCAACGAGGGCGCCCTGCGTGCCGTCCGTGAGGGTCGCAAGCGTGCCACGCAGGACGATTTCGAGGAGTCGGTGGAGGTCGTCATCGCCGGACAGCAGCGTAAGTCCACGGTGCTGTCCGACCACGAGAAGCAGGTCGTTTCTTACCATGAGATCGGCCATGCCATTGTTGCCGCCCGCCAGAAGGGCTCTGCGCCGGTCACGAAGATTACCATCGTGCCGCGCACGAGCGGTGCTCTGGGCTACACCATGCAGGTCGAGGAGGATGAGCGCTTCCTGACCACGCGTCAGGAGGTCCTGGACAAGCTCGCCGTCTATTGCGGTGGCCGTGCAGCTGAGGAGCTCATCTTTGGCGAGATGACGACCGGTGCCGCCAACGATATCGAGCAGGCCACCAAGCTCGCCCGTAACATGGTGACGCGCTTTGGTATGTCCGATGAGTTTGGCATGATGGCGCTCGGTACCGTTCAGAATGCGTACCTCAACCAGGACACGTCGCTCACCTGTGCCCCCGGTACGGCCGAGCGCGTGGACGCGATTGTCGCCAAGCTGATCGAGGATGCGCACGACCGCGCTTTGCAGATTCTGAAGGAGAACAAGTTTAAGCTCCACGAGCTGGCTCGTTATCTGTATAAGAAGGAGACCATCACGGGCGAGGAGTTCATGAACCTCCTCACGCGCGAGAATCCGCTGATGCCCAAGCAGCAGTAAAGCCGCGGCCGAGCCAGTAAACGCCGACGCCCCATTTGAGCAGCTTTCTCAAATGGGGCGTTTTGCTTGAGAGGGATGGAAATGAAGATCGTGGTGAGCGCCTGCTTGATGGGCGAGAGCTGCAAGTATAATGGGCTCGACAACTATCATCGCGAGTTGGTCGAGGCCTGCGAGCGTACAGGGACCGAGGTCCTCTTGGTGTGCCCTGAGGTCTTTGGGGGCCTGCCCACGCCGCGCAAGCCGTCCGAGATTGTGAACGGCGAGGTCTGTACCTGCGAGGGCGTGTCCGTTGACCTGGAATTTCGCCTAGGCGCCCAACGTGCGCTCGACATGTGCGAGCGGGCGGGTGGGCCGGAAGAGATCGCCGCGTGCATCCTGCAGGACCGTAGTCCCTCGTGCGGCGCGAGCCTCATCTACGACGGAACATTCAGTGGCACCCTCACGGCGGGCAACGGCGTCTTCGTTGATTTACTGCTCCGCCACGGTTATCGCGTGATCCCGGCTAGCGAGTTCGACCCCAGCATGCTGGAGCAATAAAAAACCACCACAAAGGTGCGGCTCCCTTGTGGTGGTTTTGGCCTGGGTCTAGAGCGTGTGGCCGTAGGCGTTGGCGGCCTTGATGGCGGCGGCGAATTTTTCGTCGGTGAAGGGCTCCGGGTTGCCTTGCTTCCACTCGTTGGTGGCGTGCGCGTGCTCGCACAGGGCAGGGATATCGGTCTCGGAAAGCCCGACCTGCTCAAGCGTTACGGGCAGCCCCATCTGCTTGTTGAAGTCAGCATAGCGCTTAAGGTTCTCGGTGTCGCCCGTGTAGGCGAACAACACCAGCACGCCCAGGCTTACGACTTCGCCGTGCAGGTAGGTGCCCTCACGCGGAATGCTGCAGGTGGCGTTGTAGAACGCGTGCGCCACGCTCGAGTTGTAGTAGTAATCGTTCTGGTTGGTCAGGTTCGAGACATAGCCCGTGTTGACCACGATGTCGAGCGCGATCTGCTTGACGGCCTCGCTCGACAGATTCTGACGAACGTCCTCAAGACCCTGAACACCGTAGGTAAACAGCGGCTCGGAACAGGTGTGGGCAAGAGCCAGGCCAAGGCCGGCGGTGTGCTCCAGGTCGCCGGCGCTCGTGGCGTACTCGACTTCGGGCTGCTTGGACAGGGCGTCGCCCACGCCGGCCCAGAAGTACTCCGCCGGAGCCTCGGCGATGATCTTGGGATTGATGAAGATGTGCGCCGGTCGGTTGGGGTACGAATAGCCCTCGAGCGATCCATCGTCGTTGTAGACGACGGCAATGGCGGTTGCGGCGGAACAGTTAGAGCAAATCGTCGGCACCGTAAAGACAATCTTCTTGAGCTCGATTGCCGCTGTCTTGACGGTGTCGAGTGCCTTGCCGCCGCCACAGGCGATAAGCACGTCTGCCTGCTGGCAAGCGGGGGAGTTCACGACCTTGGCGATATTGGCGCGCGTACTGTTGGTGCCGTAGACGCGCGTCTCCAGAATCTCGACGTCGGTACCTTCAAGCGCCGCCTCGATGCCCGGCAGCGCCGCAGCTAGGGCTCGCTTGCCACCAATGATGGCGACTTTCTTCGCGCCGTACTCCGCCAGTGCGGCGGGCAGCTCGGTAAAGCAATCCTCGCCGACGGTGTAGTCGCTCATTCCGATTGTGCGCATGGCAGCCTTCTTTCGTTAGTTAAAGTGCTTTCAGGTATTTTGCTCCTAGAGAAGGCTAACGACCACGAGAAATTTCTTACGTATGAAACCAGTGTTGAGGGTTTTTCGCCGGCGCGGAACGTGCTAGCATACTCCGCATAAGCGTTGATGGGGACGAGTAGTCGGCCGTCCGCATGCCACAGAGAGCGGGGAGCGCTGAGAACCCGTGCATGCGACCGATGAAAATCACCCCGGAGCTGCGGTCCCAACGGACGTGCCGCGCAGGCACGTCTTAGTAGATATCGCCGAGATGGTCGTCGATACAGGCCAGCCGAGTAACGGATGCGAGCGCGCGAATACGCGGGCGAGGGCATCTAAGCTGGGTGGTTAAACGAAGAGCTTTTGCGGGCATACAGCCCGTTTTTGTGGCGCTTCGTCCCAGCTTGTAGGGACGGGCGCTTTTTTGGTGCCCAACGGGCGTGCGCGCCCACGACATGAAAGGGGTACCGTGGCAAACGAGTACAAGCAGACGATGAATCTGCCCAAAACCGGTTTTCCCATGCGTGCCGGTCTTTCCAAGTCCGAGCCCAAGCGACTCAAGGACTGGCAGGACAACAAGGTCTACGAGCAGGTTCTGAAGAAGAACGAGGGTCACAAGAAGTTCGTGCTGCACGACGGCCCTCCGTACGCCAACGGCCCGATCCACATCGGCCACGCCATGAACAAGATCTCCAAGGACATGATCAACCGCTACTGGATGATGCAGGGCTATGAGGTTCCCTATGTTCCCGGTTGGGACTGCCATGGCCAGCCGATCGAGCATAAGGTCGAGGAGAAGCTCGGCACCGAGAAGTTCAACCAGACCTCCACGGCTAAGATCCGTGAGCTTTGCAATAAGTTCGCTGTCGAGAACATCGAGCTGCAGAAGGCCGGCTTCCGTCGCCTGGGCGTGCTCGGCGATTGGGACAACCCCTATCTGACGCTCTATCACCAGCATGACGCCGCCGACATCGAGGTCTTCAAGGCCATGTTCGATAAGGGCATGATTTATCGCGGCCACAAGCCGGTTCACTGGTGCAAGCACTGCCACACCGCGCTGGCCGAGGCTGAGATCGAGTACTCCGATGAGACGAGCCCGTCCATCTTCGTGCGCTTCGAGATGACCTCCAAGCCCGCCGGTCTCGAGAATTTCGACGGCCCGGTTGACTTCATCATCTGGACGACCACGCCGTGGACCATTCCCTCCGACCAGGCAGTTTCCCTCAAGCCCGGCGCCGCCTATGTCGCCGTTGAGCACGAGGGTCGTGCCGAGGTCATGCTCGAGGACCTGGCTCCCAAGTGCTGCGAGGAGTTTGGTTGGGAGTACACCCCGGTTATGGTCGACGGTAAGCCCTATGTGGTTCCCGCCGAGACCTTCCACCACATCCACTACAAGCAGCCGATCTTTGACGGTGTTGAGGGCGTGGCGCTGCTGGCCGATTACGTCGGTGTCGATGACGGTACCGGTATCGTCCACAACTCGCCCGGCCACGGCGTCGACGACTACTTTGCCTGCCTCAAGGAGGGCATTACCGACATCTGCATGCCGGTCGATGATGACGGCAAGTTCTACACCGGCGAGGAGTTTGGCACCGGTGGTCCCTTCAGCGGCATGGATACCGATGAGGCCAACCCGCACATCATCGAGTTCCTGCGCGAGCGCGGCACCCTGGTCCTCGAGAAGAAGATCACGCACAGCTATCCGCACTGCTGGCGCTGCAAACACCCGGTGCTCTTCCGTGCTACTGACCAGTGGTTTGTCTCGATGGACAAGACCGGCTTGCGTGAGCAGGCTGGCAAGGAGGTTCGCGAGAACGTCAAGTGGTATCCGGCTCACGCCGCCAACCGCATCGGCGCCATGGTCGAGCAGCGTCCCGACTGGTGCATTAGCCGTCAGCGCAACTGGGGCGTGCCTATCCCCAGCTACACCTGCGCCGACTGCGGCGAGAAGGTCATGAACGACGCTACGCTCGACGCCGTCATCAAGCTCTTCCACGAGAAGGGCTCTGACGCCTGGTTCACCGACGCTCCCGAGAGCTACCTGGGCGAGGCCTGCGTCTGCCCCAAGTGCGGCGGTCATCACCTCAAGGCCGATAAGGACATCCTCGACGTGTGGTGGGATTCCGGCGTGTCTTGGAAGGCCGTCTGCGAGTATCGCCCTGAGCTTGAGTACCCGGCGGACGTGTATCTTGAGGGCTCCGACCAGCACCGCGGTTGGTTCCAGAGCTCGCTGCTCACCTCGGTGGGTGCCAACGGCCATGCTCCGTACAAGGCGGTCGTCTCGCAGGGCTTCACACTCGATGGTCAGGGCCGCAAGATGTCCAAGTCGCTCGGCAATGTTATCGACCCCAATAAGGTCTGCGACGAGATGGGCGCTGATATCATCCGTCTGTGGGTTGCCTCCGTCGACACCAGCTCTGACGTCTCCATCGACCACGAGATTCTCGCTCGTACGTCCGATGCCTATCGCCGTTTCCGCAACACGCTGCGCTTCTTGCTCTCCGAGCTCGAGGGTCAGTTTGAACCCGAGACCGACGGCGTCGCCTTTGCTGACTTGCTGCCGCTCGACAAGCTCATGGTTGCCCGTCTGACCCAGGTCCAGGCCGAGGTCGACGACGCCTACGCCAGCTATGAGTTCCCGCGCGCCTACCGTGCGCTCTACGACTTCGTGGTGACCGAGCTTTCCAACGTGTACCTCGACGCCCTGAAGGACCGTCTGTACTGCGAAAAGCCCGGCTCGCTCGAGCGCCGCAGCGCCCAGACCGTGCTCGCCGAGCTTTTCTCGATGCTCATGCGCGACCTCCAGCCGATCCTGTCCTACACCGTCGATGAGGCCATGGCCTATGCGCCCGCCGGCTGCGTCGATCATCAGAAGTACGCCGCGCTGCTCGATTGGTACAAGTCGCCTATCACGGTCGACGAGGCCAATGAGTTCGAGGGCGTGCTCGAGGCTTCACTCGAGCTCCGTAGCGCCGTGACCAAGGCCCTTGAGGATGCCCGCTCCGCCGGCACCTTCACCAAGAGTCAGCAGGTCCGCGTCAAGGCGGTCGTTCCCGCCGAGATGTATGCGCTGCTGACCGGCGACAAGGCCGTCGACCTGGCCGAGTTCTACATCGTCTCCGATGTTGAGCTGACCCAGGGCGAGGAGCTCTTCGTCGCTATTGAGGCTGCCGAGGGCGAGTGCTGTGACCGTTGCTGGAACTACCGCACCACCGTCGGCGAGTACAACGGCCACGCGCATATTTGCAAGCGCTGCGCCGATGCTTTGTAGGTTACGGCGTTCGTAGAACGCCGTAACCTACCGACGCTGCAAACGCCCCTAAGCGGCAATCTGACGTTCAATCGTCGGTCGCGTACCAAAGTACGCTTCCCTCCTCTTTCACGTCACCTTGCTCGCTTAGGGACGTTTTCGCTGTTGGTGACGATAACGCGGCGTTTCCATTGCTGGAGCTAGAGGCTTTCTTTCGACTTGCGTTTTTAGTCGAAAGCTATTAAGCGACATTCCGTTATTCGGAATGTCGCTTTCGTTTTTAGCTGGTTATTTCGCTTGCGTTGGTGGATATGTCGTGCGTTCTGCGTATGGCAATATAAGATAGTTCTTTGTATTAAACGTAATTCGATGATCTTGAGGGTAGGGGATTTCTTTGGGTCGTGCTGGGGATATGACGCCGCCTTTGCGCTGGCGGTTAGGTGTTGCTGGTGGGGTGGTGCTGGTTGTGCTGCTTTTTGATCAGCTGACCAAGCTTGCGGTTCGTGCCGTGGGCGACGCTTTGCATGTGACTGTTATCCCCGGTGTGATCGACTTTCTATTTGTCCGCAATATCGGTGCTGCCTTTAGCATGGGCGAGGGGCATGGCATCGCGTTTGCCGTGCTGGCGTTGGCGGTCATTATCGCTATTGCCGTGTACTTGCTTCGCGCGCCCCAGCTTGCTCGCTTGGAGGTTGTGGGCATGGCTATGGTCGCGGGCGGCGCCATTGGCAACGCGATCGACCGTCTGACTTTTGGCTTTGTGACCGATTTTATTGCCACCACCTTCATCGACTTTCCCGTCTTTAACGTGGCCGATATCGGCATCACCGTAGGCGTTGTGCTTGCCCTCATCGGCTACATGTTCTTGAGCCCTGCGGCCCGCGAAGTCGATGCGACTGCCGAGCTCAATGCCCGTGATGAGGCCCGCGCCAAGCGCAAAGCCAAGCAGCGTGGGGAGCGTGCCCGCAAGATTCGCGAAAGGAATGAGCGTTAATGGCCGACATCCATATTCTTGTTGCCGACGATTGCTCTGGCCAGCGTCTCGACGCCTTTCTGGGTGCCAACGACGGCTGCCCCACGCGCTCTGCCTGCGCGCATCTGATTGAGGGCGGTGCCGTATGTGTCAATGGTGAGACCTGCCTGTCCAAAAAGTACGCCGTGCGAGCCGGCGACCGTATTTCGGTCGACCTCCCCGAGCCGCACGACCCGACCGACGTGATTCCCGAGGCCATTCCCCTCGATATCCGCTATGAGGACGACTACCTTATCGTGCTCTCCAAGCAGCGCGGCCTGGTGTGCCATCCTGCGCATGGCCATGAGAGCGGTACGCTCGCGAATGCCCTGGTTTATCACTGCGGTATCGATCATCTGGGCACCGTGCAGGGCGAGGACCGCCCCGGTATTGTGCATCGCCTGGATCGCGATACCTCGGGTCTCATGCTTGCGGCAAAGGACGACGACACCCAGCGCGCGCTCCAAAATCTCATCCGCACGCGTACGCTCGACCGTCGCTATATCACACTTGTTCACGGGCACATCGCCATGGACGAGGGCACCATCAACACCGGCATTGCCCGATCGACGCGCGACCGTGTCAAGATGGCGGTTTCGGACGATCCTTTCGCGCGCCAGGCCATTACGACCTTTAAGGTCCTCGAGCGCTTTGATTCCACGCGATTTGACGACGGCTATACGCTCGTCGAGTGCCACCTGTTTACGGGCCGTACGCATCAGATTCGCGTACACATGCGTCATATCAACCACGCCTGCGTGGGCGATCAACTCTACGGCAAGTGCGATGCACGCGCCGATCAGGGTCTGACCAGGCAATTCCTTCATTCCTGGCGCGTCGCATTCGACCATCCCGTGACGGGCGAGCGCATCGAATGCCGCGACGAGCTGCCGTGGGATCTCGCTGCGGTTCTTGACGACCTGGCCCCGCGCTCGCTTGGTCGCACCGCCGCCGGCGACGACATCGTCCCGCAGCTTGGCCTGCTCGAAGCCTAGCCGGTATTAGGTGGTTTCTTGAACTCGGTAAGCCTGCGGTAAGATATACGATTGTTTACGTAACGCGTTCCTGGGAGCCTGCATGCTCGCCTTTTTACAAACCAACACGCCCATCGTGATCTTCAACCAGATTGTCGTCACGCTGCTCACGGTCTGCTTTCTGTACCAGGTGGTCTTCTTTGTCATCGGCGCTCTTCGTGGCGAGGTCGCGCCTCCCAAGGCCAAAAAACTCCACCGCTATGCCTTCTTTATTGCGGCGCATAACGAGGAGGCCGTGATCGCCAACCTCGTTCGCTCCATCAAGGATCAGGACTATCCGTCCGAGCTCATTGAGGTCTTTGTCGTTGCCGACGCTTGCACCGACAATACCGCGCAGCTCGCGCGCGAGGCCGGTGCCATTGTTTACGAGCGCAATGACCTGGCCCGCAAGGGCAAGAGCTGGGTCATGGACTATGGTTTCGATCGCATTCTCAACGAGTATCCCGATACGTTTGAGGGCTACTTTATCTTCGATGCCGACAACGTTATCTCCCGCGATTACGTCTCCAAGATGAATGATGCCTTTGACCAGGGCTTCCATGTGGTCACGAGCTATCGTAACTCCAAGAACTTTGGCAGCTCGTGGATTTCGTCAGCCAACGCCACCTGGTATCTGCGTGAGGCCCGCTTCCTCAACAACGCGCGTAATATCTGCAAGACGTCCTGCGCTGTCTCGGGTTCGGGCTACCTCATCTCCGCCAGCGTTATCGAGGGCATGCACGGTTGGCAGTTTCATACGCTGACCGAGGACATCCAGTTCACCACGTTCTGCGCCATTCACGGCATCCGCATCGGTTATGCGCCGGCGGAGTTCTTTGACGAGCAGCCCGTGACGTTTAAGGCGTCCTGGAAGCAGCGCATGCGCTGGACCAAGGGTTTCTACCAGGTGTTCTTTACTTATGGTAAGCACTTGGTCAAGTCGACCTTCCGCTATCATCGCTTTGCCGCTTATGACATGTTTATGACCATCGCTCCGGGTATGCTGCTGTCCCTGATCTCCATGCTCGCCAACGCGACCTTCCTCATCGTGGGCGGGCTTTCGCACGGCTTCTTGGCCACCGAGGTCGAGATGCAGGCTTGCGCCGCCTCGCTCATTATGACCTTCGTGATGATGTACCAGACCTTCTTTATCCTGGCGCTACTCACGACCATCTTCGAGTACAAGCACATTCATTGCGCGCAAAAGTGGCGTTTGGTGACCAACCTGTTTACCTTCCCGATCTTTATGTTCAGCTATATCCCCATCACGGTGGCCGCTCTGTTCCTAAAGGTCGACTGGGTCCCGACGCAGCATGCCGTCAACGTTACCCTCGACGAGGTCATGCAAGGCGCCAAATAATCACCGCCAAAACCACCGCAAAGGGGACAGGCACCTTTGTGGTGGTTTTTGCTTTTGCGATGCAGCTCGAGGAGGAGTCCGATGGCCTATATCCCGTTTTGGATTTGCATCTTTGCCGGCGTGGCAATTGATGCCCGCCATCGACGTTTTCCCAATGAGCTTGCCGGTGCGTGTGCGGTGACGGCGTTAGTGGGCGTTTGGCTCGACAAAGGCGTTAACACGGCGCTTGACCATGCCGGTCTTGCGGTCATCGTCTACTTTGCTCTCGTGCTGACTGAGTCCCTCTGGCGTCGTTTTCGCCAAACCCCGGGCATCGGCATGGGAGATGCCAAGGCACTCTTTGCGCTTTGCACGCTCGACCCTATGGGCGGCATCGTCGCATTTGCCACTGCGCTCCTGGTCCTTGCCGTCTCCTGCCTCATCACAAAATCGCGCTCCCTGCCATTGCTCCCGTTTTTGGTGCCGATTTTTGCCATAATCGAGGTCGTGGGCTGCACATTGTAACCGATTGCGCATCCTTCTTAAGGAGCATGCCATGGCAACTAATCAAGAAACGGCCGTCATTAAGGCGCGCATGGACTGTATTCCCTCGGCGTTGTCGCCCGAACTTGTCGAGCGCATTGCCGCTGATCGTGCTTCGGGCTATGTCAACCCGTATCGTTGTAACGACGACCAGGTCATTCGTCGTATTGATCGCGCTGCCGACAAAGGCACGCTTATGCGTCCGGCGTTTATGCGCGATACCGAAAAGATACTTCATCTTCCGGCGTACACCCGTTATGCAGGCAAAACGCAGGTCTTTAGCTTCCGTAGCAATGACGATCTGTCACGCCGCGGTTTGCACGTGCAGCTTGTCTCGCGCATTGCGCGCGATATCGGTCGCGCCCTGGGGCTCAATTGCGATCTGATCGAGGCGATTGGCCTGGGTCATGACTTGGGACACACGCCTTTCGGCCATGCCGGCGAGCGCTTCCTCAACGATATCTATCATGAGCGCACGGGGCGTTATTTTTTCCATAATGTGCAGTCGGTCCGCGTGCTCGACGCGTTGTATGGCCGCAACGTGTCGCTCCAGACGCTCGACGGCGTGCTATGCCATAACGGCGAGTACGAGCAGCGTGTGTTTGAGCTCTCGGACATGAGCTCCTTTGACCAGTTTGACCTGACGGTTGAAGATTGCATTGCCACGGGCTATAGCGCAATTGAGCATCTGCGTCCCATGACGCTCGAGGGCTGCGTCGTTCGCATCTCGGATATTCTTGCCTACGTTGGGCGCGATCGCCAAGACGCCATTGCGGCGGGCCTGCTGTCACCCGACGCCTTTGATGATGGCCGGGGCGGTGCCTACAACAGTTGGATCCTCACGCATGCCTCCATCGATATCGTTGAGCACAGCTATGGTAAGCCGCGTATCGAGATGAGCGAGGACCTGTTTGAGGAAATCCGCCGGGCCAAGCGGGAGAACTACGAGAAGATCTATAGCAAGGGCGGTATCGAAGGCGATTCCGAGGTGGAGCTGCGCGAGGCGTTCGAAAAGCTCTACGACCGTTGCCTGCGGGATCTAAACAGTGGCGACGAGTCCTCTTACATCTTTAAGCACCATATTTCGCGCATTGAGCAGCAGCTTTCCTACTATGATCGCACCTATGCCTGGCAGGACGACAAGGATCAAGCCGTGGTGGATTATATCGCGAGCATGACGGACGGTTATTTCTGCGAGCTGACGAGCAAGCTGTTCCCTGGTCTGGAGTTTCCGCACCGTACCTATATTAACGAACGGTAGTTCGTATTAATTCGGTATACTGTTAGTGGAAAACGTTTTTGATTGATACACGGGATGGCTATGGACGACCTTTTTTCTGCTTCGACGCGCGAGCGTTCCTTTCAGAATGCGCCGCTTGCGGTGCGCATGCGTCCCAATTCGCTCGACGAGTACGTGGGCCAGCAAAAGGCCGTCGGTAAGGGCTCATGGTTGCGTGCCGCGATCGAGCACGACGTGCTTTCGAGCGTGATTCTGTACGGGCCGGCAGGTACGGGTAAGACGACGCTGGCCCACATTATCGCCAACCATACCAAGAGCGAGTTTGTCGAGGTCAGCGCCGTGACGGGTACCGTAAAGGATCTTCGCCGCGTGATTGACGAGGCCAAGACGCGCCTGAATACGTACGACCGCCGCACCATCCTGTTTATCGACGAGATTCACCGCTTCTCCAAGTCTCAGCAGGATGCCTTGCTGCATGCGGTTGAGAACCGTACCGTCATTATGATTGGCGCCACGACGGAGAATCCGTACTTCGAGGTCAACTCGGCATTGCTCTCGCGCGGTCGCGTGGTGGAGCTTGAGCATCTTAAAGACAAGGATATCGCCACGCTTATCGAGCGTGCGCTCGAGGCGCCGCAGGGTTTGAACGGCAAGTTCTCGGCCGATGAGGATACGGTTAAGACCATCTGCACGCTGGCAGCGGGTGACGCTCGCTCGGCGCTCACGACGCTCGAACTTGCGAGCGAGATTGCCGTCACGCGTCCCGATACCGAGGGAACGCCAGCGCCCGCGGCGGGGGAGCGCTATCCCATCACCGTGGATGACGTGAAGATCGCCAATCCGCGTCGTGGATTTTCGTATGACAAAAACGGCGACATGCACTACGACATCATCAGTGCGTTTATTAAGTCCATGCGCGGTAGCGACCCCGATGCCACGATCTATTGGCTCGCGCGCATGATTGATGCGGGGGAGGATCCCAAGTTTATCGCTCGCCGTATTATGATTCAGGCTTCTGAGGATGTTGGCAACGCCGACCCGCAGGCGCTTTTGGTGGCGCATGCCGCGTTTAAGTCTGCCGAGGTCATTGGCTATCCCGAGTGCCGCATTAACCTGGCTCAGGCTGCACTCTATGTGTGTTTGGCCCCTAAATCCAACGCGTGTGAGGCTTCGATTGATGCGGCGCTGGCCGATATCCATTCTAGTGGGCTTCGCGAGGTGCCGAGTTATCTGCGCGATCGCCATCGCCCAGGCAGCGACGACTACGGTGTGTATAAATACCCGCACGATTATCCCGAAGGCTGGGTCGATCAGCGCTATTTGCCCGAGGGGCTGGAGCGCGGTGCGTTCTGGCAGCCTGCCGGGCGCGGCTGGGAAGAGTGGCGCGTAGAGCAAAGCGAGCGCGACCGCAGCGGGAATGCACCGAAGTAGCTGCTGATAATTTTGTCCCACGTTGCTGCTCTTGGCATGTTCGGTCCCCTTTGGGGTACCATGAAAAGCGTCTGTATTTCGTTTTTTCCGGGAGGCTTGTATGAGTCCCATTCAAATCGCCCTGCTGCTGCTCGCCGTTGCCGGCGTGTGGGCCATCGCTGAGCTCGCGCTTACCCTGCGCAAGACACGCAATGTTGTCGACTCGCTCGATAAGACCGTGAACGACCTCAACAACACCATCGCCGAGGCTCAGCCTGTGGTGGCAAAGCTCGATGGCGCTGTCGATGAGCTTACGCCGGCGCTTGCCCAGATGGAGCCGCTGCTTAAGTCGAGCAAGACGGCAGTTGATGCCCTTACCTCCAATCTCGTAGAGGTCGAAGCCGTGGTTCGCGACATTTCCGAGGTTACGGGCAGCATGGCCGAGGCCAGCAATGCTGTGTCGAGCGTGACCGACTCTGCCGCCGGTGCTGTGCAGAAGCTCTTCAATAAGGTGAAGGCTCCTGCAGCCGACGCCGATCGCAAGCTCGCCGCTGCCGTTGCGGAGGCCGAGCAGCCTACCGAGCGCGTCCTAATTGGCGAGGACGAGGCCGCCGCGGGCGACGATGATGGTCAGAAGTCTGTATCCAAGCCGGCTCAGTATTACACCTATACGCCCGCCGAGACCTCTGAGGAGTCCTGCGATGAGTAGCGAAGCAACCTGCCCTATCACGCTGACCGTTGCCGGTGACCCGCGTCTCGCTCGCCTTGTGCGCATGACGGCAGCCAACGTTGGTGCCCTGTGCTCTATGTCTGTCGATCGCATCGAGGACATCCGCATGGCTGCCGAGGAAGCCTTTATCTTTGGCTGCACGGCTGTTGATTCCGACGACATCTCAATCAAATTCGATGTCGATGAATCTCACGTTGGCATGACCTTTACCTTTGGCGATCAGGCCACCGTCGACGAGGATGACCAGGCTGCTGTTTATGCCGAGCTTATTTTGGCGAGCGTGTGCGACTCCTACGAAAAGACTGCGGCGCCCCTGACGCTTTCCCTCGACCTCAAGGCGGATATTTAATATGATCGAACGTTCCCGGAGCGGCAAGACCGCTTGGGACAAGGAGAAAACCCGCGAGCTGTTTCGTCGCTACAAGGAGACCGGTGATCCGGACGCCCGCGAACAGCTCGTCATGTCCCATATGAACCTGGTAAGGTTTCTTGCCAACAAATTTAAGAATCGCGGCGAGCCGCTCGACGACCTCATGCAGGTCGGCTATCTGGGTTTGCTCAAGGCTATCGACCGCTTTGACCCCGAGCGCGGACTCGAGTTCACGACGTTTGCGACACCCACTATCCTGGGCGAGATCAAACGCCATTTCCGCGACAAGGGCTGGAGCGTGCGCGTACCGCGTCGTCTGCAGGAGCTCTCGGCCAAGGTCAACCAGGCTACTGACAAACTTACCAACGAGCTGCAGCGTTCGCCCAAGGTTGAGGAGATCGCTGAGTATCTAGATGTGACTGTCGATGAGGTCCTCGAGGCTATGGAATCGTCTTCGGCCTATACCTCGGTGCCCATCGAGGCTCCTGGTGCGTCCGATTCCGACGATGCGCCCTCGATTCTCGACCGTTACGCCGACGATGACAACGAGCTCGACTTTACCGATGACCGCCTGGTGATCGAGGAAGCCATCCGCGATTTCTCGCCGCGCGAGCGCGAGGTGATCGAGCTGCGCTTTGTGAAGGGCATGACCCAGATCGAGATTGCCAAGAAGCTGGGCATCTCGCAGGTGCAGGTTTCGCGTCTGCTGCGCCGCACGCTTAAGAAGATTCAGGACAAGATCGACCCCGACGGAGTGATGATTCGTTCATGAGTGAGCACCCCCAACAAACCGATCGCGTGCTGCGCGACACCCGCATTCTGACGCTGCGCATTTGGGCTGTTGTCGGCTGCATTGTCATCGCCGCTGTCATCTTTAACCTTATGGGCATCCTGGCACCGGTTATTGAGTTTCTTGCCGTCGGTTCCATCATTGCTTTTGTGATGTCCCCGATCACCAACTGGCTCGAGCACCATGGCGTGAATCGCGGCATCGGTTCGCTTGTCGCGCTTATTGTTGTTGTTGCCGTGCTCGTCGGTGTCGTTTGCATCTTGTCGCCGATTCTCTTTGGTCAGATCATGGAAGTCCTGAGCCGCCTGCCCGAGCAGCTTCGTGTTGCGGGTGGCGATCTCAATGAGATGATCTCGCATGCCAAGACGCTCAACAACACGCCGCTCAAGGAGTATTTGGACGATAATCTTTCGTCCCTGGTTACCGTGGCATCGAAGTATGTGTCTCAGATTGCTGCCGAGCTTGGTCGCGGTGTGTTCCCGCTCATCACCAATACGGCCTCGCAGTTGTTCGTGATCTTCCTTGGTCTGGTGCTTGCCTACTGGATGGCCTGCGACTACCCTCGCATGCATCACGAGATTTGCACCATCATCGGTCAGGAGAAGGAGACCTCGTACCGCTTTATGGTCGCCATCCTTTCTCGCTCTGTCGGCGGCTACATGCGCGGTATGGTCGTGACGTCCATCTGCGGTGGTTTCCTCGCCTTTATCGGTTTTATGATCATCGGTCATCCGTATGCGGCGCTCATGGCTATCTTTACCGGCATCATGCATTTGGTTCCGGTCGTCGGTCCCTGGGTGAGCGCAGCAATCGCCACGGTACTCGGTTTCATGTTCAGCCCCATGTTGGCGTTATGGACGCTCATCGTGACGATGGTCGCGCAAAACGTCACCGACAATGTGATTTCGCCTAAGGTCATGCAGAGCTCAGTGCAGGTGCATCCCATTATGAGCCTCACGGCGCTCGTTATTGGTTCGGCACTCATGGGGCCCATCGGCATGATTATTGCCATCCCGCTTTGTGCGGCCCTCAAGGGCATCTTCGTGTACTACTTCGAGAATGAGACCGGCCGTCAGCTTGTGGCCTATGACGGCGCCGTGTTTAAGGGCACGCCGTACCGCGATGCCGATGGCAACCCGGTCGCCGCCTACGACGCGCTCGGCGACGACACTTTCATTTACGAGTCCGAGCTCATCGGCAACGAGACTGCGCCCGAGGCCCAAGCGATGCCCAAGCCCGAGCTCGATAATCCCTGGATTAAGCTCTCTGGTCTGCAGCCCGATGCTACGGGCTTCTTCAAGAATCCCTTCGCCAAGGACGATGATTCCAATTCGGACGACGATACCAAAACAGGTATCGACGGCTCCATGGACGATGACGACAACTAACGGGGTAATTCGGGTTAACATTCATACGTGCTAACATGCTATTTCGCTGAAGGGCCGGCATTGTGCCGGCCCTCTTTTTTGCACTTGCGCGGCGGGATGGTAATATCGTTACGTTTGAACTGTTTCGATGTGAAACCGAGGAGATTCCCTCTATGAGTGCTGACTATCCGTCAATGACTACGGCCGAGATTCGCTCTAAGTTCCTCAACTTCTTTGAGGAGCGCGGTCTTAAGCTCTATCCTTCTTCGTCCCTCGTCCCCGACGATCCTTCGCTGCTGCTTGCCAACGCCGGCATGAACCAGTTTAAGGAGTATTACCAGGGCAAGAAGACCATGAAGGAGATCGGCGCTATCTCCTGCCAGAAGTGCGTCCGCACCAACGACATCGACTGCATCGGCGAGGATGGCCGTCACCTGTCCTTCTTCGAGATGCTCGGCGACTTCTCCTTTGGCGGCGTCTCCAAGCAGCAGGCCTGCGCTTGGGCCTTTGAGCTCATCACCAAGGAGTTCAAGCTGCCGCTCGACCGCCTGTACTTCACCGTCTTTACCGAGGACGACGAGACCCATGACGTGTGGCGCTTTCTGGGCGTTGCCGAGGATCACATCTCGCGTCTGGGCGAGGACGACAACTTCTGGGCCGCTGGCCCCACCGGCCCCTGCGGTCCGTGCTCCGAGATCTACTTTGACATGGGCGAGGAGGTCGGCTGCGGCAGCCCCGACTGCAAGCCTGGCTGCGACTGCGACCGCTTCCTTGAGTTCTGGAACCTCGTGTTTACCCAGTACGACCGCCAGGAGGACGGCTCCATGCCGGAGCTGCCGCACCGCAACCTCGATACGGGCATGGGCCTGGAGCGCATGGCCGCTATCATGCAGCACAAGACTGCTAACTACGACGGCGATCTGATGCAGCACCTCATCAAGCTCGGTGAGGAGATCAGCGGCAAGACCTATGACGCCGACGATTACTCCGGCGCCAGCCGCTCCCTGCGCATCATCGCCGACCACTCCCGTGCTGTCGACTTTATGATCTCGGACGGCATCCTTCCCGGCAACGAGGGTCGCGAGTACGTCCTTCGCCGTCTGCTCCGCCGTGCCGTGTTCCACGGTCGCCTGCTGGGCATCGAGGGCGCCTTCCTGACCAAGTTCATCGACGAGGTCAACGCTCAAATGGGCGAGGCCTATCCCGAGCTGCTCAAGAACGTCGCGCTCGTCAAGGGTATCGTCGCCTCCGAGGAGGAGCGCTTCTCCACGACGCTCGACAATGGCCGCGTGTACCTGGACGAGGCCCTGGCCGCGCTCGCCGACGGCGCTGTCCTTCCGGGCGACGTTGCCTTTAAGCTGCACGACACCTTTGGTTTCCCCATCGACCTGACCGTCGAGATCGCTGGCACCGCCGGTCACGACGTCGACATGGACGGCTTCACTGCCTGCATGGAGGACCAGAAGGCCCGTGCCCGCGCTAACGCCAAGGGCGACGCCTGGGGTAGCTTCAACGACGTGTGGGTCGAGCTTTCCGACAAGGTCGCCGCGACCGAGTTCGACGGCTATGACAACGATGTGATCGAGGGCGCCAAGGTCGTCGCCATCGTGCGCAACGGCGAGTCCGTCGATTCCGCTGCCGCCGGCGAGGACGTCGAGGTCGTGCTCGACCGCACCCCGTTCTACGCCGAGATGGGTGGCCAGCAGGGCGACGCCGGCAAGCTTTCCGCCGAGGGCGTTGTTCTGACTGTTGCTGACACCAAGAACCACAATGGCCTGTATGCCCACGTCGCGCACGTTGCTGAGGGCACGCTGACCGTCGGTGCTACCGTGACCGCCGCGCTCGACGCCGAGCGCCGTGGCTTTCTGCGCCGCAACCACACTGCCACCCACCTGCTCGACGCTGCGCTTAAGCAGGTCCTGGGCGAGCATGTCTCCCAGGCCGGCTCGCTGGTGACGCCCGAGCACCTGCGTTTTGACTTCACGCACTTCGAGGCCCTGTCCTCCGAGCAGCTCAAGGCTGTCGAGGACCTGGTCAACCAGCAGATCTTCGCTTCCAAGCCGGTTGTGACCCGTGTCATGGGCATCGATGAGGCCAAGGCTGCCGGTGCTGTCGCCCTGTTTGGCGAGAAGTACGGCGACGTCGTCCGCGTCGTTTCCGTGGGTGCCGAGGACCAGCCGTTCTCTCGCGAGCTCTGCGGTGGCACGCACGCTGCCAACACCGCGGAGATCGGCCTGTTCAAGATCATTTCCGAGTCCTCCACAGGCTCCAATGTCCGCCGTATCGAGGCCGTGACCTCTAAGGGCGCCCTCGACTACATGGCCGACCGCTTGGCGCTCGTTGACGCCGCCGCCGCTGCGCTCAAGTGCCGCGTCGACGAGGTTCCCGCCCGTGTGGAGAACCTGCAGGCCGAGCTGCGCGAGACGTCCAACAAGCTCAAAAAGGCTCTGACCGGTGGTTCCTCAGACGCCATTTCCAGCGCCATCGAGGGTGCTGTCGAGCTCGGCGGCTACAAGCTCGTCGTTGCCGAGCTCCAGGGCCTTGAAGCTGCCGACCTGCGCAACGTATGGGATACCGTGCACCAGAAGGTCGCCGGCCCTGTCGCTTGTGTCGTCGCCAGCGTGACTGAGAAGGGCACTCCGGCCCTGCTCGCTGCCGGCTCCGATGACGCCGTGAAGGCCGGGTTCCACGCCGGTAACGTGATCAAGCAGATCGCGGGTCTGGTCGACGGTCGCGGTGGTGGCCGTCCCAACATGGCCCAGGCCGGTGGCAAGAATGCTGCCGGCATCGCCGATGCCCTCGCGGCCGCCAAGACCGCGCTCGGCGCCTAAGAATCTAAGAAGTCACTGTGGTCGCGCTTGCGCTGGACATAGGGGAGACCAGGATCGGCATCGCCGTCTCGAGCCGTGATGGCAAGATGGCGATGCCCGTCAAGGTGCTCCCGGCCGCCGAAGTCACCGGTATGGCCAAGACGTTCCGCTACCTGGTCGAGGACTATGAGCCCGACATCCTGGTAAGCGGACGTCCCTTAACCATGGCCGGTGAGCCCGGCCCCCAGGCCGAGCGCGTTGCCGCCGTGGCGCAAAAGATTGCCGACGAGCTCGATCTTCCGCTGGAGTTTGAGGACGAGCGCCTGTCCTCGCAAGAGGCAAAGCGTATCCTGCGCGAGCAGGGCCTCAACGAAAAGCAGATGAGGGGCAAGATTGACATGATTGCCGCCAGCCTGTTTTTGCAGACGTGGCTCGATCGTAAAAACGAGGAGGTTTCGCATGCCTAGCGCTTCTGATCCGCGCCAGCAGAATCGTACACGGCAGCCGGCGTCGCGCCCTGCCCAGCCTGGCCAGCGTCCGGCACAGCCGACGCAGCGCGCAGCTCAGCCTGCCGCGCGCCCGGTGCAGTCCTTCTCTCGTTCGGCCCAACCTGTTCAACGGACGGGTCAGCAGCCTTCTGCTCATTCGGTTCAGCATCCGTCTTCTCACGCGGGTCAGCAGCCCACTGCTCGTACGGCCCAGCCTGCAGGCGGTACCCGCTTTAAGCAGCAGACGCCTACCCAGCGAGCGCAGGCCCCTCAATCGCATTCGCATCACGCTCGCGGTTCGCATGGCGTTGCTCCGGCGACCCGGTCGAGCTACAACACGCACGCTCGTCGCGGTGCCCAAAAGAAAAGCTTCCCGGTGCCTATGATTATCGGCGTTGTGGTGGCGGTGCTCGCGCTTGTCGCGATCGTTTTCTTTGTCGTGCCGGCCGTCAAGGGCTTTTTTGCCGGTGAGGATACGAAGGTTACGGCTGGTCAACAGGTTACGGTGACCATTCCTGACGGTGCTTCGGGTGATGCGATCGCCTCGATTCTCTCCGAGAACCATATCGTCGAAAATCCTAAGGATTACTACGCGGCGGTCAAAAAGCTCAACGCGGACATGTCGCTTAAACCTGGCACTTACTCGTTCACCACGCTCATGGACGCGACCAAGGTCGTTCAGCAGCTCATGGAAGGCCCCAATGCGGGCTCCGATGCGCTGACTATCCCTGAGGGCCTGACGGTCGACCAGGTCGCCGATCGCGTGGCCGCGGCATACGACAGCATCTCTAAGGAAGACTTCCTCAATCAGGCAAAGGCCTCCAACTATGTGAAGGACTATGGCTTCCTTGAGGGTGCTGCAAACGATTCGCTCGAGGGCTTCCTATTCCCCAAGACCTATTCGTTGGGTAAGGACCCGTCTGCCGATGATGCGATTCGCGCCATGCTTGACCAGTTCAACGCCGAGTACAAGTCGCTTGACTTTGCCAGCTGCGAGGCCAAGATCAAGGAGCGCTACGGTGTGGAGATGTCCGACTACGACATCGTCAACTTGGCCTCTATCGTTGAGCGTGAGGGTCTCAACGCCGATCAACGTGCGCACGTGGCCTCGGTCTTCTACAACCGCCTTGCCGGCAAGCTCGACGGTTTGCGCTATCTCAACAGCGATGCGACCATGATGTATGTCACCGGTGGTGAGGTTACCGCCGATGACCTGCAGAGCGATAGTCCGTATAACACCTATAAGCACGAGGGTCTGCCACCCACGCCCATCTGCTCTCCGTCGCTCGAGGCACTCAAGGCCACGCTTGAGCCGACCGACTCCGATGACCTGTATTTCTACATTACGCAGGACGAGGAGTACTTCTCGCAAACCTACGAAGAGCATCAACAGTCTTGGAATTAGCATGAGGATTTTTAGCCCCAAACGATACGTTGCCTCGGTCGATCGCATCGACCTTGATACCCTGTGGGCCGACGGCAAACGCGCCATTCTGCTCGATCGCGATAACACCCTGGTGCCGCGCGACACTGAGCAGGTTCCCGCCGCGGTTTCCGCTTGGCTCGATACCGCCCGCGCCAAAGGCTTTAAGCTGTGCATGGTGTCCAACAACTGGCATCGCGACCAGGTCATGAGCTCTGCACGCGAGCTGGGACTCGAGGCCATCAGCCACGCCATGAAGCCGGCGCCGTTTGCCCTCAAGGCGGGTCTTAAGCGCCTCGGCGCCACGGTCGACGAGGCGGTGCTGATCGGTGATCAGCTCTACACTGACGTGTGGAGCGGTAATTTCGCCGGCGTCGATACCATCCTGGTAAAGCCGCAGGCGACGCAGGACCTGTGGTATACGCAGATCTTCCGTATCTTTGAGCGCCGGGCCCTGCGCGACCTTCCCTGCGAGGAATAGGTCTCGCTATGTCCCAGCACACCAAACACGGCTGCGACCATATCTTCTTTATCGGCTTTTTGGGCGCGGGCAAATCGACGCTCGCGCGCAACGTCGGAACCATGTTCAAGCGGCGTTTTATCGATACCGACCGCCTGGTCGTGCGCCGTTGCGGCAAGTCGGTAACCGAGATTTTTGAGACCGAGGGTGAGGGTCGTTTTCGCGAGCTCGAGACCTCGGCGCTCCGTTCGCTCCAAAGCGAGCGCAGCCTGTTGGTTTCGTGCGGGGGCGGTATCGTCGAAACGCCGGTGAATATTGAGCTGATGCACGAAATGGGTACGTGCGTTTACCTCGAGGGCGACTTTGAGGATTCGATTCGCCAGATTCGTCGGTCCGACACGCGCCCCGATTTTCGCTCTCCCGAGCATGCCGCGCGCCTGTTTGAGCATCGCCGTCCGCTGTATCGCCAGGCCGCCGACCTTACCCTTGATATTCGCAACAAGTCCTTCGAGGACGTTTCCTACCTTTGTGCCGAGATGCTTTTGGAGCGTGGGCTGCTATGATTCGCCGTCAACTGATCAATTTCCAAAACCGCAGTGTCGATGTCCGCGTCGGATTGGGCGCGTTCGATGAGCTTTCGCGCATGTTTTCCTCGGCTGTGGGCAAGCCTAAGCGCGCGATGGTCGTTTGGAACGCCGACACGTCAGAGCGTTTTGGTGAGGTCGTCGAGCATGCGCTCGTCGACGCCGGCTTTGCCGTGTCGCTGCTTGTCCTCGATGTTTCGCCTGCCGGTGCTACGCTGGCCGATGCCGATACCGTCTTTGGCGCCCTTTCGGCTAACGGCATTACCTGCGACGATCTCGTTGTCGCTGTCGGCGACACAGCGACCTGCTCGGTTGTTAGCTGGTGCGCCAACCAGTGGTGTGGCCGAACCGAGTGCGCGTTGCTGCCGACGACCTTCGATGCAATGCTCACGGTCGCGACGACCATGAAGCCGCTCGTCGCTTCGTCGGCCAATGCGCTTCCCGCCATCGCGTTCCGTCCCGAACCGGGCTTGGTCGTGTGTGACCTCGACCTTGTTCGCGAGGCGGACCCCGAGGACCTCAAGCTCGGCTATGTGGTACTTGTTGGCACCATGCTTTCGAGCAGTAAGTCCCGCTGGAATCAGTTTACTGAGACCGTCCCCGAGATCCTCGCGGGCGAGGAGGTCGCGCTCGTCAATGCCGTTCAATGGTCTCAGACTGCCTGCAAGGACGTACTGATGGCCACGAACCCGAGCGCCCGCCATGCGCTCGATTTTGGCAAGACGGGGGAGCGTACCTTGCGCGCTTGCTTGGGCGATGCCGCTTCGCAGGTCCCTGCCTACCAGCTGTTGTCCGAGGGCATGCGCTTTGAGGCGCGCCTAGCACATGATGCCTGCGACTTCGATATCGATTACGTCTTTGAGGTCGATGACTGCCTGGAGGACTTTGGTATCGAGGAACTTGCCTTCGATCTGGAGCCTGCCGCATATATCGAGGAGTTCCGCAAGCAGCAGTTCGCTCGCTCGAACCGCAGCATGTTGCCGCTGCCCGCGGCACTTGGCGCCATTCGTCTAACGAGCGTTGAGGACGAGGTTCTTGAGCGCCATGTTCACGCCTACTTGGCTTCTCGCAAAGAACTTCTCTAAGATTTATTGACATCCATCGTCTTTCGTATCATGTTGAGGGGCGGGTTTTCAATCGGTTGCGGATCGCATGCGATTCCGTCGTTCGGTTGAGACCCGTCCCGTCTTTATAGAGACAATAAGAAAGGAATCTGCATGTCTGAGTTTGCTGCCGGTCCTGCCGGTCGTATCGAACGTGTCCGTGCCCTGATGGTCGAGCGCGGCTACGACGCTATCGTGGTACGCGACGAGGCCAATCTTCGTTGGCTCACGGGCGTGAAGGGCGTCTTCGACTACACCTTCGAGTTCCCGCATGCGGCGTTTATTACGGCTGACCAGTGCCTGTTCCATACCGACTCGCGCTACCTCAACAGCTTTGAGGAGAACACGCCCGCCGGCAGCCCCTGGGTCTACGACATGGACGAGGGCACCATCCCCGGTTGGGTCGCCGGCAAGATTGCAGCCAACAAGTGCCGCGTCTGCGCTGTCGAGGACGATATGCAGATCAACTTCTACCAGGGCATTCAGCGTGGTCTGGAGGATCGTTCCGTCGCCTGCATGCTGCCGCTGATGCACGACGACATCCGCAAGATGCGCGCCATCAAGGACGCCGAGGAGATCGAGCTCATGCGCCATGCGCAGTCGATCACCGATGCCGCCTTCCAGCACATGCTCGGGTTTATTAAGCCCGGTATGACCGAGAAGCAGGTTCGCAACGAGCTCGAGAACTTTATGTTCGCCAACGGCGCCGATAGCCTTGCCTTTGGCTCCATCGTGGCGAGCGGTCCCAACACCGCCAACCCGCATGCCGTGCCGAGCGACCGCGTGATCGAGAAGGGCGATTTCGTTCTTATGGATTACGGCGCGGGCTACTGTGATTACCGCTCCGACATGACACGCACCGTCGTGATGGGCGAGCCCACGCAGGAGCAGCTCGACCTGTACGCACTCGTGCGCCGCACGCACGAGGAATGCGTCGCCGCCATCCATCCGGGCGTCGAGGGCAACGACATCTTCAAGCTCTCCAAGAAGATCATCGGCGATGCCGGTTATGGCGATTACTACAACCATGGCCTGGGCCACGGCGTTGGTATCGACATCCACGAGCTGCCCAACTTCAACCGTAGCAAGAACACCATCGAGATCGGCTCGGTTATCACCATGGAGCCCGGCGTGTATCTGCCCGGTGTGGGCGGCGTGCGTCTGGAGGACTACGGCGTGGTCACCGAGAACGGCTACGAGCCCTTCACCAAGACTCCGCACGACCTGCACGTCATCGATTGCTAGCCCATTTCGATAGATTTTTGGGGCGGGGCGTCCGGATCGATTCGGACGCCCCGCGTTCTCTTTTTATGCGCTCGCTGCAGGCGCCGTCAGCAAGTGTATAATTTCGGTCGTATGTAATTTGGACGCTTGTGCGTTCTGCCCATAACAAGAAAGGTCGCTATGCCTACCATTTCTACCGCCGACTTCAAGAACGGCCTCGGTCTCCGCATCAAGGACAAGGTCTACACCATCGTCGAGTTCCAGCATGTCAAGCCGGGCAAGGGCGGCGCGTTTGTGCGCTACAAGACCCGCGACATCAAGAGCGGCCGTGTCGTCGAGAACACCTGCAACGCCGGCACCAAGTTCGAGAGCGTCATGCTCACCACCCGTGAGTTCCAGTACCTCTACAACGATGGCGCCGACTACATCTTCATGGACAACGAGACCTATGAGCAGGTTCCCGTTCCCGAGGACATGGTGGGCGAGAACTCCAAGTGGCTGCGCGAGAACGACATCTGCCAGCTGCTCTTTGCCGACGATGAGCTCATGGGCGTGACCCCGCCGATGTTCATCGAGACCACCATCGTCCAGACCGACCCGGGCTTTAAGGGCGACACCGTCCAGGGTTCCACCAAGCCGGCCACGATTGACACCGGCGCTGTCATCCAGGTCCCCATGTACCTCAACGAGGGCGAGGTCATCAAGGTTGACACCCGCGACGGCAAGTTCGTCTCCCGCGTCTAGCAACCAACTCTTCTAGGAGGACTCATGCCCCAGGAAATCAAGATTGACGGCATCGGCATTTCGCCCGATGTTCTGACCGCCATCGTCTCGCGCGCCGTGTCGGATGTCGAGGGCATCGCCTCCGTTGGCGTCAAGGACCTTGCCACCAACCTTGTCTCCATGATGCTCTCGTCCAAGGCCCCGGCTTCCGAGCCGGCGGTCGAGGCCGAGGTCGTCGGCGACAAGCTCGCACTCACCGTGCGTGTCGTGGTGTTCTTTGGCTATCCGTTCAAGAAGCTCGCCGAGGCCGTTCGCGCCGCCGTGGTCGCTGCCATCGATGCTCAGGTGGGCGTCGAGGTCGAGCGCGTTGACGTTTGCATCGACGGTCTCGTTTTCCCCAAGGAGTAACCTTTGAGCCTTAAGGTTTATCGCGGGCGCACGCTTGCCCGCAGTCAGGCGCTACAGTTGCTGTTCCAGGCCGAGGCCACGGACAGTCCGCTCGAGCGCGTCCTCGAGGGCGATTTCCTGATCTCGAAGGGTCCCCTCGACCCCTATGCGCTGGAGCTTTGCCGCGGTGCCTACGAGCATATCGATCGTATCGACTGTGCCCTGCGCGCCGTCGCCAAGAACTGGGATCTTATGCGCATGCCCGGCGCCGACCGCAATTTGCTGCGTATCGCCGTCTATGAGATGCGCTTCCTCACCGACGAGGAGGTCTCGGACGCCATCGTAATCAACGAGGCCGTCGAGCTTGCCAAGGCCTATGGCACCGACCAGTCCGCTTCGTTCGTCAACGGCGTGCTGGGCAAGATTGCTCGCAGCGAGGAGCTGCCAGGCGAGGACCTGTACCAGGAGCTGCTGGCCGAAGATCGCGCTCGCGAGGAGGCGCAGGCTGCCGAGGCTGCCGCCAAGGTTGCGGTTGCCCAAGCTGAGGCTGGCGTGCTGGCCGAGGATGCGGACGCCGCCGAGGCTGTTGTCGACTCCGTCGAGGAGTAGCCATGCCAGAGGGTTCTGTCCGTAACTTTGATGAGATCTCGGACCGTCTGGATCAGATCATCGCTACCGTTCGCTCCAAGGATACCTCCTTGGAGCGTTCGCTCGATTTGTTTGACGAAGCGATTGAGCTGGGCTCCCGCGCGGTCGATATGGTCGACAAGTTTGAGTTGACGCCGCGTGAGGCCGACAAGCTCGAGCAAGAATACGATGAGGATGCGACAAACGAATCCCAGGATAGCTAGGCCGCATCTCCGGATACGAATGGTTGATGGCATTCATGAAACGCGTGCGTCTTGATGACGAACTGATTTCACAGGGCATCTGCGCCGATCGCGCGGATGCCCTTCGCACTCTTATGGCCGGCTTGGTCTCGAGTGGCGGTGAGCGCTTGACTTCGCCGGGCCTTAAGGTGATCCCGGGGCTGCCGCTGCACGTGAAGGGGCGCATTCCCTATGTTGGCCGCGGTGGTCTTAAGCTCGAAGGCGCGCTTGATGCGTTTGGCATCAATCCGACGGGCCTTGCCTGTTTGGATGTGGGCTGCTCTACCGGCGGTTTTACCGATTGCCTGCTCAAGCGCGGAGCTGCGACCGTTGTCTCTGTGGACGTGGGTCACGCCCAGTTCGATTGGTCGTTGCGTCAGGACGATCGCGTGACGCTGCATGAGCGCACAAACATGACGCAGCTGCCTGAGCTTGGCTATACCGGCGCCATCGACCTGGCTGTGTGTGATGTCTCGTTTACCAGCATCGCGAATATTATCGATGCGGTACTGGCGTGCCTCGCGCCTACGGGTGCATTCTGCACGCTCGTAAAGCCGCAGTTTGAGGCTCCGGCGGCGCTGGTGGGCGAGGGCGGCATTGTGACCGATCCCGCCGTGCGCCGTGATACACTCGTTGCGGCAGTTGAACTCTTTGCCTCTAAGGGGCTGTTCCCGGTCGATGTGTGCGTGTCGCCCATTCATGGTGCCAAGGGAAACGTTGAGTTTTTCCTGTACGGCACGAGATTTGACTCTGGCGACCGCCCGCAAGACGAGTTGCAATCTCAGGTATCGGTTTTGAGCGAGAAAGCTGCAACGCTATGAAGGTCTTTCTGGTTCCCAATTACTACAAGCAAGAGGCGGTCGAGAGCGGCCTGATGATCGAGCTTTGGCTGACGCGCCAGGGCTATGAGGTCGCATGGGCTGCCGACCAGCGATCCAAGATTCAGAGCACGCCTGATATTGACGGCTCCGATCTGGTCATTACGCTCGGCGGCGACGGTACGTTGCTGCGCGCTGCCCGCATCCTCAACCATCGCGAGATTCCCATCCTCGGTCTTTCCTATGGTCACCTGGGCTTTTTGACGGCTGCGAGTCCCGAGGAGCGCGACATTCTGCAGGTCGTGAGCGACGCCCTGTCCGGCGAGCTGCATGTGAGCCGTCGCGCTACCATCGCCGCGGATATCGTGTCCGTGCGCGAAGACGGTACGAAGGATGTCGTGCGCACCTTCGCCCTCAACGACATGGCGCTTACCCGCGGTCCGCTGTCCGATATGGTCGAGTTCGACATCACGGTGTCGGGCCACCATATCGACCGACTGCGTGGCGACGGCGTGGTCGTGTCCACGGCGACTGGTTCTACGGGTTACGCGCTCAGTGCCGGTGGCCCCATCGTGAGCCCCGACTATACGGGCATGGTCTGCGTACCCATTGCGCCGCACACCATTCAGGCCCGTGCCTTCTTGACTTCGCCGAGTGATGTCGTCGAAATCTTTATGTCCGATGACCGTCCGAGCGTTCCGGCGATCGCTATCGATGGGCAGTTTATTACCTGTGATGGCACCGTTGAGAGCGTGGCTGTGCGCCGCGGGCCCGGTGATGTGCTGCTGCTGGATTACGGCCCCGAGAGCTTCTATAACTCGGTGAGCCGCGTATTCTACGGAGTCCGTCATGATCGATGAACTGCAGGTTTCTAACATTGCACTCATTCGCGAGGCGACGCTGGTGCCGAGTGCCGGCCTGACTGTCCTGACCGGTGAGACCGGCGCCGGCAAGACTGCGCTGCTCTCGGCGCTCAAGCTTATTTTGGGCGAGCGCGCGGATTCGTCGACGGTGCGCGAGGGCGAGGCGCTGGCGAGCGTCGAGGCGCGGCTGTTTGACGGGCCGCACGACACGGAGGGCTTTACCGTGCAGCGTAGCCTTTCTGCCGAGGGCCGCAGCCGCGTGAAGATTGACGGCCGCATCGCCAGCGTGCGCGAGCTTTCGGAGCGCGTCGGCGTGATGATGGATCTGTGCGGCCAGCACGAGCACCAGCGCTTGCTCGATCCGGCGCATCACGTTGCGATGGTCGATGCCTGGGCGGGACGCTCTGCGTTTGAGGCGCTCGAGCACTACCGTGCTTGCTTTAAAGCCTCGCGCGCGGCTACCAAGGAGGTCCGTCGCGTCGAGGAGGCCTCGCGTGCGCAGGGGAGCCGCGTCGAGGAGGCGCGCTTTGCCCTCGAGCGCATCGGCGAGGTCGACCCCAAACCGGGCGAGTATGAGGAACTCGAGGAACTGCTGCCGCGCTCCGAACATGCCGAGGTACTGGTTGCCACAGCTAACGATGCCCATGCATCGCTTGTCTCCGAAGGGGGAGCGCTCGACGCCGTGAACAGCGCTGTGGCAGAGCTTTCCCGCATGGTTACCGTCGATCGCAAACTGGGCGACATTGCCGATGCGCTTTCGGATGCCTGTATCTCCCTTGAGGATTGCGCGAACGAGCTTCGTGCCTATCGTGATGGCGTCGCCTTCGACCCGCGCGAGCTCGCTCGCATGCGTGAGCGGTATTCCGACCTCAAGGGCCTGTTGCGTCAGTGGGGTCCCACCATGGACGATGTTTTTGCCATGCGCGATCGCTCGCAAGAGCTGCTGTCCCTGGTCGATGATGGCGATGAGCAGATCAAAAAGGCGCGTGAGGCACTCGGGAGCGCTGAGCGCGAGTTGTTTACCGCTGCCAAGGCACTTAAGCGCGCTCGCAATACGGCGGCCCCGCGCTTCTGCCACGAGGTTGGCCGCCAGATGGCGCGCTTGGAGATGGGTAGTGCCGAGCTCGTCTGGGAGTCGCGCGATCTTCCCCGTGCTGAGTGGACGCCCGTTGGTCCTTCGAGCTACGAGCTGCTATACCGCAGCGGTGCCGGTTTGACTCCACGTCCCCTGCGCCGCATTGCGTCGGGCGGCGAGCTCAGCCGCGTCATGTTGGCAAGTAAGGTTGTCCTCGGTAACGCGGACGGTGTCGATACGCTGGTGTTTGACGAGGTCGATGCTGGCGTCGGTGGCTCCACGGCGCGTGCGCTCGCGGGCGTGCTGGCAGATCTCGCCGCTACGCATCAGGTGATTGTCGTAACCCACTTGGCGCAGGTCGCCGTCATGGCTGACAAGCATTATGTCGTCAGCAAGGAACCGGGCGATGTTCCCCAGACGCATTTGGACGAGGTAACCGGCGAAGCGCGTACCGCCGAGATCGCCCGCATGTTGAGCGGCGATCAGTCCGAGGCAAGCTTGGCCCACGCAAAGCAGATGCTCGAAGAAGCTCGAGGTTAGGTCGTATCAGCGGTGTTGGTGGGACAAAATAGACTGAAATTTTTGTCCCACTACGCGTTTTACTCAACGACCTTATCCGGCTGGATGAGCTCCTCGTAGTAGCTGATATGCTCGCGAGCGTCTTCAATCTCGGGCAGCAGGAAGTTGTAGATGACTTCGATGATCATCGTGGCACTGATCTTGGAGAACGCAAAGTCGCCTGTCGTCAGCAGCGCTTCGTGGTTGACGGTATTAAAAGTGTAGTCTGCCAGGCGCGCGAGTGGGGATTTGCTGTCACTGCTGATGACGACTACGGTTGCGCCGCAGTTGCGAGCCGCTTTTGCCATGCGATTCAATCGGCGCGATTTGCCGGAGTTTGAGATAAGCACGATGACGTCACCCGGGCGTAACGTGAGCGCAAAGCCGATTGATGTCTCGCTAATGGTGCTCGCCATGCAGCGTAGGCCCAGCTGCGAAAACTTAAACGTCGCATCGAGTGCGACCGCGTTCGTATTGCCCACAGCTGCAAACTCAATAACCCCTGCATGCTTAAGGGCATGCACAACAGCCGCCAGCGTATCGTGGTCGATCCCGTCGATGGTCGCATTAAGCTCGCTCACCTTGGCAGCCAGGATATTCTTGAGGCTCTGCTCCATATTGTCGAGCGAGACCTCGTCGGTCAGGCCCTCGTTGCGCTGGCTTTCCAAATCCCTCGCCAACGAAAACTGAAAGCTGCGGAAGCTACCAAAGCCCAGCTTGCGGCAGAAGCGCGAAACGGTCGCTTCGGACGTGGTGGCGGCGCGTGAGAGCTGAGCCGCCGTGAGGCGTGGAGCCTCGGACTGGTGCTCCAATATATAGTCGACAATGCGCTGCTCGGATTCGCTGTATCCCTGATGGGTGCTAATGAGGGAAAGTGCGCTCTTGCTACTATCGGTCATGGATGGCTCCTGGTTGGCATGAAAATCTAATTTGATTCGCAATGCCATAGTATACGGGCGTTTTCAATTACAAGATACACCTTGCCGTTTCAAGTGTTGATGGTAAACTTTCACTTACCGTTTACGGTTATGAAAGAACCTTTCACCGGAGAATTGCACCTTGTCTCTTCTCACGCGGACGGTAGGTTGGTATCTTTCAGTTGTGGAAAAACGCGCATCGAAGCGCGTGTAGGGGAGCGCCCGCGGGCGCTGTACTCAAGAAGGAGGGACACATGGCTAAGTTTGACATCATCGCCGCGACCGGTTGCCCGACCGGCATTGCGCACACCTTCATGGCGAAGGAGGCGCTGGAGAAGGCAGCTGCCGAGCGCGGTCTGACCATTAAGGTCGAGACTCATGGCCAGGTCGGTGTCGAGAACGAGCTCACCAAGAGTGAGATCGCTGGTGCCAAGGCCGTCGTCGTCGCAGCCGACAAGGATGTCCAGGCTGAGCGTTTCGCCGGCAAGCCCATGGTTTCCGTTGGTGTTTCCAAGGCCCTGTCCGTTGAGGCCGCCGGTAAGCTGATTGACCGCGCGCTCGCCGCCAAGGGCGACAGCACGGTTGCAGCCGCTGCCGATGTCGAGGACGAGGTCGAGGAGAAGGAGTCCATCGGCCACATCATCTACAAGCACCTCATGAACGGCGTCAGCCACATGCTGGTCTTCGTCGTTGCTGGTGGTGTTCTGACCGCCGTTTCGTTCCTGTGGGGCATTACGTCCTTCGATTCGACGGCGTCTGACTACAACAGCTTTGCTGCGATGCTCAAGATCATCGGCGGCATCGCCATGAACCTCATGGTTCCGGTGCTTTCCGCCTACATCGCCGAGTCCATCGGCAAGCGCCCGGCGCTCGTCCCCGGCTTTGTTGCTGGTATGATCGCCATCCAGGGCCTGCCTGTTAACGCCGAGACCGGCATGATCGACGCCGGTGGCGCCGGCGTGGGCTTCGGCTTCCTGGGCGGCATCGTCGGTGGCTTCCTCGCCGGTTATGTCATCCTGCTGCTCGAGAAGGTCTTTGCCGGTCTGCCCAAGAACCTGGACGGCCTCAAGGCTATCTTCCTGTACCCGCTGTTCTCGACCGCCATCGTCGGCCTGGTCATGCTCGGCATTTCCGGCCCCATGGCTGCCATCAACACCGCTATGATGGACTTCCTCAAGGGCCTGTCCGCCTCTGGCGCCGTTGTACTGGGTCTTGCCATTGGCTGCATGTGCGCCTTTGACATGGGCGGCCCGGTCAACAAGGCTGCTTACGTCACCGGTACCGCTATGCTCACCGAGGCTTTGGCCGCCGGTGTTGGCACCGATACCTACAACTTCGGCACCAACTTCATGGCTGCCGTCTCCGCCGCCTGCATCGTTCCGCCGCTGATCACCACCTTTGCCGTCGTTGTCGGCAAGAAGTACTTCAGCCAGGAGGATCACGACGCCGGTGTCGTCAACCTCATCCTTGGTTGCACCCACATCACCGAGGGCGCCATTCCGTTCATGACCAAGAACATCTGGCCCGTCATGCCCATCATGATGCTCGGTTCCTCTATCGCTTCGATCCTGACCATTATGTTCAACGTTCACGATCCGGCGCCTCACGGTGGCTTCCTGGTCCTGCCCGTTGTCGAGAACGGTCCGCTTTGGGTCCTTGCGATCCTCATCGGCGCTGTTGTCGGTGGCATCCTGTTCGTGGCCTTCAAGAAGTACGACTTCGAGAAGAATCAGAAGGCCGCTCCTGCAGCCAAGCCGGTTGAGGCCCCCAAGGCCGCTGCCGTCGAGGCCCCCAAGGCCGAGGCTGCCGACTTCGTGAAGGTCGAGAATGTCTTTGTCGCCGAGGACTTCGCTTCTCGTGACGAGGCTCTGAGCTTCGTTTCCAACCAGGCAGTCAAGGCCGGTATCGCAAACGATGCCGACGCCGTGATGAACGCCTTCCTGGCCCGCGAGGCCGAGGGCACCACGGGCATGATGGAGGGCTTCGCCATCCCGCATGCCAAATCCGACGCCATTACCGAGGCTGCCGTCATCGTCGTCAAGGACGAGTCCGGCGTGACCGGTTGGGACACCATGGACGGCGCTCCCGTCAACGTGGCTATTGCCCTGCTCATCCCCGGTGCCCAGGCCGGCACCACGCACCTCAAGATCCTGTCCAAGGTCGCCGAGGCGCTCATGGACGAGGACTTCCGTGCCACCGTCAAGGGTTCCACCGACGCCGCCAAGATCGCCAAGACGATCAACGCTCGCCTGGTCTAATTCCACGGTACGCGAATAGCATCGCCCCCTGTATATAAGGCGGAGCCCCTCTCCAGGGCCTCCGCCTTTTTTCTATCCCTCCCATAAGTTGCGGTGAAATAGGGACTGTTTAAACGGTTCAACCCCAAATTCAGTCCCTATTTCACCGCAACTTATAAAAGGGCATAGAGGGGGCCGCCTATCGAGTCCTTGTCGCGAACAGATCATTAGCCAGAATTCCTTTCAGCCGACATTACTTTGGACCGACTGGGTTTCCGCAGCTTGCTCGCCCACAGGGGCCCGCGCGCGGCCTGTGAGATTTATCGCGAGTTCCGCACGAGCCGAAGAGCACTTAATGTGCTCTTCGTGCGAGCAGGACTGTAGAGCAGGAAATCTCACAGGCTACGCGCGGGCCCCTGTGGGCGAGCAAGCGGACGACAAACACATCTGTCCAATAATTCGTCTGAAACATAATGAAAAACCGTTTGATGTGAGTTAATATAAACAACGTCGTGAATCTGACTCCTGCCACATGCATGACAGGGGTTAAACACAAAAAGGAGTCAATTATGGTTTCTGAGAAGGCTACCCTCGTTAATCCTCAGGGTCTGCACATGCGTCCGGCTGGTCTGTTCGCCTCCACCATGGGCAAGTATGCCTGTGACGTGACGGTCGTTACCCCCGAGAAGGAGGTCAACGGCAAGTCCCCGATGGCCCTCATGGCTGCTGGTATCCCCTGCGGCACCGAGGTCGAGGTCAAGTGCGACGGCGCTGACGAGGCCGAGGCTCTGGCTGCTGCCATCGAGCTCATCAAGAGCGGTCTTGGCGAGTAGAACTCAAACGGGTCGCATGTTGAACAACTAAGTTCATATTTGGGGGCGCAGTGACCTGTTGTAAGGTAGCTGCGCTCTTTTGTCATGGATATGGCAAAACGCTTTATCACATGACACGGAGAGAGGAATGGGAATGTATCAGGGAGTCAACGCTTCCGAGGGCATCGGTATCGGCACCGTCATGGTTGCCGTCGATCCCGACTTGACGTTTGAGCCGCACGAGGTTGCTGATTCGGCAGCAGAGAAGGAGCGCTATCAGTCCGCTCTTTCGGTCTTCTGCGAGAAGACCCAGGCTCAGGCCGACCACATGAAGGAGACGGTGGGCGAGGCCGAGGCCGAGATCATGAGCGGACACATTGTCCTGGCTCAGGATCCGGGCATGACCGACGCCATCAACGCCGCCATTGACGGCGGTACCTGCGCCGAGCAGGCGCTCATGGACACCTCGACCATGTTCGAGAACATGTTCCTGTCCATGGACGACGAGATGTTCCGTCTGCGCGCGGCCGACATCGCCGACATCCGCACCGGTATTCTGGCCGAGCTGCTGGGCAAGGAGGTCGTCGACCTCTCCGTCCTGCCCGAGAACACCGTCGTTGTCGTGCACGACCTTACGCCGTCCATGACCGCCACGATCGATAAGGCCCACGTTGCCGGTATCGTCACCGAGACCGGTGGCCGCACGTCGCACTCCGCGATCATTGCGCGCGCCCTCGAGATCCCGGCTGTCCTTTCGGTTTCCAACAGCTGCACCGCGCTGCGCAACGGTATGACCGTTGTCGTCGACGGCGGCAAGGGTATCGTCGAGGCCGATCCCGACGAGGAGACGCTCGCTGCCTACACCGCCAAGGCCGAGGCCTTCGCTGCCGAGAAGGCAGCCCTCGAGGCCTTCCGTGGCAAGCCGTCCGTGACTGCCGATGGCATCAAGAAGATCATCGCCTGCAACATCGGTAACCCCGATGACGTGCCCAACGCGCTCGATCACGACGCCGAGGCCATCGGTCTGTTCCGCTCCGAGTTCCTGTTCATGGACTCCGCTGAGCTTCCTTCCGAGGAGGAGCAGTTCAACGCCTACCGTAAGGTCGCCAGCGCGCTCAAGGGTGCTCCGGTCATCATCCGCACGCTCGATGTGGGTGGCGACAAGGAGATTCCGTATCTGCATATGGTCAAGGAAGACAACCCCTTCATGGGCTTCCGCGCCGTGCGTTACTGCCTGGCCAATCCCGACCAGTACAAGGTCCAGCTCCGCGCTCTGCTGCGCGCTAGCGCCTTCGGTGACGTCAAGATCATGATCCCGCTCGTCACCTGCGTCGAGGAGGTCTTGGCTGTCAAGGAGCTCGTCGAGCAGTGCAAGGCCGAGCTGACCGAAGAGGGTCGCAAGTTCAACGAGAACATCGAGGTCGGTATCATGGTCGAGACGCCCGCCGCTTCGCTGCTCGCAGACCGTCTGGCCGAGGTCGCCGACTTCTTCTCCATCGGCACCAACGACCTGATCGGCTACACCATGTGCGCCGACCGTGGCAACGACACCATCTCCAACCTGTACCAGGTTTACTATCCCGCCGTGCTCCGCTCGCTCAAGAACATCATCGAGAGCGGCGTGAAGGCCGGCATCATGGTCGGTATGTGCGGCGAGGCCGCTGCCGATCCGCTGCTCGAGCCGCTGCTGATCAGCTGGGGCCTGGAGGAGTTCTCGATGAGTGCTCCGTCGATCCTGCGCGCCCGTAAGACCATCAGCCAGTGGACCAAGGCCGAGTGCGACGAGCTCGCCGAGAAGGCGCTCGCCTGCAACACCGCCGCCGAGGTCAAGGCACTGCTCGAGTCCGCAGCTCGCTAATTTGGTATCAGAGGTAACCGCGTGGTTGGAATGGGCCGGCCACGCGGCCCTCACATATACAGGGGGTACTGTAAATGTTCTACACGCTAACCGCTAACCCGGCTGTCGACATGACGGTTTCGAGCTCTCCGCTCGAGCCCGACGAGAACGTCCGCACCGGTTCGGCCAGCTACACGGCTAACGGCAAGGGCCTCGACGTGTCCTTCGCCTTTAAGAAGATGGGCGTCGACACCGTCGCGCTCGGCTTCTTCGCTGGCTTCACGGGCAAGTTCATCGTCGAGGAGGTCATGAACCTGGGTTGCCTCTGCCGCCCGGTCTGGACCGACGGTATCACGCGCATTAACACCTACGTCAACGATGGCCAGCACGAGTACGGCATCCTGAACCCGGGTGCTCCGATTACGCCGCAGCACCAGGAGGAGCTCTACAACATCCTGGACACCGCGGGCGATCTCGAGTGCCTGATTGTCTCCGGCTCCGTGCCTCCCAAAGCTACGCCCGACTTCCTGGCTCAGGTCATGGAGCACGCTCAGGCTCGTGGCGCCGATGTCGTCTTGGACCTGTCCTCCGACAAGCTCAAGGAGCTCGCTCACAAGAAGCCGCTGCTCATCAAGCCGAACCATCACGAGATGAAGGCCATCTTCGGCGTGCCGGTCGACACCGACGACGAGGTTCGCGTTGCCATGAAGATGGCTCACGACGCTGGCGTTCAGAACGTGCTGCTCACCCGTGGTAGCCGCGGCGACGCTTACTTCTCCAACGGCGAGGACATCTGGTACGCCAAGCGTGAGTTCAACATCAAGCTGGTTTCTTCCGTCTGCGCCGGCGACTGCACCCTCGCTGCGTTCCTGCACAAGTGGTACAGGGATCGCGACAACGTCGAGGAGGCCATGAAGCTTGCTATGGCCACCGGCGCCAACGTTGCCGAGTCTGTCGGTATTGGCGACTTCGGTCACGTCGATGAGTACAGCAAGCGCGTTGCTGTCCGCAAGCTCGATCGTCAGTAATCGAAACGCGACATATTCGTGCGCATGCGGCGCCCCGGTTTCGGCCGGGGCGCCTTTTTTGTTCCGCCATGGGGGAGAGATGTTATGCCGTACTTCATCGCTTCCACACCGTTCGCCGAGTTGTCCTAGCCTTTTACCGATGGGTGGAATATACTTTCATCAACACGTTGCTTCGTGAAAGGAACATTCATGATTTACACGCTCACTGCAAATCCCGCCATTGATTACAACATCGCCTGCGACGGCCTTGGCGCCAACACCGTCACGCGTACCCGCAGTGCCGTCTACACGCCCAACGGCAAGGGCCTCAACGTCTCGTTTACGCTTGACCACTATGGTGTCGACACCACGATTCTGGGTTTCTTCGCCGGCTTCTCGGGCGAGTTTATCGTTAAGGGCGCCGAGGCCCTGGGCGTGCCCGTCAAGCCCGTGTGGACCGACGGCATTACGCGCGTCAACGTGTTCCTCAATGCCGGCCCCGACACCGAGTACAACATGGTCAACGCCGGTGCCGCCATCAATGAGGCCAACGAGCAGGAGATGTTTGAACTTATCGATTCGCTCGATGACATGACCTGCCTGGTCATCAGCGGCTCGCTGCCTCCCAACACTTCCGAGGGCTTCTTGGCCGAGGTCCTGCGCCGTGTCAAGGCCAAGGGGGCCGAGTTCGTCCTCGACATCTCGAGCCATCAGCTGGCAGACCTCATTGCTCTGGAGCCACTGCTGATCAAGCCCAATGACGACGAGCTGCTTGACATCTTTGGCATCAAGGTGAGCGGTGGCGACGACGAGTCCGTCAAGGGCGCTATGGCCGAGCTGCACGCCAAGGGCGCCAAGAACGTGCTGCTGACCCTTGGTGGCGCCGGTGCGTACTTCTCCAACGGCGAGCATATCTGGTTTGCCAACCGCACCTTCGACGTCAAGCTGCTGTCGACGGTGTGCGCCGGCGATTCCTCGCTCGCTGCCTTCCTGTCCGTGTGGCACGACGCCCCCGAGCGCGTCGAGGACGCCCTGCGCCTTTCGATGGCCACTGGCGCCAACGTGGTCGAGTGCCCCGGTCTGGGTGATTTTGCCAAGGTGGACGAATATAAGAAGCACATCGAGGTTCGCCAGGTCTGCTAGTTCCGGCACCTTGTCTGAATAGTTTGATTATTTCGCATCCGTCTTAGACTAGGACGGATGCGTTTTTGTTTATCGGACTTGCGTGTGCAGTGGAGGCTGTTTCTTGCTAGACTTCTTGCAGACGCAATCGATAGCCAATTTGATAGTCGCAGGAGGCCATAGGCATGTGCAATGTTTCGCTCAACGGTACTCAACCGTCCGATGCGTCCCTGCGCGTCCTGCGCGCGCTTGAGGCGGCTGGTCTTGAGGCTTGGTACGTGGGCGGTTGGGTGCGCGACGCCCTGATGGGGTGCCCCAGCCACGATGTTGATATGTGCTGTAGCGGCCTGTGGCAGGAGTCTAAATCGGCGCTCGAGGCCGCTGGTATCGCGGTCGTGGAGTCGGGCATTAAATTTGGCGGAATCACGGCTATTTCCGATGGCGAGCGTATTGAGGTCACAACGTACCGTCTGGATGGCTTTTACACCGATGGGCGCCATCCTCAGAGTGTCGAGCGTGCCGCCTCGCTCGAGGATGATCTGGCGCGCCGCGACTTTACCGTCAACGCCATGGCCTGGCATCCCGAGCGCGGGCTTGTCGACCGCTACGACGGCCAGGGTGACTTGGAGCGCAAGCTGATTCGCGCTGTCGGCGATCCCAGGCGTCGCTTTAACGAGGACGCCCTGCGCATGCTGCGCGCGGTGCGCTTTGCCTGCCGCCTGGACTTTATGATTGAGCCCGAGACCAAGCGTGCGCTTGCCGAGTGCGCGCCGCTGCTCGATGCCGTAGCGCGCGAGCGTGTGGGTATTGAGCTCGAGGGCATTCTTTCGACCGGTCACGGGGGAGACGCGATGCTGCGCTACCCCGAGCTCATCTGCGCCGCTGTGCCCGAGTTGGCAGCGGGTCGCGGGTTTGATCAGCGAAGTGTCTATCATGCGTTTAACGTCTACGAGCATATCGCCCGTGTGCTGACGGTGGCAGGGGAGCTGGCGCTGTGCGACGGCGTCGCGCCATCGTCGAGCCTTATGTGGGCGGCGTTTTTGCACGATGTCTCCAAGCCCGAGTGCTTTACGGTCGATCACGCCGGCAGCGGACACTTCTACGGTCATCCCGAGCTCGGCGCCAAGAAAGCGCGCGTCATTATGGATCGCCTGGCGCTTTCGCACGACCTGGTGCGCGATGTGTGCCTGCTTATCAAATACCATGACAAGCCGCTGCGCCCCGAGCGCTCCTGCCTGCTCAATATGATGCGCGCGCTTTCGGGTGAGGGCGTCGACACGGCCCGCCTGATTGACGAGCTCATGGACCTTAAGCGTGCCGACACACTTGGCAAGGCCCCGTCGTGCTTCTATTACGTCGAGACGATCGAGGAGATGCGTGCACTCGCCCATAATCTGTTGGGGGCAGGGGAGCCCTATACGCTCAAGATGCTCGCCATCAACGGCGGCGACCTGATCCGTGCCGGAGTCAAGCCCGGGCCGGAACTGGGTCAGCTTCTCAACTCCGCCCTCGACGCCGTGATCGAAGACAACATTCCCAACGAGCGCGAAGCTCTTTTGGTCCAGCTCAACTTGAATTAGCTACCAAGTTTACCTGCGTGTTCCATAACCTGCCGACAATTTTTCGGCAATTTGGAATTTCTTCTTGCGCTGACGTTTTTTGTCCCGTAATATATTTCCTCGCAGCACGGCAGTGCAGATGTCATGTGGCCCGTTCGTCTAGCGGTTTAATACGCCGCCCTCTCAAGGCGGAGATCACCAGTTCGAATCTGGTACGGGCTACCACTTCTTTTCTGCTGAGGCTTATGGCCCGTTCGTCTAGCGGTTTAGGACGCCGCCCTCTCAAGGCGGAGATCACCAGTTCGAATCTGGTACGGGCTACCACGCATCTGATACCCGGACTTCCTATGGAAGGCCGGGTTATTTTATTTTCAAACAACCGTCTGCAATTCCCGTTTGAACCAGAGCTTTGCGTTCTGCCTATGGCCCTTACGGGTACAATATCCAGGATATTTTGACTGTTAGAAGGAGTCTCATGACGGAGTCCTCTCAGCATACGTCTAAGCCCCAGGTCGAGGTTGAGGCCTCGGGCGGAGATGACAATAAGAGCGCACGCCGCGGCGCCATCTTTATCGGCGTCGTGCTGGTAGGTTATATCGTCTATCTGGTGGTAACCGGGCAGATGGGGCAGTTCTGGGCCGCTATGTCGAGCGTCCAGGCGTCATGGCTCGTTGTCGCGTGTCTTTGCATGTTCATGTACCTGTTCTTTGGCATTGTGGCCTATGCGATCGCCGTCTGGCTCGATCCCAATTCGCCCGTCGGCATCCGCGACTTGATCTCGGTCGAGGCGAGTGGCATCTTCTTTGGTAACCTGACGCCCATGATGATGGGCTCCACCCCGGCTCAAATCTATCGCCTGACCAAGGCCGGCCAAAACGTGGGCGAGGCCGGCGCCACGCAATTCACGCGTTTTATCGTGTACCAGTTTGGCCTCGTTGCCTGGGGCGCTATCCTACTGTTTGCTCGCATGCCCTTTTTTGCCGAGCGCTATGGCGACATGACGTTGCTGTGCGTCTTTAGCTTTGGTGGGCACTGCTGTATCTTGCTGGGCATCTTCGCCGTCGCGCTCATGCCTAAGACCGTCACGCGCGTCGCCCATTGCATCATCAATTGGCTCGAGCGCATTGGTGTCTCGGCCACTAAGATCGAGGGATGGCGCACGTTTGTCGATGGCGAGATCTACTCCTTCTCCGAGAAGTTCAAGCTTTCGGCCGGACATTTTTCTTCCATGCTGCTCACCGTGTTTATCACCATGCTGCAGCTTGCGTTTTTCTATCTGGTGCCGTATTTCCTGATGCTTGCCTTTGGCCACCACGAGGTCGACTTTTTCTCGGTCATGGCCGCGAGCGCCTTTGTCCAGCTGCTGAGCTCTGCGGTTCCCTTGCCCGGTGGAACTGGTGGCGCTGAGGGCGGCTTTGCATTGTTCTTGGGTCATTTCTTTGGGTCGGCTTCGACCGCCGGCTATCTGCTGTGGCGTCTCATTACGTTTATTGCGCCGACCATTTTGGCTGCGCCCCTGCTGGGACTTAAGAGCGCCCACAACGAGAGCATCCATGCGCGCTGGGATCGCGTGATGCGCAAGCTCGGCCGCACGCCTCAGACGCCCTCTGCGCCCACTAAGCCGCACCCCACGAATGCTGTTACCGTTGATCCCAAGAAGCACGCTCAGAAGGCTTCTGGGACCGCTAAGCCGGCTCATAAGGCCTATGTGCGTCAGACGGGAGACGGTATTCGCGTATCTCCGTCGGCACTCAATAAGAAGAAGCACCCTAAGTCGCAGTAGGGCAGTCGTGCGTTCTTCATGATGCGGGGCATATTTGTGCCGTATGGGGGATAATCCTCTTACGTAGATTATCTCTCATCTGTTGATGAATGCTCGCATATCGAAGGGACACGCCCATGGCAACCAGCAAACCGCGTCTTGACCGCCGCATCGTTCGCAGCCGTAATGCCATCCTTTCGGCTTTCGAGCGCCTGCTCATGGAAAAGCCGCTGGCAGACATTACGGTGAGTGCCATCGCGCGCGAGGCCAATGTCGACCGCAAGACCTTTTACGTTCACTTTGGTACGGTTGACGGCCTGCTCGATGCCATTGCCGTCGATGTGGTGGAGATGATTGTCGACTCGGTCGAGAAAACGCTTGCTTCCATGGACGGTGACACCAACGAGCGCGCTCTTGGCGCGGCGGCGACCTTCTTTAAAACCGTTAACGAGGCACTGTGCAACAACTTGGTGCTCAATCGTCAGCTGATCGAGAACATTCCGCTCGATGATTTTATGGCTCGTCTTCGTGCGCCGCTCGAGCACGAGATTGCCGAGCGCGATCTGCTGCCCCAAGGTCTCAAGGACGAGATGTTCGACTACTATCTGGCGTTTTTGCTGTCGGGTATTATCGGTATTTATCGCACGTGGGCACTGTCTGACGGCTCGGTTCCTATCGAGCGTGTCTCTGAGGTCGCCAACGATCTGACTCTCAATGGTCTGTCGAGTCTGGAATCTCGCTTGGATTAGGCCTAGTTGGGCTCGTCGGCGTGGAAATTCCTGTTCCTGAGGTTCTCCGGCGCCTTGGAGACCTTGCCGGCGTAGGAGCTGTAGCCTGAGGATCCTTAAAAGAAAGTCCAGTTTATCCTTCCCACTCCAATTTTGGAATCCTCCGATGTGCCTTCGCACGCTCGCATGACCTCGATACCATGCGAGCGTGCAAACTCGACGAGCTCTGCGTTGCGGGCGTTTATGGTGCCGAAGGCGGCGGGGCACACGATAAGGCGCGCGCAGTGGACGAGGAGCTCTTTGGCGCGGGCTATGGTTTTATCCCCGATCGGCTCGAAGGCGCGCTCGGCCACGCATTCCGTCGCCAGGTCGCGCGCGAGCTCGCAGTCGATGTCCCCTTCGTGCAGAATGCCCGCGTAGAACGCCTTGCCCTGCCGGATGAGCTGGCGAAACACAGCTGACCCCGTACCTGCGCCGGCGATGACGAACGTGTGCGCATCGCCGTGTGGGTGCCCAATTTCCACGCTGCCGAAGCGCTCGTTGAAGGTGCCATGTTGAAGGCCGTAGAGCTCGCCAATCGTCTCGCGCGTGAATATGTCCTCGGGTGCGCCGGCGCGGAAGACCCGACCGTCCTTCACGCAAATCACCTTGTCGGCGCTTTTCTGCGCGAGCTCGAGTTCGTGGATGGACATGATGACAGCCACATTCCGCGATTTCGCAAGGTGGCGAAGTATTCGCAGCAGGTCGATCTGGTAGCGGATATCGAGATACGATGTGGGCTCGTCGAGCACGAGCACACGCGGATCCTGCGCGATGGCGCGTGCGAGCATGACGCGCTGGCGTTGCCCGTCGCTTATCTGCATGAAGTCGCGCTCGGCGAGCTCTTCCACATGTGCGGTTTTCATGGCCTCGTCGACCCGACTATGGTCGTCAGGCGAAAGTGTTCCCATTCGCCCGGTGTAGGGATGCCTTCCCGCCTCTACGATATCGCGGCAGGTGAGGAGCTCGGTCCGGGGTCGATCTGTCAGCATAACGGCAAGGTTCCTTGCGAATTCCGCCGTCTTCCATCGGGAAATCTCCCGCCCGTCGAGCTCGACCGCGCCGGCAAGCGGTGCCAGATGGCGCGTGATGGTTTTCAAGATGGTCGACTTGCCCGAGCCGTTCGGCCCGATGAGCGCCACGACGTCGCCCGCGCGAACCTCCAGATCGACGCCTTCGACTACGACCTTCTTGTCGTAGCCCGCCGACAGGTCGCTTATGCGGAAAAGCGGCGCTCCGTCAGCCTGCGTTTCGACCGGGGTTTCGAGGTTCGACTCCGCTCGGAGGAGGCGTTCCGCGTGCAGTTCCGCACGAGCCGAAAGTGCCTTCTGGCGCTTTCGTGCGAGCTTAGGACTGTCTAAGCACGGAATGTCCCTTCCGAGCGTTTTGGGCTGCGGCACGAATTTCCCCATCTACCTCACCCGCTTCTTCAACATGAGTGCGATAACCACCGGCGCGCCGAAGATGGCGGTGACGGCGCTGATGGAAAGCTCGACGGGGGAGAACAGCGTGCGCGCGATCAAATCGCAGCCCGCGCAGAAGATGGCGCCTCCCAAGAAGCACGCAGGAATCACGCGGATGGGCTTCGACGACTTCAGCGCCGACTTAACGAGATGCGGAACCGCGATGCCTACGAACGACACCGGACCAGCGAACGCGGTCACGCAGGCGGAGAGCATGCTCGCTAGAAGGACGAGCACCACGCGGAAGCGTGCGACGTTCACGCCGACGCTTTTCGCGTAGGCTTCTCCCAGCTGGAAGGCGGAAAGGGGCTTCGATATCGCGAATACGCATGCGCTCACGGTGATCACCACGACCGCGATGACCGCGATGTCGTCCCAGCTCGAACCCGAGAAGCTACCCAAAGACCAGTTGTGCAGGTTCACGATGGACTGGTCGTCGGCGAAGGCGATGAGAAAGTTCGTCGCCGCCGAGCAGATGTATCCCACCATGACGCCCGCCACGATGAGCATGGCCATGGAACTTATGCGCCGTGCGATGAGGAGCACGAAGCCGATGGTGATAAGCGATCCCAGAAACGCTGCGGCCACCATGGCCGGCGAGGACATGGCCTGGTTCGCGCCCAGAAGCACGATCATCGTAAGCGCGACGACGAACTTTGCGCCCGAGGAGACGCCCAAGATGAACGGGTCGGCGATGGGGTTGTTGAAAAACGTCTGCAGCAGGAACCCGGAGAGCGAAAGTGCCCCGCCGAGAAGCACGGCTGAAAGCACGCGCGGCAGGCGAATCTCCCAGATGACTTGGCTTTCCATGGAATTGGCCGCGCCGCCCGAAAGGATGCCGGGGATGTGGTCTGCGGGCACGAGCACGCTCCCGATGCACAGGTTGGCCCCGACGAGCACGATGAGGACAACAGCGAGCAGCGCCGTCACGACGCGACACCGTGCGACGCGCCCCGATTCGTCGTATGCCATGGAAAGTCGGCTTCTCATGGTGCTAGCCGAGCTTCCTCAGATAATGGAAGTCGCTCGCGTCATCGCCGGTGAACGCCCCGTGCAGCTCGTCGATAATGTCGGCGGTAGAAGTCATCTGCTGGTACATGTCGGCGCTTGTGACCCAGACGTTGCCGTTCTTCACGGCTTTGAACTGCGACAATAGCGCGTTTTTGCTTACGAAGTCGTTTAAGGTGGCAACCGATTCGTCGATGGTGCCGTTGTAGACGATGATGTCGGCATCCTTCGCCGTCGCGTAGAAGCGCTCCATTTCGAGCGTTACTGACGAACCTGACGTCGACGCCGTCTGCGCGTCATCGAGCGCGTAGTTGCCGCCTGCAAGCTCGATCATCTGCGCCACGTAGTCGCCCGCCCGCCGCGTGACGGCGGCCCCGTTCGAGTTAATGTAGAAATACGCCACGGTTTTACCTGACGACGCAAGCCTCGACGTTTGCTCGACGCGGGCCTTCTGCTCGTTGAACAGGTGCGCGGCCTCGTCTTCCTTGTCGAACAGGACGCCGAAAAGCTTAATCCACTCGACGCGCCCGAGTGCTTCGGGCTCGCTCGAGGACTGTTCGGTGAGCACGACGAGTCCGAGCTTCTGCAGCTTTTCCTTCACATCGGGCGTGTGGTTGATCATAGTGTTCTCGATGGCGAGCGTGCAGCCCGAGGCCGATATTCGCTCGTAGTCGGGCGCGCTGTACTTGCCGCCGTAGGCGATCGCCCCACTTTCGAGCGCGCTTTTGAAGCCCGCGACCGAGCAATCGTCGGCCTTCGTGCCCGACATAATGATATTGTCGTTCGCATCGAGCGCGTCGACCAGGCACATCGTCGCCGACGACACGAGGTACACCTTGTCGGCGGGGCGCCTTATGACCGCGATGTCGGAGCTCAACCCATCAGGTACCTTTGCATTTTGCGGCACCACGAGGAAGCGCTCCCCGTTCGAAATGCAGATAAGCCGCAGGCCGCCTTCGTACTCGTCGACAGTGAAGTGCTCGGCGTATTCAAGCTGAAGCGTCCCCGTCGGCTTCCAGCCGCAGCCCAAATCGGCGTTGTGGAAGTCGGCAGCGGCGTTTGAAGCCGTTCCCGCAGGGGAGCCGCCGCTTGCTTCGTCGCCCGATTTCTCCTTCATGGTGGATGAATCGAAGTGGAGCGTGTAGTCGATGGTGTGCGGCGTTGACATGGCGACGGTCTCGGCCGACACGGCGATGTCCTCGTCGAGCGTGACGGGTATCTCGAACGTGGAGTTGCCGCCGTCGTTTACGGGCGCGTAGTCCACGCCGTTGACGGTCATTTTGTCGTAGTTCGAACTCGACCAGGTGATAGTCGCGGTGTAGGTGTCGCCATCCTTCACAATTGTGGTGGGTGAGGCGATGCTTGCGCGCCCTGACCCACCGGAGAGCGAGACGCTCACAGTGTATTCCTGAGAGCCTGCCGTGCCACCGGTCGCGTTCGGGCTCGCACTGCACCCCGCGAAGGGAAGCGCGAGCAGGGCAACGAGAACGCAGGCGATCGCGCGCACCGCGATGCTGCGACGCTTCCTGCTTTCCCCCTTGGGAAGAATCGACCGCATGGCGTTACTTCAGTGCGTCGGCGCGCAGATCGACGCCGGCGGATTCGAACACGAGCGTGCGGTCGTACCACTGCTCTTTTCTAATACTCCACGCGGCGCAGGCGGTGTCCTCGTCGAGCGCTTCAACGGGCACGTCGTAGGTGTACTTGCCTTCCGCGTTTTCCACATAGGGGATGAAGTCGGCCTCGCTCGCGGCGGCAGCCTCGTCGCCCGTGCCCATGAAGAGCTTGCCGTAGCCCGTGCCGGAAAGCGTCATCACGCAGTGCATGGAGCCGTTTTCCACGATGAGCTGGGCGTCCACAATCCTGAACATGTTCGAGCTGGAATCTACGGTGATCGGATAGGTGCCGTCGGCCACCTTGTCGGCGGTGATGGGGGCAGCGCTTGCGCCCTCGGGCGCATCGGCCGCCTGTTCGGTCTTTTCCTGGGAATCGGCATCGCTTGCCTTTGCGCTGTCGATTGAATTTCCGCCGCAGCCGGCGAGCGAGAACGCGAAAAGCGCCGCTGACAGGGCGAAGGCAAGGGTTTTCTTCAACATGGAGGGGGTTCCTTTCAATCGCTTCGACCGCCCGCGCCGTGCGGTGGGCTGACGGGATGCGAATGCAACGGGCATGCGCCGTCAGTCGGGGAAGGCGCATGCCCGTTGCACGGGGACGCGACCGGCGCCCCCGTGCGAGGCGAGTTTACAGCTTGGCGATGGCGTCGTCCACGTGCGAGACGTAGATTTCGTCGACCGCGACGTTCTGTCCCAGACCCTGGAGCAGGCACGTCACTTCGAAGCCGGCGGCCACGAACTTCGCAGCCCAGCTGTCGGGGTCGGTCTCGTCTGCCATGTCGTTGTTCGCGTGGTCGCCCGCGACCACCATGAACGGCGCGAGCACGGCCTTCTTGTAGCCTGCGGCGCTCGCGGCGGCGATAACATCCTCGCAGGTCGGTTCAGCCTCGACGGTGCCGACGAAGAACTGCGTCAAGCCCTCGTTCTTAAACACTTCCTGCATCTTGGCATAGTCGGCGTTGGAATCGGCTTCGGTGCCGTGACCCATGAGGCACAGCGCCGTCTTGCCGTCGTCGAAGGACGCCATGTTCTCCTTAATGGCTGCGGCCACCTTCTTGTAGTCGTCGTCGGAGGTGAGCAGCGGGTCGCCGAGCGAGATTTTGTCGAACTTGTCGGCGTACTTGTCGAGCTCGTCTTTCACGTCGGTGTATTCCAGGCCACCCATGAGATGCGTCGGCTGCACGACGATTTCCTTCACGCCGTCTTCCACGCAGCGGTCGAGCGCCTCGGTCATGTTGTCGATCGTGATGCCGTCGCGCTTCTTCAGCTTGTCGATGATGATCTGCGCGGTGAAGGCGCGGCGGATGTCGTAGTCCTGCCAGTACTTCTCGCGGATAGCGTCTTCGATGGCGCCGATGGTGATGTGGCGCGAGTCGTTGTAGCTCGTGCCGAAGCTCGTGACGAGGATGACCGGCTTCACGGCCTTCTCCTTTTCACTCGATTTCTCGGAACTCGCGGAGGTGTTGGAGCAGCCCGCGAGCGCGACTCCGGCGAGCGCGACGGCTCCGGTTGCTGCGGCGCTCATGAAGCCGCGGCGTGACATCTGGTCGGACATGGTTTTTCCTTTCCTCGGTTTGCCGGTCCCCCGGCGACAGTTGCTTGTCGGCACAAGCGAAAGAAAAGCGCACCCCTCGGGGTTCACAAGGAGCTAACGCCACAGCGATGCCGTGAGGAAAAGGCGAAGCAGTCTGGCTTGGGGCGCGAGGCGGTTCGCCCGCGCGTCCTATACAGTAATGTCCCTTGCCCAGGATTCCCACCTGGTTCCCTCCGCAAGCCAGCGCGGGCTGTGCGGGCGCCGCGCCGGTCATTTCCTTTTATCCGATTGTCATATGCTCGTTGCCGAAACTTTTACTATGATAGTGGGCACTTGTGAACGTGTCAAAGCCCAGGGCGGGCGGCATTGCGCCTCCTGCCTGCGTATTTGCGCCCATTGCTGCCGCAGGCGCCGTGTTTTGCCCGCTGCGCGAATGGCGGCGTAAACGGTTGCGATGAGAAACGGGAAGGAAGGCTCGGATGATTCATATCGTTGGCGCAGGCTCGGGCGCCGCCGACCTTATCACGCTGCGCGGGGCGCGCCTTCTGCGCGCGGCCGACGTGGTCGTTTGGGCGGGGAGCCTTGTGAACCCCGAGCTGCTCGCTGAGTGCAAGGAATCCTGCGTCGTCTACGACAGCGCGCACATGACCTTGGAGGAAGTGCTCGACGTGATGTGCGCGGCGGATGCACGGGGCGAGGAAGTGGTGCGCCTGCACACGGGCGACCCGTGCCTGTACGGCGCCATCCAGGAGCAGATGGACGCGCTCGACGCGCGCGGCGTGGACTACGAGGTGGTGCCCGGCGTGTCGAGCTTTTGCGGTGCCGCGGCGGCGCTTCGCCAGGAATACACGCTGCCGGGAATCAGCCAGTCGGTCGTGATCACGCGGCTTTCCGGGCGCACCCCCATGCCCGCGGGCGAGGGCATGCGCACCATGGCGGAAAGCGGCTCGACTATGGTCATCTTCCTGAGCTCGGGTATGCTCGCCGAGCTTTCCGCCGAGCTTTTGGCCGCGGGCCGCAGCTCCGATGAGCCGGCGGCACTCGTGTACAAGGCGACCTGGCCTGAGGAGCGCGTGGTGCGCTGCACAGTGGGCACGCTCGCCGATGCGGGCGCGCGAGAGGGCATCGACCGCACGGCGCTCGTGGTGGTGGGCCGCGTGCTCGGAGCTCGCGGCGGGCTTGCGCACAACGGTGCGCAAGCGGGGTCGTACGAGCGCAGCAAGCTTTACGACCCTTCGTTTGCCACGGGGTATCGGAAGGCGAGTAGCTAGCGTGGCCTTCGAGCACTACATATATACCGGGACGACCCGCCTGCGCTGCGGCTACACCACGGGGAGCTGCGCCGCGCTCGCGGCGAAGGCGGCCTGCGAGATGCTCTTGTCACGAAAGCCCGTCGGCCGCGTGTCGGTCGTCACCCCCGGCGGGCTGCCCGTCGAGACGGATGTGGTCGACGCATGCATCGGCGAGGGGAGCGCCCAGTGCGCCGTGCGAAAGGACGCAGGCGACGATGCCGATGTGACCGACGGCGTGCTCGTGTACGCGCGCGTGGAACATGCGGGGTCGGGCACGGGTGCTGCGGGCAGCAAGGACGTGCCCGCGCACGAATCGGAAGTTTCCGTCGATGGCGGCGTGGGCGTGGGGCGCGTGACGTTGCCCGGGCTCGAGCAGCCGGTGGGGGCGGCCGCCATCAACGCGACGCCGCGCGCGATGATTACTTCGGCGGTGCGTGAGGTGTGCGCCGCGCACGGCTTTTCTGGAAACATTGCTGTGACGATTTCGGTACCCGAGGGTGTTGCCCTTGCCGAAAAGACCTTCAACCCGCACCTGGGGATAGAGGACGGCATCTCCATCCTGGGAACGACGGGCATCGTCGAGCCGCGCAGCCTCGCTGCCTTGCGCGACAGCATCGAGCTCGAGATCCGGCAGCATGCGGCTATGGGGCGGCGCGGAGTCGTGCTCACGCCCGGCAACTACGGCGCGCAGTTCATCTCGGGGCATTTCCACCTAAACGGTGCGCCGGTGGTCTTCATCTCCAACTTTGTGGGCGATGCGATTGATTGCTGCGTTCGCGAGGGATTTACCAATGTCCTTCTTGTGGGACACATCGGCAAGCTGGTGAAGGTCGCGGGCGGCATCATGGACACCCATTCGCGTACCGCCGACTGCCGCGCGGAGATTCTGGCCGCCCACGCGGCCTTGGCCGGCGCGGGCGCGAAGACCGTGTGCGAGATCATGACGTCCGTCACGACCACGGCGGCGCTCGAGGTAATCGAGGCCGCCGGCGTGGGGGACGCTGCGCGCGCCTCGCTCGCTGCGGCAATCGAGGACAGGTTGCGCCGCCGCGCGGCGGGCGCATGCGACATCGCCGCGGTCGTGTTCGACGCCGAGCGCCGCGAGCTTTTCCGCACGTCGGGCGCCGATGCGGTTATCGGGGAATTGGGGGCGACGTATGAGTAAAGGCGTGCTGTACGGGGTGCGCCGCGCAATCGGCTGGCCGGGGACGAAGGTGGTCATGAAGGCGCGCCGCTCGCTTGCGGACACGAAGCGCATCCTTCGCGAGGAGGGCGCCTTCGACGGTGCCGAGCTCGTAGAGGATTGTGGGCTTCCGGGCGAGCGCGTGTACCGCTCGCTCGACGATGTGCCCGATCGGGGTAGCTACTTCTCGACGATGGTGGTGCGCTAGATGAGGGTTTCCTGCATAGCGTTCACTGAGAGGGGGTATGCGTTGGCTGAGCGCACCGCACGCGCGCTTTCCGATTGCGCGCAGACAGGTGAAGATGACCCTGGCTGGGACGTTTCCGTTTCGCGCGGATTCGGCGAGGGGAAGGCCGACCTGCGCGCATGGACGGCGCACGCGTGGGAAGCGTCGGACGCGCTTCTGTTCGTGGGCGCGGCGGGCATCGCCGTGCGGGCGATCGCGCCGCATGTCGCCTCGAAGACAAACGATCCCGCGGTTGTGGCGATCGACGAGGCGGGGCGCTTTGCCGTCCCGCTTTTGTCGGGGCATTTGGGTGGTGCGAACGAGCTTGCGCAAACTGTGGCACGCGCGGTAGGCGCCATCCCCGTCATCACCACGGCGACCGACGTCCGCGGCGTGTGGGCGGTAGATACGTGGGCGCGCCGTGCGGGGCTCGCCGTTTCGAATCCCGAGGCCATCAAGCGAGTGTCGGCGCGGCTGCTTTCGGGCGGGCGCGTGACGCTCTATTCCGACATGCCGATTTCGGGACAGCCGCCTGAGGGGGTTGACATTGCGTCCGACCGCGCTCGGGCCGATATCGTCGTTTCGCCGTTTGCTGGCGCGAATGCAGGTGCGTCCGTTCGCGCGGCGGAGACAACGGGCAAGGTTGTGCCCGCCGGTGAGACGGGGAAGCCGGCGGGCGTGCGGGCGCAGGCGCCTGCGCCCGAGCCACTTCGCCTTGTCGTGCCCTGCATCGTTGCGGGTATAGGGTGCCGTCGCGGTGCGTGCGCCGAAGCGATTGAGGAGGCGTTTTTTCTCGCGTGCGGGCAGGCGGATATCTCGCCTTCGGCCGTGCGCGAGGCGGCGACGATCGACGTGAAGGCGCACGAGGAGGGTCTGCTCGCTTTCTGCCGCGCGCGGAATATCCCGCTCGCGACGTATTCCGCAGAGGAGTTGTCGCAGGTCGAAGGCAGCGTTTCGCCATCTGATTTCGTGCGCGCGACGGTGGGGGTCGACAACGTGTGCGAGCGTGCGGCGCTCGCGGACGGGGGCAAACTTATCTTCCCGAAGCTCGCTCACGGCGGCGTAACCGTCGCGTTTTCCAAGGTAACTATCGAACTTTCGTTTAAGGAGCGGTGATGGGAAAGCTCTTCGTGGTGGGGATCGGCCCGGGCGGCCCCGACGGCATGACGATTGCGGCCCGGCGCGCGCTCGAGGCGGCCGACATCGTTGTGGGGTACACGAAATACGTGGAGCTCGCGCTCGCCGCCGTGCCCGACGCGGCGCATCTCGCGACGCCGATGATGCACGAGGTCGAACGGTGCCGCCTGGCGCTTTCGCGCGCGCAGAGCGAAGAAGCCGTGGCGCTCGTGTGCAGCGGTGACGCGGGCGTGTACGGCATGGCGAGCCCCGTGCTGGAGCTTGCGGAGGACTACCCCGATGTAGACGTGGAAGTTATCGCCGGGGCCACCGCGGCTCAGAGCGGGTCGGCGGTGCTCGGCGCCCCGCTTGCCCACGACTTCGCGGTCGTGTCGCTCTCCGACTTGCTCACGCCGTGGGAGGTCATCGAGCGCAGGCTCGCCGCCGTGGCGAGCGCCGACTTCTGCATCTGTTTGTACAACCCGCGCAGCAGAAAGCGCGCCGACAGGCTCTCGCGCGCGGCAAAGATTATGCTCGAATGGAAGGCCCCCGACACGCTCTGCGGTTGGGTACGCAACATCGGGCGCGAGGGGCAGCAGTCGGGCATGTGCAGGCTCTCCGAGCTGGGGGAGCTCGATGCTGACATGTTCACCACCGTGTTCGTCGGCAACGCGGGCACGAAGCGCGTAGGCGGCCGTATGGTCACGCCGCGCGGGTATCGGGAGATTCCATGCGAAAGGTAACGATCATCGGGGCGGGGCCCGGAAACCCCGACTTGCTCTCGCGCGCGGCGCTCGACGCGATCGACATCGCCGACGTGGTCATCGGCGCTCATCGTGCGCTTGCCGGCATCGACGTGCCGCCCGACGTGGTGAGATGCGAGCTCGTGAAGACGGCGGACATCGTCGCCGCGCTCACCGATGCGGCGTCGTGGCAGCGCGCCGTGGTCGTGATGACGGGCGATGTGGGGCTGTTCAGCGGCGCGCGCCGCCTGGTGGAGGCGCTCTCCGGCGACGCGCAGGTGAACGTGCGCGTTATTCCCGGCATAAGCTCAGCGTCTTATCTCGCCGCGCGCCTCGCGCGCCCATGGCAGGATTGGCGCTTCGCGAGCGCTCACGGCGTGGCGTGCGACATCGTGGTCGAGGCCGAGCGCGCAGGTGAGCTCTTCCTCGTCACGTCGGGCGGGGAAGACCCCTCGCGGCTTTCCGGCGAGCTTGTGCAGGCGGGCTTCGGGGACGCGCGCGTGACGGTGGCCGAGCGCCTGTCGTACCCCGACGAGCGCATCACCTGTGCGACCGCAAGTGAAATCGCAGGTCAGACGTTTGACGACTTGAACGTGATGCTTATCGAGTTCGCAGGCGGCGCCGGGTCGCCTGTGGGCTCTAGCGCAGCCTCCGAGGCGCCGGCCGGTGCGTCTGCGCCCGCGGCGGCTTCTTCCGCGGCGGACTCTGCGGGCGCATCCCGCGTCGCGAGCTCCCGCTGGCCGTACGCTTCCTCGGGCATTCCCGACGAGCTCTTCATCCGCGGCAACGTTCCCATGACCAAGCTGGAGGTGCGCGCCGTCGCGCTCGCAAAGCTGCGCCTTACCGCAACCGACACCGTGTGGGACGTCGGCGCCGGCACGGGGAGCGTGTCGATCGAGGCGGCGCTCGTCGCGCGAGCGGGGTCGGTATGGGCGGTCGAGCGCAACGCGGCCGGCGTGCGGCTCATCCGAGAGAACGCGGATGCATTCGGGTGCGGCAACGTGCATGCTGTCCCCGGTGTCGCCCCCGAAGCGCTCGCGAAACTGCCCGTCCCCGACGCCGTGTTCGTCGGCGGGAGCGCGGGCGAGCTTCCCTCCATCGTGGAGGCGGCGCTCGAGAAGAACTCGCAGGTTCGCCTGTGCGTGCCATGCGTCACCGTTGAGACGCTCACCGAGGCGTGCGCGCTCCTCTCGGGTTCGCGCTTTAAGGGGTTCGAGGCGTGCCAGGTGTCGGCCGCCCGTGCCGAGGCTGTAGGCTCGCACCATCTTATGAAGGCGCAAAACCCCGTGTTCCTCGTCAGTGCGCATGGTACAGGTGGGGAAGGCGGCGCCCGGTGAGCACGTCCATCCCGCGCTTCATGATCGCTGCGCCCTCGAGCGGGAGCGGCAAGACGGTCGTTACGTGCGCGCTCCTGCGCGCGCTCGCGCGCCGCGGCCTCGCATGCGCGGCCTTCAAATGCGGCCCCGACTACATCGACCCGCTCTTTCACCGCCGCGTCGTGGGTGCGCGCTCGGGCAACTTAGACGGCTTCTTCACCGACGCCCCGACGCTGCGCGCCCTGCTCGCACGCGGCGCCGCGGGCGCGGATGTCGCGGTACTCGAGGGGGTCATGGGCTTCTACGACGGCATGGCGCCCGGCGTGGCCGACGCGAGTAGCTACCAGGTTGCGCGCGACACGGAAACGCCGGTCGTTTTAGTGGTGAACGGGCGCGGGGCGTCTTTATCGCTCGCCGCCGTAATCCACGGCATCGCCGAGTTCCTGCCTTGTGCGAACGTGCGCGGCGTCGTGCTGAACAAGACGAGCGCCGCTGCCTGCGCCTACGCGGCGCCTGCGATCGAGAAGCACACGGGCGTCGCGGTTTTGGGGAATATCCCCGCCGACGAGGCGTTCTCGCTCGAAAGCCGGCATCTGGGGCTTGTGACCGCCGACGAGGTCGAGCAGCTCTCCGCGCGCATCGACAAGATGGCCGAGCTGGTGGAAAAGAGCGTCGACGTCGACCGCTTGCTCGAAATAGCTGCGACGGCCCCCGATATCCGCGAGGAACCTTACCGGTTGGAGCCGATCGCGGGAGCGCGGCCCATCGTCGGCGTCGCGCGTGACGAGGCGTTCTCGTTCTACTACGAGGAGAACCTGCGCGCGCTCGAGGACCTTGGTTGCGAGCTGGCCTTTTTCAGCCCCCTGTGTGATAGCGAGTTGCCCCGGGGGACAAGCGCCCTCTATCTGGGGGGCGGCTACCCGGAGCTCCATGCGCGGCAGCTCTCCGAGAACGCGCCGATGCGCGAGGCGGTGCGGCGCGCGGTGGAATCCGGCATGCCGACGGTCGCCGAATGCGGTGGGTTTCTGTACCTGCAGCGCGAAATCGCCGATAGCGAGGGGCGGCGCTGGCCTGTTGCGGGCGCCCTTGAGGGCGCAAGCGAGAACGGGGGAAGGCTGTCCCATTTCGGGTACGTGGAGCTCACTTCCCAACGCGACGGGCTCTACGGGCCGCGCGGCACACGCATCCGCGCGCACGAGTTCCACTACTGGCAGTCCACCTGCCCGGGCGGCGACTTCTGGGCGCAGAAGCCCCGGCGCGACAAGGGCTGGCCGTGCATGACGACCATCCCGTCCCTGGTGGCGGGCTTCCCGCATGTGTACTATCCCGCGAACCCCGACGTTGTGCGCGCGTTCGCATCTGCCGCGGCGTCGTTCGCAGAGAGGAGACGGCATGGCTGAAACAATCGAAACCGCGCTTGCCTGCATCCGCGAGGAAGTTGAGCGCGCGTTCTCGTCGGCGCCGGGCGCCGTGCTCGAAGCCGCGCTTTCCCGGATCGCGCCTGCAGACGAATGCGCCCGCGCCGCCGCGTACGCCGCGTGGGACTCCATCGCGCACCCCTTGGGGGGATTGGGCGACTTTGAAGACGCCGTCGCGCGTATCGCCGCAGCTCAGGGGAGCGCCGAGGTGGCCGAGTTCCCCCGCGCGCTCGCGGTATTCTTCTCCGACAACGGGGTCGTTGCCGAAGGCGTGTCGCAAAGCGGGCAAGACGTGACGCGAGCCGTCGCGCACAACATGTGCGAGGGGGCCACGAGCGCCTGCCGCATGGCGGCGTTCGCGGGTGCCGAGGTCGTGCCCGTCGACGTGGGTATGGCCCGGGGCATAGAAGACGCGCGCATGGTGCGCGCGAACGTGCGGCGGGGGAGCGGCAACATCGCGCACGGCACCGCTATGTCTCGCGATGGGGCCGTGCGCGCGATCGAGGTCGGAATCGCCGTCGCGTGCGGGCTCGCCCGCGCCGGCGTGCGCCTTCTCGCCGCGGGCGAGATGGGCATCGGCAACACGACCACCTCGGCGGCGGTGGCCGCAGTGCTCATCCGGGCGGACGCGCGGAGCCTCGTCGGGCGCGGCGCGGGGCTCTCGGACGCCTCGCTCGCGCGCAAGCGCGACGTGGTCGAGTGCGCTATCGACGCGAACTCGCCCGATCCCGCCGACCCGATCGACGTGCTCTCGAAGGTGGGCGGCTTCGACATCGCGGCGATGTGCGGCTTCTACCTGGGGGCCGCGGCCTCGAAGGCGCCGGCGCTCCTCGACGGGGTCATATCCTGCACGGCGGCCCTGTGCGCGGCGCGCCTGTGCCCCAACGCCTTGGGCTACCTTGTGGGCACCCACGCATCAAGCGAACCCGCTAGCCAGGAGCTCCTTCGCGAGCTCGGCATAAAGGCACCCCTCGTCGCAGGCATGCACTTGGGCGAGGGCGCGGGCGCCATGGCGTATCTGCCCCTTCTGGATTCGGCGCTGCGCGTGTACCGGGATGGGAAGACGTTCACGGCGACTGGCATGGCTGCTTACGAACATTTCGAGGCCGGGATATGACGGTGACGCTCGTTATCGGCGCCGCCGCGAGCGGCAAGAGCGCCTACGCTGAGTCCCTGTGCCTCGGGCACGACGGCCCTCGCGTGTACCTGGCAACGATGGAGTCCTTCGGGGAAGAGGGCGCCCGCCGCATCGCGCGCCATCGGGCGCTGCGCGAGGGCAAGGGGTTTTCCACCCTCGAGCGCACGCGTGACGTGGGCGCCGCAGCGCCCGGGCTTCCGCGCGGCTGCACGCTTCTTTTGGAGGACGTGGGCAACCTGGTTGCGAACGAGCTCTTCGCGGAAGGCGGCTTGTCCCCACGTGACCCCGACGCTGCGGCGCGCGAGGTGCTCGGAGGCATCGAACGGCTCGCTCAGGCCGCTGCGTATACGGTGGTGGTCACCGTCGACGTGTTCGCCGATGGGATGCGCTACGATGAGGGGACCGAGGCATGGAGGCGCGCGCTCGCGCGCGTGAATGCGGGCGTGGCGGCGCTGGCCGACCGCGCAGTCGAAGTGGTATGCGGGATTCCCGTGTGGATGAAAGGCGAAGGACCTACAAGGTGAAGATAGCAGAGGCAATCGGCGCGGCGTTCGGAACGTTCTCGCGCATCCCCGTCCCGAAATCGGCCTGGACCGATTTCGGGTCAACCCATGCGCTTGCCGCGTTTCCCCTGGTGGGCCTTGCGGAAGGCTTCCTCATGACGGCGTGGGGACACGTTGCGAACCTGCTCGGCGTGCCCGCGACCATCGTCGCGGCCGTGCTCGTGGCGCTGCCTGTGGCGGTGACGGGAGGCATCCACCTAGACGGGCTCTGCGACACCTCCGATGCGCTTGCAAGTTGGGCCCCGCGCGAGCGAAAGCTCGAGATCATGCACGACCCGCGGGCGGGCGCCTTTGGGGTCATCGGTGTTGTTGTGTACCTTATTCTGCAGTTTTCCCTGTTCACCGCGCTGCCGCTTACGACGGGGGCGTTCCTCGCGCTTCTGTGCTCGCTCGTGTTCTCCCGCGCGCTTTCGGGGCTCGCCGTAGAATGCTGGCCTGCCGCGCGGGCGGACGGCATGGCCGCGGGGCTCTCGCCTGCGAAGAAGCGCGCGGAGATCGTCGTGCCGCTTTGCGCTTTCGCTGCTGCTTCGGCTGCAGGGATGGTCGCGTGCGCTCAGGCCGTCGGCGCCCTTATGGCGGTGGCGGGGCTTTTGGTGCTCGCGTGGTACCGCCATGTTGCCCTGTCCCGCTTCGGCGGGGTGACGGGTGATTTGGCCGGATGGTTTCTGCAATGGGCCGAGCTCGCGATGCTTGCCATGCTGGTGGCGGGGGGCATGCTCCTATGATTCTCGTGGTAGGTGGCGCGCATTCGGGGAAGAGGACCTTCGTGCGCGAAAAGCTCGGGTTCGCGGCGGACGATTTCGTCGACGCGGCGCAGCTTGCGGAGGGCGGCGTGCCCGCGGCTTTTGCCGGCCGTGTCGCGTACCGTGCTGAGGAACTCGTACGCGCGCTCGACGCTGACCGGGCGCTCGAGCGGCTGATCGGCTTCGACGTAGTGATTCTGCCCTTGGTCGGCTCGGGGGTCGTCCCCATGCGCGCGGAAGACGCCCAATGGCGCGAGCGCGCGGGGCGCCTGGGATGCGCGCTCGCTGCGCGCGCCGACGTCGTCGTGCGCATGACGTGCGGGATACCCCAGGTCATCAAAGGAAACCTTGACGATGCGCCTCGAGGGACGCAGGGCGTGGGCGCGCCTTTGGAAGTCGTTTTCGTGCGCCATGGTGCCACGGCGGGCACGGAAGACCATCGCTACAGCGGGGCGGGCACCGACGAGCCCCTGTCGAGCGCGGGCGAGCGCGCTTTGCGCGACCTCGCGTGCGATCGTGACGCGTTCCGTGTTTTCACGAGCGGCATGGCCCGCACCGACCAGACGGCGCGCATCCTCTTCCCGAACGCGGACCTTATGGCGTGCCCCGGTCTGCGCGAGATGGATTTCGGCGACTTCGAGGGGCGAAGCGCCGCCGAGCTTAAAGAGGATGTGCGCTACCGCGCCTGGGTAAACTCCTGGTGCGAGACGCGCTGTCCGCATGGCGAGGGCAAGAGCGATTTCACCCGCCGCGTCGTCGCGGCGTTTCGGGAGGCGTGCGAATTGGAGCGCGCCCAGGGGAGTGGGCGTGCCGTCTTCGTCGTTCACGCGGGTACCGTGAAAGCGCTGCTCTCCGAGCTAGCTGTCCCGAAAATGGGATATTTCGACGTGCATACCGAGCCGGGCGGTGCATGGGCCGCCACCTGGGATGGGCGCTGCCTTCGCGACGTTCGCCCCGCTTCGGGGGGCGATGCCCGGTGATGACGATTCTTGCCGTCGCCGCCGGGTTCGCGGCCGACCTTGCCTTCGGCGACCCGCGCTGGCTTCCCCATCCCGTCGTCGCCATGGGGCGTGCGATCACGTGGGCCGAAGGCCGCCTGCGGGGCGCATTCCCGCAAACGTCCGCGGGCACGCGCGCCGCAGGGCTTGTGCTCGCCGTGGCGCTTCCGCTTGCGTGTGGGCTTTTGACCTGGGTAATCTTGCATCTTTGCGGCATGGTTCACCCCGGCTTGCGCTTCGTGGCCGAGGCATGGGCGAGCTATCAGATTCTCGCGGCATGCGAGCTGCGCCGCCAGAGCCTGGCCGTGGCCCGCGCGTTCTCGAAGGGCGGCCTTGTCGCGGCGCGCGAAGCCGTCGGGCTCATCGTGGGACGCGACACGTCTGTTCTCGACGAGCAGGGCGTCGCGCGCGCCGCCGTGGAAACGGTAGCGGAGAATGCGAGCGACGGCGTCATCGCGCCGCTTTTCTACCTTATGATCGGGGGTGCGCCCTTGGGCATGGCGTACAAGGCGGTGAACACGCTCGACAGCATGGTGGGCTACAAAAACGAGCGCTACATCGACTTCGGTTGCGCCTCGGCGCGCCTCGACGATGCAGTGAACTGGATTCCCTCGCGCTTATCGGCCCTGCTTATGATCGCCGTGTGCCCGATCGTCGGGCTCGACGCGTGCGGGGCGGCGCGCATCTGGCGCCGCGACAGGCGTCTCCATGCGAGCCCGAACGCGGCGCAGACCGAGTCAGCGTGCGCGGGCGCGCTTGGGCTGCGCCTGGCAGGACCCGCGGTGTATTTCGGCAAGCTCGTTGAGAAACCGACGATAGGCGACGCGTTCCGCGAAATCGAGTGGGGCGACATCGCCCGGGCGACAAGGCTCATGCTCGCCGCGTCCGTATGCGCGCTCGTCGTCTTCGGCGCCGCGCGCGCGGCGGTCGTGCTCGCCGTGGGGGCGATGGTATGAGGGAAGACCACGCCGCGCCCCGGGCTGCCGGGGGAATCCTGCGCGCCCGTACGCATGGGGGCAGCTCGCAATCGCTCGGCATCGCTTGCGAAGGGGGCGCCTCCGACCTCATCGACTTCTCGGTGAACGTGAATCCGGCAGGCCCCTCGCCGCGCGCCGTCGCCGCAGCTTGCAAGGCGCTTTCTCGAATCGACGCCTACCCCGATAGGGAAAGCCGCGCCCTCGTTCGCGCCCTAGCGCGCACCCAGGGCATTCCCGAAGATACTATCGTTTGCGGCGCGGGCGCGTCCGACATCATCTGGCGGCTCGCCGCGGCGGTGCGCCCGAAACGCATCGTCGTGTGCGCGCCGACGTTCTCTGAATATGCGGAGGCGGCATCGTACTACGGCGCATGCGTGCAGGAGTTCCCGCTCTCCGAAGCGGATGACTTCGACGTGCCCGACTCCTTCGCCCGCGCGATCGAGGGGCCGGGAGACGTGGCGTACCTCTGCAATCCGAACAACCCGACGGGGCGCCTCGTCGACCCCCGCGTGATCGATGCCGCGGCTTGCCGCTGCGAGCAGGTGGGCGCACTGCTCGTCGTGGACGAGTGCTTCCTCGGATTTGCGCCCGACGCCCGCGAAAGGAGCGTGGCCGCACGCGCCGCGTGTTCGCACCATGTGGCCGTGCTCTCCGCGTTCACCAAGCTCTACGGAATGGCAGGGTTGCGGTTGGGGTATCTGATCAGCGGAAACGCCCAACTCATCGAGGGGATTCGCCGGGCGGGGCAGGCGTGGCCCGTCTCCTCGGTCGCCGAGGCCGCGGGCATCGCCGCCCTGGAAGACGTCGAATACGTCTCGCGCACGCGCGATGTATTGGCGGGCGAGCGAGCGTGGCTTTCCCACGAGCTCTCCTCGCTCGGGCTTTCCGTCGTGCCGTCGGATGCGAACTTCCTTTTAGTCCGCACGCCGGCGAAAGACATCCCCGAACGCCTGTATAAACAGGGGGTTTTGGTCCGCACGTGCGACTCGTTTTCGGTACTGACCCGTTTCTGGTGCCGCGTCGCGGTGCGCACGCGCAAGGAGAACGCCCGGCTTGCGATGGCTTTTAGCCGCGCGCTTCGGGCGGAAGGCGCATCGGGCGAAGGCGAACCCGACGAACGGGGCGGCGCTTCTTGCAGCAGCGCTATGGCGGGCGCGGATGGCCGAGGCTCGGAGAAGGAGGTCGATACCCTTGGGTAGGGCGAAGCCCATCATGATCCAGGGCACCATGTCGAACGCGGGGAAGAGCCTGCTTGCGGCGGGGCTGTGCCGTGTGCTTTCGCAGGACGGCCTGCGCGTGGCTCCCTTCAAGAGCCAGAACATGGCGCTCAACAGCGGTGTCACGGCCGATGGGCTCGAGATGGGGCGCGCCCAGATCATGCAGGCCGAGGCGTGCGGCATCGCGCCCGACGTGCGCATGAACCCCATCCTGCTTAAGCCCGAAAGCGGCCACCGAAGCCAGCTCATCGTGGCCGGCAAGGAGCAGGGAGCCTTCGCTGCGAGGGACTACTTCGCGCGAAAGAAGGCGCTCATGCCGCAGATTTTGGAGGCGTTCGATTCACTCGCGGAGGAAAACGACGTCATCGTTATCGAGGGCGCCGGCAGCCCCGCCGAAATCAACCTTGCCGAAAACGACATCGTCAACATGGGGCTCGCGCGCGCCGTGTCCTCCCCCGTGCTGCTCGCGGGCGACATCGACCCAGGCGGGGTGTTTGCCCAGCTTTACGGTACGGTCGCGCTCCTTTCGCCCGAGGATCGCGCGCTTTTGCGGGGGCTTGTGGTAAACAAGTTCCGCGGCGATGTGGAAATCCTGCGCCCGGGTTTGGCCCCGCTCGAGAAGATGTGCGGGGTTCCCGTCGTGGGGGTCGTGCCGTATCTTACGCTCGACTTGGACGACGAGGACTCGCTCGCGCCGCGCCTATCTGTCCGCGAGGCGCGCGGCGTCATCGACGTCGCCGTCGTGCGTCTTCCGCATCTGTCGAACTTCACCGACTTCGACCCGCTTTCGCGCGTGCCCGGCGTGGGCGTGCGCTACGTTTCCTCGACGACCGATCTGGGCCGACCCGACCTGGTGGTGCTCCCCGGCTCGAAGACCACGCTCGACGACGCGCGCTGGCTTGCGGCTAGCGGCATCGGAGCCTGTGTACGCGCGCTTTCGGGCGCGGGCACGCCGGTGCTCGGTATATGCGGAGGCTACCAGCTTTTGGGAGACGAGCTTTCCGACCCGCACGGCAGGGAAGGCGCTGGCACCGCGCGCGGGCTCGGGCTTATCCCTGCAAGTACGGTGTTCAAGGAGGAAAAGCGCCTCGCTCGGTCGGAACTGCGCATCACGGGCGCCCAAGGCGCGTTCTCGGTGTGGAACGGCATGACGGCGCGCGGGTACGAGATTCACGACGGCGAAACGATCGTCTCCTGCGCCCCTGCGGGCACGATTGGCGGCAAACCAGAAGGCGCGGCCTGCGGAAACGTGTTTGGAACCTATCTCCACGGCCTGTTCGACGAACCGGGGGTGGCGCTCGCCCTCGCGCGCTCGCTCGCGCGCATGCGTGGCCTGCCCGAGAGCGTCGTGGGTGCTGCGGGCGCGGCGTCCGCGGCCGATCACCGTGCGCGCGAGTTCGACCGCCTGGCCGACTCCGTGCGCGTGGCGCTCGACATGGAGTATGTCTACCGCATTATCGAGGAGGGCGTATGATCCACGTGTATCATGGCGACGGCAAAGGCAAGACCACGGCGGCGATGGGCCTCGCCCTTCGCATGCTCGCCGCAGGCCGCCGCGTCGTCGTCGTGCAGTTCCTGAAAGACGGCGAAAGCGGGGAGGTGCGCCTGCTCGCCGAGCATTTCGGCGTGCCCGTGTTCGCGGGGAAGGCGTCGGACAAGTTTACCTGGTCCATGACGTCGGAAGAACTTGCCGCGACGCGCGAGCTGCACGATGGGAACCTCGCTTCCGCGCTCGCCGAGCTCGAGGGCGCGCAGGAGGGGCTGCTCGTGCTCGACGAGGCGCTCGACGCGCTTTCGAAGGGGCTTGTCGACGAGGCGCTCGTGGACCGCGCGCTCGATATGTCCGCGCGCGGCGTCGAAGTAGCGCTCACCGGGCGCGCGCCTTCCCGCAAGATCGTGGAGAAGGCCGACTACATAACCGAGATGCGGTGCGAGAAACACCCCTACGCCCAGGGGATAGGTGCAAGGGAAGGAGTGGAGTACTAGATGGCTTCCAAGGAGATGGCGCCCGGCGACATCGAGCGGCGCAGCTTCGAGATCATCACCGAAGAGCTCGGCGGCCGCACGTTCCCGCCGCTTGAAGAGCCCGTCGTGAAGCGCGTCATCCACACCACTGCCGACTTCTCGTACGCCGATTCCCTCGTATTCACCCATGACGCCGCGCACTGTGCTCTCGACGCACTGCGCGCAGGGGCCACGGTGCTCACCGACACGAACATGGCGCTCGCAGGCATAAGCAAGCCCACGCTCGCAAAGCTCGGCTGCAAGGCCGTGTGCTACATGGCCGACCCTAATGTCGCCGCGGCTGCGCGCGCCGCGGGCACGACTCGCGCCGTTGCGAGCATGGACAAAGCTTGCGGCATCGAGGGTCCGCTCATCGTGGCCGTCGGTAACGCCCCCACGGCACTTCTGCGCCTCGCCGAGCTCATGGACGCGGGGAAGATCGCGCCCGCGCTCGTCGTTGGGGTGCCGGTCGGGTTTGTGAACGTGGTCGAGGCGAAAGAGGAGCTACTCGCGCGACGCGTGCCGGCCATCGTCGCGAGGGGTCGCAAGGGCGGTTCGACCGTGGCGGCCGCCATTATGAACGCGCTGCTCTACCAGATCACGCGCCCAGGCGGCCCGAAGTGACGGCGCCCGCATCCGCGCCGGCGCTGCGCATCTTCGCCGGCACCACCGAGGGCCGCCTTCTGTGCGAATGGGCGAGCGGGGCGGGCATCCCCGCCCGTGCCTACGCGGCAACCGAGTACGGAGGCGAGCTTTTGGGCGAGCTTCCGGGCATCGAGGTGCATGCGAGCAGGCTCGACGAGGCCGACATGGAGCGCGAGCTTTCCGGCGCGCGCATCGTCGTCGACGCCACGCACCCCTTCGCTACGCTCGCAAGCGGCAACATCCGAGCCGCTTCGCTCGCCGTGGGTGTACCATGCCTGCGCCTTGCGCGCGCGGCCGAGGCGCTGCCCAAAGGCGTCGTGTCGGTCGCGTCGATCGCCTGCGCGGCGCGCTTTCTCTCCGAGAACCCGGGTCGCGCGCTTCTCACGACGGGGAGCAAGGAGCTTGCTCCCTATACGCGCGTCGCCGATTTCTCGGAGCGCTTCTTCGTGCGTGTGCTCCCGCTGCCCGGTGCTATAACGAAGTGCATCGACGCGGGGTTTTCGCCGTCGCACGTCATCGGCATGCAGGGGCCCTTCACCCGCGAGCTCAACGAGGCGATGCTTCGGCAGGTGGGAGCCCAGTGGCTTGTGACCAAGGACTCGGGAACCGTAGGCGGCACGGCCGAGAAGCTTGCCGCCGCGTGCGACGTGGGAGCGCGCTGCATCGTGGTCACCCGTCCCGCCGAGGGAGACGGGGCCCTTTCGCTTCGGGAAGTGGAAGACGCGCTCTTACGGGAGTTCGCGCGCTAGGCGCTCGCCGCGCCTGCGTTCCCTCCCGCCCGCGAGGAGGAGCGCCTCGAGCAAGCTCGAACCGTACAAGACCGTCATCCGCCAAAAGTTCGAGGACGACGCCCGGAACTGGCGCAAGTAGCCCTTCAATAAGTTGCGGTGAAATAGTGTCTTTTTTTGCTGCTAGATAGCATATCCAGTCCCTAATTCACCGCAACTTTTTGGTGGTGGCTTACTGGTAGCGAAGGCACTCCACCGGGTCGAGCTTTGCCGCGCGGCGAGCGGGGTAGAAGCCAAAGATTACGCCGATGCCGACGGAGACGCCGAAGGCCAGCAGTACCGTGGCGATTGAAAAGCTCGGCGTGATTTGCCCGCTGGCACCGAGCTCGCTGAGAACCCCTGATCCTGCGGCAAACATCGCGAGGCCCCAGGCCAGCAGATAGCCAATCAGGACACCCAGCAGGCCACCGGTGACGCACAGTGCCGAGGACTCGGCCAAAAACTGCGCGGTGATATCGCGACGACTGGCGCCCAGGGCACGGCGAATACCGATCTCGCGGATGCGCTCGGTCACGTTGGTGAGCATCATATTCATAATGCCGATACCGCCGACAAGCAGCGAGATGCTGGCGACAGCACCCATGATAAGCGAGAACGCGCCCATAAAGGAGTTGAGTGCATCGATGGCGCTTTTCATGGAGGTCGCCGATACACTGTCGTACCCATCATCCTCCGCGATGCCCTTCATCGCGCGCACCTTGGACTCGATGGTCTTGCAGAGCTCATCCATGTCCGTGCCCTCGGCGGCAAGTGCCGTCACGCTGGGGAATGAAGGGTTCTCGTCGCCAAACAGCCCGGAGATGGTTTCGCGTGGCATATACAGCGTGAGCGAGCCCATGGAGTCGCTGCCGCCATCAATCACGCCTACAATCTGCACCTCGCCGTTGGACACCTTGATGGTTTTCCCCAGCGCATCCTGTTCGTTGCCGTAAAGCTGATCGGCGCCGCCGCGGCTGATGAGCGCCACGCGCGAGCCTGATTGGGACTCGGCCTGGGAATAGGTTCGCCCCGCAACGAGCTTGCTGGCCCCCACGGCGTCGAGCATGTCGCTATCGACACCCTGTGCCATGACGGTATAGCTTTTATCGCCGGTCTTGTACTCGGTATACGCGCTGTCGACAATGCCGATCTGCTCTATCTGCGGCACCAGTTTTTGAAGCTTCTCGATGTCCGACTCGGTGAGTTCTTGCGACGAATAGATTTGCACCATGCGTGCCGCATTGAGGCCCAGGCTGTTGACCAAACTGTTTTGGATGCCGCCGATGAGCGAAGTCATGGCGATAACCGAGGCGATGCCGATGACAATGCCCAGGATGGTGAGCAGGCTGCGCCCCTTGTTGGCCTCGAGCGAGTGAAGGGCTTCCTGGATGAGATCGCGGGCGCTCATGCCATCTCTCCTTTCGGCGGGTTGGCGGAGGCGGAAATCATGGGCAGGCTATCTACGGCGCCCCGCAGGGTCCGCGGTGCATGTGGAATATACGCGCCGTCGTGAATGCGACCGTCGCGGATGGTCACGGCACGGTCGGCCTCGGCGGCGATGCCGGGGTCGTGTGTGATAAGAACGATGGTTTTGCCGCGCTTCTGGAGCTTATGGAAGGTCTCCATCACAAGCGCTCCAGTGGCGGAGTCCAGGTTTCCCGTCGGCTCATCGGCCAGGATGATGGGCGGGTCATTGACAAGGGCGCGCGCGATGGCGACACGCTGCATCTGGCCGCCCGAGAGCTCGGATATGCGGTGGTCCCAGTGGTCGACCGGTAGCGTGACGGCCTGCAGCGCGTGCACGGCGCGCATTTCGCGCTGGCTACGGGGCACATTGGTGTAGGCCAGCGACAGCATGACGTTTTCGATAACTGACAGGCGCGGCAGCAGGTTGAAGCTCTGAAAGACAAAGCCAATGCTCAGGGCGCGAACTTCGGTGAGCTCGTCATCATCGAGCTCAGCCACGTTGAACCCTTGCAGGTAATAGTCGCCCGCCGTCGGCTTATCCAGGCAGCCCAGGATGTTCATGAGCGTTGATTTGCCTGAGCCCGAGGGGCCAGTGATAGCGACGAATTCGCCGGGATTTACCGCCAGGCTCACGTTGTGCAGGATGTGGGCGCAACCTGCCTCGCTCTCAAAGATGCGGTGCACGTTGCGGATATCGATAACGGGACGCATTACATACCCTCATCGGCAGACATACTGCCCGGATCCGTGCTGTAGCCGCCGTCAGCCGTTGCGTCCGCTCCGGTGTCCATGACGAGGGTGTCACCATCGCGTAGCTTAGTAACCGGCACGTTGGGGTTGATCTCGTTGCCCTGGTCGTCGCGCTTGACCTGTGTCTTGCCGACTACGGCTTCGTTATCGTTTTGCGTCAAGACGGTCACCTTGACGCGGCGGGTTTGCTTGCCCTCGTCATCGGTTGCCACGTTGACGTAATAGTGTTCGCCGTCTTCGGTCATGAGCGCCATCGTCGGCACCATCACCACGTCGTCGAGCTGCTCGGTCACCACCGATACCTCGGCCGTCATGCCCGGCTTCAGGCGCGCGTCGGGCGCCTCGATGAGAATATCGACGTTAAAGGTTACGCTGCCGCCGCCACCGTTGGCGGCGTCGGAGTTTGCCACCGACGCGATAGCCGTGACGGTGCCCTGGCTCACGATATCGGGAAACGCGGGATATGTGACGTTGGCGCTCTGCCCAACGGCGATCTTGGCGATGTCCTTTTCGCCCACCTGTACGGTCACCTTCATTTTGGACAGGTCGGCGATCTGCATGCACTGCTTGCCGCCGCTCGTGTCGCTTTCGCCCATGATCATGCCGCCTGTTACCGTGGCGCCCACCTTGGCGTTGAGCTCCACGATGCTTCCCGAGCTCGGGGCCGTGACCGTACGGCTGGCTGCCTTGGCGTTCGTCTGATCGAGGTTTGCCTGGGCCGATGCGAGGCTGCGCTGCGCGGCCGATACGGCGTTCGTGTCCGCTGATGCGTCGGAGACGCCAGCCGCTGCGGAAGTTCCATCGACGTCCGTCGTTGGGGTGGTCTGCGCGGCAGCTGCGGCTTTCTGTGCGTTGGCGAGGTCTTCTTGAGCGGCTGCAACTGCACGCTGCGCCTCGGCAACGTTGCGATCGAGCTCATCGTTTTTAATGGTCATAAGCACGTCGCCCTCGTTGACGGATTGGCCTGCCTGCACGTTGATCGAATCGACCGTACCGTCGACAGAGGGGGAGACCACTGAGGACGAAATGGGTTTGAGCTGGCCTTTCGCCTCGACCGTTGTGGTAAACGTGCCCTCGGTCACCATGTCGGTCACGGGACCGCTAGCGCCCTGTGGCTGTGCATTGATAACAAGGGTTGCGACAATGGCAATGAGCGCGATGGCACCCACGACGCCGGCGGCAATACCGCGTCGAATCAGCTTTTTGCGTCGACGTTCGGCACGTTTTGCCTTGAGCTTGGCATACGCTTCTTCATCGGAAATCTCGGCCGTATCGTTCGTTCGTCCGCTCTGCTTGTCGGCATGTACGTTTGTAATCAGAGGAATCGTTTCGGTGGCACCTTCGGGCGTGTGCTCGGTATCATCTGGGCCCGGGGTGATCGTGGGGACATTCGGCATAGCGTCTCCTTTATAGAAAGAACCTCGATAATTATATGCGCCCACCGGTTGGGACGGGCGCATAGAACGGTTTCTTTCGGAACTGTTAGATTGGTCGCAGCAGCTCCACGTTGTAGGAATGCGCGCGTTGCACTACGAGTGGACAACCACGCACAGGCCGACTTTGATGCAGTCGTGAAGTGCCTCGGCGTCTGCCAGGCGCAGGTTGATGCAACCGTGGCTGCCGCACCACTTGTACGACTCGGCGTTATCGAAGCTCTTGTCGTTTTGCCAGGTGGCATCGTGGAAGCCGATCATGTTGCCCTCAAACGGCATCCAATAGCTTACCGGGCTCTCGTATTTGGGCTTACCGGTCTCGGGGTCCTTGGCTCCGATTAGGGTGCTGCCGCCGTCGTTGCTGTTGATCTGCCACACGCCCTCGGGGGTGGCGTCTTCGCCCGGTTTGCCGGAAATAAAGTTGGCCTCCCACACGATATTGCCGCTCTCGTCGTAGTAGCGCGCGTGCTGCTCGGACAGGTCGACATCGATATATGCCTTCCAGTCGGGTTCACCCTTTGCGGTAAAGGTGTCGGCTTTCTGGGAGTACTTGATCTCGATTTCGCCGGTCTGCTTGTTGTTAATGGCGTCCTCGACCTGCTTGGCGAGCGAGCTGCTATCGATAGACCAACCAAAGTCACCGCCTTCGACGGCGCACTGCTTGCCATCGGCGCGCGTCCACCAGCGAGTGGAGCCCACGGTATTAAAGCTGTTGGCGAGCTCGGCTGCCCAGCTGCTGATCTGTGACGTATCGAGCGTGGGGTTGGCCGGATCGGCAAAGCTGATCCACTGCAGCACGGAAGCGCCATCAACCTTGCCGGCATCCTCGCCGTTGAGCTTGAGGGTCACGTTGACGCCCAGGAAGTTGTTGGCGGCATCGCATGCGGCCTGAATCTGATCATCGGTCAGCGTTCCGTTGAGCGGCTCATAGGCATCGTTGCCGAGCTTGGAAAGATCTACGGTCTCGGCCAGCGATGAAAGCTCGAGCTCGGCATACTTAATGACATGCTCGCGGTTGAGTTTTTCGTTGGAGCGCGCCTTCTCGACGGTAAACTTGCCGGCCTGCTCGTCATAGGAACTATTGGCCTCGAACGTTCCAGAACGGCCCTCGTTGAACTCGTCGATGGCGCTGCCCAGATCCTCCTCAAACTGTTTTTGGTTGAAGGCGTCGGAAAGCATGGATAGGTCGACGTCTTGATCAAGATCGACTTCGTTGGAGGCAGCGGTTGTTTTGGTCTTGCCACTAAAAGACTCTACGAGACGGACCGGCCAGATAAAGGCTTCGTTGTGGCTGATGATCTCTTTTGCGGCAGCCTCTCCGTCGACGATGGGTTCATCGGACTCGGGCTGAAAGGTCCAGCTAAAGTCATCGCCTGTCACGGTGAGCTTATAGTGCTTCCATGCCGAGTTGACCTTGGTGGCGGCAGACGAAGCGTTGGAGAATGAGACGTCGACGCCGGCGATGGTGGTGTTGGGGTAGGCTAGCTGCGAAAACGCAACGATGCCTACGATATAGACAATGACGATGAGACCCAGGACGACAAAGAGCGTCGTCTTTTTGCCCGACTTATTGTTGCCAGCGGACTTGCGTGCGGGACCGCGATCGCCTCGAGCGTGCGTGGGGGGCTGCTTGGGCGCATTGCCGTTTGCCTGGCGCTGATGACGTTGTTGACGCTGCTGTCGCTGTTGGTTCGGGCGTTGGGAAGCGTTTGCTGCACTACGCTGCTGACCGTGGCTCGGCGCGATAGGACGCGGCGACTGAACGCCGCCGGTGTGCTTGCTCGGCTGCTGCGGATCGGGAATCAGTTGAGTTCGATCGTTTTGCGACATCGTATGCATATCCTTCGAATTTCGCCTTGCGGCTCATCGTGTTTTTACTGGGCTTGCATTATAGCGATTGCCCTGCTGTTTGTGGTACGGAAACGGTGGCATTCAAAAGAGGTGGGACATTTGTCCCACCTTTGAGTTGTTCTTAGCCGTTATCCGCACACACCGCATTTTGCACAGGCTGAAAGTGCGGCCGGAGCCTGCGCGATGCCGCCCTTTGCCGTCTCGCGCAGCGTGGCCGGCAACGCGTGGCCCACTGAGAGCATGACATGTGCCATCTGGTCAAACGGAACCAGGCTCTTAATTCCTGCGAGGGCGAGTTGTGCCGAACTAAAGGCCGCTGCCACGCCGATGGCGTTGCGGTTTTGGCAGGGCACTTCCACGAGGCCACCGACGGGGTCACAAACGAGGCCCAGCAGGTTACTCAGCGCGATGGAACTGGCGTCGAGCGCCTGCTCGGGCGTGCCGCCGAGCATCTGCACCAGCGCGGCGGCTGCCATGGCAGCGGCGCTTCCCACCTCGGCCTGGCATCCGCCCTCGGCGCCGGCGACGCAGGCGCTCGTGGTGAGGTTGAGGCCGATGGCGGCTGCGCAGTAGAGCGCGTCCATGACCTGCTCGTCGTCGAGCTGAAGGTGATCGGCGAGCGCCAGCACGCAGCCGGGCACGACACCCGCGGAGCCTGCCGTGGGGGCGGCGACGATCACTCCCATCGTGGCGGAGCGCTCGAGCACGGCCATCGCGCGGGCCACGGCGTCGGTTTGAACGGTGCCCATCAGGCTCGTGCTCAAATCGTTATGGCCGGTGGCATCGACGAGTTTAGCCTCGCCGCCGATAAGCCCGCCGAGCGATCGCTGCGGATTGACGATGGGGGTCGTGGTCTCCTCGCGCATGACGTCGAGCACGCGGCGCATGGCGGCGACGGCGTGGGCCTCGCCGGTCAGACGTGCCTCGCGCACGGCCATGACGGCGCCGATATTCAGCCCGAGCTCGGCGCACGCATCGAGCAGCTGCTCGCCGTCGTCGAAGATTTCCTTGGCCGAGACGCCGGGGGAGAGCGATGAGGCCGAACCGGGAAGCTTAATGAAGGTGGCGTAGTCGACATTGTCGAGCTTGCGCAGCAAGGGGACGACGGTGTCGTCAGGCGTGCCATCGGTTTCAAACACGGAGTAGGCCTGGCCGCCCACTTCGGTGCGGTAGGTACGGCAGAAGGCGATGTTTACGTGGGCGTAGGCGAGCAGGTTCGTAAGCGCGGCGAGCACGCCGGGAACGTCCTTGTGCGCCACGAAGAGTGTGGAGTACATGCCCGAGATGTCGACGCCGACGCCGTTAATGCGGCTGATGCGCATCTTGCCGCCGCCCAGGCTCTCGCCGCGGACCTGTGCCGTGGCGCCCGTGTCGTCGACCATGTCGATGTCGACGGTATTGGGGTGGATGGAGGCGTCGTCGCCCTTGATGTCAAAGTGATATTCGAGGCCCTGCTCGCGCGCGAGGTCGAAGGCCTGCTTGATGTTCTCGTCATCGGTGTCGAGGCCCAGAATGCCCGCGACGAGCGCACGGTCGGTGCCGTGGCCGCGGTAGGTGTGGGCGAAGGAGTTCCACAGGCCAAAGGTGACCTTGGTGATCCGGCCTTCCAGCAGGCTGGCGGCAACTTGGGCGCAGCGCAGGGCACCGGCTGTGTGCGATGAGCTGGGTCCGACCATGACGGGGCCCAAGATCTCGAATGCCGAGGTCGTAGCTAGTGTTTGCGGCTTGCCTGCCATGGCTGCTCCTTTTCTATCCCTTAGTCCCGAGGGCGGGGCATAAGGTCGCCTGCTCGGACAGTCCTGCTCGCACGGAGAGCACATTAAGTGCTCTCCAGCTCGTGCGGAACTCGCGATCGACCTTATGCCCCGCCCTCGGGACTAAGGATACATGGTAGAGGCGCGTGTGCTCCAAAATTCATTGGCTGGTGACCTATTCCATGTCCCGCAGTGGCTCATCTTCACCACCGGTTAAATAAAAAAGAAGTACCGGTTGGGGGCGGTACTTCTTTTGAGAGTGCATATGTTGTTGTGACCTTAGCGGTTCTTAATTACAGGCCGCAGGCTGCTTTGAGTTCTTCGACTCGATCGGTTTTCTCCCAGGTGAAGTTGGCGTCTTCGCGGCCGAAGTGACCGTAGGCTGCTGTCTTCTCGTAAATAGGGCGACGCAGGTCTAGGTCGCGGATGATTGCGCCCGGGCGCAGATCGAAGGTCTTCTCTACGGCCTCAACGATCTTGTCCTCGGCAACATGCGCGGTACCGAAGGTGTCGACCATGATTGAGAGGGGCTTGGAAACGCCGATGGCGTAGGCAAGCTCGACTTCGCAGCAGTCGGCCAGACCGGCGGCGACCACGTTCTTGGCGACCCAGCGCGCGGCATACGCGGCGGAGCGGTCAACCTTGGTGCAGTCCTTGCCGCTAAAGGCGCCGCCGCCGTGACGACCGTAGCCGCCATAGGTGTCGACGATGATCTTGCGGCCGGTCAGGCCCGTGTCACCCATGGGGCCGCCCACGACAAAGCGGCCGGTGGGGTTCACGTAAATGTCGGCACCATCCCACGGCATGTTCTCGGCTGCCATGACAGGCGCGATGACATGCTCGATGAGATCGTCCTTGATCTTGCCCATGTCCTCGATCTCGGCGGCGTGCTGCGTGGAGATGACGATGGTTGTGACCTCGACGGGCTTGCCGTCCTCGTAGCGCACGGTGACCTGGGTCTTGCCGTCGGGGCGCAGATAGGGCAGGGTACCGTCGTGGCGCACGGCGGACAGGCGCTCGGCCAGGCGGCTTGCCAGGTAGTGCGGCATGGGCATGAGGGTCTTGGTCTCGTTGGAGGCGTAGCCGAACATCATGCCCTGGTCGCCGGCACCGATCAGGTCGATCGGGTCGGTGGTAGCGCCGGTCTGGGTCTCGAAGGACTCGTCGACGCCCTGGGCGATATCGGGCGACTGCTCGTGGATGAGGCTCATGACGCCGCAGGTATCGCAGTCAAAACCAAACTTGGCGCGGTTGTAGCCAATGCGGCGGATAACGCCGCGGGCAATTTCCTGCACGTCAACGTATGCCTGGGTGCGGATCTCGCCGGCGACGATGACGGTGCCGGTGGTCACGAGGGTCTCGCAGGCGCAACGGACGTTTTCCACGTTGGCGGGCACGCCGTTGGGCGCAATGTAGCCCTGCTCCTGCAGCTCTATTTCTTTAGCGAGGATTGCGTCGAGGACGGCGTCGCTGATCTGGTCGGCGATCTTATCGGGATGACCTTCGGTCACCGACTCTGACGTGAACACAAAGGACCCGTGTTGGGCTGGGATGGAACGAAGTTCTTCTGACATGATTGTCCTTTCAAAAACGCGTCCCGGCGACCGTTACCATTCCGCCGGGCTCTGTATGCAAGGGCACATCATAGCGCGTTAAACGAATATTCACACCCTTTCCGCACCTACTCATTGGGGACAGACTTAAACGACCAGACCCACTCATTGGGGACAGACTTAAATGACCAGCCGAAGGAACACTCCGGCATTTGGAGACTGGTCATTTAAGTCTGTCCCCAATGAGTGGGTCGGTGCCCTTTGTGCGGAGGTTGCATTGTTGCTTTATACTGGTGCGGTTAGACATCCATCCTGCAATCGAGGAGATTTCCATGGCATCAGACGTTCGCGTCCGCTTTGCACCCTCACCGACGGGCAAGCTGCACATCGGCGGCGCCCGCACCGCTATCTATAACTGGGCTTTTGCCCGCGCAAACGGCGGCACGTTCATCCTGCGCATCGACGACACCGATCCCACCCGTTCCACCGACGAGAACACGCAGATCATCCTGCGCGCCATGCGCTGGCTTGGCCTGGACTGGGACGAGGGCCCCGAGGTGGGCGGCGACTTTGGCCCCTATGCCCAGACCGAGCGCCTGGACCTGTACAAGCAGGCCGCCCAGCAGCTTTGGGACGAGGGCAAGGCATATCCCTGCTTCTGCACTAAGGAGCAGCTCGACGCCGACCGTAAGGCCGCGCAGGAGCGCAAGGACCCCTTCCAGGGCTATCAGCGCCGCTGCCGCGATCTGGATCCCGAGGAGGCACGCCGCCGCATCGAGGCCGGCGAGCCCTACGTCCTGCGCATCAAGGTGCCCGAGGACCGCGGCGACGTCGTCATCCACGACGCCGTCCATGGCGAGGTAACCTTCGATGCCAAGGAGCTCGACGACTTTGTCATCTTCCGCTCCGACGGTACGCCCACGTACAACTTTGCGACCGTCGTCGACGACGCCATGATGAAGATCACCCACGTCATCCGCGGCGACGACCACCTTTCCAACACCCCGCGCCAGGTCATGGTCTACGAGGCCCTCGGTGCGCCCGTGCCCACGTTCGCCCACATCTCCATGATTCTGGGCGCCGACGGCAAGAAGCTCTCCAAGCGCCATGGCGCCACCTCGGTGGAGGAGTACCGCGATGCCGGCTACCTGCCCGATGCGTTCGTCAACTACTTGGCACTGCTCGGCTGGTCGCTCGACGGCGAGACCACGATCATCCCCCGCGATGTCCTGGCCAGCAAGTTCTCGCTCGACCGCATCTCCAAGAACCCGGCGACCTTCGATCCCAAGAAGCTCGATTGGGTCAATGCCGAGTACATCAACGGCATGTCCGATGCTCAGTTTGCAGACGAGATCATGGTCCCCGAGCTGCACGAGGCAGGCATGATCGAGGGCAACGTCGAGTACGGCGAGGACTGGATCGACGCGCTTGCCTCCATCGTTAAGCCGCGTACCAAGATGCCGGCCGACGCCGTGACCGTCGCCGCCCCCATCTTTGCCACGGCCGAGACGCTCGAGTATGACGAGAAGTCCGTCAACAAGGGCCTGGCCAAGGAGGGCATGGGTGCCATTCTTGACGCCGCCAAGGCCGCGCTCGAGGGTGTTACCGAGTGGTCCGCCGAGGCCATCGATGCCGCGCTTGAACCGCTGCCCGAGCAGATGGACCTCAAGAAGCGCGTGGTGTTCCAGGCCGTGCGCGTCGCCGTCTGCGGCAACATGGTGAGCCCTCCGCTGGGCGAGACCATGGCGCTCGTCGGCCGTGACGACTGCCTGGCGCGCATCGATCGCGCCCGCACGATGGCGCTGTAACAGTCGCGCAAACGCATGTATCCGAGCCCCGTTCACCCGAGCGGGGCTCTTGTTTCTAAAGACGTATGGGATGGGAGGGACAACGACCATGGCCGAGCAACTGTCGCTGTTTGGTTCGCTCGAACCGGAGCATGCCCCCGTGGAGCCCGGCCGCATGGCAGAGCAGGCCAAACCCGACCCTGCGCCAGAGCCTAATGCCGCCTACGCGAACGTGGTCCTGGACATTCCCACCCGTGCGCTGTCCGAGCCCTTTGGCTACGGCATCCCGCAGTCCCTCGCCAACGGGGCCCAGATCGGGTCTACGGTCCTGGTCCACTTTGGCAACCGTGCGGCCGCGGGCTATATCGTCGACATTGCGTCTGAGCTTGGCGACCTGCAAGGCAACAACGCCCTCGATCCCGCGCGCGTAAAGCCCATCGAGGCCATCCTCAGCAAACCGCTCTTTGGCGCCGAGGCCGCCCGCATTGCGCGTTGGATGAGTCGCGAGTATGTCGCGACGCTTTCTGAATGCCTGCGCCTGTTCTTGCCTCCGGGTGGTAGCCCGCGGGTCGTAAAGGGCGACGACGGCGTGTGGGCGGTTGAGCGCCCCGCCGTCAAGCCTATCCAAAACCGCTGGGTGATGCTTACGCCCGAAGGCTTTGACTATACGCCGCCCAAGACAGCGGTTCGCCAGCGCCAGCTTATCGAGGCGCTCCAGTGCGGACCGGTCACGACGCGCGACCTCAACCTGCTCTACAACAGTATGTCGGCGACCATCAAGGCGCTCGAAAAACGCGGTGTCGTGGTGGTGGAGGAGCGCCGGGCCTGGCGTGGCGGCAGCGAGCAGACCACGCTGTCCTCGGCAAGCGGCAAGGCGCCGGTCGCGCTCACGAACGGCCAGCAACAGGCGCTCGCGCAGATTGAGCGCGCTCGTCTTGACGCCCACGGTGATGTGGTGCTTGTCGATGGCGTCACCGGCTCCGGCAAAACCGAGGTCTACCTCTCGGCGATTGAGCGCGTGCTGGCGGCCGGCCGTTCGGCCTGCGTGCTTGTGCCCGAGATCTCGCTGACGGCCCAGACCGTCGGCCGCTTCCGCTCGCGCTTTGGCGAGACGGTTGCTGTGTTCCATTCGCGCCTTTCGGCCGGTGAGCGCCTAGACCAGTGGGACATGGTTGCCAGCGGTGCCGCCCGCGTTGTCGTCGGCGCGCGTTCGGCGCTCTTTTGCCCGCTCAGCGATCTGGGCCTCATTATCATCGACGAGGAACACGAGACCAGCTACAAGCAGGGCTCCAGTCCGCGCTATCATGCGCGCGAGGTGGCGGCCGAGATGGCGCGCCGCTATCGCTGCCCACTCGTGCTGGGCTCGGCCACGCCTTCTGCCGAGGCCCTCGACCGCTGCCGCCGCGGCTCGTACAACGGTGCCACCTGGACGCGCGTCGAGATGCCCGAGCGCCCGGGACACGCCGTGCTACCCACGGTCCGCATTGCCGACCTGCGCCGCGAGTTTTCGCACGGCAGCCGCTCCATGTTCTCTAAACCGCTGATGGAAGGTTTGGAGCGCGTTGTAGAGCGCCGCGAGAAGGCTGTGCTGCTGCATAACCGCCGCGGCTTTGCGCCGTTTTTGATGTGCCGCGAGTGCGGTTGCGTCCCCACCTGCAACCACTGCTCTACGGCGCTTACGTACCACGAGCGCACCCATACGCTGCAATGTCACACCTGTGGTTCGTCCTGGCGCGTGCAGCCGTATCCCGCGCCCACGAGTCGTTGCCCCAAGTGCGGCAGCCGTTACCTGGCAAAAATGGGTCTGGGCACGCAGCAGATCGAGGACGCGCTGCACCAGATGCTGCCCGAGGATGTCGCCATCATTCGCATGGATGCCGATTCCACGCGTGGCAAGGACTCGCATAAAAAGTTGCTCGAGCAGTTCGATGCCGCCGATTGCGCGGTGCTGCTGGGCACTCAGATGATCGCCAAGGGCCTCGACTTTCCCGAGGTTACCCTTGTGGGCGTGGTCAATGCCGACTTTGCATTAAAGCTACCCGATTTTAGAGCGGGGGAGCGCGCTTACGATTTGCTGGAGCAGGTCGCCGGCCGTGCCGGCCGCGGCGATCGCCCCGGCGAGGTTATCATCCAGACCTACCTGCCCGAGGACCCGGTCATTCGCGCCGTCGCCGAGCACGACCGCTCGATCTTTACCGACTACGACCTGGACCAGCGCCGCGACGCGCTGTATCCGCCGTTCGTCCGCCTGGTCAACATCTTGGTTTGGTCGACGAACGCGGTTGACGCGCAGGACTACATCGGTCGCATCGCGAAGCTCCTCAAGCGTCGCTGGCATGCCGCCGCTCCCGACTTTTTGCGGGCGGGGAGCGCCGTGCCCCAGGTGCTTGGTCCGGCTTCGTGTGTAATCGAGAGAGCCAAGGACCGTTACCGCTTCCATCTGCTTGTAAAGTCGCCGGTAGGGTACCATGTCTCTGATGATATTGACGCCTGCCTCAAAGAGGTGGGCTCCGTGCGCGGCGTGAGCGTGAGCGTTGACGTCGATGCCTATGATTTGATGTAACAACCCGAAAGGATGGCCATGGAAGCCAACGGAATCGTACTGTCGCCCGACCCTCGTCTGCGCCAGGAGTGCGCCGTCATCGAGGAGATCACCCCGGCGATCGAGGCGCTTGCCGAGAAGATGAAGAAGATGATGTTCGACAACGGCGGTTGCGGCCTGGCTGCCCCGCAGATCGGCGAGCTCATTCAGCTCGTCACCATCGACTGCGATTACAGCGACAAGAATGACTACGATCCGTACGTGCTCATCAATCCCGTCATTGTTGAGCAGAGCGACCATCTGGTGCCGTTTAGTGAGGGCTGCCTGTCCATCCCCGGTATTAGCTGCGAGATCGAGCGTCCCGACCATGTCGTCGTCGAGGCGTACGACCTGGATGCCAACCTGATTCGCTATGAGGCCTCGGGCGATCTGTTCTGCGTGTGCCTGCAGCACGAGATTGATCACCTGCACGGCAACACCATGTTCGAGCGACTGAAGCCTATGCAGAGGCTCAAGGCCGTCAAGGAGTACCAGGACGCCCTGGCCCGCGGCGCTCGACCGGGCGAGACGGAGTAGGTCCCACCGTCCCCTTCCGCCGCAGGGCTTAGGTTTTGCTCCATGCTCAAACAGTCCTGCTCGCACGAAGAGCACATTAAGTGCTCTTCGGCTCGTGCGGAACTGCGCGTGGAGCAATAACCTAAGCCCTGCGGCGGAAGGGGACTGCGTTTTCGTGCTCCTTTTCGCCCGGGTGCCGTCGGGCCAGGGAGAGGCGTCTTCGCTGATAGGTGCTTTGTTGGGAGGGCTGCTTTTATGCGGCTCTTTCTTTGGTTTTGGGTATATTTGTTCTTGTTGAAATGTTATTGCGGATGGGCTGGGTACTTGGCTTTCCGTTGCTTTTTGTAGCCGTCTCGGCTTTGGTTGAGGGGAGACGTTCTTTATGCGTATTGTGTTTATGGGTACGCCTGATTTTGCTGTGCCTTCGTTGACTTCGCTCGTCGAGGCTGGGAATGAGATTGCGCTTGTTGTTACTCGTCCTGATGCTGTTCGCGGACGTGGTAAGAAGCTCGAGCCTTCCCCTGTTAAGGCCAAGGCGCTCGAACTTGGTTTGCCGGTTGTTGAGGCTAATCGTATGACGCCTGAGGTTGTTGAGGCGCTTCAGGCTGCCCAGGCTGACATTTTCTGCGTGGCTGCGTATGGCTGCATTTTGCCTGATGAGGTGCTGCATATGGCGCCGCTTGGCATTGTGAATGTTCATGCGTCCTTGCTGCCTCGTTGGCGTGGGGCTGCTCCTATTCAGCGTGCGATTCTCGCTGGTGACGAAGTTGCTGGCGTTTCCATTATGCGCATCGGGCATGGCGTGGATACTGGTGCTTATTGTGCTCAGGCTTCCACGTCGGTTGCCGGTAAGCATTCCGAGGCACTGACCATGGAGCTTGCTGAGCTTGGCGGCAAGCTGCTTGCCGATACGATTCCTTCGCTTGCCGATGGCACCGCCGTGTGGACTGAACAGGATGAGTCGCTCGTCACTCATGCCGCCAAGATTTCTAAGCAGGAGATGCGTCTGGATCCTCAGATGGCGGCGCTTGATTGCGTGCGTCATGTGCTTGCCTCGTCCGATACCGCTCCCGCTCGTTGCGTGATTGCCGGCAAGACCGTTCGCGTGCTCGATGCAGCACCGGCAGATGTGTCGCTTGGCGAGGGACTCGTCGCCGTTCAGGCCAAGCGCGTCTACCTGGGCCTGTCCGATGGCGCGGTTGAACTGCTCGAGGTTAAGCCCGATGGCAAGCGTGCTATGGCTGCTTCTGCCTGGGCTGCCGGCCTGCAGGGTGCGGATCTTTCGTGGGGTGTTTTGTGATGAGTAAGCTTTCCCCCGCGCGCAAGCTCGCGCTTGATGTTTTGATGGAGGCCGATCGCCGCGGCATGTACGCGCGCGACGTGCTCTCGTCCCGTGCTTTGGCCAAGGCCATTGACCAGCGCGATTCTGCTTTTGCCGCTCGTTTGGCACTTGGCGTTGCGGCCACCCAGGGCATTTTGGATGAGCTGCTCGACCAGTTTCTCGATAAGCCCAAAAAGGTCGCGCCTCGTGTGCGCATGGCGCTTCGTATCTCGGCCTTCGAGATGCTCTATCTGCATACGCCGGGACGCGTTGCGGTGAGTCAGGGCGTTGAGCTTGTGCGTAGCGGTGCTAAGTCTGCCGCCGGTCTGGCCAATGCCGTGCTGCATAAGGTCGCGGACAACGTTGAGGATTTTGCCGCCGCAGCGGATGCCGATGAGTCCGAACGTCGTCTGGTTCGCCTGTCTCGCCTGATGGGCCTGCCGCGCTGGCTGTGCGCTCGCATTATGGCGTCGTTCGATACGCCCGAGGGCGCGCTCAACTTTGCCGGCAATCTGGCTCCCGCGCCGCTCGCTTTGCACGAGAACGCTTTTGCCACCAAACCCGACCCGTATATCTCGCAGCTTGTTGCGCCCGTGTTCCCAGGCTGCCATGCACCGGTCGATGCGCAGGTCACGGTTGCGTCCGGCGTGTTTGAGCGCGCTGCTGCCGTTGCCTCGGACCTTAACGCCCAGCTCATCGCTACCGCGGCGACCCGTCCCGGGCGCTGCCTGGAGATTGGTGCCGGCCGCGGAACCAAGACCTATGTGATGATGTGTCAGGCCAAACGTGCTGGGTACGAGCACCAGCATACCGCGCTCGACCTGCATGATCGTAAATGTGATCAGAATCTCGCACGCCTGCATAAGGCGGGTATTACGGGTGTTCGTACCGTCTCGGGCGATGCTTGCGAGCTCGACGAGGTGCTGACGTCTTTTGATGCCATGCTTGGCAAGCCTGCCCTGTTCGATACGGTGTTTATCGATGCCCCGTGCTCGGGTACAGGGACCATGCGCCGTCATCCCGAGATTCCGTGGCGCCTGACCGAAAACGATGTGACGGTTGAACTGCCCAAACTACAGCTGACGATGCTCAAGGAAGCGGCCGCGCGTGTGGCTGCCGGCGGCGAGCTCATCTATGCGACGTGCTCGGTCTTCGATGAGGAGAACGCGCAGGTTGTGGATGCGTTTTTGGCTTCGCCCGAGGGCGCAGGCTTTTGCCTGGCACCCCTCTCCGAGGCGCAGATCCTGCAGCTCCCCGAGTTCGAACAAGCCAAGAAGCTCGTCTCCGTGCGCCTAAACGACCGCGGGCTTTTCCAAAGCGTGCCGGTAAACGCTGACTCCTACGACGGCCACTTCTGCGCCCGCTTGGTCCACAAGTAGCTACTAAGTTGCGGTGAAATAGGGATCGAATAGCGGCTTCTAGCCGCCAAACAGTCCTTATTTCACCGCAACTCAGAAGGTCGTGCGAGTGGAGATCGCAATAGCGGTAAAGAGTGGGAAAAATGGCCCTGTTTCATACTTGCTGCTATCAAAAGTAGGTCGGATTACGGGACTAGATTGGTAATGCCCGACCACAGCAAATATGGCCTAAATAAAACCGCAGGTAGATGGCTTGTTGAAATTTGCTACTTACCGGAATGGATAGAGGTTGTCAACTCAGCCCCGTAATCCGGCAGAGTTTTGAAATGATACAAACTTAGCATCATCCCGAAATCCGATTTAAAGAAAAGTTGCGGTGAAATAGTTCCTGCTTGGCCTTTGGATGGGCTGATTCAGGAACTATTTCACCGCAACTCATAAGGAAACCAGGGTGTCTGGACCGCTTGGTTTCTAGTGGTTGTGCGGGCAGTTGGCGCAACAGCCGCTGGTGGCGCTGGTGCTGGAGCCGCCACTGCGCTGGTCTGTGTTGTAGAAACCGCTGCCGTCGAACTTAATGCCGCTGGCCGAGAACGTCTTGGACGCCGGGGCGCCGCAGCTGGGGCATACGACCTCGGGCGTCTCGGACATGGGGTGCTCAACCTCAAACACGTTGCCGCAGCTCGTGCACTTGTAATCGTAGCGCGCCATAATACTTCCTTTTCAGCACAAAGCGGGCAGATCGCTCTGCCCGCAAAAATTCAAACAGCTGTAACTGTACCCTATATCGGGGGTTTTATCACGCTTCGCCCCAGAATCTATGAGTGTTGCGCAGGAGCTTCGCAGTTTTCTGTTCGGCCGTAGCAATGTCGACCTCCTGCGCCTGCCATGTCCAGTTGCCCGTGGCCACGCCCGGCACGTTCATACGTGCATCGTCGCCCAGGCCCAGGATGTCCTGCAGCGGCATCATCACGAGCGGTGCATCGCTTGCTAGGGCATTGCCCATGAGCTCGCTTGCCAATGTAATGCCGCTCGGCTCATCGCCGCCTGCAAAGGAGCGCGTGCACCAGCCGGCAAGTGTCGAAGTGTCGTGCGTCGAGGTGTACAGAATCTTTCCCGGTGTGGGGTGAATTCCGCAACGAACGTCGTAGTCGCTAAACTCCAGCACGTCCATGCCGGGGAAGCCGCAGGTCGAAGCCATGGCGCGAACGCCGGGCGTCAGATAGCCCAGATCCTCGGCGATAAAGTTGAGCGGGCCCAGCTCGTCATAGGCGGTCTGGAACAGGTCCTTGCCCGGACCTGCCAGCCAGCGGCCGTCGGCACAGGCCTTACCGGCGGGAATGCTAAAGTAGCTGTGGAAGCCCAGGAAGTGGTCCAGGCGCACGCGGTCGTAGAGCGAAAACGCACGGCGCAGGCGGTCGAGCCACCAACGATAGCCGTTCTCTTTCATGCGATCCCAGCGGAAGGTGGGGTTGCCCCACACCTGGCCCTCGGGCGCAAAGTTGTCGGGCGGCGCGCCCGAAATCTCAATCGCCTTGCCGGTATCGGACAGCCAGAAGTTCTCGGGCTCGCTCCACGCGTCGGCCGAATCGTCCGAGACATACATCGGGATATCGCCGATGACCTCGATGCCCTTCTTGTGCGCATAGTTCATGAGCTCGCACCAGGCAAGGTCAAAGCGATACTGCATGTACGCCTGCAGCTCGGCCTCGTCGTGGAAGCGCTTGTCATCGATCAGATACTCGTTGTAGCGCGCGACATCTGCCGGCCAATCGTGGCGCGACTCGCCCTCAAAGTACTTCTTAACGGCCATGTAGACGCAGTACTTCTCGAGCCAGTCGGCGTTGCGATGTTTAAACGCCGTGTACAGCGGGTCGGCATCCTCACCGCCGTGGGCCTTCCATGCAGCAAAGTCGGCGGCCAGTTCCTCGTGGCTCTCAGGCAGCAGGTCGATATTGCCTGCAAAGGCCGAGGGGCCGGCGTAGGGGGAGCGGAAGAAGTCCGTGGGGTTGACGGGCAGGACTTGCCAGTAGCGCATGCCCATAGCGGCCAGATGGTCGATAAAGCGACGCGTGGGCGCACCGATTGTGCCGGGCTTGCCGTCATCGGTCGGCACCGAGGTGATGTGGCACACAACGCCCGCGCCATGATCGAGCGGCTCCTGCAGGCGCTTCTCGGCATGGTGATAGATGATCGAAGAGCCCAGCGGGTACAGGTCGAGCGTGACGGTACCGTTGTGGATCTCGCACTCGTGACCGCTGATCACGTCGCTCGCGCATTCGCCGAGCGCCGGAATCGTCACGCGGTGCGAATTGCGCAGGCTGCGGTTGATGATAACCGTCGCGGCCTCGCCGTCTTTGCCCGTGCGGGTGTAAGCCAAGACTTCGTCGTTGAGCGCAAAGGCCTTGATCTCGCCATCGACCATAAAGGGCAGCGCACGGCGCACGGCAGACGCGTTCTTAACGATGGCCAGTGTGTCGAAGTCGTGGAGTTGGTCCTTGGTCGGCAGGGTGCGGCGGTTGCCCGGGTCGGTAAGGCCCTCCAAGCCGTACTCGTCGCCGTAATAGATTGAGGGTACACCCGGGAAGGTCATCTGCATGAGCGTCGCCAGCCAAAAACGGCTCTTGGCCAGGCCCATCGAGTTATCGTCCAGGCGCCATTTGCTGCGCTCGCTCTCGGGCAGCTGCGACTCGTCGGGGCCACCGCCGAGCACCGAGATGATACGCGGACGGTCGTGGCTCGAAAGCAGATTGAGCGCGCAGGCCAGTGCCTCGCGCGGGTAGTTCTCGCGCAGGGTTTCGATATCCTCGGCTGCCTGGTAAGCGTTCTTGTAGCCCATCAAAAAGCCGATGACCATGTCGCGGAAGGGGTAGTCCATGGCGGAGTCGAGCTCCGAGCCCTGCAGATAGCGGCGCAGGTGGCCATAGCTGATCTTGTTGGAGGCGTCTTCCCAGACTTCGCCGAGCAGCAGCGCGTCGGGCTTCTCGGCGAGCACGGCCTTTTTGATCTCGGCCAGGAAGTCGTCGGAAAGCTCGTCGGCCACATCGAGTCGCCAGCCATGGGCACCGGCGCGCAGCCATTTACGGATCACGCCGTCCTTGCCCAGGAGCCGCTCGCGCACCAGTTCGGAGCTCTCATTGATGGCGGGCATGTTGCCCACGCCCCACCAGCAGTCATACGAACCGTCCTCATGGAAGTAAAATGCATCGCGCCACGGCGAGTCCTCGCTCTGCCAAGCACCGACGCCGGGATAATTGCCGTAGCGGTTAAAGTAGATCGAGTCGTCGCCCGTATGGTTGAACACACCGTCCAGAATGATGGAAATGCCAAGCTTCTCGGCCGCCTCGCACAGCTCGGTAAAGTCCTGCTCGGTGCCCAGAATCGGGTCGATCTTGGTGTAGTCGGCCGTGTCGTAGCGGTGGTTGCTCGCGGCCTCAAAGATGGGGTTGAGGTAGATGGCCGTAAAGCCTAGCTCGGCAATGCGGGGCAGGTCATTTTGGATACCCTTGAGCGAACCGCCGTAAAAATCCCAGGTCTTGATGGAGCCGTCTTCGGCACGCTCGTACTCGGGCGGTTCGTTCCAGTCCTCGACCATGCGGCGCTGGATTCCTTTGCGCGGTTTTTCAACTTCGGTAAGCGTGCGCTCGCGCCAGTTTTCGTCGCGGGCATAGCGGTCGGGGAAGATCTGGTAGACCATGCCACGCTCGTACCACTCAGGACGAACTTTGCGGTGCTTGTAGACGGTGATCTGGAAGGACGGGACCTCGGCGTAGTTGTAAGTTACGCCCTCGCCACCGGTGCGACCCTGCGGCGCGCCCAAACGGACCTCGGGCTGACCCTCGATATTGCAGATAAAGCTGTACCAGATAAGACAGGGCTCGGTGCACTCAAGCTCTACGGTAAATATGCCGTCGCCCTCGTGCGTCATGGGATACAGAGACTCACCGATCTCATCGACCCAGGTGCGCAGCGTAAGCGTTGCCTGGTTGGGGTCGGCATCCTCCAAAATCACCGAGAGCGAAACGGAAGTTCCAGTGGTCACAGCGCCAAACGGAGTGCGAAACTGCGGCAGACGGCTGTTGTGAATCAATCTCATAATTCGGTCCAGTTCAATAGAATCACGGCCTGCGGGCCATGGGCTTTACGCACAGGATATAAGTATATATGTTGCACACAGGCTGTATAAACAACATCCGTTTACCATCGGCGAACGGTTGTCCTAGAAAATCGTTTTACCACCCAAATTATCGCGATATTTAAAAACGTCTATACCGATACTATTTGTATCCAAACAAAAGTACTTCGGTTTACTACGACGAATTGAATGATCTCAACAACAGTCATTTTGGTGATATTAAAACCGCAGCTAGAAGCGTTCTTAATTTCGAAGATTACTCGCCGTGGTCGGCCGGAGCCACTTTGTCGTAGTAAACCGGCCCTCTTTTTAATGCGAAGTTCAACGCAAAAGAGGGCGCCTGGTTGGGGCGCCCTCTTTTGCGTTGAGGATTTAGTTTTAATCGTCCGGATTAGCGGCGCTTGCGGGCGGCCGTTGCCTTGCGGACGGAGGTCTTCTTGGTCGGAGCCTTTTCCTCGGCCGAAACGGCGGGGGAGACCGGGGTCTCCTTGGCGGGCTCGGTCTTTGCCTTAGTCTTGGGAGCGGCCTTAACCTCGGCAGCCTTCGGAGTCGGCTCGGCCTTTACTGCGGGCTTGTCCTCGGCCTTACCCTCTGCCTTGGGAGCTGCAGCCTTGGTCGTGGTCTTCTTGGCCGTCGTCGCGGCGCGTTTGCGCGTGGTGGTCTTGGCGGCCGGCTTTGCCTCGACAGCTGCCTTGGCCTCGGGCTCGGAGGGCGCCTCCTCGACCTTGACGGCGGGCTTTGCAGTAGCCTTCGGGGCCGTCTTCGCGGCGGCCTTCGTCGTAGCGGCCTTGGCCGTCGTCGACTTCGTAGCCGTGGTCTTCTTGGCTGCCGTTGCCTTCTTGGTGGTTGCAGCCGTCTTCTTGGCAGCGGTCTTGGCCGGAGCCTTTGCCGCAGGCTTAGCCTCGGCGGCGGCCTTTACCTCGGGAGCAGCCTCGACCTCGTTGGCCTTCTTGGCAGCGGCGGTCGTGCGCTTGCGCGTGGTCGATGCCTTGGCAGTAGTTGCCTTGGCAGCGGTGGTCTTGCTCGCAGTGGCCTTCGTGGTCGTAGCCTTCTTAGCCGTTGCCTTGCGGGTCGTCGTCTTTTTGGTGGCAGGCTTCGCAGCGGGCTTCACCTCAGGCTCGGGCTCGGGAGTAGCCTCGACCTTCACCTCAGGATCGGCCTTAACGGGCTTAGCTTCAACCGGCTTCTCCTCGGCCTTGGGCTCCTCGGCGACAGCGGGCTCCTTAACGGTCGCCGCAGGCTCGGCCTCATCAGCAACCGGCTCCTCTACGGCCGTAGCAGCCTCCACAGCCGCTGGGCGCTCAATCTCCGGGTGCATAAAGAAGTACAGGTCCAGATACTTGTCGGCCGAGCGCGTCCAGCTAAAGTCCTGGCTCATGGCCTGCGTGACCAGCTGATTCCAGGCCTCGCGATTATCCCAGAACAGGCGTGCCGCACGGAACACCGCGTCGCCCATCTCATCGCCGTTAAAGTTGGTAAATGAGAAGCCCGTGCCCTCGCCGGTAAACTCGTTGTACGGCTGCACGGTGTCCTTCAGACCACCGGTCTCGCGAACAATCGGCAGAGTACCGTAGCGCATGGCGATGATCTGCGACAGGCCGCAGGGCTCAAACTTCGAAGGCATCAGGAACATATCGGCGGCGGCGTACATGCGCTGCGACAGCGCAGGATCGAACTCGATGCGCGCGGCCATGGTGCCGGGGTACTTGTCCTGGAAGTAGCGCAGGCCGTCCTCGTAGTCGCGGTCGCCGGTACCCAGCACGGCCACCTGAACGCCGCCGGACAGGATTCGGTCGAGCGCGTACATGACCAGGTCCATGCCCTTCTGGCGCGTCAGGCGCGTGACCATCACCATGAGCGGGCGGTCGTCGCGAACCTCGAGGCCCAGCTCTTCCTGTAGCTTGGCCTTGCACACGGCCTTGCCGGAACGGTCCTCCACGGTGTAGTTGGCGGCAATGCGCTTGTCGGTTGCCGGGTCAAAGGCCGCCACGTCAATGCCGTTGAGGATGCCCTGCAGCGCGTAGGAGCGCTCGCGCAGTACGCCGTCCAGGCCCTCGCCAAACTCGGGCGTCTGGATCTCGCCCGCATAGGTGGGGCTCACCGTGGTAATGGCATCGGCATAGTGCAGCGCGCCCAGCATGTAGTTGATGCTGCAGGCGTCGCAACGCAGCTGCGTAGCAGCCGCCGGAATATGCGCCACACCCAGGATGTCCTCCATCACGGTGTCGCTAAACTGGCCCTGGAACGCCACGTTGTGGATCGAGAACACAGTCTTGACGCGGTCGTACAGCGGCAGGCCCTGGTAGAACTCGCGCAAGAACACGGGCGCCAGTGCCGTCTGCCAGTCGTTACAGTGCAGGATGTCGCACTCAAAGCCCTCGGGCAGGTGCTGCAGGCTCTCGGTAATGGCCTTGGAGAAGAACGCGAAGCGCTCGCCGTCGTCGAAGAAGCCGTACGGATAATCGCGCGCAAAGTAGCGCTCGTTGTCCACGAACATATAGGTGACGCCGTCGTGCTCGAGCTTCTCCAGCCCGCAGTACTCGTTGCGCCAGCCCAGGCTCACGTAAAAGTCGGAAAAGTGCTCCATCTGCGCCTTGTACTCATCCTTGATGGTGGCGTACTTGGGCACCATCACAATGACTTCGGCGCCGGCGCGCACGAGCGCCGCAGGCAGCGAGCCCGCCACGTCGCCCAGGCCACCGGTCTTAACAAACGGTGCGCACTCGGCCGAGGCAAACACGATCTGCATCTTTTTGCTGGAATCTGCCATATTGTCTCCCATGTTGCAATTCGAGAATAGCCGCCTGGCGCTAACCGGGCGGCTATTCTACCTGTTACGAGCGATGTTGCGGTGCCAACGTTAACGTACGATGGTGGTGTCGGAAGTTAACGGAGCCTTGCCCAGCACCAGGATGTTCTCGGGCGTGCCGCGAAGCTCGGTGTTGGTGGGAACCACGTTGTTCTTGTCCAGAATGGCGTTCTCAACGCGAGCGCCGCTCTTGATGATGCAGCTCTGGTTGATGATCGAGTTGGTCACCGAGGCGCCCTCCTCGACCACGACGCCGCGCGACAGGATCGAATTGCGCACGGTGCCCTTGATGATGCAGCCGGCCGAGATGATCGAGTTGCACGCGTGGCTGCCCGTCGCATAGCGCGAAGGCGGCACGTCGTGAGCCTTGGTCAGGATCGGGCGCTCGGGATCGAAGAGCTGGTCGGCCACGGTCTGGTCGAGCAGGTCCATGCTGCGGCGATACAGCGACTTCTCGCTAAACACGCCCACGACCTCGCCCTTGTACTCGTAGCTGCACACGTCGATGTTGCCAAAGTCGCCTTGGAGTGCCTCGAGCAGGTCCAGATAGTCGGCTGCCTGGTAGTGATCGATGATCTCGAGCAGCGTCTCGCGGTTGACGATGCAGCAGTCCATAGAGGCGTTGTCGCCGTACACGACGCCGGCGCTCACGCCCGTCAGGCGACCGTTCTCGTTAATTTCGAGTTTGGTCTCGTCATCGACGTTGCGCGTGGCCTTGCAGTACACCACGGTCATCTGGGCACCGGAGTTCTCGTGCGCGTCGATGATGGTGTTGAGGTCCATGTTAAAGATGATGTTGGTGCCCATCATCACAACATAGGGCTTGTCCGAGCGCTGGAACAGCGTCTTGTTGGAGATGATGTCGCGCAGCAGGAAGCGCATGCCGCCCTTGGTGGTGCCATACGCGTTGCCGGGCACCATGAACAGGCCGCCCTTCTTGCGGTCCAGACCCCAGTCCTTGCCCGAACCAACGTGGTCGATCAGCGAGCGGTAGTTGCCCGGCATGACGACGCCGACGGTCTTAATGCCGGCATTCATCATGTTGGACAGCGGAAAGTCGATCAGGCGGTAGCGGCCCAAAAAGGGAACGGACGCGATGGGGCGGTCCTTGAGCAGGACGCTGCCGTAGCTCGAAGAGTAGTTAGCGGTGATATAACCGATGGCCTTGCGATTGATCATCGGATCATTCCCCCTTCCCGATAACGACGTCATTTCCAACGACGGCCGTATCCTTGGTGGTATCGACAGAGCCGAGCTTCACGCCCTCTTCGACCGTGGAGTTCTCGCCCAAAATAGCGCGGCAGATGTGCGCGCCGCTCTTAACGTGCGCACCCGGCAGCAGCACGGAGTCCTCGACCACGGCGCGCTCCTCGATGATGACATCGGTCGAAAGGATTGAGTGGCGAGCGGTGCCGTAGATCTTGCAGCCGTTGGAGACCAGGCAGTCGTCCAGGCGGCCGTCCGGGCCAATGTAGTGCGGCGGACGCGTGGTGATGTTGGACATGATGGGGAAGTGCTTGTCGAACAAATCGAACTCGGGGTTGTTGCCCAGCAGGTCCATCGAGGTCTCGTGGAAGCTGGCGATGGTGCCGACGTCCTTCCAAAAGCCGTGGAACTCGTAGCTGTACAGGCGCTTGCCCTCGCCGAGCAGCTTGGGGATGATGTCCTTGCCAAAGTCGTGGCTCGAGCGCTGGTCCAGAGCGTCCTCTTCGAGTGCCTCGATCAGCACGTCGGCCGAGAAGATGTAGATGCCCATGGACGCGAGGTTCGAATCGGGCTTATCGGGCTTCTCGGTGAACTTGGTGATGCGCCCGTCCTCGGGGTCGGTGGTCAGGATGCCAAAGCGGCTGGCCTCTTCCCACGGCACGGGCATAACGCTCACCGTGAGGTCGGCGTTGTTCTCAATGTGCGTCTTGAGCATCTTGCGGTAGTCCATGCGATACAGGTGATCGCCCGAAAGAATCAGGACGTACTTGGGGTCGTTGGCCTTGATGTAGTCGAGGTTCTGCGTAATGGCGTCGGCCGTGCCCGCATACCAGGCGCCGCCGGTCTGCGTCTCGTACGGCGGCAGGATCGATACGCCGCCGTCACGGCTGTCCAGATCCCAGGCCTCGCCGGAGCCCACATAGGCATGCAGCAGGTAGGGACGGTACTGCGTCAGAACGCCCACCGTGTCGATGCCCGAGTTGGAGCAGTTGGACAGCGAAAAGTCGATAATGCGGAACTTGCCACCAAAGCTAACCGCCGGCTTAGCGATCTTTTGGGTGAGTGCCCCCAATCGGCTGCCCTGTCCTCCTGCGAGGAGCATCGCGATGCATTCTTTCTTACTCATCGATTTCTCCTTCTGTCATCGATGTTCCTAAACCCATTAGCGACGGGCGCGGCGCAACGTCACGCCCGTCGAGTAATGCCGTGCTGGCATAGGGGAGCTCGCGCGCCTTTACGCGTGCCAGATCTCGTCGCGGTACTCGCGAATGGTGCGGTCGCTCGAGAACCAGCCGCTCGAGGCGGTGTTGAGCAGGGCCTTGCGGTTCCAGGTCTCCTGGTCGCCGTAGCTGCCCGTGAGCTTCTCCCACGCATCCACGTAGCTGCGGAAATCGGCCATGACCAGGTCGGGGTCGTTGTTGTTCATGAGCTCGTTGTAGATGCTCTCAAAGTTGCCCGAAAGACCCGCAAAGGTGTTGTCCTTGAGCTCGTCCATCACGCGGCCCAGACGCTCACGGTCGCCGTTGAGGGTATCCCACGCAAAGTAGCTGTTCGATGCCCAGAGCTGCTCGACCTCGGGGGCGGTCAGACCAAAGATGGCCTCGTTCTCGCGGCCGGCCAGGTCGGCGATCTCGATGTTGGCGCCGTCGAGGGTACCCAGCGTAATGGCGCCGTTCATCATGAGCTTCATGTTGGACGTGCCCGAGGCCTCCTTGCCGGCCGTGGAGATCTGCTCCGAGATCTCGGCAGCGGGGTAGATGAGCTGGGCGTTGCTCACGCGGAAGTTGGGGATGAAGCAGACCTTCATGACCTCGTTGACGCGCGGATCGTTGTTGATGACGTCGGCCACGGAGTTAATGAGGCGGATGGTCTCCTTGGCAAAGGTGTAGCTGGAGGCAGCCTTGCCGCTAAAGATGAAGGTCGTCGGCGTCACGTGGAAGTTGGGATCGGCGATGCGACGGTTGTAGATGTCCATCACCTTCATGATGTTCATGAGCTGGCGCTTGTAGGCGTGGAAGCGCTTCACCTGGACATCGAAGACGGTGTTGGGGTCAATGACCAGACCGGTCTCGGCCTTAACGTAGGCGGCCAGGCGCTCCTTGTTGGCGCGCTTGGAGGCACCCACGGCCTTCAGGAACTCGGTGTCGTTCTGGAACTCCTTGAGTTTCTCCAGCTCAAAGGCGTCCTTCAGCCAGCCGTCGCCAATGGCCTCGGTCACGAGCTTGGCGTAGGTGGGGTTGGCCTCGGCAAAGAAGCGACGGTGCGAGATGCCGTTGGTCTTGTTGTTGAACTTTTCGGGCGTCAGGGCATAGAAGTCCTTGAGCACGATGTTCTTGATGATGTCGGAGTGGATCTTGGCCACGCCGTTGACGCTGTGGCTGCAGATCACAGACAGGTTGGCCATGCGAATCTCACCGTCCCACAGGATGGCGGTCTGGCGCAGACGCTCTTGCCAGCCCTCCTGCGTGGTGTCGAACGACTCGTGCCAACGACGGCTGATCTCGTCGATGATCTGGTACACACGGGGGAGGAGCTTGGAGAACATGCCAATGGGCCACTTCTCCAGGGCCTCAGGCAGGATGGTGTGGTTGGTGTAGCTCACGACCTGCGTCACGATGTTCCAGGCGTCATCCCACTCGAGCTTCTTCTCGTCGATGAGGATACGCATGAGCTCGGGACCGCACATGGCGGGGTGCGTGTCGTTGGTGTGGATGGCCACAAACTGCGGCAGCAGCTCCCAGTTCTCGCCGTGCTCCTTCTCAAAAGTGTCGAGCAGGCTGTAGATGCCGGCCGAAACAAACAGGTACTCCTGCTTCAGACGCAGCAGACGGCCGTGCTCGCCGGCGTCGTTGGGGTAGAGGATGGCGCTGATGGCCTCGGCCTCGGCGCGCTCAGCATCGGCCAGGGCATAGTCGCCGCGGTTGAAGGCCTCAAGGTCAAAGTGCTCCTCGACCGGCTCGGCAGCCCAGACGCGCAGCTTGTTGACAGTCTCGCCGGCATAGCCCACGACGGGGATGTCATAAGGGACGGCCAGGATGTCCTGCGTGTCCACCGTGCGGTAGAACGTGCGACCGTTCTCCTCAAAGCCCTCAACATGGCCACCAAACTTAATAGTCACGGCCTTGTCCTGACGGCGGACCTCCCAGGGATACCCGTGGGTGAGCCACTCGTCGGTGGCCTCGACCTGGCTGCCGTTGACGATCTCCTGCTTAAACAGGCCGTAACGGTAGCGCATGCCGTTGCCGTAGCCGGCGATGCCCTCGGCTGCCATGGAATCCAGGAAGCATGCGGCCAGACGGCCCAGACCGCCATTGCCCAGCGCCGGATCGGGCTCCTGGTTCTCGATGACGGACAGGTCGAAACCCATGTCGTCGAGTGCCTCGGCGACCATGTCGCGCACGCCAAAGTTGAGCAGATAGTTGTCGAGCAGGCGGCCGATCAAAAACTCGATCGAGAAGTAGTACACGCGCTTTTTACCCTCGGCGGTCACGCGGGCGTCGCTCTTGGTGGCAACGGTGCGTGCCTTCTCGGCCACGAGCTTGGCCAAGGCGTTAAAGCGGTCGAGGCCGCTGGCGGCCTCGACGCTCTTGCCACTGATGCTCATGACGGCATCGCGATAGAGCTCAGTAAACTCCTGCTTGTTGTCGAAGATCTTATTCATACGTTCCTTTCCCCCGGGGATGTTTCTCCCGGAACGGTTATGACTTGTATCCTACGCCCCCGCGGGGCGGGTAATTACAGCTGTAACGGTTTTGTTACGCATCCTTGGCAGACGACTTAGCAGAAGCAGACTTGGCCCTGGTAGCGGCCTTTTTGGTAGTCGGCTTCTTGGCCGCGGTAGCCTTAGCAGCGGGCTTTGCGGCGGTCTTGGCCTTGGCCTTGGTCGTCGTGGCCTTTGTCTTGGCCGGAGCCTTCTTAGCAGCCGCGGGTTTGGGCTTCACCGAAGACGCACGCTTGCGCGTCGCCTTCTTGGGGGCCTCGACCACGGGCGGCTTATAGCTGCTGGGGCCGCGGCGCTTAAGCACCACGCCTGCCAGGCCGGGCACCTTCATCTCGATGGAGTCCATCTGCCCGTTCCAGGGATAGGGCTCGCTCGAGCAGGTGTAGGGCTCCTCACCGGCATATCCGCTGCCGCCAAACTCGGGACGGTCGGAGTCAAAGATGACCTCCCAGTCGCCCTCGCGCGGCACGCCCACACGGAAGCTCTCGTAGCTCGCCGGATCAAAGTTGATCAGAATTACCAGGTCGTCATCGACGTCCTCGCCCTGGCGCACAAAGCTCACGATGGACTGCTTGGAGTTGTCCGCGTCGATCCAGGTAAAGCCGTCGTCGGTGTAGCCGCGCTCGTACAGAGCGGGCTCGGCGGTGTACAGGTGGTTAAGCGCCTTGATAAACGCCTGATGATGACGGTGAGTCTCGTACTCCTCGGTCAGGAACCACTGGATGGACTCGTAGTAGCGCCATTCAATAAACTGACCGATCTCGTTGCCCATAAAGTTGAGCTTGGCACCGGGGTGCGTCATCTGGTAGAAGGCCAGCGTGCGCAGGCCCGCAAACTGGCGCCACCAGTCGCCCGGCATACGGCCGATGAGCGAGCACTTGCCGTGCACGACTTCGTCGTGACTCAGCGGACAGATAAAGTTCTCGGTAAAGGCATACATGATGGAGAACGTGAGCAGCCCGTGGTTGCCGGGGCGCCACGGAAAATCGGTCTGCATGTAGTGCAGGGTGTCGTTCATCCAGCCCATGTCCCACTTGTAGTGGAAGCCCAGGCCGCCGTCCTGCGGCGGATAGGTCACAAGCGGCCACGCGGTGGACTCCTCGGCCATCATCATCACGTCGGGGTAGTGCGCCTCTACGGCACAGTTGACCTGACGGATAAACGCGCTGGCGTCCAGGTCCTCCTCGGTACCGTACTTGTTGAACTTCTTTTGGCTGGGATCGTCAATGCCAAAGTTGAGGTACAGCATGCTGGACACGCCGTCCATGCGAATGCCGTCCACGTGGAAGTTCTCGAGCCAGTATAGCACGTTGGAGACCAGGAAGGAGCGGACCTCGCCGCGGGCGAAGTCAAACTTGTGCGTGCCCCAGTTGGGGTGAATCTCGTGCTCAAACAGCATGTGGCCGTTAAAGGTGGCAAGGCCGTGGGAGTCGGCGCAAAAACCGCCAGGCACCCAGTCCATGATCACGCCAATACCCGCCTCGTGGCACGCATCGATAAAGTGCATGAGCTGCTGCGGGTTGCCATAGCGCGACGTGGCGGCGTAGTAGCCGGTCGTCTGGTAGCCCCAGGAGCCATCGAAGGGATGCTCCATAAGCGGCATGACCTCGATATGCGTATAGCCCATATCGCGCACGTAATCCACGAGCTCCACCGACAGGTCGTCGTAGGAGTAAAACTCGCCGCGCTGCGCGGGGAAGGGGTCCATGGGGCCGGGGTAGTTGCCGTACTCGTCGGGCTCGCCCTGCGGCGCGTCGCCGTGGCGCTTCCACGAGCCAATATGCACCTCGTAGATGTTAAGGGGCTGAGACATGTGGTTGTGGCTGGCGCGGCGCCTGAGCCACGCGGCGTCGTTCCACTTGTAGCCATCGAGGGTCCACAGCACGCTGGCGGTACCCGGAGGGCACTCGGCCTTAAAGGCATACGGATCGGACTTGTAGAGCTTTTCGCCCTCGTTGGTCTCGATGAGGTACTTATAGAGCTGACCCTGCTCGGCGCCAGGAATAAAGCCTTCCCAAATAGAGCTCGTATGCACGGGCACCAGCGGGTTGGCTTGCTCATCCCAGTCGTTAAATTCACCAATGACGTGAACGCTCTTTACGTCGGGCGCCCAAACGCAAAAACGCCAGCCGCGCGTACGGTTCTGCGTGTCGGGGTGCGCGCCCATCTTTTCCCAGCTGCGCTCCCACGTACCGATGCCAAACAGATAGACATCGTCTTTGGTGAGCTCCGGTGCGTGCGGGGCGGCTTTACGGGTAGCAGGCTTTTTGGTTGCTGGCTTTAGCTTTGTATCGCTCACGTTTGATCCCATCATGACGCGGCAGCGTGTTGCCTTGGTGACTAGATGCGAAAGGTCCAAGGCTGCACGAATCGAAGGGACGGCGATAGTTCTATGATTCGTTCCACCTCGCGTGCTCGGTGGAACTTTCGGCAGAAACTACGATAACACCTGTACGTTACTTTTATGAACGAAAGAGGATTTGCGGGGGCGTTTAATCGGTAAGCGCCATGTTTATACCACTTGCAGAATTGACGTGGTAAAACTCTTGACAGTTTTATCAATTAGCGTTTCTAGATTGTTAGGTTGACGTTTGGTAAAACGTTTTTAGCAGGTTGTTTACCCTTTGACATCGAAAGGCTCGTATATGGACCACATCGCCGCCTCAAGTGTCGCTTTTATTTTCGATTGCGACGGCACACTGGTTAACAGCACCCTCGTTTGGGCCTATGCCCAGCCCGAGTTATTGCACCGCCACGGAGTTGACGTGACGGTCGACGATTTTGCCCAGTTTGAGCATTTGTCGCTCGAGGACGAGTGCCAGGCCTACCACGACACCTGGGGCATTGGCGCAAATGGCGTGGAGCTCTACCGCGAGCTGAGCGACATCCTGATCGATGGCTACTCCAAGGTGCCGCCGCGCGAGGGCCTGCTTGCATTTTTGAAGCAGGCGAAGGAGGCCGGTATTGCCATGTGCGTTGCCACGTCCACGCCGGCTAAGCTTGTTGAGTCTGCGCTTGCGGGCGCCGGTCTCGATGCCTACATGGAGTTTGTGACCACCACGGGCGAGGCGGGGCGCTCCAAGCAGTTCCCCGACGTATATGAGTTGGCGTTGCGCCGTCTGGAGGAACGCCACGGGCACAAGTTTGAACGCGCATGGGTGTTCGAGGACGCCGTCTTTGGCCTTAAGAGCTCTGGCAGCGCCGGCTTTAAACGCGTGGGCATCTATGACCCGCACGGCCGCATGAAGCGCGACGAGGTTCGCGACAACTGCGACATCTTTATCGATAGCTATGAGGACCTGGATCTGGTCCGCGTGCTTGCGTTTGAGGGATAGGCGAGAGCTGTGGCTTGCAAAGTATTAGTAGTCTGCGGCTCACCGTTGGTGGCGAGCGCGGATCTATTACGTCAGCTAGCGGGGGAGTGCGACCACGTTGTCGCCGTGGATCGCGGGCTCGACGCGCTGCTAGGCGCGGGACTGAGCTGCGACGTGTATGTAGGGGATGCCGACACAGTGAGCGACGCGGGTCGCGCGCTGGTCGATGCCGCCACTGACTTTGAAGTTGAGCGCCACGACCCGTACAAGGACTATACCGATCTGGCGCTGGCGCTCGATTCCGTTCGCCGTCGCTGGCCGGGTGCCGAAGTGGTTGCGACCTGCGCCACCGGCGGCCGCCCGGATATGGCGCTTTCCGTATTGGGGCTGCTCGCGAGCTACGAGGATGCTCCCATCTGGATCGCCGAGGACAAGGTGGTCGCCCGCATCCTCCACGCTGGCGAGTCGTGGGCTATCGAAGGCGCCGAAGGCAAGACGTTTTCCATCATCGCCATAGCCCCCGACACCGAGGTAAGCGAACACGGTCTAGAGTGGGAGCTAGATCGGAGCCCGCTGGACCTGTTGGCCGACACCGGCATTAGCAACGTCGTCAGGTCAACAGCCGCGATCCAAGTTCACACCGGCACGGCTATCGCTTACCTATATCAATAGGTATTTAGAGTCTGACCCAAAAAAGTCCTTGCACGTCGCGCCAACTTCCCCTATAGTATAATCTCATCACGGGGGCGTAGCTCAGCTGGGAGAGCGCTTGACTGGCAGTCAAGAGGTCAGGGGTTCGATCCCCCTCGTCTCCACCATCGTGAATGCAAGGCCACTCAATCGAGTGGCCTTTTTTATTTGCATGCGATATTTAGTGGTTGAACTGCATTTTTGCAAAATATGCAAGTTGCTTTCCTGTTCAAGTTCGCCGTCAGCTGTAGTTGTCGCAAAATTTGCGACAACTACAGCCCAAAAAGTTGCGCAATTACCTTCCCGGTTTTGTACAAAGTTTGTTAGCCATACATAATAGTTTGAGCAATTCACGCCGCCAGCAATACAACTCAGGCAGTGCTCGCCAACCCACACACCCCCATAAACCTGCGGCAATGCGTGCAAGACGGTACAATATCTCCCATAACCACGGCGAATAAACTATATGTTGCTCAACACACCCCAAAACGTATGGGCGACCTGCTGTGCTAGGATAAATATCGTTACATGGGTTCAACTGTCTTCACGGCTCCAGCAAGCCGCAAAGCGCAGGGTTGATCAGCATCCGGCCGTAACGGCGGTGCCAGAAAAGCCACGAGCTCCAATAGAGTAGTCATGCAGCAATGCATTGAATTGTTTTGCGGTCATTTTTATATCTGCAAGATATTTTATGCACATTTAACATGGCAAAATGCAGCAAGCACTTCAGCTGTTTGCGTGCGAGTCAGTCAGTTTGAATCATCCCCAGACTGACTCGCACGCAGCCAACTGTATGTGCTTTCGTCATTAAGTCGATTGGTCACATACGAGCTGCGACATACATACCGTTCACGGTGGGGCAGAGCCACGTGCTTGTCTAACTGGGCTCAGGGTTTGAATATGGAGCGCCTTCGCGCACAAGCGCCCTGGCGAAGCCATATCCAAACCCCGTGAGCCACACGTAAGACAGCAAGGGGGTGGTGCTCGTGTGGTATGTGATCCAGGTCATTAACGGTCGCGAAGACGTAATGCGCGAGCGCATCGAGCGCATGGTGCCGGCTAGCGCCATACAGGAGCTCTTTTATCCCCAATTTCAAACCGAGATTAAGGTACACGGCGAATGGGTCGATACGACCAAGCCGCTCTTTCCCGGATATCTTATCTGCGATACGGCAGATCCTCGCACCGTGCAACAGTATCTGCTGCGCATGGACGACTTTGCCCGGGTGCTTTCCCAGGACGGTCAGTTTGTGCCGCTGGCAAAAGAAGAGACCCAGCTCATTGGCAGCTTTACGCATAGGGGAGACCGCGTAGTTCCCATGAGCGAGGCCCTAAAGGACGGCGACCAGGTCGTAGTGACGGCAGGCCCACTGCTGGGCCACGAAGGCCTTATCAAAACCATTAACAGACGCAAGAGCACTGCTTATTTGGAGCTCGACCTGTGTGGCCGACGCGTAACAACTCGCGTTGGCCTCGCCGTGCTTTCAGCCGAGCAGCGCGTCACGCGAAACCTTAAAAAGGCGATCGCCTAGCTGCAGGCGACTGTTTAACGGGACAGGGAGGATCCCCGGGGGCGGGGACGTAGGTTTGAAGGAAATAGTGTCAGACAAAACTGAATATTCAGAAGGAGCGCCGGTGGGGGCCGCGCTTGTTGCCCAGGCCATGAACAGCGGCGAGGTGAGCATGCGCTACAAGGCCATGCAGGCCGTCCTGGACTGGGATAACTCACGCCTGGCCTACCGTACCGTCAAGCGCGCCTTCGACATCGTGTTCAGCGGCCTCGTGCTGACCGTCATCGCCGTGCCGAGCCTGGTGCTCGCCGCCGCCATCCGCCTGGAGAGCGAGGGCAACCCGTTCTACAGCCAGATCCGCGTGGGCCAGACCCACCGCGACGGCAGCCTGTCCACCTTCCGCATGTGGAAGTTCCGCTCCATGTACAGGGACGCCGACGAGCGCCTCGCAGAGCTCAAGGGGCAGAACGAGATCGCCGGCGCCATGTTCAAGATGAAGGACGACCCGCGCGTCACCAAGATCGGCAGGTTCATCCGGAAGCACTCCATCGACGAGTTCCCGCAGTTCCTCAACGTGTTCCTGGGCCAGATGTCCGTCGTGGGCCCGCGCCCGCCGCTGCCCAACGAGGTGGCGGAGTACACCGAGTTCGACCTGCAGCGCCTGGCCGTCAAGCCCGGGATCACCGGCTGGTGGCAGGTGACGGAGCGCAACTCGACCGGGTTCGACGGCATGGTCCGACGAGACCTGGAGTACATCGCCAACCGGGGCGTCATCACCGATCTCAAGATCGTTCTACTCACGGTGATCGAGGTCATCACCGGCAAGGGTGCGTGCTAGATGCGCATCGCGATGATAGGGCATAAGAGATACGGCTCCCGCGAGGGAGGCGTGGAGGTCGTCGTGACCGAGCTCGCCCGCCGCATGGCGGCGCTCGGCCACGACGTCACCTGCTACGACCGTTCGGGCGCGGACGTCATGACCGGCGACGCCGCGGACGGCCGCGAGCGCGTCGTCGACGGCGTGCGCGTCGTGCCGGTTAAGACAATCGACAAGAAGGGCCTCGCCGCGCTGAGCTCCTCCTACTTCGCCACCCTGGCCGCCATCAAGGACCGCCCCGAGGTGATCCACTACCACGCCGAGGGTCCTTGCGTGCCGCTGCCTCTGGCGAAGCGTGCGGGCATCCGAACCGTGGCAACCATCCACGGCCTGGACTGGCAGCGCGCCAAGTGGGGAAAGCTCGCCAGCGCGTACATCAAGATGGGGGAGAAGGCGGCTGCTACCAAGGCCGACGGCCTCATCGTTCTGTCCAAATCGGCCCAGTCCTACTTCGAGGGCACCTACGGCCGCACGGCGACGTTCATCCCCAACGGTATCGAGCCAAAGCGGCCGAGGCCGGTTAATCAGATAAAGGAGAAGTGGGGGCTCGATGCGGGCTCCTACCTGCTGTACCTGGGCAGGCTCGTCCCCGAGAAGCGCCCCGAGCTCCTGATCGAGGCCTTTAATGAGCTCGATACGGACAGGAGGCTCGTCATTGCCGGAGGCGGTTCGGACACATCCGAGTACGAGGCTTCTCTGCGCGAGGCTGCGCAGGGCGACCCCCGCATCCTCTTCACCGGGTTCGTCAACGGCGAGCTCCTGGAGGAGCTTTACTCCAACTGCTATGCCTACGTGCTGCCCTCCGACGTGGAGGGCATGCCCATGAGCCTGCTGGAGGCCATGGCCTATGGGTGCTGCTGCGTAACGAGCGATATTCCCGAGTGCGCGGATGTCCTCGCGGGCAGCGGCGTGACGTTCGAGAAGGGGAGTGCAGATTCTCTGCGGGCCGCGCTGCGAGACCTGCTCGCGGACGCTGGCCGCGCAGGCACCCTCGGCACCGCCGCCAAGGCGCATGTCGAGAAAACCTACAACTGGGATTCCGTCGTCGAGCGGACCCTCGAGATTTACAGGGGAGATGCCCGATGAGGATTCTTCTCGTGAACAAGTTCCACTATCGCAAGGGCGGTGCGGAGACCTATTACCTCACCGTTGGATCCGAGCTGGAGCGCATGGGGCACGAAGTGGCCTATTTCTCCATGAGGCACCCTGACAACTTGCCCTGCGAGTGGGACAAGTACTTTGTGACGCAGCGCGAGTACAACAACGTTAGGAACCCGCTCAAGGCGGCGCGCGACGGCATGGCGCTGATCTATTCGCCAGAGGCGAAGCGCAACTTCCAAGCTCTTTGCGAGGAGTTTCGCCCCGATGTCGTCCACCTCAACAACGTGCACAGGCAGATCACGCTGTCCATTCTCGATGCCCCCTACCTGAGGGAGAACAAGGTCCCGGTCTTCTATACGGCACACGACTACGTGACCGTCTGTCCCGGCTACCTCATGCTCGACGGTGATGGGCGCGTCTGCGACGCGTGCCTCGAGGACGGGCACTACCGGCACTGCATCGAGAACCGCTGCGTGAAGGGCTCGCGTGCGAAGAGCGCGCTGGCGGCGATGGAGGCCTCTTTCAACAGGGCTCATAAGTCCAACCAGCGGATCGACAAGGTCATTGCGCCCTCCAGGTTTATGCGTTCCAAACTCATCGAGGGCGGCTGGCCCGAGGACAAGGTCATCTTTCTGCAGAACTTCGCCGACGACGCGATCCTCGACCGCGCGACGAATGCCGGGGCGGATGCGACCGACAGAGAGAACCCCTACCTCCTGTTCTTCGGACGGCTCTCTGTCGAGAAGGGCGTCGACACGCTACTGAGGGCCTTCGACGCCGCCTTGCCGAACCTTCCGCAGGACATGCGCTTGGTTGTCGTCGGCGACGGCCCCGACGCCGACGAGTTCAAGGCGATCGCGTCTTCGTTGGGCTGCGCGTCTCGTATTGAGTTCGCCGGCTATCAGACCGGTGGGGCACTGCAAGCGTATGTCGAGAGGGCTTCTCTCGCCATCTCGAGTTCGAGATGGCGAGAGAACATGCCGTATTCGATCGTCGAGGCTTTCGCTGCCGGCACGCCTGTCATCGGCACGAATATCGGCGGAATCCCCGAGTTGGTCGATGAAGGGAAAACGGGGTTCATTTGCGAGCCCGGGGATGTCCCGTCGATGGCGGATGCCATCTCGCGCGGTACGAGCGCGTTCTTGGATCGGTCCGCTTACTCGATGCTGCAGCGCAACTGCCGCTCCTACGTCATGGAAAACTGCTCGCGTGAGAAGTTTATGAGCGATCTCGTGAACCTATATAAGGAGTCAATCGATGGCTAACGGCCATAACAACATCAAGAGGATTGTGCATCGCTCCTGCGAGGAGATCGGCGCCACATTCCGAATCGCCAGAGCCACCTCGTGGCCCGAGGCAATCAATACGTTTCGGGCGAAGCTCGACATCCAGGTCATGAGCCGGAACGGGTACAAGGAACCGCCTGCGGTAAAGGAGCGGTTGCTGCGCAAGCATGAGACCGTTCTCAAATACCTCGAGAACAGCTTCGGCGATTTCTTCGAGTCATACGACTATGACGCACCGCTGCCCCCATCTGATCCCGCCCTCGAGGGGAAGATCTGGATGTGCTGGTGGCAGGGCGAGGAGAACGCCCCCGAGATCGTGAGGGCGTGCATCGACTCCGTGCGCCGCAACGCCAGCGGACACGAGGTCGTCGTCATCACGGACGAGAATCTGTCTGACTACGCCCATATTCCCGATTGGGTTCTCGAAAAGGTCCGTACCGGCGTCATGTCGCGGACGAATCTATCCGACCTACTGCGTCTCTCCCTGCTTGCCGAGCACGGTGGCATGTGGCTGGATGCCACTTTCTTCTGCACTGGCTCGCTACATGAATACATGGATCTGCCAATTTGGTCCATTAAAAGGCCTGACTATCTGCATGCTTCGGTCGCATGCGGCATGTTTGCGGGGTATTCGCTTGCCTGCAAAGAGGGTCAGCGTCATCCGTTCGTCGTTGCGAGAGACTTCTTCCTCGAGTATTGGCGCAATAGCGATCGGTTGATTGATTATCTGCTGGTCGATTACCTCATCGTCCTAGCTCAACGTCATGACCCCTCGGTCGCCGCCGCATTTGCGTCCATCGAACCAAATAATCCTCGTTGCGACGACCTTATTTCGATACTAGATAGGCCTTTCGATCAAAGTGCTTGGAGTGAGCTCCTTCTGGATACGAGTCTCTTTAAGCTCACGTGGAAGCAAGAATTTCCAAAACAAACTGATGGTAGGCAAACGTATTACGGCAGGCTATTGGAAGGGGGATTGTCGTGAGCAAAAAGAAAGTCTCGTTCGTCATGTCCTCTGTTGAAGTGGTAATGCCTACCTGTTATTTCATTGCCGGAAATAAAGATCTGCCTCTCTCCGATACTCACTTAGAATGCGCTTTTGTTAAGTGTGGTGTTGCAGCGTGAAACGCATGAATTCGATTGCAATGGTTATGCCTACGCTAGGCGGGGGTGGAGCCGAACGCGTTGCCGTGGCCCTTTCCCGCTATTTTATTCATAGAGGTTACGAGTTTAGTTTTTTGCTCACAAAAAAGAATGAATGTGTATACGAACTTCCTGAAGGCGTAAAGGTGAATCCGATTTGTGATTCAGCGGGAACTTCGCTCTTTGCTCAAATTAGAGGTATTCGGCATGAAATGAAGAAGGACGATTCGCGCATCTTTCTTTCATTTTTATGTGACCAAAATGTATGTCTTCTTGCGGCTGCGGTTGGACTTCGGAATAAAGTAGTTGTTAGCGTAAGGAATCTTCCAACGACCGATTTTTATGGAAGAAAAGCACTTCAGTACGTTAGAAATTTTTTATATGTCAAAAAGAGTAGCACGGTTGTGTTTCAGACGAAGGACTAAATGTCCTATTTTCCTTCTGGCGTCCGACGGAAGGGAGTATTGATTCCTAATCCATTATCAAATGGTCTTCCAGAAAGAAACCGCGCCTGTCCGCGTCGAGTCGTGACGGCATCGGGGCGTCTTACGGAACAAAAAAACTACCCCATGCTCATACGTGCATTCTCTATCATCCACAAACAAATTCCAGACGTTACATTTGAAATATATGGGGATGGAGAGTTGAGGGAGGACCTTGAGCTACTTGTAGATTCAGAAGGTCTGACAAACTGCGTCGTCTTTTGCGGGTTCTGTGGCGATGCCGTTCAAAGAATCGCATCATCTTCTGTATATGTGATGGCATCTAATTGGGAAGGGCTTTCCAACTCGCTCATCGAAGCGCTTGCCATGGGGGTGCCTTCTGTTTGCACGCGCTGCTTAGGGGGAGGAGCCGAGGCTGTTGTCGAGGACGGAGTTAACGGGTATCTCGTCGATCGCGATGACCATGAGGTCATGGCGCAAAGGGTGGTCGAACTTCTTCTTGACCCTGTTTTAAGGGATTCCATGTCTGCGGAAGCGGCAAAACTGGCTGATGAACTTTCACTTGAGACAATCGGCAAAAAATGGGAGGAAACTTTGTTCCCTGAGGGTTCGATACAATGAGCGACTCAATTTCTGTAAATGGAGAGACCCGTTCAGGCCTTTCTCTTGGTGCTGTATGGCAGTATGTGCTAATTTACCTCTCGCTTCTAATGCCAGGCAGTACATTTGTCTACATAAAGGGTGGGACATGGTTTAGCTTTATGCTTGTCGCGCTGTTTGCGGCAACTTTCTTACTTGCCAGGAAGTATAGGGAGTCCTATGGGGTCTGCTTTAGCCTGGTCCTTGTGTTGAATACTCTCGTTGCGCGAAGCTTGACGGGCGGCGTAGGACTTGAGGCGCTCATGGGTTTCATGGGCTGCGTGCTGATTGTGCAGATGGCGATTTGCTGCGACTTTGGCCAGTTTCTTAAACGTTGGCTTCTGACTGTCGTTGCGCTGGCGCTGCTTAGCATTTTGCTCTGGGGCGTTGGCTGTGCATTTCCTTCCGTGCTCAAGTCCCTGCTGGGTCCGACTTTTGTTGTCGATGTTATAGGCACGTATCCGTGGGAAACCTATGAGTACGGTAGCGGCTTGTTCTTCTACAGCTGGTTTGATATTCACCAGTTTAGGAACTGCGGCATCTATACAGAGCCCGGTAAATACCAAGTGGTTCTTAACAGCGCCTTGTTTATCCTGCTTTTCTGGAGGGATAAGCTCGAATTGAGAAGCGAGCGCCATTACAGGTTCTATCTTTCCGCAATCGTGGTTGCCCTCGTCACTTGTCAATCCACGACTGGCTACATCGGAGCTCTCCTTTGCGTCGCTTTCTACGTACTATTTTCCAAAGACCATGAGGGCACGAGGACGAGGCAATGGCTGGTCGCACTTGTTTGCGCAGCTGTTGTTGCTTTACTCGTTCAGTATTGGCTGGCACCAACAAACAGCATCCTGTCCGTTCAGGTGTTCGACAAGCTTTTCGGTTCGAGTGCAGGGGGCACGGGGCTTGATCTCAGCGACAGTACGGGTGTCTATAGATCCAAGATGATTGAAGTATGCGTTCGGTCGATTGCCGAGCATCCGTTAGGCGTCGGCTACGACGCTCTGTTTTCCGCGGCCTCCTCAAGTGATGAAGGGCTCGTTGCCGCGGCGCTCGTTTCCTATGGAGCTGTATATGGCGTCGTTCCTTGGATTGTTGTCCTGTTTATGGTTTTCTACCCTGTCTTCAAGGGGCAACGCCTTCCGGTTGCGCTTCTGTATGTGGCTCTATTTGTGAATACGACACTGGCCCAGACGCATTTTTTGTACACGTCGTTACTCATCATTCCTGCTTATCTCGCCATCGGGCACGGATGGCCGCTTCGCAATGAAAAGGAGAAGTACCTGCCATGGAAAAAGTTCTGGTAATAGTCGCAGATACGAACCTCTACTTCTTTCCGGGATTTAAAAGCGACACAGTTGATTTTTGCCAACTATTCGTCCGCAAAACGCATAAGCCTTTCAACGCAGTAAAAAAGCTGTTTCCTTCTATTGCGCGCCTTAATTACGGTGATTGGAAAAACAGGCTTGGAGATATCGATCGCATTGTCTTATTGGATTCTCCCGTACTTCAAGACAAAACTTTAGTCTCCTATATAAGGGGTCGCCGCCGGTTGCTACCCATAGATATATATTCATGGAACATGAATCTCCTCCCTGCGGAAGTCTCCTCGTTGAAAAAGCAAGCAGAGAAGTACTCTTGTGGACTATTTTCCTATGATGAGGCGTTTTGTGAGCGCAACGGTTTCAAATTCAATACGATTATGTTTGATGAAAGATGCAAGTGCCCCCGCGTGCAACGTAAGAGCGATGTTGTATTTCTGGGTTATTCGAAGGACCGGAGCGGTACAGTCGCCAACGCGGCCGACTTGCTGTCGAGCGCCGGCCTTAAGCTAGACTTTACTGTTGTCGGCAGAGCTCCCCACGGTGTCAAAAACGCCAATATCACGTATGTAGAAGGTTATATTCCATATCGGGAGTACCTCAAGCGTGTATTTGGGAGTAGGGCAATCGTAGACATTGCCCAGCAGGGACAGCTTGGCTATTCCATGCGAGTCATGGAGTCCATCTTCTACGATAAGAAACTCATCACCACGAACGCCCATGTTGCAGATGCTCCGTTTTTTGAATACGGCAACGTTCTTGTTTTGGATGCCGGCACCACTCCGTCCGAAGTGCAGGAGTTCATGGCCAGGCCGCACATGCCTTACGGCGATGAAATAAGGCGGCATTACTCCGTCGAAGCTTGGGCGGGTAGGTTTTCGAAAAGGACGGGCGGTGATATCAATGCTTAGGGAAAAACTGAAAGGTATGAGCGTTGAGGTCAAGTCGGCGACAGTCTACACGCTTTCTAGCGTTTTCTCGCGCGGCCTTGCAATCATATCAATGCCCATTTTTACACGCATTATGTCATCGGCCGACATCGGGGTGGTTAACCTCTACACGTCTTGGTACTCGATGATCAGCATCGTGTCCACACTGGCCTTGACGTCCGGTGGATATTCGCTTGCGATGAAGGAGTTCGATGGAGAGCGAGATGCATACGAATCTTCGGTGCTGACGTTGACAACCATCATGGCTCTTGTGATAGGCGGCGGTCTCGTGCTCTTGTCGCCATGGGTTTCTCCTGCTATCGGACTGTCTCCACAGCTGATTTTTCTCATGGCGTTCGGGCTGTTGGTAATGCCGGCATGGGATTTCTGGAATCTTCGCCAGAGGTTTGAATATAAATACAAATTATCTTTCGCGCTTTCCGTTGGATCGGCCGTACTCGCTACTGTTGCATCCGTTGGTGCTGTGCTGCTGGTCAGTTCGCAACCTGAGCTGAACGTCAAGCTTTCCGAAGCGAGATTGACAGCAAACTATCTTGTGGTTTACGGCTTGAGCGCTGTGATGTGGATTCTCCTTATGGCCCGCGGCAAGAGGTTCTATGACCGTCGTTTCTGGAAATTCTCCCTCAACCTGAGTCTTCCCCTTATTGGATATTCCATCGCTAGCCAGGTTTTGAGTGTTTCAGACAGGGTGATGATCTCCTCGATGGTCGGCGATGCCGAGACCGGCGTGTATGGCGTGCTGTACTCAGCGAGCAGCATCGCGCTTTTCCTTTGGTCCGCCATTAATGCATCGTTCATACCCTATCTATTCAGGAATATCGACACGGAGGGCCATCGGGGCATCAGAAGGGCTTCAAACCTGCTGCTCGCAGTGTTTGCCCTAGTTTCGGTTCTTATTTCCTGGCTAGGTCCTGAGATCATTAAGGTTCTCGCCACCGATGAATACCTGGCGTCCATTACGCTCATGCCCCCGATTGCTGCTGGAGTCTTCCTGACGTCCATATCCAATTTGTATTCCAATATCCTCGTTTACTACAAGAAGACTAAATACATCATGTTTGCTGCCATAGCGGCTGCCGTTGTAAACGTTGCCCTGAACCTCGTGGCCATTCCATTATTCGGTTATGGGGCTGCTGCATACACGACGCTAGCAAGCTACATCATTCTTGCCGTATCCCAACGGGCGTGGGCCACCAAGGCCTGTCGGGAGCGCGGCAGAATGGAGCCCGTATACGAGGACGGCAAGCTTGGCGCACTCTCTTTGACATGCATTGCGGCAACGATGGCCGGTATCATTTTGTACCAAACAAACGTTCTACGGTATGTGACATGCGCCGTCCTCCTGGTTTTAGTCGCTTTCTTATCTGTTAAGGCGAAGTCGAGTAGGGAGAGTTAACGTGAAGGATTCCTATCCAGCGAACTTTATTAAGGAGATGTTGACCTTATGAAAGGCATAATTCTCGCGGGCGGTTCAGGGACCCGTCTGCATCCTATAACCAGGGCCGTCAGCAAGCAGCTGCTGCCCGTATACGATAAGCCGCTGATTTACTATCCCCTTTCGGTACTCATGCTCGCCGGCATACGCGAGGTGCTGGTCATCTCGACCCCGCGAGACGTGCCCTCCTTTCGCGAGCTTCTTGGCGACGGGTCGGACCTTGGAATGCGCCTGGAATACGCAGTGCAGGAAGAGCCTCGTGGTCTTGCCGAGGCCTTCACCATCGGCCGCGACTTCCTGGCGGGCGAGCCCTGCGCGCTGGTTCTCGGCGACAACATGTTCCACGGACAGGCCCTCACCAAGATCATCTTGGCTGCCAAGCGGAGGGTCGAGGACGAGGGAGGGGCCGTCGTGTTCGGTTATCCCGTACAGGACCCCCGCTCTTTTGGCGTAGTGGAGTTCGATGCCGAGCGCCGTGTGGTTGGCATCGAGGAGAAGCCCGAGCGCCCCAAGAGCAACTACGCCGTACCTGGCCTGTACTTTTACGATGGACAGGTCTCGGATATCGCCGCTGCTGTCGAGCCCTCCGCGCGCGGGGAGCTCGAGATCACCAGCGTCAATGGCGCATACCTAGATCGAGGGCTGCTTTCCGTGGAGCTCATGGGGCGCGGCATGGCGTGGCTGGACACGGGCACGCCCGAAGGCCTGCTTAAGGCTGCCGAGTACGTCGAGGCCGTTCAGAGCCGTCAGGGCTACTACATCGCTTGTATCGAGGAGATTGCCTTCCGTCGTGGCTTTATCGACGCAGCTCGGCTCGCGTCCCTCGGCAGGAGGATGGAGAAGACGGCTTATGGCAAGTATCTGCTTGCCATCGCCGAGGAGGTGGGACGCTGATATGCTCGGCTCCTTTGAACCTAAGAACATCATCGTCACGGGCGGCTGCGGCTTCATCGGCAGTAACTTCGTGCACTATGTCGTGAACAACCACCCGGGTGTCCACGTCACCGTCCTGGACAAGCTGACCTACGCCGGCAACCCCGAGAACATCGCGGGGCTGCCGACGGACCGCGTGGAGCTCGTCGTGGGCGACATCTGCGACGCGGAGCTGCTGGACAGGATCGTCCCGGGCCACGACGCCATCGTGCACTACGCCGCCGAGAGCCACAACGACAACTCCATCGCGGACCCGGAGCCGTTCCTGCGCACCAACGTCGAGGGCACCTTCCACCTGCTGGAGGCCGTGAGGAAGCACGGCGTCCGCTACCACCACATCTCCACCGACGAGGTCTACGGCGACCTGGCGCTCGACGACCCCGCGAAGTTCACCGAGGAGACGCCGTACCGCCCGTCCTCGCCGTACAGCTCGACCAAGGCCAGCTCCGACATGCTCGTGCGCGCATGGACCCGCACCTACGGGCTTCGCACCACGATCTCCAGCTGCTCCAACAACTACGGCCCCTACCAGCACGTGGAGAAGTTCATCCCGCGCCAGATCACCAACATCGTCGACGGCGTCCGCCCCAAGCTCTACGGGAAGGGCGAGAACGTCCGCGACTGGATCCACACCGAGGACCACTCCTCGGCCGTCTGGGACATCCTGACCAAGGGCCGCATGGGGGAGACCTACCTCATTGGAGCCGACGGCGAGAGGAACAACATCACCGTCCTGCGCATGATCCTGGAGGCGATGGGGCGCGACCCCGAGGACTTCGACTGGGTCGCCGACCGCCCCGGCCATGACCGCCGCTACGCCATCGACAGCACGAAGCTGCAGCGCGAGCTCGGCTGGAGGCCGGCCCACACCGACTTTGCCGAGGGGCTCAAGCAGACGATTGACTGGTACGTGGCCAACGAGGCCTGGTGGCGACCGTCCAAGGAGGTCACCGAGGCCAGGTATAGGGCCCAGGGACAGTAGAAACAGTTAGGATGGAAATAATGGCACAGGGTGACACAATCACTTCGGGAAATTTCACCTTCACGGACACCTCCATCGAGGGCGTGAAGATCGTTGAACTCAAGACCTACGGCGACTCCCGGGGCTACTTTATGGAGACCTATAAACAGTCCGACTTCGTAGCTGGAGGGATAGGCTGTGTTTTCGTTCAGGATAACCAATCTTCAAGTACTAGGGGCGTGCTTCGCGGCTTGCATTTTCAGATAGATCATCCGCAATCGAAACTGGTCCGTGTCGTTTCCGGCAAGTATTCGACGTTGCCGTTGACCTGCGCAAAGACAGCGCGACGTACGGTAAATGGGAAGGCGTGGTCCTCTCTGCAGAGAATAAGAGACAGTTCTTCATTCCGCGCGGTTTTGCACACGGCTTTCTCGTTTTAAGCGATTCGGCTGAGTTCTGTTACAAATGCGATGATGTCTATCATCCCGGCGACGAGGGCGGGCTCATGTGGAACGATCCCAAAATTGGAATAGAGTGGCCTGCGCTCGATGGGGATGACCATTTCGATGGATCTCAGCTGGTTTTATCTGATAAAGATAGACGCCACCCCCCTCTTTCTGCGCTGCAGAATTCCAAATAGCGTTCGCCGGTTGTAATTTGTTGAAAGACTTAGTTTTCTATGGGAATGAGTAGTCAAGTTTCCTGTTCGGAGGATTCGATGAAGATAGCGGTTACGGGAGCTAATGGCTTTCTCGGTATTGGGGTCGTGGAAGAGCTGGCGAGACGCGGCAACGATGTCGTGGCGGTTGATCGGGCGGTTGACCGAATTCCGGATTGCGCCACGCGCATTCAGGCGAGCTTGTTCGATATGGTTGATCCTTATGTTGAAATGGGGAATCCCGACTGCATAGTTCATCTTGCATGGCGCGACGGCTTTAAACACAATTCGGCTGCGCATATGGAAGATCTTCCTCTGCACGTTGAGTTTGTTCGTAAGTTATCTAACTCTCCCCTTAGGAGATTGGCGATTATGGGGAGCATGCATGAAATTGGATACCATGAGGGCGGCATCCGGGCCGGTACCCCATGCAATCCGCAGAGTATGTACGGTATAGCGAAGAATGCATTGAGGCAGGCCGCTATGTTGACTTGTGCTGACGCGGATATCGAGCTTCAGTGGCTTCGTGGCTATTACATCGTCGACAACAATCCCTATGGAGCCTCTATTTTCTCTAAAATTTGCAAGGCATCTGCAGAAGGCAAAAAACATTCCCCTTCACCACGGGGCAATGCCAATATGATTTTTTGGATTACGGTGACTTTTGCCCCCTTGTCGCTGACGTGGTTACGGGGGCTAAGGGTGACGGCATATATAACATCTCGTCTGGACATCCTGAAAAGCTTGCCGATCGCGTTGAGCGTTTCATTCTAGAAAACGGTTTGGATATTAAATTAGACTATGGCGCCTTTCCCGATAGGCCGTATGATTCCCCGGCTGTTTGGGGCACAAGATGCTAATTTCATAACATCAGATCGGAATCTACCAAAGTGTATTGGGTGCCGTTGGAGTATCAACTTCTGTCGGTGTCGTGGCGAAAAGGCATTTTGTGGCTGCAAATTGCAATACGCTATACGACTTTAGTTCGTTAAGAGCTGTCTCGTTGTCGTCTGAAGAAATATTTCTTTTCGCATAGTTGGACATTTTCTTTTTTGAAGATCTGTAAATCGTTGGGGAGGGGCTAACATTGGCGACTGAAAAATGCTCGGGGGGGGCTGTCGCGATTTGGGCAGATATCCATCTGGTTCCACCTTTTGGTCTGAGCACGCTATGAGATTTATTTGGCTATTGCGCAGAGCGCAGAGGTCCAATAATCCGATTTGGAGACTAATGATTCGTCGAATGCGTGAGAGGTATGGTTTGGAAATTCCCAGGACCACTCAGATTGGACCAGGGCTTTACCTTGGGCACGCCTTTAACATCACAGTGAATGAGGCCGCTGTCATTGGTGCGAACTGCAACCTGCACAAGGGCGTGACGATAGGGCAAGAGAACCGTGGTAAGAGAAAAGGCGCGCCAGTATTGGGAGACTGCGTGTGGGTCGGCGTAAACGCCACCGTTGTCGGGGGTATTAACGTCGGCGACGACGTCCTCATCGCCCCCGGGGCATATGTGAACTGCGATATTCCCAGCCATTCCGTTGTCTTGGGCAATCCGTGCCGCGTTATTCCTCGTGAGAATGCGACGGAGGGATATATCAACCGAAAAGTTGACCTTTAGACGCTTTCATTATTTAGGAGATTGATATGGCAACTAGAAAAGTGCTCGTCACAGGAGCCGCCGGTTTTATCGGCGCGTTCCTCGTCAAGAAGCTGCTCGCGGAGACCGATGACGCGATCGTCGGCCTCGACAACCTCAACAGCTACTACGACCCTGGCATCAAGCATGCGCGCCTGCGCATGCTTGCAGAGGCTGATACCGAGGGCCGCTTCACCTTCGTTCGCGGCGACCTGTGCGATGCCGCCCTCATCGAGCGGCTGTTCGCCGAGAACGGCTTCGATGTCGTGGTGAACCTCGCCGCCCAGGCCGGTGTCCGCTACTCCATCGAGAACCCGCGCGCCTACCTCGAGAGCAACCTCGTCGGCTTCTTTAATATCCTCGAGGGCTGCCGCCACCACCCTGTGAAGCACCTGGTCTACGCCAGCTCCAGCTCAGTCTACGGCGGCAACAAGAAGGTGCCGTTCTCCGAGGAGGACCGCGTCGACTCTCCGGTGTCGCTCTACGCCGCCACCAAGAAGTCCAACGAGCTCATGGCCGCCGCCTACTCCAAGCTCTACTCCATCCCCGCGACCGGCTTGCGCTTCTTCACCGTGTACGGCCCCATGGGCAGGCCCGACATGGCCTACTTCGGCTTCACCGAGAAGCTGCGCCGCGGCGACACGATCAAGATCTTCAACATGGGCGACTGCCGCCGCGACTTCACCTACGTCGACGACATCGTCGAGGGAGTGAAGCGCGTCATGGACGCCGCCCCCGAGGTGAAGATGAGCGAGGACGGGCTGCCGCTCGCCGCGCACCGCGTCTACAACATCGGCAACTCGCACCCCGAGAACCTGCTCGACTTCGTTGACACGCTGCAGCGCGTGCTGGTGGAGGAGGGCGTGCTGCCTGCGGACTACGACTTCGAGGCACACAAGCAGCTCTTGCCGATGCAGCCCGGCGACGTGCCCGTCACCTACGCTGACACCACCGCGCTCCAGCGCGACCTGGGCTACAAGCCCGCCACGCCGCTCGAGGACGGACTGAGGGCTTTCGCCAGGTGGTATAAGCGCTACTACAACATTTAGGAAATCATGGCCCTGTAACAGGGGCCATTTTTCATGCTGACTATTGCTCTTTGACAATTGGAGAATGACATGAAGATCGCTGTCGCCGGTACCGGCTATGTCGGCCTGTCCCTCGCCGTCCTGCTCTCGCAGCACAACGAGGTCCACGCGCTGGACATCGTGCCCGAGAAGGTTGAGAAGATCAACAACTACGTATCGCCCATCCAGGACGACGAAATCGAGCGCTTCCTGGCGGAGGCGAAGGCGGGGGAGCGCGAGCTCGACCTGCACGCCACCGTGGATGTTGCGGAAGCCTACACGGGCGCCGACTACGCCGTCATCGCCACGCCCACCAACTACGATAGCGATAAAAACTTCTTCGACACCAGTTCCGTCGAGGCCGCCATCGCCGCCGTTCGCTCGGTGAACCCGGACGCGTGGATCGTCATCAAGTCCACCATCCCCGTCGGCTACACCGCGGGGCTTCGGGAGAGGCTGGGCGATTCCAAGATCTTCTTCAGCCCCGAGTTCCTGCGCGAGAGCAAAGCTCTATACGACAACCTGCACCCCAGCCGCATCGTGGTGGGCGCGCCCAAGGACGACCCCGAGGCTGTCGCGGCCGCCGAGAAGTTCGCAGGCCTGCTTGCGCAGGGCGCCGATCCCGCCGAGCTGGAGCGCGAGAACGCAGACGGCACCGTGGGCATCCCCGAGCTCGTGTTGGGCACCACCGAGGCCGAGGCGGTGAAGCTGTTCGCCAACACCTACCTGGCGCTGCGCGTCGCCTACTTCAACGAGCTCGACACCTACTGCGAGGTCCGTGGCCTCAACACCCGTGACGTCATCGACGGCGTGTGCCTGGAGCCGCGCATCGGCTCCCACTACAACAACCCCAGCTTCGGCTACGGCGGCTACTGCCTGCCCAAGGACACCAAGCAGCTGCTGGCCAACTACAAGGACGTGCCGCAGAACCTGATCGAGGCCATCGTGGATGCCAACCGCACCCGCAAGGACTTCGTCGCCGACGAGGTGCTGCAGATGGTGTGGGACCGCGTATACGAGGGCAAACCGAAGCCTGTCGTGGGCGTCTACCGCCTGACGATGAAGTCCAACTCCGACAACTTCCGCGCGAGCTCCATCCAGGGCGTCATGAAGCGCGTGAAGGCCAAGGGCGTGCCCGTGGTGGTCTACGAGCCCACGCTGGAGGCGCCGGAGTTCTTCGGCTCCGAGGTCACGCACGACCTGGAGGCCTTCAAGGCCGGCTGCGACGTGATCGTCGCCAACCGCTGGAGCGACGAACTCGCGGACGTGGCGGACAAGGTCTACACGCGGGATTTGTTTAAGCGGGATTAGGGAAGAGGGCGGAACCAGGCTGATCCGCTTCGATCATTCGCTATTTTATCCGCGTCGAGGGCGGGGGTGTTCGGCATTAGCCGATACACCCCCGCCCTTCATTGTTCTTCGCAGGTAAAATTCGCCTAATTCGAGCGATCGCTCAACGTGATTCGTGCCTTGAAACCGGCTCCATATTCTCCCGCCCGTGCCTGGTCATCCAACTTGAAGCCGATGTTATACAGCTTCCCCGACTTCGTCTTCCGAACCAGGCCATGCTCCAACATGAATGCGACAACGCGGCGATGTGCTTCGACGTCGTCCAAGTTCAGGTAGAAGCAGGCGACGCCTCTGCCGTTCTCGATAACGGACTCGAATAAGCTGTGCTTGCATTCCGCGACGACCATTCCGAGGGCCGCCTTGCGGCAGACTTCCTCCGCGAACTCGATATCGTTGAAGTAGAACATCCATTTCCCGCACCTGCTCTCGTCTAGCGCAGGTGCCAGCTCGGTGTCGATGTAGAACGAACACCATGGGTTGTCCACCCTGACGATTCGGCCGTCTTCGCTCAGCATCGTCTTCTCTTCCATCCATGCCTCATATGGTTTGAGGGTGCTTTCGTAGTACGCGATTGTTCTCGGAGAGCACCCCTCGACTTCCTTGTCGGTAAGGAAGAGACCGAGTAGACTCGAGTTGCTGGGCACGCTGCTTTCGGCATGGCTACACATAGTGCTTTCGAGCACTGCTTTTAAGATTGCTTTATCTGCAGATAGTCTAGAACCGGCTACATCTGTGTTAGAACCATATTGATCATCGCTTCCACCGGGGGCTCCTTTCCCCTTGGTTCGATGGAAACAATTCTGAAGTGCAGGCCTATGTTCCGGTAAATGATTATTTAGCTGAACTCGGAGAAGCCCTTTTTGCTCAAACAATTGAAGAGAACAAGCGAGAAAATCATTACCGTTCAGTCGAGTCATTCTGCGAAGTCAAGGGCGGTTAGAGGCTCCCTAAAGGTTCAGAGCTAATTGCAGAGGCAAACTCTCATCCATATATTCGAGTCCGCGACTTAAACAACGCTTCTGTTCTCTTACTCACTTCGGAAATGCTATATATCGACGATGAAACACGATCTAATATTTCGCGCTACGTTGTCAACACTGGCGATCTAATTGTTTCCGTTGTCGGAACGATTGGCCTTACGGCGTATATCGGAAAAACGCTCGATGAGGCAAACCTCACAGAGAATTGCAACAAACTTACTTCGTTTAGAGGCGACTTTGCGGCGTGGTCGTATTTCTTTCTTCGTAGCTCAATGGGCATGGAAGCTATTAGGCTTGGAACTGTTGGTGCCGTTCAGACCAAGCTTGCATTAAAAAACATTAAGTCGATGAACGTCCCGTTTGCTCCAGCTTGTGCAATAGAAAGAACGACTTCGACGCTCAATGGTATTCTTGAGCTCATATAGGCTAAAATACTCAAGTCGTAGGCTCTTGGCGAACTGCGTGACGCATTGCTTCCCAAACTCATGTAGGGCGAAATCGACGTCTCTCAGTTTGGCGCTGTTCGGATGGATTAGGTATAGAGCGCTATGGCAGGGGGGCGAAGATGATGATTGTTGTAAATGAATCGGCTGCTGCTTCATATCTATACCTAATGGGATTAACCATAGACGAAGAGCTGCCGCTTACGCAACACCTCTCTCTATTGCCGGCCACGTGCAAGGCCTCGCCGGACGACATGATAAATTCTGTGATGAAATATGGCAGCGGAGATGAGACCGATTTAGGTGTCTTGATTGCCGTCCTTAGGAAAACTACAGCTCAGTTGCGCGTTGTTGGAGAGGGCAAAGAGCTTGCAGTTCGAGTTTGGAATGCCCAATCTGCAATAGTTCTATTGTCCGCGCTTTTGAATTGCGAATTGTATTGGCATGTTCAGAGCGATTCGCGGACAGAAGATTTTTCGCCATGCTCGGCAATCAATGTTGTTCTTTCTACAAGGTTGTTCATTCCAAGAAAATTGAAAGTGATCAACGATTCAGAGAAGCAGTGGATAAGACAGCATTATCGGGACGCATGGGAACTGTTTGATAAAAACACGCGATTTGAGACCGCGGTGAATTCCTTGTGGAGCTACAAGCAATCGCTTCGACCTTCAGTTCAAATGGCGATTATATGGGCTGGGATTGAGTCATTGTTTGGAGTCCGGAGCGAACTTGTTTTTCGTGTCAGTACTCTCGCAGCTTTGTTTCTTGGAGGAGGCAAGCAAAAACAGCAAGAAATAAAGAAACTATATAGAGCAAGGTCAGAAGCCGTTCATGAGGGAAAACAACCTTCTGAGTCTTGTGTTTCCGATTCTGCAAAATTATTGCAAGCGCTAATCTTGGAATGCGTCGAACGGGGCTGTTTACCAAATGAGGACGGTTTGCTTTTCGGATTCGAAGAAGGATCGGCTAAATAATCATTTATCGCCCTACGAGTATTTGCAGATGAGACACCGATGCGTTTCAGTTGCATTGCATAGACAAGATAACGAAAAAGCAGCAAATCAAGAATGGCGATTCGCAAACATGGTTTATCCGGAGTTTTCACCAACCGCATCTTTGCGCGCCGCCTCAAATGAAACCCATAATGGAGTTTGGGCCATTCCAGAGTCACTTGCGCAAAGGTATTGCGAGTTTTTGGATCCAGTGATTTTGAGACGTAGCGTCGCCACTCAGACCGCGAACGCTTCATCGATCTGCAACTTCGGCAAAGCAAAAGGCCGAACATATGACCATGTTTTGATTTATCCAGTTGCCGATATGGCCTCTTGGTTGCAAGATGCCTCGACGGATCTGAAGCCGCAGACACGCTCCAAGCTCTATGTTGCAATTACTAGGGCGAGGTTCAGCGCTGGCTTCGTGGTTGCTGACAATAAAATAAATGAGCTTCCAGACACGCTAAGCGTCTGGAAGCCATAAATCAATCACGTGTTTGTTTGTCAGCAAAAGCGGATCCCTACGTGAACCTAAAGACGGCCTTGATCAGCCATCCGTTGAACCTGGAGATGCACTTACCAGTCAACTTCATCCATATCACCCCAATCCTCTGAAACAACTCTCATGTCACCCTTCTCTGGCTGCGTCTCGGTTGCGCTCAGCGCCTATTTGGCTACTTCCGCTTGTATCCTGAGTAATAACCTCCGCTGCTGCAACCAAGGTGGCGAATTGCTGCCTTTGCCATATGGATCTGTATGTAAGTGCTTCGAGGTGATGATGCCGATCTCACTTCAATTCATGGACGCATCGAAATAATAGGGCGGAGTCGCTCTCTCGATCCCGCCTCGCAAACCCGAATAGTTCTGACTTTCCCGTTATCCGGAACATCTGGGGAAGTTCGCGTCCCAGTCCGGAAAACCCAATGCCTGAAACGACGATGCCAAGGGGTTACTCGGTCAGCTTCTTGCATCCGTGCCAGGTCAAGGGAAGGGGCAGCCTGTAGAACGAGGTTGGCTCCATAGGGATCTCCTCGAGCCTTCCGTTGCCCCGCCGAACCCATGAAGTTCCGCTTGCGTCGGTGAAAGCCGTTTCGGGTGCCGTGCGTACTCCCATTCCGTGCCCTTCCGTCGGGAGCCATATGCACCATGCTCCAGGAGGAAGCGTGCCGACGCAGACGCGGTTGGGATAAGCGGGGCGGTTATCCTCACCTTTGAAAGAGGGGCCGGCCCCGCTAATCCCGACGCAGGTGACGATTACGTCGTAGACGGGGGACTCGCTTTCGTTTCGAAGCACGACGAATTGCCAGACGAACCGATTGTCCTCGGGCTGATCAGTTCGGTTTCGATCCCCTTCGTACCATGCCGATATGCGGGATGGCTGATGCCGCTTGATGTCGTCCTCCCTGTTCTTTTTGCTCTGGTTACTTTGCCAGAGTGCGGCAATCAAGGCCCCCAAGGTAACGAGTCCGATGAATGCTTGGACAATCAGATTGGCGATGTCTATATCGATATCAAAAGGCACTGGATGGTCACCAGCTTAGCGTCGTGGGGCGATAAATCTAACTCCGAATAATATAGGATGATCGATGGTCGACGTTACGTAAACGTCAAAATGGGTTTGTCTTAACAGCCTTATTTTCTTAAGACAAACTTGCCGCAACGCCAATTCAAAGAGTTTGCCGTGACGCAGACAGATGCAGTTGGTTGCTGAAAAGCGTGGTTATTTGGGCAGGATTCGCTTCAAAACGCCCGTCGATTATTACGATCTAATGCAGCCTGTAGGGTGGATGTACTTCGATAAGCAGTAGTCGACATGCTCTGGTTTTGAACGAAAAGTCCCAGAGACAATCGATAACGATTCTTCTTTGATGATGCGAGCGGCACTACCATTAGCAGCGCCGCTTGTTTTCCGCTCGCAGATAGATCCCGCCATGTTGACCACCGAATGCATCTTGACCGACGTGCTCGTACTCCTATTCGGGCACAGAAATTGGAGGCGCGGCCCCCAGCGTCTACTCAGCGAAATTCGTTAAGAAAGCTGACATCGAACACTGTGAACTCCGTCATCGAATCGAATCTCATTGACTGGGATGCGTTCATTAATGATGACTTTGATGCCTATTTCAAAGCTTGTGCCATGGCTTTGCTGGACGCTATTGAGTTCGCAATGGGCAAGTCCATCTCCGATAGGGGCACCGAGGAAACGGTAAAGAGATTTGGCTGCTCATTGGAATAAGATGATTCTTAGCTCTGTTATTGGTTGTAGAAAGAAGGCTTAATGTCTGATTTTGTAATTTTGCTGCAGTTGTGCGAAACAGCAGACGAACTTTCAAAGAAATACATCAGCTCTAGTTCGCCTGATTTTAAAGCGTGGAAGACAAAGGCGGACAGGCTTTTAATTAGGCGATTTGGAGAAGACAGCTACGAATTTAATAGCTTTAACAAAATCCGCTACTCGTTGTCTATTTTCGCCTCCAGCACGCCCGAATCGGCTTTCGTTGATGCCTGTGCGGACGGCCTGCGCAAAGCAAAAGCTGTGCTGGAGACATACCTTGATGAGTTTTCAGCCGAAGGGGAAACCGGATCGACTGCAAATGTCGGAGATTATTCGAAGGTATTTATCGTTCATGGCCACAACGGAGAGCTTAGAGAAAGGGTCGCGAGAATCATCGAAAGGCAGGGCCTGACGGCGGTAATCCTGAACGAGCAGTCAAATCAGGGCAAGACAATCATCGAAAAGCTGGAAATTGAAGGCGATGCAGCAGGAGCGGTATGCCTTTTTACGGCGGACGACGAAGGAAGGGCCCAGGCAGAACAGTCGGCAAAGCCCAGGGCTAGACAGAATGTTGTATTTGAAGCCGGATACTTTATTGGTCGGCTTGGTAGAGAAAACGTTGCAATTCTCGTTGACAAAGGTATAGAGATTCCCTCCGATCTACAGGGTGTCGTATATACCGGATCAGACAATTGGGAGTTCGGCCTCTTGAAAGAACTCAAGTCCATGGGATATTCCATCGACTTTAATAAGATGGATATCTAATCCGTTGATCCCTCCTTTCACCGACTGGCAAAACGATTTACACCTAATTGTGGACATTGCCCACACGATTTCTCTTTGCTCCCGCATCGATCTCGCTAAACTAATAGGTGCTGCTACCAGGGCATTTTCTGGTGCACATTCTATTGGCTCCTGCGAAGATCGGAGCAGGTATGTTTGCTGCCAAGTCCCACACCAGCCGTCATTACATTCCGATTGTTGCCATGGCCTGCCTATGCGTTTTGCTGGGCGGGCCTTCTTATGCCGCTGGCGCGGAGAGCCTCATCATCGCGGGCGCGACGTACTACGAGCCGGGCGTGTCGGGCCCCGGCTGGGTCTGGACCGATGCCGACCACCTGGAGCTTAATGGCTACGCGGGCGAGGCCATCGGCGCCGAGGGCGACCTGGTGCTGACGCTTGCCGGGCAGAACTCCGTGACGGAGTCGCATGCGCCCGATGCGGACATCACGCTGTGCGGCATGGAGGTGTGGGGCAACCTGACGCTTCGCGGCACCGGGACCCTGACGGCGACGGGCTCGCAGTGCGGGATCCACGTTTCGCAGGCGCTCGTGGTGGACGGATGCACCGTCGATGCCCGGGCGGACGGGGCCGATATTACTGACGAGACGGTCGCCGGCGTGATCGCAGGCGACATGGCCGTACGCGGCGGCGGACGCGTCGTTGCCGCGAGCACCGGGTCCGGAGCGGGCGTGCACGCCTACGGCGTGTATCTGCAGGACTTAGGTCTTGGTGATGGCGCGGCCGGCTGTCGGCTTTCCGTCGACGCCTCGTGGCTTGATGCGGCCGGTGCCGATGGCGGTGTTGCGTGCTTGGGCGGGTCGCTTGTGTCCGCGCGGATTGTGACGCCTGCTGGCGGGGTCTTTGGTGCTAGCGGCGTGGTGGATGCCTCCGGTGCGGTGGCACCGCATGTGGTGGTTGAGCCCGATGTCGCCATGCCTCCGGCGGGGGAGACCGGTGGAGAAGGCGTGCCAGGCGGCGGGACGGGTGAGACTGTCGGTGATCCTGCTGCGGGGCAGCCCGGTGCGGAACCTGCGACGGACCCCACAGTGAAACCCGCAGCTGCGATGCCCAAGACAAACATAACGACCAAGACGACGGTGAGCAAGACCACAGTGCCTACGTCCTCCAAGCCTAAAGCCGCCACCGCGGCCACTGCGTTGCTCCCCAAGACCACCGACAACAACTGGATCGCCGCCTCATTAGCGCTATTCCTGCTAGGAGCAGCGCTTATAGCTGCCGCGCACCGCAGCTCGGTATCGCATGCATCGTCATGGCGGTTGTTCCCGCTTTGAGCTACGCAGGCAACCGATTAAAAGCGAGTTTTATGTTTCCCAAAGTAGGGGCGCACCGGCTAACGCCGGCGCGCCCCTACTACTGAACGGACAGTTTTAATTACTAAGGATACGGCAGCAATCCGTACATTCCGCACTGATATTTTCTGTATTGAAGACGTCGATGATGCACCCGTATACC
>CATZLI010000007.1 GCA_958421275.1 uncultured Collinsella sp.
GGATTCTAAAAAACACCTTGCCAAATAGGAGCGTCAGGACGCAAAGAGGCTCCGCCGCGCAACGCGCGCAGCGGAGCCTCTTTGCATGTCCGAGGACGTTTTGGAAAGTAACCCAAAGCGGCCCGGCGATCCTGCAGGAGTTAAACCCCTTTAGAACTTGTCGTGGAAGGTACGCGCAATGACCTCGTCCTGCTGCTCCTTGGTGAGCGTGTGGAAGTTCACGGCATAGCCGGAAACGCGGATGGTCAGCTGCGGGTACTTCTCGGGGTGAGCCTGAGCGTCGAGCAGCGTCTCACGGTTGAAGACGTTGATGTTCAGGTGGTGGCCACCCTTCTCGGCATAAGCGTCGAGCATGTGGACCAGGTTATCGGCCTGGGTCTCGGAAACTTCAGAAACCTTCATAATGTGTCTCCTTCGATTAATAGGCGCCGGCCGAAACCGGCGCGCTAATCAGTAATCGTTATTGTTAGTATAGCACTAACAATAGTTACTCGCCCAGCTGATCAAGGTCGATATCGCCAAAGAACACCTGGTCCTCCTTGCCGAGCGCACTCGGGATGATGGAGAAGGTGTTGGAGATGCCGTCCTGAGCATCGCGGAACGGGAGCTTGGAAACCGAAGACAGCGAAGCGATGGCGCCATGGCTATCGCGCTTGTGCATGGGGTTAGCACCCGGGGCGAACGGCTGGCCAGCCTTGCGGCCGTCGGGCGTGGAGCCGGTCTTCTTACCGTACACGACGTTGGAGGTAATGGTCAGAACCGAGGTCGTGGGCACGGAGTTGCGGTAGGTGTCGTTCATGCGGATGTACTCCATGAACTGGTGCACAACGTCGTGAGCGATCTGGTCGACGCGGTCGTCGTCGTTACCGTACTTGGGGAACTCGCCCTCGGTCTCGAAGTCGACGATGATGCCGTTCTCATCACGGACGGGGTGGACCTTGGCGTACTTGATGGCGGACAGGGAGTCAGCCACGACGGAAAGGCCAGCGATGCCCGTAGCGAACCAGCGGTGCACGTGCTTGTCGTGCAGGGCCATCTGGATGCGCTCGTAGCAGTACTTGTCGTGCATGTAGTGAATGATGTTCAGCGAGTTGACGTACACGCCAGCGAGCCACTTCATCATGTCGTTGTACTTGGCCACAACGTCGTCGTAATCGAGCGTATCGCCCTCGACGGCACGATACTTGGGGCCGACCTGCTTCTTGGAGACCTCGTCAACACCGCCGTTGAGTGCGTACAGCAGGCACTTGGCCAGGTTGGCGCGGGCGCCGAAGAACTGCATCTCTTTGCCGATGCGCATGGAGGACACGCAGCAGGCGATGCCGTAGTCGTCGCCATGGTAAACGCGCATGAGGTCGTCGTTCTCGTACTGGATCGAGGAGCTGGCGACAGAAGTCTTGGCGCAGAACTTCTTGAAGTTCTCGGGCAGACGGGTCGACCACAGAACGGTCATGTTGGGCTCGGGGCTGGTGCCCATGTTCTCGAGCGTGTGCAGGTAGCGATAGCTCATCTTGGTAACGAGCGTACGGCCGTCGACACCCATGCCGCCGATGGACTCGGTGACCCACTGCGGGTCGCCGGTAAACAGGGCCTGGTACTCGGGGGTACGGGCAAACTTGACCATGCGGAGCTTCATGATGAAGTGATCCACGAACTCCTGGATCTGCTCCTCGGTGAAGGTACCGTTGGCAAGGTCGCGCTCAGCGTAGATGTCGATGAACGTAGAGGTACGGCCGATGGACATAGCGGCGCCGTTCTGCTCCTTAACGGCAGCGAGGTAGGCGAAGTACATCCACTGGATGGCCTCCTGCGTGTTGGTAGCAGGGTTAGAAATGTCGAAACCATAGGTCTCGGCCATCATCTTGAGCTCGCCGAGGGCGCGGATCTGCTCCTGCAGCTCCTCGCGATCGCGGATGTTGTCGGCGGTCATGACCGTCGGGGTAGAAGCCTTCTGGGCCTCCTTGTCCTTGATCAGGTAGTCGACGCCGTACAGGGCAACACGACGGTAGTCGCCGATGATGCGGCCGCGGCCATAGCCATCGGGCAGACCGGTGATGATGTGAGCCGAGCGGCAAGCGCGCATCTCGGGGGTGTAGACATCGAAGACGCCAGCGTTGTGGGTCTTGCGCTCGAAGGTGTAGCGCTCGACAACGTTCTCATCGACCTTATAGCCGTGCTGGCTGGCAGCCTGGCAAGCGATGCGGATACCGCCGTTGACGTGCAGCGCGCGCTTGAGCGGCTTGTCGGTCTGGAGGCCGACGATGGTCTCCTTCTCGCGGTGGGCGTTATCGATGTAGCCAGCGGGGTGGCTCACGATACCCGTGACGGTCTTGGTGTCCATATCGAGGACACCGCCCTGCTCGCGCTCCTTAAGCAGCAGGTCGAGAACCTCGCCCCACAGCTCCTTGGTACGCTCAGTCGGGCCGGCGAGGAACGACTCGTCGCCCTCGTAGGGGGTGTAGTTCTTCTGGATGAAGTCTCGGACGTCAACCTCTCCCGTCCAAATGCCTTCCTTGAAGCCTTCCCATGCCTCCTGCATTGTGTAACCACGCTCCTAGTTACGTGTAATGCGGCGCTCTCTCACACCGCTGCTTATTGAATTCTTGAATGTTCGGCTTGCACTACCGGCTTCTTCCGTTCTTCACCACACATTGGTGCAGGGAAAACGTTTGTCCACCTTGGAACTACAACCCAAAACCCAAGATTTCACCCGTTTGAGAAGGATAACATAGCGACCCTCTCCATCTGGGCTGTTATATGTTTCTTTTTTTATATCATAAGGACGTTTTTTACAAACCCGCAGGAAATGCGAGTGCAAACAACTACCGTTCACCGATTTGTATGTTATTTTTCCTTGCCTTTGTACGACGTTCGCTCTAGCTGTTATGCCAGCTTTAGCAGGGTAAAGTGTCTCAGAGACCCTACAGAAACTGCAGGGCGGCCACGGGATCCCCCGTGGCCGCCCTGTGGCGTAGCTAGTTTTTAGCTTTGATTGCCGCTTGGCATTAGGCGGCTGCGGCGGCCTTGTCGGTCGTTGCCTTGCTATTGCCGTTGCCCTGGCCCTCAAAATGCTTGTAGCACCAGCTGGTGACCAGCGGGGTCAAAATAGCCGTAACGATTGCGCAGGCAGCAACCTGTGCCGTAGCCGTCGCGAGCACCGCACCGCCGTACATGGCCCCGTTGACGCTTGCCATGGCAGCAGGCGTGGCCACATTGGCTCCGGCGCAGCTCGAAATGGCCGCACCTGCGACACCCGTACCGCCCGTGAGCTTATCGACCGCGATAACGGGAATTGCAAAGACCACCGAACAGATCACGCCGAGCAGAATACCGGGGAGACCGCCATTAATGAGCTGGCCAAAGGTCATGGTCGAGCCCATGGCAAAGAAGACGAGCACGATGATGGCGGAAAGTGCCGGTGCCATCATCTTCTTAAAGCTGGGGAACAGGTTACCCAGAATAATGCCGACGACGATCGGCAGAATGGCACCCACGAGCGACCAGCCGATCGGGGCCTGGCCGGCAGCGCCGAGCACGATCATCGTGACCGGAGGGCCGACAACCAGCGTGGTGATGGCGACAGCGCCACGCTCAGCCTCGTTGCCCATGGTACCCATCAGCCCAGCGTACATAGCGTTGTTGGCGCCGGTGCAAGCCGCCAGCATCACCATGGCAGAGATGCCAAACAAGTTGTCGTTGAACACATAAAGGATGAGCAGCGACATGGCAACGACCACGATCTGCTTGACGGCGATGATGATGGCGCCGCGGGCAGCGGCGGCAGGAGCGCTCTTAAACGAAATCGTCGTACCGACGATGAGCAAAAAAGCGCCCACGAGCGGGCCAGCGCCCTGCTGGGTCATGCCAAGCGTAAAGCTGCCGAGCGTTTTGAACAGGTCGGGGAATAGCGTGTTGAGCAGACAGCCCAACAGAAGCGGCACCAAGATATTGGCGCCCGGGATGGAGGACATCTTAAAGAACGGCTCCTTTGCCGCCGGCGCCTCCACCGCAGCCGATTCACTCATATATATCTCCTTTGGATGCATGCGAATCGTAGCCGCATGCGCCTATATCAGAAAGAAGGCGACGGTCCCGAGTCGCAGGAGCCGTCGCCGAATAATCGTCGCGGAGTATTACCCGTCCAGAACGATGCCACCGTCGCAGTCACCGATCTCGCCGTTCACGAAGCTGGCGAGGTCGGAAGCGAAGAACAGCACCATCTGCGCAGGCTCGCTGGCCTGGGCGGCGCGGCCCAGAGGGATACCGTTGATGATGCGCTGAGAGTTCTCGTCAGAGAGAATCGAAGTCATATCGGTAAGGGTAAGTGACGGGCACACGGCGTTACAGCGGACGCCAAACTTGCCGCCTTCCTTGGCGACTGCCTTGGTCAGGCCGTTGACACCGGCCTTAGAGCTCGCGTAGGCCGCGGTGCCGAGCAGGCCGCCACCGATCTTGCCAGCGACAGAGCTCACGTTGACGATAGTGCCGGCATGGGCCGCCTTAAAGTGCGGGTACACGGCGTTCATCATAGTGAAGGTACCGTTGAGGTTGATGTCGATGGTGCGACGCCACTCGGTGTCATCGATCTCGTCGAACTTCTTGGTGCTGATGACGCCAGCGCAGTTGATCAGGATGTTGGTTTGCGGCAGGTCCGTAAAAATCTGCTCGACGGTCTCGCGCGCCTTGGGTGCATCGGCGACATCGAGCTGATAGAACTTGTTGCCCTCGCCAAGCTCGGCCACCGCGGCCTCGCCCTTAGCAGCGTTCCTTGCGATGAGCGCGACGTGTCCGCCGCCCGCAACGATGCCCTTGGCAATCTCGAGGCCAATGCCCTGAGTGCCGCCGGTAACGATCGCGGTTTTGCCCGTGAAGTCAAATGCCATGACTCCAACCCCCTTGATTCAGGTGTCTCCTTGCGGGAAGTTGGAGCATCGCACGTGGCGATAAATGAGTCCCAGTCGTCATGGTGGTGACATCCCCTCGCCTAACCGCGGGCATAATAGTTCTTTGAAACGCTTCAGCGATTGAATTTTTTACTCTTTATGCGCTCTTTATATTGCCCACTGCATGAGACCCGAATACGCGGGTATCATCTTTCACCGAAAATAGTTTCTAGTGTTAGGGGTTTTCGGTGGAAGATACCGATTTCCATGAGCTTGGGCGTCAGCTCTTTACCGAGTTTGGCAGCATGCACCAGCGCGTTTCGCGCTTTGCCGACCAGGCTCTGGGTGGCGAGATGGCCGTCATGCGCGCCCTCATGCGCGCCGGCGGCTCGCTCACGCCGAGCGAACTCGCCGATCGTGCCTGGGTCTCGAGCGCCCGTATCGCCAATATCCTGCGCGCCCTCGAGGCCAAGGGTTGGGTCGAGCGCGAGCACTCAAAGACCGACCGTCGTCGCGTACACGTCACGGTGACCGACAAGGGATTCCAGGTCATCGAAATCAAACGCCGGGAATTCGAGGACCGCACCGCGGCCTTCCTCGAGCAGCTCGGCGAAACAGATACCCAGGAGATGGTGCGCCTTCTAAGACGTGCCAACGAAATTATCGACCGCAATCAAGAAAGGAGAGATGCCGAGTGAGGATTCTCAAGCTCTTTAAAAAACATATCCTGGCACTGTTCGCAGCTATCGTACTTATCGTAATCAGCTGCAACGCCGATCTGGCGCTGCCTACCTATATGAGCGACATCGTCGACGTGGGCGTGCAGCAAGGCGGCATCGCCTCGCCCGTGCCCGACACCATTCGCGCCGAATCGCTCGACGACCTCGAACTCTTCATGAGCTCCAAGGACGCCAAGGCTGTGGAGGCCGTGTTTAGCAAGGCGGACAATAACGGCATTCGAACGTACAAGGGCACCGAGGAGGAGCGTGCCGACGGCGGCAAGATTGCCGACATCATGAGCCTGCCCGAGACTGTTGTCCTTTCGTTCAACCAGGGTATTGACGCCAACTCCATGGGCGACATGATGGGCACGTCCGGTGAAAAAGACAACAGCGGCGCCCAGGCCATGCCCACGCCCGAGCAGATGGCGGCGATGACGCCCGAACAACTCGCCGAGATGCAGCAGAAGGCCGCTGCGGCGCAGAACATGCAAAAACAGATTGATGCCGACGGTGGCAAGATCACCATGAAGAGCCTGCGTCTAGGCGTTGAAGGCGGCCTAATCGACCAGGGCAAGCTCGTCGAGGGCGCCAACGATATGGCAGACAAAATGGGCTCCATGTCGGGCTCCATCGTGACCCAACGCGCCGTGAGCTATGTGCAAGACGAGTACAAGGCGCAGGGCATCGACCCCGCCGACGTGCAGAACGCCTACCTGGGCCGCATGGCGACCACGATGTTTGGTCTGTGCCTGGTGTCGCTCGTCGCCACCATCCTGACCGGTGCCGTGGCTTCGCGCACCGCCTGCTCCATCGCCCGCGACCTGCGCCGCGAGACCTTCAACAAGGTTATGCACTTCTCGCCGGCCGAGGTGGGCAAGTTTAGCCAGGCCTCGCTCATCACCCGCTGCACCAACGACATTCAGCAGATCCAGATGGCCGCAACCCTGTTTATCCGCATGTGCCTGATGGCCCCCGTCATGGGCATCGTCGCCGTCATGCGCGTCCTGGCCAACCACACCGGCCTGGAGTGGACCATCGCCGTGGCCATCATCGCGGTTTCGGCCGTTGTCGGCGTGCTCATGGGCCTCACCATGCCCAAGTTCAAAAAGATGCAGAGCTTTGTGGACCGCGTGAACCTTACCGCCCGCGAGCTGCTCGACGGCCTTATGCCCATCCGCTCGTTCAACCGTGAGGAGCATGAGCTCGAGCGTTTTGACAAGGCTTCGCTCGACCTGATGACCACGCAGCTCTACACCAACCGCGCCATGAGCTTTATGATGCCGCTCATGATGCTCGTCATGAACTGCATCACCGTGCTTATCGTCTGGTTTGGCGCGCAGGGCGTGTCCGACGGCGTGATGCAGGTCGGCAACATGATGGCGTTCATCTCCTACACTATGCAGATCGTCATGGCGTTTATGATCCTCACCATGGTTTCGGTCATCCTGCCCCGTGCCGAGGTCGCAGCCGAGCGCGTAGATGAGGTCATCACCTGCCCCACGAGCATCAACGACCCTGCCTCGCCCAAACTGCCCGCTGCCAGCGCGCCGCGCGGCGAGCTCACCTTCCGTGACGTGAGCTTCCAGTATCCCGATGCCCGCGCCGACGTCATTAGCGGCGTAAACTTCACCACGCACGCCGGCCAGATGCTCGGCATCATTGGTTCCACGGGCTCGGGCAAGTCCACGCTCGTGCAGCTGATTCCGCGCCTGTACGACGTCACGGGCGGCAGCATTTCGCTCGACGGCATCGACGTGCGCGACATGACCCTTTCCGAGCTGCGCCGCCGCATCGGTTATATTCCGCAGCAGGGTCGTCTGTTCTCGGGTACCGTCGAGAGCAACCTCAAGTTTGCCGGCGACATGGTGAGTGACGAGGATATGCGCCAGGCAGCACGCGTCGCCCAGGCGGAAGACTTTATCGCCGAGCGCGAGGGCGGCTACGACTCCCCCATCAGCCAGGGCGGCTCCAATGTCTCGGGCGGTCAGCGCCAACGCCTGGCCATCGCCCGCGCATTGGCCAAAAAGCCCGAGGTCGTGGTGTTCGATGACTCGTTTAGCGCCCTCGACTACAAGACCGACGCCCGCCTGCGCGAGGAGCTGGCCAAAAACGTCACTGACGCCGCGCTCGTGGTCGTGGCCCAGCGCATCGCGACCATCATGCACGCCGACCAGATCATTGTGCTCGACGACGGCCACGTGGTGGGCACCGGTACGCACGAGGAGCTGCTGCACAGCTGCCCGGCGTACCTGGAGATCGCACAGTCGCAGCTTTCCGCCGAGGAGCTGGGGCTTACCCAAGAAGAAATTGCAGCCGTTATGGAAGGAGGCAAGCGCTAATGGCAGACGAGACCAAGACTCAGATTCCCAAGCCCACCCGCCAGCGTGGACCCATGGGCCGCATGGGCGGCATGCGTCGCGGCGAAAAGGCCAAGGACTTTAAGGGCACCATGAGGCAGCTGCTCGGCTATATCGGCCAGCACAAGATTGCCGTGTTTACCGCCGTCGCCTTTGCCGTATGCTCGGTCATCTTTAACATTGTGGGGCCCAAGGTGCTCGGCCAGGTTACCACCAAACTGTTCGAGGGTCTGGTTGCCAAGGTCAACGGCACCGGCGATGTCGACTTTGCCTGGATCGCCAAGACGCTCGGCTTTTTGCTCTGCCTGTATCTGGCAAGCTCTGTCTGCAGCCTCATCCAAGGCTGGCTTATGACCGGCGTCACGCAAAAGATTTGCTACCGCATGCGCAAGGAGATCGCCGCCAAGATCGCCGTTGTTCCGATGAGTTACTTTAACGGCCACAGCAAGGGCGACGTACTCAGCCGCATCACCAACGACGTCGATACGCTGGGCCAGTCGCTCAACCAGAGCGTGACGCAGCTCATCACGTCGGTGACGCAGATTATCGGCGTGCTCGTCATGATGCTGTCGATCAGCCTGCCGCTCACCGGCGTCACCGTGCTCACGCTGCCGGCAGCCGCGATTATCCTGACCGTAATGATTCACTTCTCGCAGCCGTACTTCCGAGAGCAGCAGCAGGTTCTGGGCACCGTCAACGGCATTATCGAAGAGGACTTTGCCGGCCAGAACGTCATTCAGGTGTTCGACCGCGCCGAGGCCTCAATCGAGGAGTTCGACCGTCAAAACGACCGACTCTTTATTAGCGGCTGGCGTTCGCAGTTCCTGTCGGGCCTGATGATGCCGCTTATGAGCCTGGTGGGTAACATGGGCTATGTGGGCGTCGTCGTGGTGGGCGCACAACTCGCACTGACCGGCAATGCCACGCCCGGCGACATCCAGAGCTTTATCCAGTACGTTCGCAACTTTACGCAACCCGTGCAGCAACTGGGCAACGTAAGCAACACGATGCAGTCGATGGCAGCTGCCACCGAGCGCGTCTTTGAGTTCCTGGCCGCGCCCGAGGAGGAACAGAAGGCCGACGCGCAGATTCCCGAAAAGCGCCCCGGCCACGTGGAGTTTGACCATGTCAAGTTTGGCTACACGCCCGACAAGACCATCATCCACGACTTTAGCTGCGAGGCACAGCCCGGCCAGACCGTGGCCATCGTCGGCCCCACCGGCGCCGGCAAGACCACGCTCATTAAGCTGCTGCAGCGCTTTTACGATGTGGACGGCGGCTCGCTGCGCGTCGAGGGCATCGACGTGCGCGACTGGGACCGCGCGGCGCTGCGCGGCGAGTTTGCCATGGTGCTGCAGGATACCTGGCTGTTTAACGGCACCATCCGCGAGAACATCCGCTACGGACGTCCCGATGCGAGCGATGCCGAAGTCGAGGCCGCTGCACGCGCTGCACGCTGCGACCACTTTATCCACACGCTCGCCGGCGGCTACGACTTTATGATCAACGAGGAGGGCACTAACCTGTCGCAGGGTCAGCGCCAGCTCGTGACCATTGCCCGTGCCATTTTGGCCGACCGCCCGGCGCTGATTCTGGACGAGGCGACCTCCAACGTCGATACCCGCACCGAGGAGCTCATCCAGCGCGCCATGGATGCGCTGATGCAGGGCCGCACCAGCTTTGTCATCGCGCACCGCCTGTCCACGATCCGCAACGCCGACGTGATTCTGGTAATCCGCGACGGTGACATCGTCGAGAAGGGCACGCACGACGAGCTGCTCGCCCAAGGCGGCTTCTACGCCGATCTGTACAATTCGCAGTTCGACGAAGCAGCGTAAATTCGACCGCAAGGAGCGAATAACGCCCGAGAACGGGGGCGCAGGACAACCTGCGCCCCCGTTTTTTCGTCCACGGCGCTCGAATTAGCTCTCTTGGGGCCCGATTGACAGCCCCTTCCGGACCCTGTGGCCAAAAAAGGTCAAATATGAGTACTGTTACATTTTTAGTAGCAGCCAAAACCGCCTCAAATGACCTCTTTGCGGCTTCTATACGCCTTCAAATTAATCAAAACGCCCGTTATTATGCTTCTGTGTGCCAACGTTAATGAACATATTTGTTGTTGTGTCTATTATCTTGTAAGCTCGATATGAGACTACGCCAGCAACAGTACTCATATTTGCCATTTTTTTCCCACGGGGTATGCCGCAGAAGATCCAACTTGCTCCAGCGTGCCGTACGCCGACCCCCCTTCCGGCGAGTGCCGACATTTTCCCAGATAAAACCGACCAAAATAAACCTGTCCCTTTTTGGTAGGTTTCGGGGTAGCAAGGGCTTGCACTTTAGCGTGCGACAGCGGATAATGCCGAGCATTCGACAATACGCTTATTGCTCTTTCTATAGATTGAGGAGACCCCTATGGCCATGGAATTCAAACGCAGGCTGCCGATCCCCATGGAGATCCGCGAGGAAATGCCGCTTTCTGCCGAGCTTACCGCCAAAAAGCAGGCATTTGACGCCGAGGTCGCCAAAGTCTTTACCGGCGAGGACGCACGCAAGGTGCTTATCATCGGCCCGTGCTCTGCCGACCGCGAGGATTCGGTGCTTGAGTACATGAACCGACTGGCCAAGACCGCCGAGGAGGTCAAGGACAAGCTCATCATCATTCCGCGCGTCTACACCAACAAGCCGCGCACCAAGGGCACCGGCTACAAGGGCCTGCTGCACAACCCCAACCCCGAGGCTCCCGACGATCTGCTCGAGGGCGTCAAGGCCATCCGCCATATGCACCTGCGCATTATTGAGGAAACGGGCTTCTTCACCGCCGATGAGATGCTCTACCCGTCCAACTACCAATACCTCGTTGACCTGCTGAGCTATGTTGCCGTGGGCGCACGCTCGGTCGAGAACCAGGAGCATCGCCTGGTGTCGAGCGGCATTTCGGTACCCGTCGGCATGAAGAATCCCACTGCCGGCTCTACCACCGTTATGCTCAACTCCATTTACGCCGCGCAGGCGCACCAGAGCTTCATCTTCCGCAACTGGGAGGTCGAGTGCGACGGCAACCCGCTCGCACACGCCGTTATGCGCGGCTACATCGGTCTCGACGGTCGCACCTACCCCAATTACCACTACGAGCACCTGGAGCGCCTGGCCGAGCGCTATACCGAGCATGCCGGCTACGCCAATCCGGCGGCGGTCATCGACTGCAACCACGACAACTCGGGCAAGCGTCCGCTGGAGCAGTATCGCATTTGCAAGGAAGTGCTCGACAGCTGCCGCCGCAACGAGTCCATCTCCAAGCTGGTCAAGGGCTTTATGATCGAGTCCTACCTGGAGGATGGCAACCAGCCGGTCGACGGCGGTGTCTTTGGCAAGTCGATCACCGACCCGTGCCTGGGCTGGGAAAAGACCGACTACCTCATCCACGAGATCGCAGAGCGTATTTAGTTACGCGGTTTTGCCAAACCGCGTAACGGCTCGACGCTGCAAACGCCCCTAAGCGGCAATCTGACGTTCAATCGTCGGTCGCGTACCCAAAGTACGCTTCCCTCCTCTTTCACGTCACCTTGCTCGCTTAGGGGCGTTTTCGCTGACTTATGCTCAACCTACGATAATTCCAAACTGGGTGAGTTACTCGCTGTAGCGGGTGGCGATGGCAGCTTGTACCATGCCGGTGCTCATGAGGTAGGTCACCAGGAAGTAGCCGCCGTAGGCTGCCAGGAAGATCGCGCAGGTGAGGCCCACGGTGCCGCCGATGCTCATATTTCCGAAAATGCTCACCATCTCGATGATCACCTTAAGTGCCACAAAGGAATGCGCCAAGCCCACTGCCAGCGGGAACAGGAAGAATACCGCTTGCTGCGCCATCACCGAATGGCGAATCTGGCGGTCGTCGCAGCCGATCTGTGCCAGCACGCGATAGCTGCGGCTGCCGTCGGCCACGTTGGAGAGTTGCTGGATCGACAGAATCGCCGCGCATGCAACGACCAATACAAAGCCGATGTAGATGGCTAGGTAGCTAATAAGACCGTTCATTTGCGCTGCTTGCGTGTACATCTCGGAGCGTGTGATGAAGATTCCCCACGACCCCGGCTCCTTGCCGTCAACGAGCAGATTGTCGAGCAGAGTGTGTTTAATGCTCTCGTCTGCCTCGGTCGTATCCATCCCCTGTTTGTAGTTAACGAGCAGGCTACTGGAATACGGCTGCAGATTAAGCTGGGACAACAGCTCGTCGGCAACGACGACGGTACCCGGATTGCTGCCCATCGCCGAGTTGGCGATGGCCGCCGTATCTTCGTCCGACTTATCGGTTGCGGGCTTGAGCGTATGCCCGCCCAAGGTAAGGGCATGGCCGCCAGCCATATACTTGGTGTACAGGTCGACCAGCTCGCCGCCCATATCACATGTGAGCAGATACTGGTCGTGACCGATGTGCACCGGCTCCTCGCCCATCATCTGACGCAGTTTGTTGTACTGGCTCGCCGGCGTCACAAACAGACCCATCGTATCGGCATTGCTACCCCCGAACGCCTTGGGAAGCTTTTCGCCCATGATCTTGCACATCTCACTTGGGGTCACCGAAGGATCCGAACCGCCAAACGGGTAACTCAGATACGAATCGATCTGCACATGTTCACCGGCAACATCGGCGATATTGACCTTCTTGCCGGTCTCGTTGTTGTTGCCCGCCGACTTGCCCTTACCGTGCCATGCGGGGTACAAATCGACCGTTGTATCGGCCAGCACCATGCGATCGGCCTCAGACGGATTGACATACCCTTTGTACCCTTTGTAGTAGTCGAGCGTATCGGGCGTGTAATAGACATACGTCTGAGACACATCAACAGGGTTATAGCGCTCCAGGTTTTCGTTCATCACGTTGGCAATCGACATACCGCACGTCACCGAGGTGATGGCCAAAAACAGGAGCATCGCGATGACGCCCATCGAAAAGCACACCGTGTTGACCTTGGCCGCAAGCTGGCGCACGGTAAACATGTTGAGGCCGCGCCAATACACGCCGCGCAGGCTCTGCAGCAGCTTGATGAGCATGCCCGAGAGTCCCCAGAACAGGGCAAAGGTGCCAACTGTAACCATAGCGGTCGTAATACCAAACTGGTTCATGGCCTCTTGCAGCTTGCTGTCCGTCGCGGTTAGCGGGAACCCATCACGTAGCAGACGGTAATAGGCCACGCCCACAAGCGCCACGCCCACGGCAAAGATGGCAATCGCGATCCAGGGGTTGCGTGTCTTGATGCTCTCGTTGCGACGCTCGGCACCCATAAGCTCGATAAGTTTGGTACGACGCACGGCGCGAAGGTTCAGCAGTAGCGTGAGCACAAACATTACGAGCATGCAGGCAAGGGTCAGATTGAACGCATGCACCGAGAAAAAGAAGTGGAAATTGGCGATTTGCGTCTTAAAGAGCGAGGCCGTAAAGAACGTCATGAGCTGGGAGAGTCCCACACCCAGCACAATGCCGGCGACAAAGGCCACGACCGACACTATCACGGTCTCGAGCGCCATGATCGTGGCGACGCGCCCGCGCCCCATGCCGAGCACCTGGTACAGGCCAAACTCCTTCTTGCGGCGTTTCATGATGAAGTTATTGGCATACACCATCAAAAAGGCCATGACGCCGGCCAAAAAGTACGTGAGGTAGCCGAGCATGCTGCCCATGAGCTCGGACAGTCCCTGCTCCTTGATGCCGGCAATGTCGACCTGCATCGAGACGGTATTGAAGGCATAGAAGACCGTGACACCCAGGGTGAGCGTCAAAAGGTAGACGAGGTAGTCGCGGCCGGCACGGCGGACGTTGCCCCAAGCGAGTTTACAGAGCATCGGAGCCCTCACCGCCCATCATGGCAACGACCTCCATAATGCGGTCGAAAAACTCTCGGCGGTCGGTGCCGCCGCGGCGCAGCTCGGTGAAGATCTTGCCGTCGCGAATAAACAGCACACGGCTCGTGTAGCTGGCGGCAAAGCTATCGTGCGTGACCATGAGCACGGTGGCGCGTAGGCGGCGGTTAAGGGCCTCCAGGCTCTCGAGCAGCAGGCGAGCGCTCTTGGAATCGAGGGCGCCGGTGGGCTCGTCGGCCATGATCATGGTGGGGTCGGTGACGAGCGCACGAGCCGCGGCAACGCGCTGCTGCTGACCGCCGGACATCTGGTAGGGATACTTGTCGAGCACCTGACTGATGGACAGGCGCGCTGCCACATCCTGCACGCGGGTCGAGATCTCTGCCGAGTTTGTGCGGGCGATGGTGAGCGGCAGGGCGATGTTCTCGCGTGCCGTGAGCGTATCGAGCAGGTTGGAGTCCTGGAAGATAAAGCCGAGCTCCTCGCGGCGGAACTGCGAAAGCTTAGCCTGCTTCATACGCGTCACGTCCTGGCCGTTGATGCGGATGGTGCCGCTCGTGGCGCTATCGATGGTCGACACGCAGTTGAGCAACGTCGACTTGCCCGAGCCCGAAGCGCCCATGATGCCAACGAATTCACCGCGGTTGACGGTAAAGCTGACGTCGTTGAGCGCGCGGGTCACGTTGCCTAGCGCTCCGTATACCTTTTCGAGATGCGCGACCTCCAGTACCGGGGTCGCCATGTGCGTGGTTTGCATACCGAGTCCTTTCTTGCAATTAGTCTACGGCATCTATAGTCGCAAGAAGACGAGTCGGCTACCATCGATATGGCTTACGCTTGCCTTACCGTTGTGTAAGGTAGAGGTAGCCAGTCTGCCACGTGTTGATGTTGAGAGAGGACTCCTGTTGAAGACTGTTCATGTTGCCGCTGGGATCATTCGCAAGGAAGGATCTGACGAGCTGCTTGCCGTGCAGCGCGGCTACGGCGACATGCAGGGACTTTGGGAGTTTCCCGGCGGCAAGCTCATGCGCGGCGAGACACCCGAGGACGCCGTACGCCGCGAGCTCATGGAAGAGCTGCAGGTCAAAGTCACCAACCTGCGCGATTTTTATACCGTTGAGTATGACTACCCCGATTTTCATCTCTCCATGGAGTGCTACTACTGCTCGCTCGCCAATGAATCCGATGAACCTCAGAAGCACGACCGCCAGCTCGATATCCGCTGGATTCCGCGCACCTCGCTTGCCACGGTGGAATGGATGCCCGCAGACAAGGGACTCATCGATGCCCTGATTGAGCTGAAGGAAGATCGGCTTGAGGCAAGCTCCGCCGATGACGCCTCGCCCAACACAACCGACAAACCCGCCACCAAACCCAAGCGCGCACCCAAGCGCCGCAGCAAAAAGCGTCCCAAGCCCGGTCTGCTCGACGGCATCGATACCTCGGACCTTTCCGCCGACGAGCGCGAACTGGTCCGCCGGCGCGCCGCCATCAAAAAGTCCATGAAGGGCAACAAGCGCGCCAACACCAAGCCCGAGCTGCTCGTACGACAGCGCCTGCGCGCCGCGGGCCTTACGGGTTATCGCTTGGAATGGAAGGTTCCCGGCAAGCCCGACATCGCCTTCCCCGGCCGCAAGATCGCCATCTTCGTCAACGGCTGCTTTTGGCATCGCTGCCCCAAGTGCAACCCAAGTCAGCCCAAGCGCAATGTTGAATTTTGGGAAGCAAAGTTTCGCCGCAACGTCGAGCGCGACCGCGCTGCCATCAACGCACTCACCCAAATGGGCTGGACACCCATAACCATCTGGGAATGTGAGCTCAAGAAAGACCGCATCGACGCCACGATGGAAAAGGTCATCGAGCAGGTGCGGGCTGCAGAGCCTCAGCGCTAGGAACGAACCGCCCACACGCCCCACACAGGCGAGCCACATTCGCGCCACAAACCTTAGAAAGCCCTTAAGCTCAAAACCTTTCAAGAGTGTTACTCGATAGCTTTGACCTGCGGTTTCATTGTTACATCAAACCTGATTAAGCCTTTCTTTAGCGCTTCTTTGCAACAGCCGCGGCATAATACTGCCAACGCACGGAACCTAGCAGCATACCCCGTGCGCAACCTTTTGGTGGACATCGAGGAGGCCGCATAAGCATGCATTCTTCCAATGACGCAGCACAGCAGCCATCCCTAAATCATGCAGACCTTTTCTCCTTCCCCCCGACACAGAGAAACGGCCTCCTCGACTCCCCCACCACAAAAACCAAGCGCTCAGCCGATCAGAGCCTCAACTTACGAGCATCCTTCGAAAAGCTCCAAGCATCCCTAGACAAGGCGTTCCCCGAACAGGCAAGAGCAATCTAAGCCCATTGCGCTTTATACTGATGCCATGCGAAACATGGATCACATAGAATTGCACCGCGGAGGACGCGAGGAAGCGTTTCCCGAGACCGCCGAAGACTGGCCCTATATTGCCGAACGCGCAGAATTCGCTCGCTATCCGGGCAATTCCGTCCCCTGGCACTGGCATTCCGAAGTCGAGCTTTTCTACATGGAGCAGGGAGCGATTGACTATCGAACGCGCGCGGCTCATGAACACGTGCGCTTTGAGGAAGGGTCCGCCGGCTTTATCAACGGCGGCGTTTTGCACAGCACGCTGCAATCACCCAATTCGGCACCAGCCATTCAAATGTTGCATATCTTTCAGCCGTCGATGCTCGGCGATCCCGCGGGACGCCTTCAAAAGCGCTATATCAATCCTTTGCTGCAATGTCGAGGCGTCGATGTGCTCAAATGGTCGCCCACCAACCCCGACGATATGCCCTTTATCGATTTGCTGAAGAGTTCCTTTAACCACGAGCTTCAACGGCCGCAGAACGAGATGGCGCTTCGGAATAGCTTGTCAGAGCTCTGGATTCAGATTTACGCCAAGGCCGAACCGCTCTTTTCCTCCGACAACGCCTCTTGGATGACCAACCGCGACGTACAGTTCAAGGCAATCCTGGACTATATCCGCGCAAACTATGCAGCCGCTATAGATGTGCCCCAGATGGCATCTGCAGCCGGCGTAAGCGAAAGAGAGTGTTACCGCATTATCGAAGCTTGCGCAGGAACGACCCCGGCGGCATATCTGCGCGCATACCGCGTAAACCGTGCTTGCGAACTTTTGGCACACACCACGCGAACGGTCCAGACAGTCGCGCGCCAATGCGGCTTTGCGACAGCAAGCCATCTTGGCCAGATATTTAAAGAACAAATGGGGTGCACTCCTTCGAGCTATCGAGCAGCGAGGCAGAATCTCAATAGCACCAGGCAGAAATCCCGCTAGCCTTTCTTCTGTCACCGCATCAAACTTGCAGGCAAACAACAGAGAGGAGCAACCATATGAAGCACTTTGACCATATCGTATTTGACGTTGATGGGACATTGGCAGATACAGAAGAAAGCGTTCTATCATCGCTTGTCCAGATTGTCCAAGAAGAGACCGGCAAAACGCTCCCCCGACACGAGCTTGAATTTGCCCTCGGCATACCCGGCAAGGATGCCCTTGAGAAACTTGGAATCTACTCGCAGGCAACGTTGAATCGCTGGTGCCAAGTTGCTGCCAGCTTTAAAAGCACCATCAGCGTGTTTCCAGGCTTGCACGAAGTTATCGCAACACTCTCCGACAACGGCTGCAAACTTGGCATCGTCTCCTCACGTGCGCGCGACGAATACACAGACGAAATTGCACCCCTTGGCTTCGATAAGTTTTTTGAACACATCATCCTTGTCGAAGACACAACCGAGCACAAGCCTTCGCCCGCACCCATGCTCGAATATCTCCGACGTACGGGCGCGAATCCTGGCGACGTCGTCTACGTTGGCGACACCGTCTACGACGAACAATGCGCAACTTCGGCAGGGGTCAGTTTTGCCAGAGCGGCATGGGGATCACACCAAGATATCCCAAACGCCACCTACAACCTCAAAACCCCCAACGACCTACTAACCCTAACAACCAAATAACCCACGCGTCCCACCCTTTCAGCCCCAACGCCACAAGGGCGACGACCTCGAGTAGGTCAACCTGGGAGGGACGAGGGCTTAGTTCCCCAATCTTTCCGCAGGGGGCAAAAAGCAACGTCTTATTTTTCCGACACTAACGCCACAAGGGCGATTGAGCAGGACGGTTTGGGCGGGTCCCGTACTTAGTTTCCAAAATCATTCCGCAGCGCGAAGGCCCCCGTTGTCAACGCTTCGAAGAAGCGAGACAACGGGGGCCTTCATGCGCGAGGACGTTTTGGAAACTAAGTACGGGACCCGCCCAAACCGTCCGGTGGGATCAGAGTACCCTTGCTGTTACTCTGCTTTGCCCACAGAGTTGAGGTTGGTCATGCGGATCTTAACCAGCTCGGTGATCTCACGCATGCCCTCCTTGGCCGGCTTCTTGGGGTCGAAGCAGGCGGGGTTCTCGGCCATGTAGGCCATGAAGCCCTTGGTGTAGGCCTGACGCAGCTCGGTGGCGTAGTTAACCTTGCAGATGCCGTTCTTCACAGCCTCGGCAACCTGCTCATCAGGCACACCGGAGGTACCGTGCAGAACCAGCGGCACGTCGACGGCGTCGCGGATGGCCTTGACCACGGACTGCTCGATGTGCGGATCGCTCGTGTACACACCGTGGCTGGTGCCAACGCCAATAGCGAGAGAGGTGCAGCCGGTGCGCTCGACGAACTCCTTGGCCTCGGCAGGATCGGTGTAGGGGCTCTCGCCCTCAACCGCAGGACCGTCGTCCTCCTTGCCGCCAACCTTGCCGAGCTCGGCCTCGACGGGCACGCCCATGGCGCGGCCAGCGTCGGCGACGGACTTGGTCAGGGCAATGTTGTCCTCGAAGGACTCGTGCGAGCCGTCGATCATGACAGAGGTATAGCCAGTGCGGAAAGCCTGCATGCAGCGGTCATAGCCATCGCCGTGATCGAGGTGCAGGGCGACGGGCACGGAAGCGCGCTCGGCGGCAGCCTTGACCATGCCGTAGAAGTAATCCAGGCCAGCGGTCTTGATGGTGCCCGGGGTGGTCTGCATGATGACGGGGGACTTGGTCTCCTCGGCAGCGGCCAGAACGGCCATAACAAACTCGAGGTTCTCGACGTTGAACGCGCCGACGGCGTAGTGGCCGGCCTGAGCGTCCTTGAGCATCTTTTCGGTGGTAACAAGTGCCATGAGCGTTTGCTCCTCTCCCTCGCCCGCATCTGGACATCGGGCGTAGTCGTTCACAAGGCGTTTCACCTTGCGTTTTGCTGCGCTCATTGTATGAAATTCAGCGGCTTTGCACGTGCGAGATATTGAGCCCATGCAGGCCGATACAGTCGTTTTTGAAAAGTAAACGGAAGGAATTAGAGCCGAGCGGGCGTGTTCGATATTGAATTTTGAGCGTTTAGCGTCTTTCTTTTATAGAAAAGATAAGTAATCGAAAGGTGTTTTCTTACTCAAAAAGAAAATGAACGAAAATAGAGTCAACACAATTCCTGCAAATTTAGCCGAGAATGGAGCAAACATGGCCCAAGCTGCCAACCGTGCTTTTGCCGACGAACGCCGTACCGCCATTATGGAAATGCTCGAGCATAATGCCTCGGTGCAGGTAGCAGAAATCGCCCAGACCTTTGGCGTGTCCTCCGTCACCGCCCGCGCCGACCTGGACGCACTCGCCGAAGCAGGCAAGCTGCGCCGCACACATGGTGGTGCCGTATCGCTCCATAAACGCCTGACCGTCTCCACGCAGGATCGCCGCATCAATGTCAACGTCGCCGCCAAGCAGGCCATCGCGCAAAGCGCCATCGAGCTCGTCAATGACGGCGACACGCTACTCGTCGACTCGGGCACCACGGCGCTCGAGTTCGTCCGGCTCCTCGATCAGCGCAACGGCATCACCGTTATCACGGCCGACATTACCATCGCCGATTATATTGACGAGAGCATGCCCTCGGTCGATGTCGTCATGCTGGGCGGGGCACTGCGCAAAGGTCATCGCTATCTGTACGGCCCACTTACCATGCAGGCGCTCCAAATGGTCCACGCCGACCTTGCCGTCATATGCCCCGGCGCCTTTGTTCCCCGCTGCGGCTTTACGACCGACTTTCCCCAAATGGCCGAGACCAAAACGGCTATGATCGCCGCAGCCCATCAAAGCGTCGCCCTCATGGACGCCAGCAAGGTTAACGGACGCGGCATGTACCGCTTTGCCGAGCTGGCAGATGTCGACACCATCGTGATGGACCGTGACCCCGATCATGCCGTTGCCACCTCAATCGCCGAGACCGCCGACAACGCCCGCCCAAATCTCCTCATCGCCGGCGTTTAAACAAAAACCACCACAAAGGTGCCTGTCCCCTTTGTGGTGGTTGAGCGTCAAAAGTGAACGTGTCGTTACTTGGAAAGCTCGTCGGCGAGAACCTCAATCTGAGCGCGCGAGGCGTCGTTGAGCGAGCCCAGCACGGTCACCTTGTTCTGCGCCAGGGTGATGTCCTTCATACCCTCGAGTTCCTTAGTCATAACCTTGGCAGCAGCGGGCGCCCAGGAACCGGCCTCGACGAGCGCCACCGTACGATTCTGATAGGCGTGCTCGGCAAGTGTATGGATAAAGGTGCTCATGAACGGGAAGATCTCGCCCTGATAGGTGATGGAAGCGAGCACCAGACGGTCATAGCGGAACGCATCCTCAACGGCCTCGGCCATATCATCCCGAGCCAGGTCAAAGACGGAAACCTTCTGGCCGCGGGCCTCGAGCGCAGAAGCGAGTTCCTCAACGGCAGCCTTCAGATGGCCATACACGCTCGCATAGGCAATCGTGATACCCTCGTCCTCGGGCCGATAGCTCGACCAGGTGTTGTAGGTGTCGAGGTAATAGCCCAGGTTCTCGCTAAGAACAGGACCGTGAAGCGGGCAAATAATCTGGATGTCCAGATTGGCGGCCTTCTTAAGCACGGCCTGCACAAACTTGCCGAACTTTCCCACGATGCCAAAGTAGTAACGGCGCGCTTCGCAAGCCCAGCCCTCGGGATCCTCGATGTCGTTGGCGCCAAACTTGCCAAAGCCGTCGGCGCTAAAGAGCACCTTGTCGGTGGACTCGTAGGAGAAAAGCACCTCGGGCCAGTGCACGTTGGGGGCGCCGACAAACGTCAGGCTGTGACCGCCCAGATCGAGCACGTCGCCATCTTTGACGACCATCTTACGCTCGGGGAAGTCGGTGCCAAAGTAGTTGCCCATCATGCGGAATGCACCCATGCTTGCCACGATCTGCGCCTGGGGATAGCGCTCCATAAAGGCAGCGATGCCGGCGGAGTGATCGGGCTCCATGTGATGTACAACCAGGTAATCGGGCGTACGGCCATCGAGCGCGGCCTCGAGGTTGCCGAGCCACTCGTCGACAAAACCACCGTCGACCGAATCGGCGACAGCGATTTTATCGCCCAAGATAACGTAGCTGTTATATGCCATACCGTTCTCGGACACGTCGTACTGGCCCTCGAACAGGTCGATGTCGTGGTCGTCGACGCCGATATAGCGGATATCCTTGGTGATCTCCATCAGGCAAAGCCTCCTAGATAGACAAAAGAACCCGTCTATCATAACACTCGCCTTCATAGCCACGGCTATCTGTCAGCATCCTTACCGATTGTTATTGAGGCAGAATATACCGCTGTTGACCTGCAAAAACTATGCGCGCGGTATCGCCGTGCTATGTCGAATAATGAGCTGGCCGGGAATACGAATGGCAACGGTTTTGCCCGCCGTACCCGCCTCGGGAACCGCATGCTCGAATACCTCGCGTCCGCGCTGATGCAGATCGAATCGCACGGTCGTGAGCTCGTTGTGTGCCACAAAATCATCGAGCGAATCGTCGACGCCGACCACGCTTACGTCCTCGGGCACGCGCAAGCCGCTATCGCGCAGCGCTGCAATGGCGCCATTTGCCATCTGGTCGTTTGCCGCGTAAATCGCCGTCATGGTGCGATCGTGCTCGGCCAGGTACCTGCCGGCCTCGTAACCACTGTTAGCAGACCAGTCACCCTCGAGCGGCTCTACCGGCTCGATGTGTTTACGCTCGAGAGCATCTTGCCAACCGGCGCGACGAAATTGCTCGTCGACCGAGAACGACGGGCCGCCGATAAAGCGAATCTGCTCGTGTCCCAGCTCAAACAGATGATCCATGAGCAGCAGCGAGCAACCGTAATGATCGGAGTCGACTGTGGTCACCCGCGGGTGCGCATACATGGTGACGATAACCGTGCCGATACCCGGCAACGGATCAAACGTCTCAAAATCGGGGGCCATACGGCTCATGCCGATAATGATGCCGTCCACGGGCAGCGCGGCCATACGACGCGTTGCCTCGGCAAGCGAAAACTCCTCGGTCTTGGACATCTCGACCAGCGTGATGGCGCAATTATGCTCGCGAGCAGCGCTGGCGATGCCATCGATCATTGAGAGGTTGCCAAACTTAGTGACATCGTTGACGCACAGGCCGACCGAATGGTAACGGCCGTCGCGCAGCGAGCGACCGGCATAACTCGGACGAAAGCCGAGCTCTTGCATAGCGGCTTGCACGCGCTGGCGCGTCTGCTCGTTGACGTTAGGCAAGCCGTTGGCGACGCGAGAAACCGTCTGCTGCGAAACGCCAGCAGCGCGGGCAACGTCGGCCATGGAAACCGGACGCGTACCTGTATCGTTGGACGGGCGCCTTGCCACAGGATCACCTTCACCCTTGCGAGATCTGAATAGCGTGAATGCCGGCCCGGGCAGAAATACATCCCGCGCCGAGGCCCGCTATCGTCGGACGCATGTTAACGTACTCTACTTTTTCTATCTGCACCTCTTCTGCTTTATAAGTCCATACGGCAGCACCGTTCACGGCTGTATTTCTACCGATTACCAGATTCTCAAAAAGTGACAAGCGTTGTGTTATGAGTACGTTAACATAGCCCGTAACGTGCGGTATCGTGGACACTTGGTTCATGCCGCTTCAAGTTGTTAACGTACTCATAACGACGCAAAACTCACCCGTGCGCGCCAAGGAAAGGACTCCCATGACCACCCCCGACGATAAGACATTTGCCACGCTCACCAAGCTGTTTGAGGAGGAGTTTGGCCCCATCGGCGACCGCCAGGTGCTCTACGTGCACGCGCCCGGCCGTTCCGAGATCAGCGGCAATCACACCGATCACGAAGGCGGCCACGTTATCGCCGGCTCGCTCGATGTCGCCGTTGACGGTATCGCCGTGGCAACCGATTCCAACAAGGTCCGCGTCGCCGACGAGGGCTACCCCACGTTTGAGATTACCCTCGACACGCTGAATGTTCAGGAGTCCGAGAAGGGCACGTCCGCAAGCCTCGTGCGCGGTATGGCCTACGAGGTCGCAGCGCTTGGTGTTGAGCCCAAGGGTTTCGACTTCGCCTTTACCTGCTCCGTCCCCTCGGGCGGCGGTCTTTCGAGCTCCGCTGCTGTCGAGGCGGCATACGGCCGCGCTATGGAGACGCTTTGGGGCGCGCCCGCGATTGAGCCCGTCGCACTCGCCCAGATGAGCCAGCGCACCGAGAACAACTACTATGGCAAGCCTTGCGGTCTTATGGACCAGGCCGCTGTGTGCCTGGGCGGCCTTGCCTACATGGACTTTGAGGATCAAGCCCAGCCTAAGACCCAGAAGCTCGAGCTCAACTTTGAGGATCACGGCTACGCGCTCGTGCTCGTTAAGGTCGGTGCCGACCACGTGGCCGCCACCGACGACTACGCCGCCGTTCCGCGCGAGATGCAAGACATCGCCGCCGAGTTTGGCAAGACACGCCTGTGCGAGGTCGACGTTGCCGACTTTGACGCCAAGCTCCCCGAACTGCGCGCCAAGCTGGGCGACCGCGCCTGCCTGCGCGCCGTTCACTACTGGTATGAAAACGGCCTGGTCGATAAGCGCTGGGCAGCCCTTAACGCCGGCGATATCGATCAGTTCCTGGTCCTGACGCGCGAGTCGGGCGCCAGCTCTGCCATGTACCTGCAAAACGTCGTTGCCAAGCTGGGCTCCGAACAGCCCTCGATGTATGCCCTGGCACTGGCCGAGCATGTACTCGACGGCCGCGGCGCCGTCCGCATCCACGGCGGCGGCTTTGGCGGCACCATCCAGGCCTTTGTGCCGCTCGATCTGGTCGACACCTTTATTACCAAGATGAACAGCTGGCTGGGCGAGGGTTCTGCCCGCCACTACGCAATTTCTGACAAGGGGGCTTATGCGGCATGGCTGTAATGACCGACGTGCGCGAGGCTGCGCAGGGCCTCATCGAATATGCCATCCACCGATCGATGATCGGACAGGATGACCGCATCTGGGCCTACAACACCATTCTCGAGTGCATCGGTGCTACGGGCCCGGCGCTTGACATGGCCTGGGCGCTCCAGGTTGAGAAACTCTCACTTTTGCACCCCGATACCCTGCCCGACTTTGACCTTGAAGGCACGCTTGCCGTGCTTTCCGAGGCCGCCGTTGCCAACGGTGCTGCCGAGGACACGGCGTCGGGCCGCGACCGCATCGCCATGCGCATCATGGGCGCGCTCATGCCGAGGCCTTCGGTTGTAAACGAGGAGTTCAACGGACGTATGGGCGTCAATGAGCCCCGCGCCGCGACCGACTGGTTCTACGGCCTGTGCTGCGACGCCGGCTACGTGCGCCGTGCCGCCATCGCGCGCAACATCAAATGGAGCACCCCTACCAACTGGGGCGATCTTGAGATCACCATCAACCTGTCCAAGCCCGAAAAGGACCCGCGCGATATCGCCGCGGCCGGTGCGGCCAAGAACACGGGCGAGAAGTATCCCGCCTGCCAGCTCTGTATCGAAAACGAGGGCTATCCAGGACGTTCCGCAACAGCCGACGGCGGCGCCCACCCCGCCCGTCAGAACCTGCGCGTTATCCCCATCCAGCTCGACGGCGAGCGCTGGGGCTTCCAGTACAGCCCGTACGCGTACTTTAACGAGCATTGCATTGCCATGAGCTCCGAGCATCGTCCGATGCACGTGGATCGCAAGAGCCTCTCCTGTTTGCTCGACTTTGTGGACCTGTTCCCGCACTACTTTATCGGCTCTAATGCCGACCTGCCCATCGTGGGCGGCTCGATTCTGTCGCACGACCACTTCCAAGGCGGCGCGCACGAGTTCCCCATGATGCATGCCACCGAAGTCTCGCAGTTTAGCGTGCCCGGCTTTGACCAGGTCAGCGGTACCGCGCTGCAGTGGCCGCTTTCGGTGCTGCGCCTGCGCTCGCACGACCGCGCTCAGCTGCTCGATGCCGCCGAGAAGATTATTCTCGCCTGGCGCGAGTGGACCGATGAGTCGGTTGGCGTCATCGCGCACACAGTCGACGGCACGGCGCATAACACCGTGACGCCCGTCATCCGCCGCGTCGACTCCCGCGGCAATGCCGGCGGCGAGATCTACGAGGCTTACCTGGCGCTTCGCTGCAATATCACGACCGACGAGCATCCGCTGGGCGTATTCCACCCGCATGCCGAGTATCACCATATTAAAAAGGAGAACATCGGCCTGATCGAGGTTATGGGTCTGGCCATTTTGCCGCCGCGCCTGGTTCCCGAGCTCGGCGCTGTCCGTGAGCACCTGTTGGCGGCCAAGACCGATGCCAGCTACGACCTTGCTAGCGCGCTCGAGGGCGATGATCTATGCCGCAGCCACGCCGCATGGGCCGAAGACGTTTTTGCCCGCCGCGCCGACGAGCTTACGGCAGACAACGCCATCGATATCCTGCACGAGGAGGTCGGCGTGGTGTTTGGCCACGTGCTCGACAACGCCGGCGTCTTTAAGTGGGACGAAGCCGGCCGCGCCGCCCAGCAGCGCTTTATCGACTCGCTGTAGAGCACAGACCCGGACGCTCAACGGCAGCCCCCACGACATAGCCACCTACACGACAACGGCGCCCGCCGGCAACATCGCCGGCGGGCGCCGTTTTCTGATGCAAGGGTAGCTAATTTGCACCAAACAAGGAGTGTCCCAAACTGCCGGCAGAAAAAGAACGTCCCCAGGTGCCGACCTAAACCCCCACATTATTCGATGGAAAAACGTGGTTGCCTCCCACATTATTCGATGGAAAAACGTGGTTCATTCCCACATTTTTCGATGGAAAGACCAACACGGTCTTATACTAACCATGATCGTTAGGAGGCAGTATGCAGCGACAGCTAATGGACGAACTCATCGCTTGGAAATCTAGGGCAAACCGCAAGCCCCTCCTGCTTAAGGGGGCCCGCCAGACAGGAAAAACCTGGCTTCTCAACGAATTCGCAGGCCAGCAGTATCAAAACGTCATCCGTTTTGACTTTATGCTCGAACCGGGCGCACGCTCGCTGTTCGACGGAAGCCTTGACCCCAAACGCATCATCTCCCAGATAGAGCTCCTGCGCGGCCAGACCATAACGCCGACAGACACACTCATCATCTTCGACGAAATCCAAGAGGCACCGCGTGGCATCACCTCGCTCAAATACTTCAACGAGCTGGCGCCGGAATACCATATCGTGGCAGCCGGCTCCTATATGGGGCTCGCGCTCCGACGCGAAAACGAGTCGTTCCCCGTCGGCAAGATTGACCAGCTTACCATGCGCCCCATGGGGTTTGTCGAGTTCGTTCGCGCCGTCGATGGCGATCCGCTCGCAGATGCCATCCTTGCCGCAGACATGGACCTGCTGGCAAACGTTTCCGAAAAGCTCGAGCGCCTGCTCAAGGAATACCTCGTTGTCGGTGGCATGCCAGAAGTTGTCTCCGCTTTCGCCGCCTCCCACGATTTCATCGAGGCCCGCAGGCTTCAGCAGCAAATCATCGAAGCCTACGAATCCGATTTTGGCAAGCATGCGCCAGCCCGCATCGTCGAGCGCATGAGGCTGGTTTGGAAATCCCTTCCCGGCCAGCTCGCAAAGGAAAACAAGAAGTTCGTCTACGGTGCGCTCCGTCCCGGGGCGCGCGCACGCGATTTTGAGGAAAGCCTCCAGTGGCTCATGGACTATGGAATCGTTCATAAGGTACCACGTGTTTCCGCCCTAAGAGCACCGCTCACAAGCTACGAGGATCTCTCGGGCTTCAAGCTGTTCTGCATCGACACCGGCATCCTCGGAGCACTCTCCGGCCTCTCGCCAGCCATTGTTCTGAACGGGCCCGCTGTTTTTACGGAGTTCAAAGGCTCGCTGACCGAGCAATACGTCGCACAGGAGCTTTTGCTCCAAGGCAAAACTCCCGCGTATTGGTCATCCTCCTCCGGCAATGCAGAGACTGACTTTGCCATCGACCATGCGGGGACCGTGCTTCCGCTCGAGGTCAAGGCGGCAGAGAACCTCAAAGCAAAGAGCCTGAGGATTGCCTGCGAGAAGTTCAAGCTCGAGCGCTGCGTGAGAACATCGTTAGCGGCATATAGAGACGAGGGCACGCTCGTCAACATTCCGCTCTGGGAGATTGGGCAAATCGACAAGCTGGCATAGGCGCTGTGGAGGGGGTGTCCCGTAAGGAGTGTCCCAAACTGCCAGCAGAAAAGGAACGTCCCTATCTGCCGCAGTCATTTAAGAACGTCCCCAATGACCACGCCGATGTTTTGGCAACGACAGCGAAAACCCGCCAGAGCGAGCAAGGTGCCTTGAAACAAGGCGGCATTGACCTTCTGGTCATGCCGCCGCAGTTGAAAGGCAGATTGCCGCTCTGGCGGGTTTGCAGCGTCGGCCGGTTACGCGGTTTGGTAAAACCGCGTAACTCTACAGCTCCGTTACTTCAACGTTGTTGAAGATCTCATCCCAGCGGTCCATGACCAGGTGACCGGTCTTGGGATCCATGGCGTTGAGCTTGCCGCAGGTATTGGCGGTCTTGAGCACCGTGACGTCGTCGGCGCCGGCAGCAATGGCATGCGCAAAGCCGGCGATGGTCGAGTCGCCGGAACCCGTCGCGTTCACAGCCGCAATCGCGGGCGTCTTGGCGCGGAACGCGCGGCCCTCATGGAAGCCCACCGAACCGGCAGCGCCCATCGAAACGACGACCCAGGGGATACCGGCAAAGCGGTCATCGGCGGCAAGCGCCTCGCGCAGGGCATCGACATCATCGGTCGTAAAGGACGTACCCAGCAGACCGTTAATCTCGGTCAGGTTGGGCTTTACGAGCTCAGGCTTAGCGTCGGACTCCAGCGCGGCCTCCAGCGATGCACCCGAAGTGTCGAGCAGCACCTTGGCGCCCGCCTCTTCGGCGATCTTAACGAGCTCGGCATAATAGCCGGCATCGACGCCGCGCGGCAGCGAGCCCGAAAGCGTCACAACGTCCGCCTTCGCTGCAAGCTCGGCGAACTTGGCCGTAAAGGCCTCGAGCTCGGCCGGGGCGATCTGCGGGCCGCTCTCCAGCAGCTCGGTCTGATTACCCTCGTGCAGAATATTCAGGCAAATGCGCGTCTCACCGGCGATGGGCACAAAGTCGTTCTTGACGCCGTCGGCATCCATAAGCTCGGCCATATAGGCACCCATGTGGCCGCCGAGCAGACCGGTCGCGAGCACGTCGTCGCCCAACTGCAGCAGCACGCGGCTCACGTTGAGGCCCTTGCCGCCAGCGGTCTTTTCGGGCGTAACACGGTTAACATCGTCGATGATCAGCTTGTCGAGCTGATAGCGCGTATCAATCGACGGGTTCATGGTAACGGTCAGAATCATGTTGAACTCCTGTTCCGGGGCGGCATAACCCGCCCCAAACATACGATAACTCGTTAAAGGATCTCAATCTCAAAGCCGCGAGTGACGGTCTCTCCCGGCTTGGCCACCAGGCAGCCACGCTTGTGCTCCAGAATATCGTCCTCGTCGGAGCAGGTGGACAGGCCGCCCCACGGTTCAACAGCCACAAAGTCGCCCTCGGGCTTGCTCCACACAATCAGGTATGGCATATCGGGGAACGTCAGGCGCACGCCCTTGTCCTCAGTTTTCTTGGTCAGCGTAACCACGCGGCTCTCAAGCACGTCAAAGATGGTCTCCGCGAAGTCGAAGAGTTCGTGGGTAAGCGGCAAGTCGTGGCCGACCATCGGGTTCTTGCTGCGATGCTCAACATCAATCAGGCCCGTCGAGGGAACGGCAGTACACAGCTCGTCGGCCTCGCGCTGCTCAAAACGGAGCTCATAGTCGTCATAGGACTCGTCCTTGTCGAGCGGGCACTTAAAGCCGGGGTGACCGCCCACAAAGAATGGCATGTCCTCGGTGCCCCCATTGGTCACCTCGTAGGACACGTTCACCTTTTCCGAATCGATCGTGTAACGAGCAACGATCTTAAACGGATACGGGTACTGCTCGAGCAACTCGGCATGGTCGGCAGAGCTTAGGCTCAGCGCAACCATGTTGTCGCTCTGTTCCTCGAGCTTCCACTCCTGCTTGCGCGCAAAACCGTGGCGGGCGAGCTTTACCTCGCGGCCGCCCATGGTCATTGCGTGACCGTCACGAAGGCCGCCGCAGATCGGGAAGCAAATGGGTGCCTGGCCCGACCAGACCGCCGGGTCGCCCTGCCACAGGTACTCGCGACCGTTGGCTTTAATCGAAGTGAACGATCCGCCAGCCGTGCTCAGTGCCACACGAATAGAACCGTTATCAAGAACAAACTCCATAGGAGCCTTCCCTTTCTTACGACAGCCCGCCAAGTCAATAGGGCTGATAGAAAACCGGCCCGCGCCCCCTCACAGAAACGCGAGCCGTCAATTGAAAAGCTGCAAATCGCCAAGTACAGCCAAGAGCGAAGCACTCAAGCCAAGCAAGCAAACGTGTTATCGGAGCAGCTCGCCGTACCAGAACACTTCGCAACAACAGGGGCGATCTCGCAGGTCACTCAAACGTCAGCGAGCGGCGCTCAGGTGCCCCAGGTCGCCGCGAAAGAGGAGCGACGCGTACTTCATGTACGCGAGCGCCGGTTTGAGCGGCGAGATGGGGTGCCTGAGCGCCGCGCAGCGTCGACCGGTCCGGCGTTCGGCAGAACGCCGGAACCTAATTAGTCGTGATACTCGCCGCGGTCCCACTTCTCCAGGAACTCGTCAAAGAAGTGCGGGTCAGCCTGAGCCTCGGCGTCGGCCTTGTTGCAGGCATCGATCTTGGCGATCAGGGCATCGTGCTCGGGGGTCTTCTCGTAGGGCTCCTCCAGGAAGGCAAGCATAATGTCGGCCATCAGGAACTCGCCGGTGATCTTGCCGCCAAAGCCCACGATGTTGGCGTTGAGCTCGCGACGGGCATACAGGGCAGAGGTCATGTCGCGAACCAGGGCGCAGCGGGCGCCGGGAACCTTGTTGACGGCGTTAGTGATGCCGATGCCGGTGCCGCACAGGGCCACGCCAAAGTCAGCCTTGCCGCTGGCAACAGCCTCGCCCACGGCCTTACCGTAGATGGGATAGTGCGTACGGGTGTGGCTGTAGGTGCCGCAGTCGAGCACCTTGTAGCCAGCCTGCTCCAGGCGGTCGGCCAGATAGATCTTCTCGTCCGTAACGATATGGTCGCAACCGATTGCGATGGTCTTCTTCATCAGAACGTCCTTTCGTCTGAATTCACAAGTTGAGGTAGAAGTTCGAGTTCTCGGTGGCTCTCGTTAGGCCATCTTGTTGAGCATGTCGACACGGATCTGGTGACGGCCGCCGGCGTACTGGGCGCGCAGGAACTCGCGGGCGATCTTCTTGGCGACCTCGGTGCCCACAACGCCCGGGCCCATGGTGACCATGCGCGAGCCGTTATGCTCGCGGGTCATGTAGGCGGAACGCTCGTCGGAAATGTTGGCGACGACCATGCCCTTAATCTTGACGGCGGCCATATAGGAGCCGACGCCGTACTTATCGAATGCGAAGCCCTGGGAATCCTTGTGCTCCAGCAGGTCCTTGGCAACGGCGGTCGCGGAATCGACAAAGTCCGCGGCAGGGGTCTCGGAATAGTCGACGACCTCGTGACCGTCGGCGATGAGCATCTCCTTGATGGACTCCTTCATCGACATACCGTCGGCATCGGAAGCGATTACAACCCTCATGACATCCTCCTTGAGAGATACGCAGGTGCGTAGTTTCTGTTTGGAAGTGTTGAATCGCGTTCAGGTCCGGGCATCTGAATGTGCGGTTCTTCACTGTTCATGTTTATTTGAACACATTCGAACAGTAACTGCAACAACTATTTGTTTATCTTTGTTCTTTTTTGAACAAATACCGTTCACGGATGATTGCTGACCGTTTGAGCCGGGCGCGGACGTAGCGACCATGTGTTCAACAAACAAAAGGGCGGCCGAGAACGTGTCTCGGCCGCCCTTCGGCGGTATTCCCCGGTATATACAGCTGTTTTAGCTACTCGGACTGCCCACCCTTTTTGGCGTGCTTGGACGGAGCACTCAGAAAGCGGCCCGTCAAATAGTTCGCCGGGCCGGAAATATCAATCCCCAGCAGTACGTGTCCCAGCCACAGAAACGCCACGAGCACCAGCAGCGGGATAACGCACGAAGTCACGATCATCACGATGACGCCTTCAATCAGATCGGTCACCTGCCGCACGATCTCATCGGTCATCTGGTTGGCGCCGCTGGTCACCGACGTAACAAGGCTCGAGGCCCCATCAGTCAACTGCTCGAGCACGTTTTTGGACTCCGTGGCCTCGGATTTTTTCTTGTTCGATTTTGAGCTGGTCTCGGCTGGCTTGTCCGTGGTGTCGGCCGTCTTTGCGGCATCGCTCGCCTTTTGCTCAGCTTGCTCAATACTTACGCGATACGTTTCATCGACCTTCTGCGACACCCATACGCTCGCGGGTACGAGCGCCATGCCGATCACGGCAACCACCAGCACGCGTGTCGCCACACGGCGCAGGACGGCGCTCGTACTCCAGCGCCCGTGAATGCCGAGCGACACCGCAAAGAGCACCAACGTAAACGGGATTAGGACGCCCAAGCCAACCGACCACAAAATCGTGAGCAAATATTTCTCTAGGTATAGCACGGCAAGCACGATACCAAGGTTGCCTGAAAGCTGCGCGAGCTGCTCGGCAACCGGCGTTCCCGTATCACCCGGCAGCGCGGTAATGCCCGCAGATAGAGCAACGCATGAAGCCGTGAGCGCCAAAACGTTGCCCTTCTTTTGATCGATGACCTCGATGGTGGAGTCCCAAGTTTTGGTATCGGCGAAATGCGGACGAGCTACAAAGCCCGACAGCAGCGCCAGGACCACGAGCGCAACGATAAAGCCAATCTGCAGCTTTTTGTTTGCGCACACGACATCGGACAGACTGGGCTGCAGCTCGGTTACCGTCGTGTGCTCGGTTATCTGGACAGGACGCCCATGAGCCATCTCGTGCGCATCTTTCTTTTGAATCAATCCGTTGTCCGGCATTTGGACACCTCCTCATTCCGGCCTGCATTGCGGATGGAAGTATACCCACCCATCGAAAAACCGAACGGGAGGGCGTGCAGAAGCTCCAAGACTGCCCCCAACGACTAGTCGTTTAAGAACGTCCTCAATGACTATCTCGGGATGAGTTGCGGTGGAATAGGGATTGTTTTGCGCCCGCCGGCCCCTATTCAGTCCCCATTTCACCGCAACTTGGAGGAGGACAGAAAAAGCTCTGCCGCGGGTAGCGGCAGAGCTTTTGGAAGGGGACTTGGTTGTGAGGGCTCGTTAGGCGAGCTTGGCCTCGAGCTCGGCGATGCGCTTGTAGGCATCGATGGTAAAGCGGGTCTGCTTCTCCAGGATCATAGTGGTCATGAGAGTGTCCTGAGCGTGAGCCATGATGAAGGTCATCTCCATCTCGCCACCGCCGGCCTCCTGCGAAAGCAGCTTGGTCTGCGTGTCGTGGGCGCCGATAAGTGCATCGCTGGCATCCTTGTGCAGCTGTTCGGCCTTCTCAAAGTCACCCTCGCGAGCAGCATCGAGCGCTGCAAGCAGATCGGTCTGGGCGTCACCTGCGTATGCGACAATCTCGAATCCAACCATCGAGATTTCTTCTTTGGTTGCCATGTTGCGTTCCTTTCACATATGAACCAATGGAGAGCATCGCGTCCGGGCATACGCGCTGCGTTGTGTATGACAGAAACAATAACATTCAAACAAAAAAGAACAGATCAAAACGTAATTTCGAGCTATGAACGGTCACTTTTCGCCCGTGAACGGTTTTTAAACCAATCTGAACAATATCAAACACAATTATCGGCAACCCAAACAGGACCGCACCCTAACACAAATCGCGCACCGTATCGCCCTCTACTAGCACACCGGGGATCAGCATGTGCTCCACGCCAGACGCACCCCCATCGGCGTCGGCAATCTTGTCGACCGCCCACATGCCGACGCGCTTGTTGTCAAAGCGCACCGTGGTCAGGCGACGGTCGGGCACGATATCGCCCAGGCTGTCATCAACACCCACCACACTCACGTCCTCGGGCACACGCCTTCCGCATGACTCGAGCCCGCGAATGCAGCCGTATGCCATGGCATCGTTGGAAGCATAAATGGCCGTACAGGTCGGATCTTCCGCCAGAGCCTGACCGGCAGCATATCCGCTCTGTGCCGTCCAATCCCCACGGACGAGTCGCGGCGGCTCAATTCCATGCGCGCGCAATGTCTCGCGCCAGCCTTCCTCGCGCCGCATGCCCGAAAGCGAGCGCTCGGGACACGAGATAAAGTGCACGGTTTTGTGCCCCCGCCCCAGCAAGTACTCGACCACCTGGCGCGAGCAATCGAACTGGTCGTTATCGACCGTTGAACAGAGCGGGTGCTCCAGCATCGTAACGAGCACCGTCTGCATGCCGGGCAGCGGCTCGAAGGTGCCAAAGTCCGCTGGCATGCGATTCATGATCACGACCATGCCGTCTACCGGCAGCGCGCTCATACGCGACGATGCGCTCTCGAGGGTATAGGGATGTCCATCTACTTTAGTGAGGGTGATGGCATAGCCATGTTTGTCGGCCGCGGCGGCAAAGCCCTCCATACGGTCGAGGTTACCGGTACCGGTAATGTTGAACATGGCGACGCCGACGGTCTTAAACTTGCCACGGCGCAGCGATCGACCGGCAAAATTGGGGCGATACCCCAGCTCGCGCATGGCGGCACGCACGCGTTCCTTGGTCTCGGGGCGCACACTGGGCGAATCGTGCACGGTGCGCGAGACCGTCTGCTCCGAGACGCCCGCGAGGCGCGCCACGTCTTTGACGGATACCGATTTTTTAACAGCGGCCATAGGTCGATCTTTCTATGTCAACGATGCCATTAGTGGCACCCTACGCAGTCAAATGAAACGTCTTCAAGTATATCTAACGCCTCCCCCACCATACGCTCACCACCCAAAACCTACCGTTCACCGACATTTTTGCTTCCCCGAACGGCTTTTGTCGCCCAAATGTTAACGTTGCCATTGTGCAAACACAGAGCCACCGGGCGGCTCAAACGTTTACGCGTAAGGAATCGACGGTTCGCAGGCACAGGAACCACCGGTTCGCGTCCTTTTTTGTGTCACAAAATGGCAACGTCAACATTTTAGCAACCGAACGTCAAAAGCTACCATCGTTGCTAACCCACCGACTCTTAGGAGCATTGCATGGAGCAACTCATCGCCATCATCGAAAAGGGCCAGCCCTTTTTCAACGCGATCGCCCGCAACAAGTACCTCAAGGCGATCCGCGACGGCTTTATCTCCGTCATCCCCATCATCATCTTCTCGTCCATCTTTTGCCTGGTAGCCTCGGTCCCCAACATCTGGGGTTTCTACTGGCCCGATGACATCAACAACGCCTTGTGGAAGTGCTACAACTACTCCATGGGCATCCTGGCCATCGCCTGCGCCGCCACCACGGCCAAGCACTTCGCCGACGCTCAGAACCGCGACCTACCCAAGAACAACCAGATCAACTTCATCTCGTGCATGTGCGCGGCCATCATCGGCTTCTTGCTCCTTTCGAGCGACACCATCGCCACAGACGCCGCCAGCGGCTTCAACACCACCTACCTTGGTTCCAAAGGCCTGCTGACCGCCTTTATCGCTGCGTTTGTGACCGGCATCATCTACAAGTTCTTCATTAAGCGCAATATCACCGTCAAGATGCCCGAGCAGGTCCCGCCCAACATCTCGCAGACCTTTAAGGACATCATCCCCTTCTCCGTCTGCATCACCGTCTTTTGGGTCTTTGACATCGTCTTCCGCGCTGCTTTTGGCTTCTGCTTTGCCCAGGGCGTCATCCAGGTGTTCCAGCCCCTGTTCACCGCTGCCGACGGCTACATCGGCCTCGCTGTGATCTACGGCGCTATGAGCCTCTTCTGGTTCGTGGGCGTCCACGGCCCCTCGATCGTCGAGCCCGCCATCGCCGCCGCCCTCGTTGCCAACATGACCGACAACCTGGCTGCGTTCCAGGCCGGCCAGCACGCTTCCGCTGTCCTGACCCAGGGTGCCCAGTACTTCGTCGTCTGCATGGGCGGCACCGGCGCCACGCTCGTCCTGGTCTTTATGTTCTGCTTCCTGGCCAAGTCTCAGGAGATGCGCGCCGTCGGTAAGGCCGCCATCGTCCCCGTCTGCTTTGCCGTCAACGAGCCGCTGCTGTTCGCCGCGCCCATCGTGCTCAACCCCGTCTTCTTTGTCCCGTTTGTCTTTGCCCCGATCGCCAACATCTGGATCCTCAAGATCTTTATCGACTTCTTGGGCATGAACGGCTTTATGTACACCCTGCCTTGGACCGTCCCCGGCCCCATCGGCACCATCATGGGCCTGGGCTTCCAGCCGCTCGCTTTTGTGATGCTCGCCCTTATCCTGGTCGTCGACTTCGTTCTGTACTACCCGTTCTTCCGTGCCTATGACGCCCAGAAGTGCGCCGAGGAGGCCGAGATCTCCCAGGAGGAGCTCGCCGCCAAGAACGCCGAGAAGGCCGCCAAGCTCAACGATGCCTTCCAGGGCAAGGCTGACGCCAAGAGCGTTGCCGCCGGCGCTGCTGCCGAGGCCGTGAAGGCCGACTCCCCCGCCGCTTCCGCAGCACCCGCTGCCGAGACAACGACCGCCAGCGACCTCAACGGCAAGCGCGTGCTCGTGCTCTGCCAGGGCGGCGGAACCTCGGGCCTGCTCGCCAACGCGCTGGCCAAGGCCGCCAAGGAGCGCGGCATTAACCTCGAGACCGCTGCCGAGGCCTATGGCAACCACGTGGACATGCTCCCCGACTTTGACCTGGTCGTCCTGGCCCCGCAGGCCGCAAGCTACCTGGCCGACCTGCAGAAGGACTGTGAGCGCGTGGGCAACAAGTGCGTCGCCTGCCGTGGCAAGCAGTACATCGAGCTCTCCCAGAACGGCGACAAGTCTCTCGCCTTCGTGAGTGAGCAACTTTCGAAGTAAGTAACGCCCAGGGCCAGCCGACCATCCAAGACCGGCTGGCCCTTCGATTTAGACGATTGGATCATCATGTCCGTTAATCCTGCTAGCGTCACCAACCCGCCCGCGCAGTTTCCCGAGGACTTTGTCTTTGGCGGCGCCACCGCTGCCTACCAGGTAGAGGGCGAGACCCGCACTCACGGTAAGGGCAAGGTTGCCTGGGACGACTTCCTGGAGGCCCAGGGGCGCTTCTCCCCCGATCCCGCTTCGGACTTCTACAACCAGTACCCCGTCGACCTGGAGCTGTGCGAGGAGTTCGGCATCAACGGCATTCGCCTCTCCATCGCCTGGAGCCGCATCTTCCCCAACGGCACCGGCGAAATCAACCCCGAGGGTGTCCAGTTCTACCACGATCTCTTCGCCGAGTGCCACAAGCACCACGTTGAGCCGTTCGTCACGCTGCATCACTTTGACACGCCGCTTCCCCTCTTTGAGAAGGGCGACTTCCTCAACCGCGAGACCATCGACTCCTTTGTGGACTTTGCCACCTTCTGCTTTAAGGAGTACGCCGACCAGGTGACCTACTGGTTCACCTTTAACGAGATCTGGGCCGACGCCTCCAACACCTACATCGAGGGCACCTTCCCCGGTGGCGTCAAGGCGCATCTGGCCGAGGCCTTCCAGTGCGAGCACAACATGATGCTCGCCCACGCCAAGGCCGTGCTGGCCTTCCACAACGGCGGCTTTAAGGGCAAAATCGGCGTCATCCAGTCGCTGGAGTTTAAGTACCCGCTCAACGAGAACGACCCCGCCGACATCAAAGCCGCCAACAACGAGCACGTGCTGCAAAACCTGTTTTTGCTCGACGCGACGTTCCGCGGCGAGTATGCCCCCGACACCCTCGAGTGCGCCAACCGCCTGGCTGCCGTCTCGGGCGGCACCATCGAGATCTTGGACGAGGACCTCGAGATTATGCGCGAGGCAGCGCTCTACAACGACTACCTGGGCGTTAACAACTACCAGTGCCGTTTCTTGAAGGCTTACGATGGCGAGAACGACCTGCACCACAACGGTACGGGCGAGAAGGGCACCGGCCGCTGGCGCGTCAAGGGCATTGGCGAGCATGTGAACAAGCCCGGCATCCCCACCACCGACTGGGACTGGATCATCTATCCCGAGGGCCTGTTCGATCTGCTCGTCTACATTAAGCAGCGCTACCCCAACTACAAGCAGATCTTCATCACCGAAAACGGCATGGGCTACAAGGACCCCTACAAGGACGGTTTTGTGGACGACCAGCCGCGCATCGACTACATCGAGCAGCACCTGCGCTGGTTGCTCAAGGCCATGGAGGTGGGCGTCAACGTGGGCGGCTACTTCCTGTGGAGCCTGCAGGATCAGTTCTCCTGGACCAATGGCTACAACAAGCGTTACGGCTTCTTCTACGTTGACTTTGAAACCCAGAAGCGCACGCCCAAGGCAAGCGCATACTGGTATAAGCACGTGGCGCAGACCCGTCGTCTGGACTAGTTAACGCTATCGGCCGCCGTGACCATCACGCTGCCGTGCACCTTACCATTCCCGATCGCATGGGCGCTGCGTCCATGCACCTCTTTTCGTGTGGCGGATACGACCTTCCCGGTGGATGCTTCAGCATCCTTGGTCGTATCCGCCGTTTTTGTTTTTGGGCGGGCTGGGCTGCGTTCGTTTGTCTCGATTTGTAACATGTAGACCACTTTTGACCGTCTAGTTGTTACAAATCGAGACAAACGGAATAAGCCGGGCCGAATTGTCTAAATCTGTAACATCTAGCCGAGTTTTTGGGTCCCAGCTGTTACAGATTGAGATGAACGAGCCGAGCACGTCTATGCCCGCAGATCCTTCACACTGGAACGCTCGACCAACACACCCGAGACAAGCGTACGGCTTCTGGAACTCGGGGCTTCCAGACCTGAGACGACCTCGTTAAGCGCACGGATGCCCAGCTCGCGGTGACGGAACTTCACTGACGTCAGAATCGAGTTGGGAATCGTCTTGTAGAGTTCGTCGTCAAAGCCGATCACGGACACGTCGTCGGGCACCCTGAGCCCTCTGTCACGCAGAGCCATCATCACGCCGTTGGCCATGCAGTCGTTAGCAGCGAGGACCGCCGTGCAATCGGGTTTATCGGCAAGCACAAGGCCCGCGGCATAGCCGCTATCCGCATTCCAATCGCCTTGCAGAGGCTCGGGCGGCTCAATGCCACGCGTCTCGAGCGCCGCACGCCAACCTTTCATACGGCACTGGCTCGACAGTGACTCTTTCTTACCAGAGACGAAGTACACGCTCTTGTGACCGTGGTCCAAAAAGTACTCGCACGCCATACGCGCGCCGCCCTCTTGGTCGTCACTGACGGTGGAGCAGGTAGGATGCTCCATCGGCGTGATAATCACAGTCTTGAGGTCTTTCGGCGCCTCAAAGGTATCAAAGTCATCGACCATCTGGCGCAGGTTGAAGATCATGCCATCAACAGGCAGCTGCGACATCCTACGCGCCGCTTCGGCAAGGGTCATCTTCTCCCCTGCGCGCTTCTTAATCATCGTGAGAGCAAATCCTCGCTCTTCGGCGGCATCGGCGATACCGTCAATCATGTCCACGGCACCGCCCGACAAGTGAAACATCACCACGCCGATGCACCCGTAACGGCCCAACTTGAGCGAACGCGCGGCAAAGTTGGCTCGAAACCCGAGCGTCTCCATGGCCGAATGAACCTTATCGCGTGTCGACTCTCGCACGCTATCGGGCTCGTTGATCACGCGCGACACCGTCTTGAGAGAAACACCCGCGGCAATCGCCACATCGTTCATCGAGACGTTTTTCTTGTCCATCGTTGCCACTGCTTCTCCACTCGGTTCTCTATCGCTTGTTTTTTGCGTTCTAGCATACACTACCTGCCTGACTGATAAATCAACCATTCACCGGACAATATCGACCGCTCGCCCGTATATCCTTGTTGCTCTTCCAAGAATGTCTTACGTTGTCATTAACGAAATGACAACGTTGTCATTTCGCAATGCCTTCCTTAAACAGGAAGGCTTCCGGGCAGTCCTGACCATCCATCGACGACCAGTTCCATCCACATGCATCGCGCATCAAGTAGCAAAGGAGCTCTATGGACGCCATCGTAAAGATGCTCGAGAAGCATCAACCGTTCTTTGAGAAGATCTCGAGGAACGTCTACCTCCAGGCCATCAAGGACGGATTCCTTGGGTGCATGCCCATTGTCCTCACCTCTTCGATTTTCCTGCTGATTGCCACGCTTCCCGGCGTAGTTGGCATCACGCTGCCCCAGCCGCTCATCGACTGGTGCAACAAGCTGTACAACTTCACCATGGGCGTTATGGGCATCATGGTTGCCGGCACCACTGCCAAGAACTTCACGGCATCCATGAACCGTCGTATGCCCGCCGGCAAAGTGCTCAACGACGGTTCCACCATGGTGGCCGCCCAGTGCAGCATGCTGCTGCTCGCCGTTACGCAGTTCACCACCAAGTTCAACGGCTCCGAACTTTCGGTCTTCGATTGCACCAGCATGGGCACGCGCGGTCTGTTCTCAGCCTATATCGCAGCGTTCATTACCGTGTGGGTCTATAAATTCTGCGTCTCGCGCGATCTGACCATTAAGCTGCCCAAGGAGGTCCCGGGCGCCATCGCTCAGAACTTCCGCGACATTATCCCCTTTGGCGGCGCCGTCATCATCTGCGGCATCATCGATGTCGTCGTGCGCAACCTCATGGGCGTTCCGTTCTCCGAGCTGCTTATTAAACTGCTTTCCCCGCTCTTTCCCGCTGCAGAAACCTATCCTGGCCTTATCCTTATCCAGGCAGCCACCGCGTTCTTCTGGTTCATCGGCGTCCACGGCCCCTCGATCGTCCAGCCGGGCATCGACCCCATCCGTCTTGCCAACCAGGCCGAGAATCTGCAGGTTCTGTTGGCAGGCGGCCACCCCGCCCACTCCCTCACCTTTAACATGTCGCTCGTGGGTGAGTTCGGCGGCACCGGCGCCACGTTCATCGTGCCGCTTCTGCTGATTCTCTTTATGAAGTCCAAGCAGCTCAAAGCCGTCGGTAAGGCCTCGATTGTCCCTGTTGCCTTCGCCGTCAACGAGCCGCTGCTCTTTGGCGCGCCGATGATCCTTAACCCCTACATGCTCATCCCCTTTGTTGCCGCCGGCTGCGTCAACGTGAGTGTTGCCAAGTTCTTTATCGATAACGTGGGCATGAACGGCTTCTCCTTCGTGGTGCCTTGGGCCACCCCTGCCCCCATCGGCATTTTCATCACCACGAACTTCCAGCTTATTGCCCTGGTATTTGTCGCGATCATCATCTTGCTGGACGCCATCATCTACCTGCCGTTCTTGAAGGCATACGATAAGCTGCTCTGCGACCAGGAGGCCGAGCGCGCCGCCGAGCTGGGTCTTGAGTCCAATGGTGCCGCTGCCATCGCCGCCAACGCCTCTGCGCCCGCTGTCGAGCAGACTACCGCTTCCGTCGAGACGACCGCCGCTGCCACCGACAGCAAGCCTGTCGCCGATCAGCCCGAGCCCGCCGCCAAAGCATCCGCTAAGAAGAACGTCGATGGCCTGAAGGTCCTCGTCCTGTGCGCCGGCGCCGGCACCTCTGCCATGCTCGCCAACGCCATCAAGGAGGGTGCCGCACAGACCGGAGAGAACATTGCCTCCTCCGCAGGCGCCTATGGCCAGCACACTGCCATCATGGATCAGTACGACGTCATCGTGCTTGCCCCGCAGGTCCGTAGCTACTACAACGACATGAAGGCCGACACCGATCGTCTGGGCATTAAGCTGCTCGCCCCGCGCGGCAAGGAATATATCGACCTAACCCGCGACCCCGCCGGCGCCATCAAGTGGCTCCGCGAGAACCTCGACTAGTTCCTCCCTCTGTTGGTGCCCGGATCCCCAGTTCGGGCACCTCTCCATATTCGTATTCCACAGAAAGGATGACTCATGACCAACCCCATGCAGTTCCCCGACGGCTTTGTGTTTGGCGGCGCCACCGCCGCTTACCAGGTTGAGGGCGAGACCCGTACGCACGGCAAGGGCAAAGTACCCTGGGACGATTTCCTGGCAGCTCAGGGTCGCTTCTCCCCCGATCCCGCAAGCGATTTCTACAACAAGTACCCGGTCGATATCGACCTGTGCCAGCGCTTCGGCATCAACGGTATCCGTGTCTCCATCGCTTGGAGCCGCATCTTCCCCAACGGTACTGGCGAGATCAACCCCGAGGGTGTTGCCTTCTATCACGAGCTTTTTGCCACCTGCAACAAAGCTGGCGTTATTCCCTATGTCACGCTCGATCACTTTGACACGCCCGAGGCCTTCTACCAGGACGGCGGCGAGGGCTTCTTGACGCGCACGACCATCGATGCCTTTGTCGAGTACGCCAAGTTCTGCTTTGCCGAGTTCACCGAGGTCAAGCACTGGTTCACGTTTAACGAGATTCCCGCGACCGCCGAGGGCAGCTTTATCGTCGGCAACTGGCCGCACGGCGAGAAGTATCGCCTGGACAAGGCCTTCCAGCTCATGCACAACATGATGGTGGCCCACGCCAAGGCTGTCGTCGCCTTCCATGAGGGCGGCTTTGAGGGCGAGATCGGCATTGTCCAGAACCTGGAGCCCAAGTATCCCCTCGACCCCAACAACGCCGCCGACTGCGAGGCAGCTCGCATGGCCGACGTCATCAACAACCGCTGGGTACTCGACGCCACCTTCCGCGGCCACTATGCAGCCGACACCATGGAGGCTGCGACCAAGCTGGCCCATATCGCCGGCGGCGAGCTCGACGTCCGCGACGAGGACATCGCCGCGCTGACCGCCGCGCTCCCCTACAACGATTGCCTGGGCGTCAACACCTACAAGTGCCAGTTCCTGCGTGCCGCCGAGGGCGAAAACGACATCAACCACAATGGCACCGGCGACAAGGGCTCCTCGCGCTGGTTCCTCAAGGGCGTGGGCGAGTCATGCGTGCGCGAAGGCGTACCCACCACCGATTGGGACTGGATCATCTATCCCGAGGGCCTCTACGACCTGCTGCTCCGCATTAAGAACGATTACCCCAACTACAAGAAGATCTACATCACCGAGAACGGCATGGGCTATAAGGACGACTTCGAGGACGGCTTTATCGACGACGCCCCTCGTATCGACTACATGCGTCAGCATCTCGCGTGGATCCTCAAGGCAATCGACGGCGGCGTAAACGTCGACGGTTACTTTGTATGGTCGCTGCAGGACCAGTTCTCCTGGACCAACGGCTACAACAAGCGCTATGGCCTGTTCTACATCGACTTTGAGACTCAGAAGCGCTATCCCAAGGCGAGCGCGTACTGGTACAAGAACGTCGCAGAGACCGGCCTGCTCATGGCCTAGTTTAAGCCGCGTACCCCCTGTCGGCCGCATACGAATCCCTCCATGGGTTCGCATGCGGCTTTTTTGTTTTGGCTCGGCCCGAGCAGGCCATTTGTCTCGATCTGTAACATCTAACTGGGATTTTCGGTCTTAAATGTTACAGATCGAGACAAACAGAACGCCCGAGCAGAAATATCTAAATCTGTAACACGTAGCCCACTTTCGACCGTCTACCTGTTACAGATCAAGACAATAAGATAGTCGAATCCGAACTTTCCAAGCAGTTATGAAGCACGGTTTCTAGTTTTCAGTATCACGAACATACTTTCGGTATCATTTGATACCGATATGATACCGAAAACATATTCGGTCCCGCTGGAGGACTTCGTACGCTACCCAACCAAGTTGCAGGTTCACGAACTCCGTCGATCTTCCGAGCGCCCACGAATTCCTATTTGCGCGTCAAATCGCATCTCGTTGACACGTAAAATGACGCGCAAATTTTTACATGTCATATTTTTTGACGCGCAAAATGGCGTTTTAACTTTTATGTGTCATTCTGCACGTCAAATTGAAGCGATAATCCCCGCGCCGGCAGAGGGCAGACGTATCGCCTGCAGCGTTAGCTAGCAAATGACCTGCGTGTGTTCCTCGATGGCGGCACGATCCTCGGCGGTAATACCCGGCTCGCACACCACGGCGTCCAGGCTGTCCAGGCGGCAGAAGGTGTAGAAGTCGCGCTTGCCGATCTTACTGGAATCGGCGATCAGATAGCGTGAATCGGCCTTGCTAAAGGCGAGCTGCTGGATACGACCCTCATCCATATTGGACGTAGACACGTCGCCATCCAGAATGCCGTTGGCGCCGATAAACGCCGCGTCGATGCCCAGTGCACGCAGGGTATCCTCGGCCGTTGGTCCCACAAAAGCGGCGGTGCGGCGACGGTACATGCCGCCTACCAGGCACAGGTCACAGTCCTCGCGCGGCTCGAGCAGGTTAAAGACCGAAAGCGAGTTAGTCACGATGCGCAGGCGACACGCCGGCAGCATCGAGGCCATCTGCTCCACCGTAGTGCCCGTGCCCAAAAAGATGGTCGAGCCTTCCTCGATAAGCTCCACGGCGCGGCGCGCGATCTGCAACTTTTCCTCGGCATGCTTGGTGCGCTTTTCGCTGTGCGAATACTCATGGCGCAACATAGCATGTGGACGGCCCTGCGCACTGCGGGCTCCACCGTGCACGCGCTCGATCTCGCCCAGGCTCGCAAGCTCCTCGAGATCGCGGCGGATCGTCATATCCGAGACACCCAGTGCATCCGAAATCTCCTTGACCGAGACCGTGCCCTGCTCCTCGAGCAGCTGACGAACCCTATCCTGTCGCTCTGCCTTAATCACGATGAATCCTCGCCGTTCTATGCGTGCATATCATTCAAACAGTAACGAACAAATTGTATCAGACCCGTGCGTGTCAAAAATGAACGCCCGTACAGCTCAATCATCACTTTTTTGAGAAAAATACCCCCTGCTTTAGTGGGGTGTAGTGATAATCTCGCCTGTTCGCGCTACAGTTTGTCGGAAATACCTCGATGTTAGGAACCAAATGATCACTTCCGAGCTTTTCGGCACCGCGCCGTGCGGTACCCCCGTTCATCGTTACACCCTCAACGGGCCCGAGATCTGCGTTCGCATTATGGACTTTGGCGCCACCGTGCTGGGCATCGACGTGCCCGACATCCCCGGCAACGTGCGCGATGTGGTGCTGGGCTTCGATAAGCTCGAGGATTACTTTGACAACCCCGCCTGCTTTGGCGCGACCATCGGCCCCGTGGCCAACCGCACTGCGGGTGCCACGATCACCATCGCCGGCACGGACTGGCATATGCCGGCCAACGAGGGCGTCAACAACCTGCACAGCGACCTTGAGCACGGCCTGCACAAGCGCGTGTGGGACGTTGAGCTCGACGAGGTCCACAATGCCGTGCGCATGACCACCTCGCTTGAGGACGGTGAGCTGGGTCTTCCCGGCAACCGCACCTTTACGGCCGTGTTTACCGTGACGCGCACCGGCTGCTTCCGTATCGAATACGGCTGCGAGAGCGACCGCGCCACCTACGTGGCCATGACCAACCACACGTACTTTAACCTTGCCGGCCATAACGCCGGAATGGACTGTGAGCACTTCTTTGTTGCTAACGCTGCCCACTACCTGCCCATCAACGAGCAGAACATCCCCACCGGCGAGATTGCTCCGGTCGAGGGCACGCCGTTTGACTTCCGTGAGCTGCGCCCCATCGCGCCTGGCATGGAGGCCGACGATCCGCAGATTAAGCAGGCACGCGGCTACGACCACTGCCTGTGCATCGATGACTATCAATACGGTCGCAACCTGCGCCGCGCCCTGCATGTCGAGGAGATGTGGACCGGCCGCGAGCTGGACTACTACACCACCGCCCCGGGCGTGCAGCTCTACACTGGCAATTGGCTGGGCGACGAGCACGCCAAGGACGATGCCAACTATAGCTGGGGCGCCGGCTTTGCCCTCGAGGCAGAGATGTACCCCGACACGCCGCACCAGCCGCTGTTCCCGCAGGGCATTGTGGGCCCGGGTCACCCATACAGCAATGTGATCGAATACCACTTTATGAGGCACTAGGCCCACAACGCGACATATTGCACAGCAACGCCCGCCGGCACCACCGCCGACGGGCGTTTTTTCATCTTTTGGGCTCAATTTCGCTGTGACTGTATGAGTGACATATCAAAACTATGCCCATTTACTACGTTTAGCCCGGGATGCTCGACCATGCACCGGTTTTTGCTAAATTCGCGAGCCGCCTACCTGCGGTTTTGTTTTTCTCAAATTCGACATGCTCGGCGATAGCCGATCAAACGTAGTAAATGGGCATTGTTTTTGACAGGCAGCATCGCACGCGTCCCTCGCAAGGGCAAAATGATTCGTTTTTCTCCGTCCCCAAGGGATCAGTTGAACAGATTGCCGATGGGGTCGGGATTGGAGCTGGGGAGATAGCGGATTTCTAGTTCTATGCCGAGCTTTTGCAGCTCTCTGAGAGCAGCGACGTCCGCATCGTCTGTGGCGACTGCGGGCGCTGCGGGATGCTTGCCCTCCCCTGCCTGCATATGGCCAATGCTGATCTTGGTGATCGGCACGCCACCCTTAACCAGCGCGAGTGCATCGGCGGGTGAGGCCACCATGATCAGAATCAATTGGCGCGGCGTTGCGGTATGAATGATGTCGATGGCCCTTTGCACCGAGAAAAACCTTGTCCAAACGCCTTCTGGCGCCGCCACCCTCATGGGTGCCCATTGGCGCGAATCCGCCGCAATCTCGTCGTTGACGATTAGGACAAGGTTGGAGCCCACGGCTTCGTTCCACAGCTCAACGTCTTGCCCGTAAATGAAACGGTCATCGATACGTGTAAGAAGGATCTTGGGTTGTGCCATCGCTGCCCCATTCTGCTTGAGACCCGTAAGAGCAAGACATCACGCCTCTAATATTAGTGCATTTAAAGTGAGAAAAGCCGTCAGAACACTTGCGCGGATTTGTGATGTCCCGTATCATAGACAGCCGTTGACGCCTCAGTTGCGTCACCATATGGCCGCCAGCGTAGCTCAGTTGGTAGAGCACCGCTCTCGTAAAGCGGGGGTCACCGGTTCGAGCCCGGTCGCTGGCTCCATTGCACAAGATAGCCGCCTTCGGGCGGCTTTTTTGTTGCCAATTTCGGGCGCATATCCGCCAATCCAAGCACAACGCCGCCGGAAACTCCCCTACTCAACAAAAAGCCCCGCCAACTGCAATCCCCAAAGGAACCGCGATCAGCGGGGCCCAAACGCCCCCCCCCTGAGAGAACCACAACAGCTTTTATACTATGAGCAGGGATTAAAGGGTGCTCAAATCAATTGTTTGCGGATTGGTCAGACCATAGATAGCATTCTCATCACCAGAGGATGAAGTTTGGCCACCAGCTTCGCATTCAACCGGCGTCGTTTCGTCAATCAGCTCGTAAGCAAACCAACCCTCAAGCACGGCACCTGGTTGTATTTGGCGCGATTCAGGAAGATCAAGGCCTTCCACAAGCACGCCCGAATTAAGCCCCTTTCCATCTTGGAATGCTAGAATTTCATTACCTGCAAAATGTGCATCCTGCAAATCGTCCGACACATTTTTAGCAGTTACATTCAAAATCAAAAGCGACTTACTGTGATCAAGCTGCTCTACTCCGCGTTGCGCCCCCGTGATGGTGTACTCGATACCCGAGACTGGGATATCGCCGCTCCCGCCGCTGCCATCTTTTTCTTTTCCGGCAGCGTCTGCCTGAGCAGCAGCATAGCCCGCAGCGTAACCATCATCATAGCTCCCCTTCCCGGAGCAAGCGGTAAGGCAAGCAGAACCAGCTGCGAGCCCCAACGCCAAGAAAGCGCGCCTAGGAATTAAGGCGGTTGTGCTGAGTCCCATAAAGAGCTCCCATCAATTAGCTATTTCTCGTATCCACAGCTATTTTAATTATTCTTCAATCCATTTAGCATCAATCGTGTCTCAATAACTGCGTCGTTCAGCCTAATTTGGCCGCTCCAATGAATCCAGCTCAAACAACAAAAAGCCCCGCCAACCGCAATCCCCAAAGGAACCGCGATCAGCGGGGCTCAAGCGCGCTCCTCCAAGGGATAACGCTCGCAACACGAACAGCTCAGCCGAGCAGTTCGCTACTCCTCCCAGTAGGCGTCTGCAAGCAGCTTAAAGCAAATCTTTTTGACCGGCTGTGCGCCATCGCCCGGGAACTCGAGCGTGGGCATGTGAGGCTCGCCGGCAACGAACAGCGCGAACTTGTCGTCGGCAAGATCGCCGGCGATCGAAGCGTCGGAATCGACCAGATCGTAGTCGTCCTTCTCGTCAAACTCCTGGACCAGCGTCAGGCTGCCCGTGGCAACCTTAAAGGCCTCGCGACCCTCAATGTCGATCTGCAGGTCGTGATAGCGCTGATGCGTCTCGTAGTGAGCCTCGGCCTCGGGACGAGTCGTGGGAGCCATGACGTTCGCAAAGACCTTGTCGCCCAGAATCGGATGGCTGCCGACCTCGAGCTCCGCCGGATCGTTCTCCTCGAGCCAATCAATCAGCACGTCGAGGCCCTTGAGCATTCCGCGGTACTCCTCGATATCGCCCAGTGCACCGTAAATCATCTAAATCCCCTCTCGGATCGTTTCTTTGGCGGCTACTCGGCAAACGCGTTGCCGACGCTGTTGCCGCCCACATACGTCTCGACCAGGGTAAGGTCGGGATTGAACACGACATACTCGGCGTCGCGCCCCGGCATAATGCTACCGCACTTGTCGTCGGCTCTAGTCACAAGCAAACAACCGATGCCGGAGCCGTCGCCCAAACTCTTACAGCTCAGTCACGACAACGCCGTTGTAGACCTCGTCCCAACGGTCCATGACCAGATGGCCGGTCATGGGATCCATGGCGTTGAGCTTGCCGCAGGTGTTGGCGGTACGCAGCACCGTCTCGTCGTCTGCGCCAGCAGCAATGGCATGCGCGAAGCCAGCGATAGTGGAGTCACCAGAGCCTGTGGCGTTAACGGCAGGGATATCGGGCGTCTTTGCGCGGAACGCACGGCCATTGTGGAAGCCAACGGAGCCGGCAGCGCCCATGGACACGACGACCCAGGGGATATCGGAGAAGCGGGCGTCAGAGGCGAGCGCGGCGCGGAGCTCGTCCACATCGTCGGTGGTAAAGCTCGTGCCCAGAAGGCCGTTAATTTCGGTCAGGTTAGGCTTAACCAGCTCGGGCTTGATCTCGGACTTGAGCGCAGCCTCAAGCGAGGCGCCCGAGGTATCGAGCAGCACCTTGGCGCCGGCGTTCTCGGCAATGCCCGTGATCTTGGCATAGTAGTCTGCCTCGACACCGCGGGGCAGAGAACCCGAAATGGTGACAACGTCGGCCTTGCCCGCAAGCTCAGTAAACTTGGCGGTAAAGGCATCGAGCTCCTCGGGGGCAATTGTCGGGCCGCTCTCGAGCAGCTCGGTCTGGTTGCCGGCGTGGAGAATGTTAAGGCAAATGCGAGTCTCGCCCTTGATGGGCACAAAGTCGTTGTTAATACCGTTGGCGTCCATGAGCTCAGCCATGTAGGCGCCCATGTGGCCGCCGAGCAGACCGGTTGCCACAACGTCGTCGCCCAGCTGACCCAGCACACGGGCCACGTTGAGGCCCTTGCCGCCGGCGGTCTTTTCGGGCGTCACACGGTTGACGTCGTCGATAATGAGCTCATCGAGCTGATAGCGCGTATCGACAGACGGGTTCATCGTAACAGTGAGGATCATTTCTAGCTCCTTATCTCGCAGGCTCCTTGTGCCTCGCGATACGAGTCGACAAAACGGAATTACAGAATCTCAATCGTGAACGAGCGGACGATGGTCTCCTTGGGCTTGGCAACAAGGCAGCCGCGCTTATGCTCAAGTACGTCGTCCTCATCGGAGCAGGTCGAGAGGCCGCCCCAAGGCTCAACTGCCACAAAATCGCCCTCGGGCTTACTCCACACAATGAGATACGGGAAGCCCTCGAAGCTCAGGCGAACGCCCTTGTCCTCCCCCTTCTTAGAAAGCGTGACCTGGCGGCTCTCGAGCACGTCAAAGATGGTCTCCGCAAAATCGAAGAGCTCGTGCGACAGGGGCAGTGTCTTTCCCACCATGGGGTTCTTGGAACGGTTTGCCACGTCAATCAATCCGGTCGAGGGGACGGCGGTGCAGAGCTCCGCAGCCTCGTCTTTCTCAAAGCGCAGCTCGTAGTCCGTATAGGCCTCGCCCTCATCGAGCGGACACCTAAAGCCGGGATGACCGCCGATAAAGAACGGCATGTCCTCGGTTCCCTCGTTGGTCACCTCATAGGAGACGCGCACGGCGGTATCCTCGAGCGTATAACGAGCGACAAGCTTAAACGGATACGGATAATCGCTCAGCAGCGCGGCGTTATCCTCCGAAGCCAGGCACATCGCCAGCTCGTTCTCGCCTTGGCTCAGCAGCTTCCACTCCTGTTTGCGCGCAAACCCGTGGCGAGCGAGCTTTACATGATGCCCGGCAAACGTCATGGCGCTGTTGTCGCGCAAGCCTCCGCAAATCGGGAAGCAAATCGGTGCCTGGCCGGACCACACGGCAGGATCGCCCTGCCACAAGTACTCGCGACCTCCGGCCTCGATCGAGGTAAACGAGCCACCAGCCGTGGAAACCTTAATAGAAATCGAATCGTTGGAGAGAGCGTATTCCATTGCCCATCCTTTCGAACAACTGCTTTTTTGCTCGCAAGAACCCGTCTCGGCCCTGACCAAAGGACAAACCCGCACGTTCATCGATACGTCCGGTATCCCCGCCATGTAACGGGGTACCATACAGACATTGATGCAATTACAGCTGAAAGGCCTTCTTATGCGAACCATCATCCTCTACGCCTCGCGCCATCACGGCAATACGAAAAAGCTCGTGGACGCCATCGTCGAGGCGCACCCCGAGATCGATACCCTCGACGTGAAGTCACTCGGCAAAAACGAGTACCCCAACCTGCACGAATATCATCTAATCGGCGTCGCCACGGGCATCTATTACTCCGAGATCGACAAAGATATGGCACGCGTGCTCACCAATGTGCTGCAGCCGCAAGACAAGGTGTTTGGCCTCATGACCTACGGTGGCAAAAACAAGTGGTACGGCAAGGATATCGATGGCATCTGCCGCATGAAGCAGGCCATCTTTATGGGTGTCTACGGCTGCCCCGGTTTTGATACGTGGGGGCCGTTCAAGCTCGCCGGCGGTGTCCAAAAGGGACACCCGACCGCCGAGGAAATTAAGGGCGCCGTCGACTTCTTCGACAAGATCGAAGACGAGTATGGCGACATCATCGTCGAAGAGTACGCCAAGCGTGAGAAGCGTCTAGCCTACGAAAAGGAGCATCCTGCGGGAGGTCTTGTGGCCGGCGTCAAGCGCACGGCAAAGAAGATCGCTAACAAGCTGTAACTGTGAAGGTGCTTTTGAGCGTTTAACCCATACGGCGGGTCCGAGCAGATTCGGGCCCGCCGTCTTTTTCTATCGTTACTCGGTAAAGGCGTTGCCGACGCTCTGGCCGCCAACATACGTCTCGACGAGGGTGAGCTCATGGTCGAACACGACAAAGTCGGCGTCGCGACCCGGCATGATGCTGCCGCACTTATCCTCGATGTGCGCGGAGCGTGCCGGCACCTCGGTTGCCATGCGAATGGCGATATCGGCGCTGGCGATGCCCCAGTCGACGATGTTCTTGACGCCCTGGGCAAGCGTGAGCACCGAGCCGGCAATGCTCTTGCCGTCAGCGAGCCAGCACAGGTTGTCCTTCATGATGACGTCCATGCCACCACTGGTGTAGCTGCCCTCGGGCATGCCGCCGCAACCCAGGCAGTCGGTGATGAGCACCGTGTGCTGCCAGCCCTTTGCCTGCAGCAGTGCCTTGATGGCGGCAGGGTTTACGTGCTTGCCGTCACAGATGATCTCGGCGTAGGTCTCGGGCGTGGACATGGCAGCGCCCACGACACCGGGCTCACGGTGATGCAGGCCGCGCTGACCGTTATAGGTATGCGTAAAGCAGCTGGCACCGGCGTTGATGGCGGCGATGCACTCATCGTAGGTGGCGTCGGAGTGACCGATGCTGGTCACCACACCCTTGGCGTTCAGAGCAGCCGCATAAGCAGCGGCACCGTCGCGCTCGGCCGCCATGGCGCTCTTAACGATGCGACCACCCGCAGCCTCCTGCCACTGATCGAAGACCTCCTCGGAGGGATCGATAAGATAAGCGGGGTTCTGCGCGCCCACGTGCTTCATGGTAAAGAAGGGGCCCTCCAGGTAGATGCCCTGAATGCGAGCACCGCAGAAGTCGGGGCCGCGGCCCTCGTCCGCCTGGGCGATAGCGGCGCAGGCGTCCTTGATCTGCTCGACGCCATCGGTGAACGTCGTGGGCAGCCAGCTGGTGGTACCGCGACGGGCGAGCTCGGTCGAGCTGATATCGATACCCTCGGGATCGTTATCGGTAGTTGAGTGGTTGTAGAAGCCATGGATGTGAGTATCGACCATACCCGGTGCGATCCACGATCCCGTGTAGTCCTTAATCTCACAAGAGGGCTCGTCGGCCTGCCAGGCGCCAAAGACGCCATCCTCGACCATAAGATAGCCGCCCAGTTGCGGGCCTGCCGGCAAGAAGAACTTGTCAGCCTTAATTGCGTACGTGCTCATATGCACTCCTTGCTTCTAAAGCAGTTGACTGTGGTGATGCTTATACCCAGCTCACGTAAAACAAAAAGCGCCCGCCCGCCGTTATGAGCGGACGGGCGCCCTTACAGGGGGACGCGATTAAGCGGTGAAGGGGTGAATCGTCACGCCCTTAACCACGCGGTTGACCGTGCCGGTGGGGCTCGGCGTATCGGGCGTGTTGCCCACGCGCACGGAGTTGAGCAGGCTGATAGCCTGGGCAAACATCACGAACGGTAGAGCAAGGTAGCCCTCGGGAAGTGCCTCGTAGCCCTTAAAGGTGAAGGACTCACCCTCATAGACGGTGGCACCTTCCTGCTGAACGGCGATGGTGTGCTGAGCGATCTCGTCGCCACCGATCTCGTTGAGGATGTCGATGTCGTACTGACGGGTGTAGGCGTCGTTGTTGACGAACACGAAGACGAGCGTCTTATCGTCGACGAAGGACTTGGGTCCGTGACGATAGCCCATGGAGGTGTCGTAGGAAGTAGCGACCAGACCGTGAGCGAGCTCGAGGATCTTGAGCTGGCTCTCCTGGGCAAGGCCACCGAAGGAGCCAGAACCCAAGTAGGTCACGCGGTTGAAGTCGCCAGCCAGGTAATCGGCGATCTCGGGCTCACGGGAGATGACCTCCTCGCCCATCTTGGCGATGGTCTCGACCCACTCGGCCTTCTGCTCGTCAGAGGCAGTGTCGAAAATAAGGGTGGAGAGCAGGGTCATGCAGGAATAAGAACCGGTCATGGCGAAGCCCTTGTCGTTGGCGCGCGGAATGAGCAGCGTCAGCGCGTTGGGATCATCGGCAGACTCGACGGCGAGCTTGCCCTCGGGAGCGCAGGTGATGTTGAGGAACTTGACGTTGTGGACGAGCTCCTTGGCAACGGCAACGGCAGCAAGGCTCTCGGGGCTGTTGCCAGAGCGGGCAAAGGAAACCACGAGCGTGGGATCCTCGGCGCGCAGGAAGTCGCGCGGGGCGCTCACGATGTCGGTCGTGGCGATGGGCTTAAAGTCGTAGAGATCAGTGTTGCCAGCGTGACGCAGGTACGGGGCGCAGGTATCGCCAACGTAGTCGGACGTACCGGCACCGGTGAAGACAACGGACAGACGGCCCTCGCCCATAGCGCGAGCCTCGGCCAGGAAGGCCTCGATGGCCTCCTTGTTCTCGCGATAGATGTTGAGCGTATCACGCCAAAGCTCGGGCTGCTGAGCAATCTCGGCCGTGGTGATCTGGGCGCCGAGCTCGGTGAGCTCCTCGACACTCTTCTCGAACATTTCTAATACCTCTCTCTAGAAGTAATCCTCTGACGTGCAATTATACACTTCAGTTGGTTATCTGGTAGTAACCAGTTAAATGCAAAGAATCATCATATGGATACGATGCGAACACTAGTCGCTACGCTGGTGGTAAACCTTGTATTTAAACTGATCGGCACGAGCAACCGAGAGTGTATACTCCACAACCTCGTTTGACTCGTTATACGTAGTCCTGACCAAATCGAGCACAGGCGAGCCCTCGACAATTCCCAAAAGGTGGGCGTCGGTGGGACGGGCTATGCTCGCATAGAACTCCTCTTCGGCCACGCGTATCTTTTGCTGAAAGTCTTGCTCAATCACATCGTAAAGCGGCTTACGCTCCAGTAGCGGTCGCTTTAGGGACAGAAATTGACGAACCGGCAGATAGCTGCGTTCGACCATCATGGGCATGTTGTCGGCAGAACGAAGGCGCTTGAGCTTAAAAATGCGATCGCCGATACGCAATCCCATATGCTCGGCCAGATTCTTATCGGCCTCCATCTCGCAAAACTCGAGAATCGTGGTCTCGGGGTCGCGACCCATCGCGCGCATCTGCTCGGTAAAGCTGTAGGACTGCATAAGATTGGTTGCCTTTGCCGAACGGTCGGTCACAAAGGTACCGCGACCGTGCTGCCGAACCACCAATCCTAAACGCTCCAGTTCCTGCAGAGCCAGGCGTACCGTAGTGCGCGAGAGACCATAGCGCTCCGATAGTTCGCGCTCGGAAGGAATCATGTCACCGGCGCGATATTCATGGTCGATCTTTTCGGTCAGAATATCGACCAGCTGATCGTACAGCGGTTGCTTACGCGCTCCGATCGCCATCCTATCCTCCCATTTTCTCAAACTCGGCTACTACCTTGGGTGTTTAGCATTATCTGTCTGCCACACCCGAATCAACAAGAAAACAAAAGCCGCGCGCTCTTTCGAGCACGCGGCTTTTAACATACACATGGCTTAAGGGGTCGGGGTGTGAGCCGCGTAGGGACACACCCCTCAAGCTAGAGCCTTACCAGATGCTCGGCCAGAGACCAAGCGGGCCAGCGCCCAGGATGCCGAGGACGAAGAGCAGCAGAATGCCCTTGGTCGGGGTCCAGCTGTGCTTAGCGAACATGTAGTAAAGCAGCAGCGTAAGCATAAGCGGGACGAGCTTCGGGACGATGGTGTTGAGGGTGTCGGCAACAGAGAAGTTGACCGGATCCTCGGTGACGGTAGCGTAGGTCACGGACTCCATGCCGTTGCCCAGATCGGCGACGCCGCACTTGACCTCGTTGCCGTCGGCATCGACGGCGGTGAGGGCGTTGCCGTCCTCATCGGTCATGGCGATGGTACCGGCCTCAGCGGTCTCGGTATCGATGCCCTCCATACCGGTGAAGTTCTCGGCCTCCTTCTCGGAGACGATCACGGTAGTAGGGGCAAGGCCACGGGTGGTGCCGTTGGGGATCTGGAGGTTGATCTGGGTGCCACCCATGGTGACGACCAGGCAACCGACGACGAAGACGCCCATGATGGAAGCGGCACGCGTGAAGGCCTGCATGTTGGCGGTCAGAGCGTCAATAGCGCTGGTGCCAAGCTTGTAGGACCAGTTCATGAGCCAGAAGCGCAGAGCGAACTGGACGGCGTTGAAGATCACCAGGAAGATAATCGGCGCAGCGGCGTTGCCGTTGATGGCCATGTTGGAGGTGATGCCGGCCGTGATAGGCACGAGCGTCAGCCAGAACAGGGCGTCACCGATACCACCGAGCGGGCCCATTGCGGCGACGCGGACGGCGCGAATCGTGGGGATGTCAACCTTGTTCTGCTCGAGCGAAAGCACGATGCCCATAACAAAGGTGACGAGGAACGGGTGGGTGTTGAAGAACTCCAGGTTGTGGCTCATGGAAGCCGCGAGGTCGTTCTTGTTGGTGTGGATCTTCTCCAGACCGGGGATGATGGAGTAGAGCCAGCCAGCGGCCTGCATACGCTCGTAGTTGAACGAGGCCTGCAGGAAGCAGGAGCGCCAAGCCATCTTGTTGAGGGTCTTCTGGTCGAGCTGCGGAGCAGGAGTGAGATCCTCGTAGTGCTCCGGGATCACATACTCATTAGATGCCATCTTCGAAGTCACCTCCGTCAGAAACAGCTGCACCCTTCAGCTCGGTCTGCTGCTGGAAGTCCCAGAAAGCGATGCCGAAGCCGATGAGAGCGAGGATGAGCAGAGCAGGGGTTGCCAGCGAATCGTTGGCAACGGTGATGAGCGCGAGGCCGAAGCCCATGAGGAAGAAGCCCCACATATCGCGGTTCATCATAACCTTGAGCAGGACGGCGAAGCCGACGAAGCGCATCATGCCGCCTGCAGCGGACAGACCGGTCTGCAGCCAAGTCGGGATGGCAGAAGCGATGGTCTGACCGATGGTAGCGCCAGCGATGAAGAACAGGGTGACGACGACAGCGAAGATCAGGCCGAGCAGAGCCATGGCGAAGTAGTTCAGGCGCTCGATGCCCTTGGTGTCCGCGTTGTGAGCCATGTTATCGGCCGTGGACATAAGCGGGGACATAAGCGTGAAGACCAGGGTAACGCCAAGCTGGCCAAGCAGAGCGAACGGAATGGCGAGGCCGACTGCCGCGTTGGGCTCGAGGCCCGTGGCGATAGCGAGAATGGCTGCCATGATGCCGCCGATGACGGCGTTAGGCGGCTGAGCGCCTCCGATCGGCATGTTGCCGATCGTCATGAGCTGATAGGTACCACCCACGAGAAGACCGGTGTTGAGGTCGCCAAGGATAAGACCGATGACGGCGCCGGTGACGATGGGCTGATAGAGAGACTCGAGGAAGTCAAACTGGTCGATTGCCGCGATGAACGTAACAACGAAGACCAGAGCGATCTGGATGATCGAGTATTCCATCTTGCTCCTCCTTTCAAAATGTATGTACGCACTTTGGATATCACGTACAGAACGTCAGGGTTTCACTCCTGACAACGTGGATCACGAGGATTACGAGAAGAGCTTGCTCGTGTCCTCAACAGGCGTGCTCGGAACGCGCCTGATCTCCAACTCCACCCCCAATTCCTGCAGCTCTTTAAACGCAGCGACATCCTCGTCGTTAACTGCGACGGAGGTGGCGACTTGGCGCTTTCCTTCCGACATGTGCATGTTGCCGATGTTTACCTTCTTTATAGGCACACCGCCCTTGACGAGCGTAAGCACGTCTTCCGGTGTTTCGGCCACGATGAAGATCTTCTGGCGCGGGCTCGCCTTGCCAATGACGTCGATGGTCTTCTGCAGGGAGAAGAAACGCGTAGCGACGCCGGCGGGAGCAGCCATCTTCATGAGGTTCTGGCGCATGGTGTTGGACGCCACGTCGTCGTTGGCGACGAGGATGAGGTTGGAGCCCAGAGTGGAGTTCCACTGGGTGGCAACCTGACCATGAACCAGTCGGTTATCGATGCGGGTAAGAAGAATGTTGGGTTCTGCCATGTTGATCAGCTTCCTTTCGATATTTGCTGACGACAGTTACTTGATCTCCTGAATCGCGTAACGCGAAACATCTACGACGGCTCCGGATCGGACTTTGATCTGGACCTTCTCGCCTTCGATGCCTTTGACGGTTCCGTAGATACCGCCGGCGAAAAGAACCTCCTGACCCGGCTTGAGCTCGGTGTGCAGCTCCTTGAAGTACCTCTGCTTCTTCTTCATGTTGATTTGCGACCAGATGGTGTAAATCAAGCCCATGATGACAAGCAGGCCTAAAAGGGCGACCGAGGAGCTCAGGACGTTGGCTCCGAAATCGGCCATTAGATGCCGTCCTCGTCGCCGAAGATATCCTCTTCCTCGGAGCCGGCAACGGATGCGACCGTCTGGGCGGTGATGCTCGTCTGGCCAACGGTCACGGCCTGCTCGCCAAGCTCGGCGAGCGTGGCATTGCCGCGGAGGAACAGAAGCTCAATAACCATGGGAAGGTTGGTGCCAGTCAGAACCTCGACGTTGTCGACATCCTGGGCAATCATCATCGACTGGTTGAACGGGGTACCACCGAGCAAGTCGGTAAAGACGAGCACGCCATCGCACTCCTCGCGCATGGCGGTAATGGCGGCGCGGAGATCCTCACCGTAGGATGCGGCCTGGTCGCCCTCAAAAGGAACGACGGTAAAAGCAGGCTGGTCGCCGGCAACCATAGCGATAGCGCTTGCAAGGCCGGGTGCGAACTGTCCATGACCGGTAAGAATAAAGCCAACCATTCAAATTTCCCTTCCGAAGGTGTGTACAATCTGAGTCCGATGATTTTCGGAAGCCAGCGGGCGCTCGCCCTTAAAGCTTCTTAGAAAGCGTTCTTTGAAGACCAGTGGTTTCTAAACTGGTAGTAACCACGTGACGTGTTGTTGTCACTATATCACCCCAGAAGAGGTCGCTTTCGTTGATTCATACGCTAAAACGTTTTTGCACCGCTCACGGTGATATTTCGACCGTTTACCGCTCGTTAACACTTCTACCTGCGGTTTTGAAACCGTTTCGAAACGCTTTGGCAAAAGAACGGATCTTTCCCGGTGTCTAAACAACGCAGGGCGGCTAAAAATAGCGTGTAGAAAAATTGCAGGTCATTGTAAAGATATGTGAATTGGTCTTTTTGACTTAATACCAGTTAGAACCAGTTTTGAGATTATCGGTGAACGGTAGTTTTCGACCGTTCACCGGTTACTTGTAATCGTTTGCAGCTGTTTTCCCATATGAATTAGGGGAACCCGGTGGAGCGCTTGCGCGATCAAAGGAAATTTTGGCATTTGTCCTTATCCCCCGCGCGTCAAACTCCCGCATCCATAAGTGAGCCAATAGCTCACGCTAATCGTTTTCAATCATTACTTACTCAGTATCCGTAATTATTTATCGTTTATCGTTAATTCTGATATGATACAAGTATCATCCAAAACGCCGATTGGAGGGGTTATGGTCCATCGAAACGCGTCTATATCGAATGACACCATCAGCCGCGAACAGACGGTAGCCAAACTGAGGAAGCTCGCTCGCATCTGCAAATGGGCCACGATCTGCATTACCACCGCGCTCGCTCTGGGGCTCCTCGCAGTCATTGCGATTGACCTTCTACTCATATTGCCTGGCCTCTCCCAAGGCTCGTGTCTCCAATCCGTAGAACTTCAAGCCGGCGAAGGGCCGTGCCTTGCTATCGTCGGCACCGATGCGCAGGCCCCACTTATGCTCGTCGCACACGATGGTCACACTGCCATAGGGAGCCTCTTGATGACATGTCTCGCGCTTACCATCGCGCTAAGCGTGCGCAGGCTTTTCTTCAACATTGAAAAGGAAGGCAGGCCCTTTGACCTTGAATGTAACCAGACACTTCGTCGAGTAGGACATTTATTCCTTATCGGCGGCGTTGCCGTGAGGCTTCTTGGCGCCGTAATCACGGGAATGATACTCTCAGGATTTGGCGGCAGCTTTACGGATGCGTTCGTCGGCCAGTTATTCGAGCCCTCCGTGCTCTTTGCAGGCCTGATTATTTGCCTGATTGCCAGCATCTTCCGCTACGGGTATATCCTGCAAAAACAAGATGACGAGTTGCTCTAGGGGGAATCCATGATTATTCTGCGGCTTGACCGCATGCTCGCCGAACGCAAGATTTCATCCAAAGAGCTTGCGGAACGTGTGGGCATCTCCCAGGTCAATATGTCACGCATTAAGACGGGCAAGGTTTCTGCCATACGTTTTTCAACTCTTGACGCGATATGCCGGGCACTCGACTGCCAACCGGGCGATGTACTGGAATATATATCCGACGATGAAGCCGATAGCCTTTTTGGGCTTAAAGATGAATAGCCATAATTAAACTGCCGATCACGCTCTCAACGCAAATAGCCCGCCAGAACGACTTCCGTACTGGCGGGCTATTTGCTGTCTATCGGCTAGATGCTCGATGAGCCGTGCAACTCTTTACGCAAACAGGCCGTAGATGCTGATGTTGGCCTTGGCGTAGAGGCCGTTAGCATACTCGGTCCACTTGGAGCTGGCGCTCGAAGCCTGCGAGGAATACTGCTGGTAGGCGGTGTAATAGGCGGTCATGGCCTGCTTATAGGTGGCGCTGTCGGCCGTAAAGGCATCATCGGCAAAGGCCTTGGCATAGGTGCTGTCGGCATCCTTCCAGGCGCCCTTCTCGCTATCCCACTCGTCGCCGGCAAGGTTGATGATGTAGTCGGCGTAGTCCTTGCTCGCGGTCTCCTCGTTGCCGTCAGCAGGCTCGGTCGGGGCGGTCGGCATGCTTGCGGAGCTGTCGCCGACCTTCTTCTTGTAGAGCTTCTGCAACGTCGCGGACTGGCGGACGATCTGCTTGGCCTGGTCCTTGGACACGCCATACTGCGTGGCCATGGTCTTGTAGTCCGAAGTGCCGATGGAATCCTCGGCGTACTTCTTCATTTCCTTGGAAGAAACGGTAATGCCCTCGTCCTCGGCAGCATCCAGCAGGATCTTGTTGCGCACGTAGGACAGGATGACGTCGGCAGAAGGAGCAGTATAGTTGCCGTCACTATCCTTGACGGTGTCGAGGCTGTACTGGCTCTCGATGGCCTCACGCGCGGTGATGTCGCTCTTCTTGCCGTTGTAGCTATAGCTTGCCACGGTCGAATCGAGCTGGTCCTCGGTGAGGGTCGCCGAGCCAACACCCTTGCCGCCAAAACCACCGTTGCCGATAAAGAAGCCGACCACCGCAGCGATCACGATAGCGACCACAAAGGCGGCAATCATCGTCTTCTTGTGCTTGGATGTATGGTCGTCTTCGTCGGAGTCGTCGTCCTCGTCCTGCTCCTCGGGCATCAGATTCTCGTCAGCGGCATCCGCGGCAATCTGAGCCTCCAGGCGGGCGTCCTCCTCCTCGGCCGTCGTACCGGCAGCAATGTGCTCGGCAGACGTACCGGCGACCAGATCGATCTTCTCGTCCTCATCACCGTCGGGTCCTTCGCCGCGCTCGATGATCTGGATGCCGTCGATCTCGTCCTTCTCGTCCTTCTTTTGAATCAGACCCATATCAGTTACTCCTTGTTAGGAAACATAGTCCGCAATAGAATACGCCCGACAGAGCGCCGGGCGTATTGATTCTTAGGTTATACGCAAACACTTAAGTACTATTTAGGCGTTTGCAGTCTGCATGCCTTAGGCCAGGTGCGCGATAACGGCATCGGCAAAGGCCTGCGTGCCCACAGCGCCCTCAACGGAGCCGGTCTGGGCACGACGAACGTCGCCGGTAACCTGCTCACCCTCGTCGAGCGTGGTAGAAACGGCGGCGCGAATGCGATTGGCCGCGTCGTTCTCGCCCAGGTGATCGAGCATCATAGCCGCAGACAGAATCTCGGCCGTGGGGTTAGCGATATCCTGGCCAGCGATATCGGGCGCGGAGCCGTGCGTTGCCTCAAAGATTGCGCAGTCGGCACCGATGTTGGAGCCAGGAGCCATACCCAGACCGCCCACTAGGCCGGCGCACAGGTCGCTCACGATGTCGCCGTACAGGTTGGGCAGCACCAGGACATCGAAGTCGTTGGGGTTCTGGACCAGGCCCATGCAGGTGGCGTCGACAATCTTGTCGTTGAACTCGATATCGGGATAGTTGGCGGCCACCTCGCGCGCCACGCGCAGGAACAGGCCGTCGGTCGCCTTCATGATGTTGGCCTTATGCACGGCCGTCACCTTTTTGCGGCCGCAGCGGCGAGCATACTCAAAGGCATACTCCACAATGCGGCGGCTCTTGGCGATGGAGATCGGCTTGATTGAAATGGCGGAATCAGCGGCGAAGGTCTTCTGACCCGAGCGCTCGACAAGCTGCGAGAGCTCCTCGACCTCGGCAGCGCCCTCATCGAACTCGATGCCGGCGTAGAGGTCCTCGGTGTTCTCGCGCACGATGACCAGGTCGACGTCGCGGAAGCGCGAGCCGTCGCCCGGCTGCGACAGGCAGGGGCGCACGCAGGCGTACAGGTCGAAGTGCTTGCGCAGGGCCACGTTAACGCTGCGGAAACCCGTGCCGACCGGCGTGGTGATGGGGCCCTTGATGGCAACCTTGGTCTCGGCGACCGCATCGAGCACATGCTGGGGCAGCGGCGTGCCAAACTCGTCCATGACGCCGGCGCCGGCCTCCTGGACATTCCAGTTGATCTGGACACCGGTGGCCTCGACCACGCGGTGCATGGCCTGCGTAATCTCGGGACCGATACCGTCACCGGGGATCAGGACTACATCGTGCGCCATAATCTGTTACTCCTCGTCTTCGGCGTCGTCAGATTTTTTAACGCTAGCACGCTTCTTCTTTTTGGAGAGATCCAGGCCAAAACGTTTAACAAGCATTTCGCAAATCTCGCTCGAACGGGCCTTGAGATAGCTGCCCTTACCGTTCTCGGCATCGAACTTAAGGCGCAGCGCGAGCTTCTCGGCGACCTCGGCGTCAATCTCGCCCTGGCCAAACTCGTACAGGCAACCGAGCATGTCGCGATACTCGAGGTCGCCGTGGTAGCACTGGATGGCCTCGTCCAGGATGGGCCAAGCCTCGCGCGAACGCTCGACGCTCGTGGCACCCCACACGCACAGCAGGCGGAAGGCGGCATAGCGCAGCGTGGAGGAGATCTCGTCGAACAGCGCGGTCTCGGCGCCCTCAAAGGCATCGCCCAGCTGCTCGGGGCAGGTGGCGGCGAGCGCCGCCAGGGCATCGAGGGCCTCCCAGCGGGTCTGAGCCTCGGGGCGGTCGAGCGCCTCGATCAGCGCGGGCACGCAGGACACGACGCGCTGCGGATCGCGCTCGGCAAGCAGATGCAGCACGCGGGCGGCAAACTGGCGGATGCGGCGTGTGGGGCAGCCGAGCTCCTGGACCAGGCGGTCGACGGCGTTCTCATTCTCCTCTGCCAGCTGGAGCTGTGCCAGCTCCTCGTCGGTGAGCTGTTCGTCTTTATTTTCTGCCATAGTTACCTCTTCTTACTATTTCTTAGCGTGCTTGCCAGCACCCTTGCTGTCATCGGTGACCGAGATGAGCTGTCGGTCGGCTGCGCCATTGTGACGCGCACGGCGGCGTTCCTCGGCGTCGCCCGCATCGGCGGCGGCGCGATGAGCCTTGTTGACGTTAAAAACCTCGTCGTGCTTGCGCCATGGACCGACGGACTCGCCAAAGCTCATCTTAAGACCGGCGATAAAGCCGCCGAGCCAGCCGATCGGCGCAAACTGCACCAACGGGAACAGCGAAAACACCCAGGTCAGCAGGACGACTGCCGCCGCACCTGCAAAGTTGGCAATCCAGTAGTCGCGCTTGGTGATGACGCGCTTTTCGCACGCCCACTGGCCGCACAAAAAGCCAATGTAGATCGCAAAGAGAAAGAGCACCAGCGCTAGTACCACGAACGTCCAGCTCATGGGCGCTACTCCCCGTGATGGTGGCCGCAGCAGCACTCGTGGCCATCATCATGGCCGTGGCCGCCGCAGCACTCGTGGTCCTCGCCATGGTGGTGGCCGCAACCGCACTCGTGGTCGTCGCCGTGCTCGCCGCAACCGCAGCCGCCCTCGTGAGCACCGTGCTCTTCGGGACGATACTGCGACCAATCCAGACCGGCGGCGATGGCGTCAGCCTCCTCCTTGTAGAGGACCGTGATGGCCTGGGTGCCCAGCTTGGCGCCACCGATGGCGTCGAGCATGTCGTAGAGCGTAAAGGCGACGTCGGCGCCGGGCAGCGCAAGCTCGCGATCGTCGGCATAGGCGAGCGCCAAGCGCAGGTCCTTGATGAAGTGCTCGACCATAAAGCCGGGCTTGTAGTCGCCGTCGAGCGCCTTGGGAGCCAGGCTCTCCATGGCGCCGGACTTGCCGGTACCGCCCAGGATCATCTGGCGGGTCTTCTCCAGATCGAGGCCGCTCAGCTCGGCAAATGCCATGGCGTCTGCCATGCCGACCATGCAGGCGCCCAGCGACACCTGGTTGGCGAGCTTGGCAGCCTGGCCCTTGCCGGCGCCGTCGAAGCAGCAGATGGTTGCCGCGAAGGTGGAAAGGATGTCGCGGACCGGGGCGATGTCGTTCTCGGTAGCGCCCACGATAGCTGTGAGCGTGCCGGCGATAGCTCCCGACTCGCCGCCGGTGACGGGGCAGTCAAACGCCATGCGGCCGGAGACCTGGGCGGCCTCGGCAATGTCGCGCGCCAGCTCGGGCGAGCTCGTGGTGAGGTCGATCAGGACCGCGCCGGGCTTAGTGCACGCGAGCAGACCGTCACCCGCCAGGTAGAGCTCCTCGACCTCGGAGGGATAACCCACCATGGTAAAGACAACGTCGGCGTTCGCCGCGGCATCTGCCGGCGTATCAGCCCAGACGGCGCCGCGCTCAACGAGCGCTGCAGCCTTGGACTTGGTGCGGTTATTGACCGTGACGGAATAGCCGGCGTCCAGAATGTGGCCGGCGATGGGGGCACCCATGATTCCGGTGCCAATGAATGCGACGGAGAGCTTGTTTACCATGAAACCTTTCCTTTTGGGTTGGGTGTTGTTACCAGGTTAAATACTCGGTGCCAGCGTTTCGGCCGTGACTTGAGGGCACTTGCAGCCGCAGCGCCTACCTACTCGCCTCGCACGCGGCGCGCGATGCGGTCGGAAAGCGAGGCTTTCTCGGCGCGATTCTTGCCCCAAAACGCGCAGGCCACCATGCCGGGGCCCACGTGCGAGCCAATGGTGGGACCCACGGAGCCGCGAATGATCGTGACGTCGGCGCAGCCCTCCTCCTTGCGGATGGCGGCTTCGAGCCAGTCACCGTCCTTTTCGGCATCGGCCGTCATGATGGCGATGGGCATGGTGCGATCGGGCACGTAGTTCTCGCGGAACGACTTGAGGATGGACTTGAGCGCCTTCTTGCGGCCGCGGTTGACGCCGATCAGCGACAGCGAGCCGGCAAGGTCGTAGGAGAGCTCGGGCTTGACATCGAGCTTTGCCGTGAGCTGTGCCGCCGCGGGCGGAATGCGGCCGCCGGCGGCCAGTGCGTCAAAGCTCTCGAGCGTAAAGTAGCCGTGGACATAGGTCTTTGCCTCGTTTGCCCAATCGACCAGCTGTTTGGCGGTCAGTCCCGCCGAACGCTGGCGCACGGCCTCGAGCGCCAAGAGCGCGCCGGTCGCGCAGGGCAGAGCATTGTCGACCACGTAGAGCTCAAAATCGGGATACTCGGCGCGCACGGCGTCCGCCGCCTGGCACGCGGAGTTGTAGCTCGACGACAGCGCCGAGGTAAAGCACAGGTAGACCGTGGGCGTGCCCTCTTTGGCGCACTCGGTAAAGAACTCGATATAGCGACCGAGCGACACGGCGGAGGTAGACACGCGAGCGCCGGCGCGCATGCGGTCGTAGAACTCCTTAGGGCTCATGCTCGACCAGATATCGTCCGTGCGCTCCTCGCCATCGATAATGAAGGGGAAACCCAGGATATCGACATCGAGGTTCGCGGCGACCTCGGGGCTAAAGTCGCAGCAGGTATCGACGACGATGCGGCAGCGGTCAGAATGGCCGGTAGATGCAGCCTTGTCCATCAAAGCGACTCCTTACGTAAAAAGGCGGCCATCCGCATGGGATGGCCGCCAACCGTTAACTCATGCAAGTTAACGTATTTTACTCGTCAAGTGTTTCGATACGGGGCTTGATGATGCCATATCCACCATTCTTACGGTGATACACCACATTGATGAGGCCAGTCGTCGCGTTCTCGAACACGTAGAAGTCGTGGCCCAGCAGATCGGTCTGCACCAGCGCCTGCTCCTCAGTCATCGGGGTGACATCGATGACCTTCTCGCGGACGAGCAGGTCGTCCTCCTCCTCGGGCAGCAGCAGGTCGGCCAGATCCTCGACGCGCTCGACCGGCGCGACATCCGCTGCGCTGGCACCGCCCTGGCGGTTGTCCACGACCTTGGTCTTGAACTTGCGCAGCTGGCGGGTGACCTTATCGGCGGAGAGGTCGATGGCGGCGTACATATCCGCACCGTGCTCGGCAACGCGAATCACCGAACCGCGGGCACGAACCGTAACCTCGACGATTGCCGGGTTGGGGTTCGAGGGGTTCTTCTCATAACGAAGTACGACGTCGACCGTCATGGGCTCGATATCGAAAACCTTGAGCGCCTCGCCGATCTTCTCATCCACATGCGCACGCAGAGCATCGGTTACCGTCGTTTTGCGTCCAGAAACCTTGATATCCATACGTGGCTCCAATCTGCCTCGGGGACTTACTGTACTGGCTATGTACCCATTGCCGTGCATTTAATCACGCGGATTCCCAAAGACCCGAATAACGATTGCTTGATACCGCATACCGAAGTCTCGCACTTTTCTGTGGCAAAGTGCGCTATGGGAGGGCGACGGCGACTTTGGTTTTGCACCTAAAAAATGTCCTTGAACTGCTGGTTTTCTGGAAACGAAAAAGCCGGGCTCCCCTGTTGGCAAAGCCCGGCAATGCGTGTTGAAACCGTGAAGAGGCGTCTCTCCTAGCGCATAGGAGACGCCACCCCTAGCAATAACTAGCTATTGAGCTTGTTAATGTCGTCGTCGGTGATAGCGCCCTCCTGGCTGGACAATTTATCCTCGGAGGTTGCACCCTCGCTGTTCGAATCGGAGGATGCGGACTCGCTGGATCCGGTGTCGGTCGACTGTACGTCGGCGCCCGAGACCGTCTTGGTGGTGAGGTCATAGGGCATCGTGCCGTACCAGACGGAGTGGACCGCCTCGAGCGTGCCATCGACCGTGATACCGTCGAGGGCATCGCTCACGGCACGGCATAGCTCATCGTTGGCCGCGAGGCCCGCGACGCCGAGCGTCGAGGGCGTCTCGAGCGCGCCGACGTAAGAGATCTGGCTCATCAGGCGCGCAAGGTAGCCGCCGGCCGTGGAGTCGCAGATCACATAGTCGACCTCGCCGGACTCGAGCGCCTCAAAGCACTCGTTGATGTTGGAGTAGGTCTTTTGGTTGGCGGTGATGCTCTGCTTAGCAAGCGCCTCCTGCGAGGCCGAGGACATCTGAACGCCCAGGGTGGACGTGTTAAGGGTATCGGTGGAAACGCTTAGCGACCCACCATCGCTAGTTTTACCGAACACGGAAGTGGCATCGTACAGGCAGGTGCCGAGCGAGCTAATGTCCCCGTCCGTGGAGTTAATCTCGCCGATAAAGATATCGGCCTTTTTGTCGCCGAGCGCGGAACCTGCCGAAGACGCATCGACAAAGGAGACCTTAAGGCCCATGCGGCTTGCGAGGGCGCGGGCGGCGTCAACCGCATACCCCGTGAGCTCGCCGTCGGCGTCCTGCATGGCCTGCGGCGCATCGGAAGTATCGAGGGCGACCGTCAGGGTTCCGGGAGTGACCAGGGCGTCGTCCGACACCGCCGGCGTGACGGTCTCGTACTCGATCTGGTCGATCGTGGGAGTCGTGAACGTAGACAGCGGGTTGAACGCGCATCCGCTCAGGCCCAAAACGGCGATGACCGCTGCGGTCCCAGCACCTAACCGAGCCGCGTGCATCAAGCTGCCCCTCACCATGTCCACTACCCTACCTTCTGTGTCGTATACGATCCGTGCGTTGCACGGAATATCAGGTTGTTCCCACCAGCTGACCTGGTATTTGACCCCACACTTGCGCACCGGGGTGTTTGCTCGGGAGGCCGCAGCCACCTTCACGACTGGCCCGCTCGCCCGCGAGGCGGTATTGCCCCAAAGAAAGTCGAACGGACGGTGCGGCTTACATCTAGGACGCGCCATGATCGCGCCGCGCGCACGCGGTCGCTTACGTGGATCCCTTTGACCGCGTCTGTCTTGGACTAGGACGGGCATTTCGTCCGTCCGCAACCACAGCCTGGTAGGAACGAAGCGCATTATAGCTAAGTTCAAGCTAAAGTTTAAGGTTAGGGGCGTTATTCGCATCGCGAGTACAGATTTCGCAGGTCAGGACGGACCGCACGTACTCTGATTGAGCCCGTCGCTCCCCTATGGAAAGCCCCAACACACCCGTCTTAGGGCGCCGTGGCCAAAAAATAGCAAATATGAGTACTGTTACCAATTTAGTAGCAGGAGTTTTTGGCTCTGCAAGCTGTTTTCACGCTCTATAACGTCAGATTGATGCCAGGATATTCCACATTTGTTTAATAACTTTCTAATTTACCCCCTCTTCCAGTCCCAAAATCCCTGATTTTGCTGTTACTGAATTTGTAGCAGTACTCATATTTGCTATATTTTGGCCAGAGCATATATCCAACCCTCTGTTTCAGAGCATTGTTAGGCGGGTTTAAGCCCAAAACACGCCCGCAGCGTGTTAAGCAGCGCCTCTTGCTTTTTCCTGCGGGCATCGACACGATTCCGGTACCGCTTTCGCATACGCTGGTGCATGCGCCATGCGAGCGCTTCCATTGCCTCCATGTCGCAGAGCATCTCGTTGTTGACCGTCGCGACCTCGATCCCCATAGCTATGAAGCCCGTGTTGCGTTTTTCATCATGGATACGTCCCCTCCGGGAGGAATGACCCAGCTCACCGTTGTATTCCAGGTCAAACCGGGCTGTTTCCTGATACGCATCGCAAACTGCGTGCGACATCCCAGAGATTGCCTGCGCGCGGTCATCGAACTCGATCTTGTAGTCGGTCTTAAAAGGACCGCAGGCAAATCCGCCATAGGAAAACGGAAGCGAAAACAGAGCGAGCATGATGCACTCCATGGGCGACAGCAGGTTTTCTGACAGGTAGGGACACAGGCGCAGCAGCTGTTTGGCCGTGCTTCCTTTGCACGCCGCAAGGTAATCTACCAGGCGATCGGGTGTCAGCACGGGCTCGACCTCAAAGTAACCGACATCTGGCGGCTGGTCTTTGTCCTTTGCCAATTTGTTCACGACAGGCGATGTGTAGGGAGGTAGATACTGCCCGCGGTCACTCAGCGAAATCTTAGAGCACAGCTCCTGGGCCAGGGCAAATGCCTGGATACAGCCGACCTCGCGGGCGACGGCAACACAAAGGGCCTCGGGAGATAGACTGTACACCCCTGGTTCCACCTCTAGAATCGAGCCGGCGGGCAACCCAGAGCATACGGACCAGCCCACGCCAGGCATGCGGCGGCGCTGCGCCGCAGATCCCACCAGCAAGCAAAGATCTTCTTGCACCTCGCCGCTTGCGGCCCCAATCCGCACCAAGTCGGGAAGATAGATGTCCTCGATCGAGGGCGACGACGCGCGCAGCACACGGCACTCTTCATCGGGACTGAGGTCCCTCCAGCTGATGTAACCCATTTGTCGGCGCTCGGCGCGCATCATGCGTAGCGCCGAGGCGCCCGTCAGAATTACGGAAGCAGCCAGCTGCTCGCTTGCAGGCTTGCCACGCTGCCCGATCTTTATTGCCATCTGAACCACCCCTACCAAACGCGTGCGATAGCGAGGCCATCAACGGCCGCGGCACCGGCGCGCTTGAGTTCCGCCGAAGCCGCGGCCATCGTCGCGCCCGTGGTGATAACGTCATCGATAAGCAGCAGGCGGCGGCCGTGCACGTCCTCAACCGTCTCGTACATGCCTTGGGCACGCTCGCGGCGCTCCTCACGACCGAGTTCGCGCTGGTCGCCATGCCCGTACTTGACGAGAGCATCGAGCAGGGGAACACCCGACAGCTCGCAAAATGGGCGCGCAATAGCCTCCATATGATCAAAACCACGCCGCCGAAACGCTGCCGCCGTCGCAGGCACAAACACCACCGCATCCGCGCCGGACAGCACACCTCCGTAGCGATCGGGCGCTACGACCTGGGCATGCAGGGCGGTGTCGTAGAGCAGCTCCGCCAGATACGGAGCTAGACGTCGCTCGCCCGCATCCTTGTACGCTTTAATGATGCGCGGCAGCGGATGCGCATAGACGGCGCACGCCAGACAGCGATCGAGTGCCTCCGCCATTGCCGAGGACGTGCCCTCGACCGAACACTCAGTGCACAGCAAATCCCCAAACGGGGCGCCGCATCGGGTACAGCTATGACGTGGGTCGATGAGCGTGAGCGCGGCCAGGCAGTCTTGGCAAATAAGCGCACCGGCGCGTTCGCAGCCGGCACATCGCGTGGGCGACAACGCCTCAAGCGCCTCGTACGTCGCGTGCTCGGCAAACGGTAGCAATTCGTCCGCAAACGGTAGGGCACCGGCTCCCTGCAGACGGCTCAATATGTTCAGATGGCTCTTCAAGACACAACCCTCCCTACGTTCGGTCGCGGGGAGGGTTGTTGATTCGGCGCTATGATACCCCGATGCGCTCGGGGCAAGGCGGGCTAAATCCGCTCGCGGGCGTTATTCGCCGGCGGGCGGTTGCGGTGCGGACGAAGACGGAGTCGAGCCCTCGCCGCCATCCTGGCGCGGCTTGCGGGAACGGCGACGGCGACGGCGCTTTTGACCCTGGTCGGCCGAGCCCTCGCCACCGCGCGGCTCGCGCTCGTCGCGAGCGGCGCCACGCGAAGCCTTGGCAGCCGCTCCCCCGCCATCCCCGGGACGACGGCGCGTGACCTTGACCTCGCCATCCGAGACCTGATCGGCCACGGAGGGCACTGAGGGCTTCTGCTGCGCGCCCGAGGAATGGCGACGGCGCGGACGCGGCGTGCGCTCCTCCTCGCCACGTGACTTGCCGCCCTTGTCGGCAGGCGCATCGGAGGCCGAGGCGCCCTTGGAAGCGGCACCAGCCTCGCGAGCAGCTGCGGCGCGGAAGGCGTCCTCGCGCTCCTCGCTCGACAGATGACGGCGGCGGCGACGTGTGGGGTTCATGCCACCGCCGCGATTCTGCTGCTGGGGTTGCTGAACCTCGCGCTCGCGAGAGGCGTTCTTGCCCGCGGCTGCAGCCTCGGTAGCATCGCCCGAGCCCGCGCGCTTGCGGCGGCGACGGCCATCGGCCGCCCCCTCGGCCTCGGGTGCCTCGGCCTTGCCGCGACCCTTTCCACGGCCACGGCCCTCGCCCTGACCCTGACCGGCGCGAGCATCGGATTCGGCATCGCGACGACGACGCTTGGGCATCGACGTGCCGGCCAGACGGTCGGCACTCGACAGGCCATCGCCCACGTCGACGCCGTTCTCGCGATCGAGCTCCATGAGCGCCAGGCGCATCTCGGGCGACTCGATGCGCTCGAGCACGTCGCGCGTCACGCAGTCGGGGCGGCAGTTGCAGCCCTGCTCGGCGGCCTTCTTTTTGCAGCCCTCCGAGCACGTCATATCGGCCAGGTTGACCTTAAAGACTTTGCCGTTCTCCAGGCGCAGCACCAGCTGCTCACGCGGCGTGTCATACTCCTGGATACGCGCCTTGCCAAGCGGCGTATCGATGAGTGTCTTCTTTTTGGGCGCTCGGCTCTTAAAGTCCTTGTAGGCCTCGAACTCGTAGCGCAGGCAGCACATCAGGCGACCGCACACGCCACTGATCTTGGACGAGTTGAGCGGCAGGTCCTGCTCTTTTGCCATGCGAATCGAGACGGGCTCAAACTGTCCGCCAAAGCGCGTGCAGCAGAGCTCCTGTCCGCACTGGGCGTAGCCACCCACCAGGCGGGTCTCGTCGCGCACGCCGATCTGGCGCATGTCGACGCGAATGTGCAGCGTCGAGGACAGGTCCTTGACGAGCTGGCGAAAATCGACGCGCTCCTCGGCCGCAAAGTAGAACACGGCCTTCTCGCCGCCAAACAGGTACTCGACGCCGACCGGCTTCATCTCGAGGTCGAGCTCCTTGACCAGGCGGCGGAAGTCGACCATGGCCTCGTCGCCCTGGATGGCCAGGTCGTCGGCAAGCTGCAGGTCGATGTCGCTCGCCACGCGCAGCACGGGCTTGAGCGGCTGACCGATCTCATCTTGCGGCACCTCGAAGGGATCGGCCGTGACCAGGCCGATCTCGGTTCCGCGCTCGGTGGAGCAAATGGCATAATCGGCCTCGAGGATATCCAGATCCTGCGGATCGAACCACAGGTCGCGCGAGGCGTAGGTAAACTTAACGGGTACGACTAACGGCATTTCAGTGCCTTCCTGATATCGAACAGCATGACCTCGATGGCCAGCTGGGGAGTAACGTTTCTGGCGATGTTGCGCTCGGCGGTCGCGACTGCCTCGAGCGCCCGGGTGGCACCCGCAACATTGGTCGCGGCGGCAAGCCGACCGATCGTGTCGCGCACGTCTTCGTTTACCACGTCGGCCGCCTCGTCCTGAAGCGTCAGCAGCACGTCGCGCATGAGCGTCCGCGCGCTCGCCAGCGCTTCCATGATACCCGAACGCTCGCGCGCGTTGAGTTCGCGCTTGTTGCGGTCCTCAAGCTGCTTCAATGCTCCACGCGACAGGTAGTCGGCGTTTTGCTCGAGCACCTTTTCCTGCGTGGACTTGACCTCGGCGAGCGGCGCCTTAACGGCGACGATGAGTGACTTGGCGCGACTGAGCACGTCGGCCTCGTCGGCGGCGATAAGCGAATCGATGGCGCGGACCATCTGACGGCGGGCGTCCTGGCGCTCGGCGCTCTTGAGGAACTCGATGCCACGCGTGGGGCTTCCCGCTACGGCGACGGCCATGCGGCAACGCGCAGGGTCCTGACCGGTGGCGCGACTCACGGCCTGCGCGGCGACGGCGGGCGATACCAGCCGAAACGGCACGCACTGGCAGCGGCTCACGATGGTGGGCAACATCACGTCTGCCGAGGTGCCCAGCAGGATGAACATAACGTCCTCGGGCGGCTCCTCGAGTGTTTTGAGCAGTGCGTTGGCGGTGTTGGCGCGCAGCTGCTCGGCACGGTCGATGATGTAGACCTTGGCCTTGGCACGGATGGGCGCCAGCGGCACGTCGTCGAGCAGCTCGCGGGTCTGGGCGATGAGGTAGCCCGTGGCGCTCTCGGGCGTGTAATAGTGCACATCGGGGTGTGTATGGCGGGCGACGCGCACGCAGCTATCGCATGAGCCGCAGCCGTCCTGCTCGCACAGGAAGGCTTGGGCGAGCGCCCACGCGGCGTCGAGCTTGCCCGCTCCGGGCGCGCCCAAAAACAGGTAGGCGTGCGATGCGCGACCGCTGGCGACGGCATTGGTCAAAAAGTCGCGCACGCGCTCTTGGGTGTCGAGCTTGGCCAGCAGGCTTGCCTGAGCGGGGGCCATGTTACTCGGCCTCCTTGGCAAGCGCGGCGGCGACGACATCTTGCGGAATGTCGAGGCCGTAGACGCGAACCTGCTCGACCGTCTGCGCGAAGACGTCCTCGATGGACGCGGTCGCGTCGATGAGCTTTACGCGGTTTGGTTCCTCGGCGGCAATGGCGCAAAATCCCTGGTAGACGCGCTCTTGGAAGGCCATGCCCTTGGCCTCCATGCGGTCGGCCGCACCACGGGCGGCCATGCGCAGCGCCGCCTGCTCGGGCGTGATGCGATAGACGAGTGTGAGAGCCGGGTGCGTACCCGCGACGGCCAGGTTGTTGGCGTCGCGCACCATCTGGCGATCGAGGCCGTCGGCAAACGCCTGGTAGCAGGTCGTGGAATCGTAGAAGCGGTCGCACAGGACCACCTTGCCGGCCGCGAGGGCGGGAGCTATGACCTCGTGCACCAGCTGGGCGCGTGCGGCCTCGTAGAGCAGCAGCTCGCAGGTATCTCCCATGGCCGTGTTGGCGGGATCGAGCAGCAGGGCGCGGATCTTTTCGCTGATGGCGGTGCCGCCCGGCTCGCGCAGGCTCACAACCTGGTAGCCAGCGAGTTCGAGCGCGCGGGCAAGCAAGCGCGCCTGCGTGGACTTGCCGGCGCCATCAACGCCCTCGAGCGTGATAAAGCTATGTTGAGCGGGCTCAAAAGCCATGGGCGCAGCCCCTTCCTACAAGGCGCGTAAATGCGAGTTATAGCAACCAAGCCATGATACCCCAGTGCTCGGCGCGTCCCAAATCCCACCTAGCCAATGGCTACTCAGGCGGCAGTTAGGGACGTTCCTAAACTGCCGGCCGAAAAGGAACGTCCCAACTGCCGGCTTTTTGGGGTGCTGGGTATAATCGTCGTATTGCATTGAAATGTGGCGAAAGGAGTGGCAATGTCTCGGTATTGCGCCTCGTGCGGCAAGCTTCTTGCAGATAATGCCAAGTTCTGCACCTCGTGCGGTGCATCCGTTGAACAAACAACCGCGAGCGATAGCCAGCCCGCTTTTGAGCAGACCGGTTCCCTCGATACGCCGCAAGCCAAGGCGGACGACCCCCTCGCCTATCGCCCCGACCCCGTCGCAGGCCCCGCGGCCGTCGAGACCACGCAGCGCATACCCGTCGCGAGCGACTCGCCCCAACAGCAGCCGGCTCCCGCATACGCGCCCGCTTCGCCACAGACCCCCACTCCCAAAAAGAGCGGCACCGGGCCGCTTATCGCCGTTATCGTTGTGCTGGTGGCAATCATCATCGCCCTGGTCGTTTTCTTTGTGATCAAGCCTTTCGACAACGCCGCCACGCAGACGACTGCCGAGGTAGCTAAGCTGCACCATGACGTCGACGACGATGACCTAAAGCCTCTCGGCGATCCCAACAGCCTGTACGACGATGATGACGATGACGACGAGGATGGCGGCGAAGCAACGCTCTCCGAGCAGAACCTCTACCGCCGACTGAGCGAATACTACGACTTGCTCGAAGACCTCGACAACTACGTCCGTGGCTGCGCGCAGAACTTCAACGGCAGCTATCTGGAAGAAGATCGCACCACCCGTCAAAATCTCGCCGACGTCGCCGAGCGCACAGAGGACACCATCGAGCAGTATTACGACATCGTCGAGGACCTGGACGTCCCGACGAGCTCCAAGAACTACAGTTCCTGGAAGGACATCATCGCCCTGTACGACGACCTGGATCACCGCATTGACGCAATCTGTGATGCCTGGGAGATCAGCCTGAAATACGCCAAGCCTGCGGACCACAAGAATGAGATCGTGGCGCCGCTGTCGCGCGACAACGTGGCGGGCACCAATGACAATAAGTATCGCCTAGACTTTGAGGAGCGCTATCCCGGCGCCAAACCCGTCGAAGTGAACTAGCGCTTTGTCGTTCCCGAGCCGGCAGTTAGGGACGTTCCTAAACTGCCGGCAGAAAAGGAACGTCCCTAACTGCCGGTCAAAAAAAACGAGCGAGGATCGTGGGGTCCTCGCTCGTTTTTTAGGCAATGTTTCGACCGCGCCGTTACTTGTCGGAGGCTACTTTCTTGGCAGTCGACTTCTTCGCGGTCGTCTTCTTGGCGGCAGTGGCTTTCTTAGCCGTCGTCTTCTTGGCCGCCGTCGTCTTCTTGGCCGTGCTCGCCTTAGTCGTGGTCTTGCGGCCGCGGGCGGGCTTCTTCTCCTTGGTCGGGCAGTCCATGTTGACGCAGATACGCCACGGGCCGCGCGCCGTGTTGACCACCACGATGGGGGCGCCGCACTCGGGGCAGGTCTCACCCGTCGCCTCGAGCTTACCGCGCGCCGGCAGAGGATAGCTTACGCCGCAGTCATCGTAGTTGGTGCAGCGGATAAAGCGCTTGCCGCTCTTCTCACTCTTGTGCGCGATCAGGTCGCCGTGACGCCCGGCCTCGGCACACACCTTGCACTCGCCCACCTTAAGGTCAGGCTCGTAGTTAGTGGGGCACGTGGGATTCACGCAGATCTCGAAAGCCTTCTGGCGGAACGGCTGACACTTAATGCGCGGCGCGCCGCACTCGGGGCACACGGCGGCCTCGCCCTCGAGCGGGCTTACCTTGACGCCGCTCGGCACCGGATAGGTCACGTCGCAGTCGGGCCAGCCCATGCAGCCAATGAAGCTGCCACGGGTCTTGGCGCTCGTCTTCATAACCAGGTCCTTGCCGCACTTGGGGCAGGCGCCCACGCGCGCATCGGCCGTGACGGCGTCGCTGATGGCGTCGCCCAGCTCCTGCGTATGCTTGAGCAGCTCGTCGAGCACACCGGCCAGCAGCGCACGCGAGTGTGTCACGACATGCTCTTCAGTGTCCTCGCCGCGCTCCACGCGGGTCATGTCGCCGTCGAGTTCGCTGGTCATATCGGGACTCGTGATGCGCGGGGCAAACTGCGACAGCGCATCGATAATGGCGATACCCAGCTGACTCGGCTCCACGGGATCGTTTTTGAGGTAACGCACGGCGTACAGGCGCTCGATAATGCTCGCGCGCGTGGACTTGGTGCCCAGGCCGCGCTTTTCCATCTCCTGCACGAGCTTGCCCTGGCTGTAGCGCGCGGGCGGCTCGGTCTGCTTGGCCTCGAGCTTAATGTCGAACACGTCGACCGTGTCGCCCTGCTCCAGCGGCGGCATCTGCTCGTCGCGCTTGAGTCCGTACGGGTACGCCTCGCGGAAACCCGGGGTCACGAGCACGTCGCCCGAAGCCACGAACGGCTCGCCGTTCACATCGAGCTCGAGCTTGGTGTTCTCGATGGTCGCAGGACCCATAAGCGTCGCCAGGAAGCGGCGGGCGATGAGATCGTAGAGCTTGCGCTGGCCGCCGTCGAGCGTGGACGGATCGCCCTCGCCCGTGGGGTAAATAGGCGGGTGGTCGGTGGTTTCGACTTTGCCGCGCGTGGGCTTCATGGGACCGGCGAGCACCTTTTTGCACACCGGCGCCAGCGCCGGGTTGATCTTTGCCAGATCGCTCACCACGGCGCCCAAATCGAGCGTCGCAGGGTACACGGTATTGTCGACACGCGGGTAACTGATGAGGCCCGCCATGTAGAGGGACTCGGCGATGCGCATGGTACGCGCAGGTGAGATGCCCTCGGCCGCAGCGGCTGCCTGCAGCGAGGTGGTCGCAAACGGTGTGGGCGGCTGCTGCTTGCGCGAGCGCTTGGTCACCGCGGCGACGGTTGCCGTCGCGACGCCGTCAACATGGCCGTACGCCGTCTCGGCAGCATCCTTGTCGGTAAAGCGCGCCGTTTTGTGCGCAATCTTAAAGCGGTCGTCCTCGGCAGCACCCTGTGCGGCGCCCATGCCGCGGATCTGCCAATAGTCCTCGGGCACAAACGCCATGCGCTCGCGCTCGCGCTCGACCACCAGGGCGAGCGTCGGCGTCTGCACGCGGCCGGCAGAGCGCACGTTACCAAAGCCGCCAAACTTGGCGAGCGTCAGGTAACGCGTGAGCACCGCGCCCCAAATGAGGTCGATGTGTTGACGGCTCTCGCCGGCGTCGGCCAGATTCTGGTCGAGCGAGACGAGATTATCGAAGGCCTGCGTGATCTCGGCCTTGGTAAACGAAGAGTACTGGGCGCGGGCAACCGGCAAGTCCGGCGCAACCTCGCGCACCTTGTTGAGAGCGTCCGAGCCAATCAGCTCGCCCTCGCGGTCGAAGTCCGTGGCGATAATGACGCTGTCGGACTTTTTAGCGAGGTTCTTGAGCGAACGAATGAGCTCCTTCTCGGCCGGCAGCTTAATGACAGGCGCCCAGGTGAGGTAAGGCAGGCTCTCGAGCTTCCAGCCCTTGATGGAAATGCCATCGGCAAGGAACGGCTTGCGCTTGGTGTCGTACGGCGGGCGGGCCAGGCCATCGGGTATGTCGGCCGGCAGCATCTCGCCGTCCTCGGTCACCGAATACCAACCCAGCTTTTTATCGAACAGCACGCTGTCGCAAAAATCGGGCGCCAGGATGTGACCGGCAAGGCCGATGGTCACACACTCCTCGCCCTTCCACTCAAAACGGTAGATGGCGGTGTTGTATACCTTGTCCTTTTTGGGTTTACCCGTGGACAGCCGCTCGGCGATCTGACGCGCGGCGTCGTTTTTCTCGGCGATGATGAGCTTCAAAAGAGGCTCCTATCTCGTATCTCTGCGGCTACGCCCGCCCGTATGGCGGCCGACTTACGCCCTTGCTTGCTCAATCTGCCCGATGAGCCAATCGCACCAGGCATCCATGCCCTCGCCCTTGCGCGCGCTCACGGCAAACCGCGGCGCCTGCGGATTGAGGTCATCGAGTGTCTTAGTATACCTATCCATGTCAAAATCGAAAGCCGGGGCCACATCGACCTTGTTGAGCAGCTGCGCGCCGGCGTGTTGGAAGATGCCCGGGTACTTGATGGGCTTGTCGTCGCCCTCGGGCACAGAGAGGATCATGATGGACAGGTTCTCACCCAGGTCAAAGTCGACCGGGCAGACCAGGTTGCCCACGTTTTCGATAAAGATGACGTCAATGTTTTCCAGACCCACAGCCTGGTCGAACGCGTCGACGGCCTCCATGATCATGTTGCCCTCGAGGTGGCACAGGCCGCCCGTGTTGATCTGGATGGCGGGCATGCCGGCTTCCTTCATGGTAATGGCGTCGACGTCCGAGGCGATGTCGCCCTCGATGACGGCGCAGCGCAGGCCAGCCTTGTCGCGCAGGCGCTCGTTGGTGCCCAGGATCGTGGTGGTCTTGCCCGAGCCGGGGCTCGACAGCACGTTAATCACGTAGGTGTTTGTCTCTTTAAATCGCTCACGCAGCTGATCTGCCAGGCGCTCGTTGCGCGACAGAATCGGCGACGCGATATCAATCGTTTTCTCGGCCATATTCGGCACTCCTTACTTCTGCCCCTTTATACCCCGTCCCCAGATGGCTGATGGGCTAATCGTCGGGGGTCTCGATTTCGATACTTGCGATGTCGAGCTCGCGGCCGTGCAGTAGGCGCACATTGGCGCCGCCACACTGGGGGCAGCGACAATGAAAGCGGTCGTGATCGAAGACCTCGCCGCAGTCCAAGCATTCACTTTGCGGATGGACTTCCTCCACGGCAAGCTCGCAGCCGCGCGTGAGCGGGTCCTCGTCACGAAATGTCTCCCACGCAAAGTCGAGCGCCTCGCGCACGACCTCGGTCATATCCCCGATACGCAGCGTTACCAAAACGGCGCGCGAGGCCCCCGCCCCACGCGCCGCGCGAATCACTGTATCGAGTATGCCGTTGACAATGCCAACCTCGTGCATACCGATTTACTCCTCGTCGTCCTCATCGTCCGAGAACAGGTCCAGACGACTCACAAACAAGCCCTCCTTGCCCTCGCGCGCGGTAATGACCACACGGGCGATGGCAAGCGAAATCTCGTAGAGCGAGAGCAGGGCGCCGTACATAAGGCCCAGGGTGACGGGCGAGCCGTCGGGCGTGATCACAGCCGAACCCACGAGCAGGCCAACGTATACGTAACGCCAGGCACTGCGGAAGGCCGCATAGGACACGATATGGAAGACGGACAGGTAAAAGATGATGAGCGGCAGCTCAAACGCCACACCAAAGCCGATCATAAAGAGCAGCTCCATGTTGACGTAGTTCTCCAGATCGGGCAGCGCCGTGGCGACGGCCGAAGTCTCGCCGATGAGCCACTCAAAGCCCGCAGGAATGATGATGAAATAGCAGAAAATGGCGCCCAGGAAGAACAGCACCGTCGAGGCGAGCACCGTGGGCACGACCCACTTGCGCTCATTGGGGCGAAGCGCCGGCAGGAAAAACGCCAGAATCTGCCAGATAATCATGGGTGTGCACATGACCACGGCCATCTTGATGGCCAGCGAGAAGCGCAGGCCAAATCCGCCGAGCGTGGTGGTGATGTAGAACTTACCGTCCGGTACAAAGGAGCGGATGGGGTCTTCCAGAATGTCGAGCACCACGGGCGTGGCGAAATACAGCACGATAGCGGCGGCAAACACCGAGACGACCACGATGGTCAGGCGGCGACGGAGCTCTCCCAGGTGATCGAAGAGCGGCATACGCGCAGGTCCGATAGGCATTACTCGTCGCCTCCCTTCGGGGCGTCGGCGGCAGCGGCGTCGTCCTCGGCCTCGAGCTCGCGAGCGAGCTGGTCGACGACGGCTTTGCGCTTGCGGGGGCGACGGGCATAGAGGTCGGCCGTCGTGGGCTCTGCCGGCTCGGGCTCGGGCTCCGGCTCTGCAGCAGGTTCGGGCTCGACGGCGGCAGCGGCGGCAGCGACAGACTCGGCGCCCTCGGCCTCATCGGCAGCGCCTTCGCCCTCAGCAGCACCCTCGCTTGCGGCCTTCTCGGCGGCAAGGCGGGCACGGCGCTCGGCAAAGGTCTCCTTCTTTGCGGGCGCAGCCGTCTCGGCGGCATCCTCGTCCGCATCGGAATCGTCGTCGGTCGCAGCAGCCTTCTTGGGCTTGACCGGGGCCGACGCGGCCTCGCTTACCGGATCGATGATCTCGGACTGAACAACAGCCGTCATCTTTTCCTGCGTCTCGCGGAACTGACGGATGGCACGGCCGATTGTGCGGCCCATCTGCGGGAGCTTATCCGGGCCAAACAGCAAAAAGCCGAAGACCACGATGATCGCGAGCTCACCCTCTCCAATACCAAACACACATACCTCCAAGGCTCGATGTGAGTCGAGCCCGCACCGCGCCATTCGGCCGGAACTCGTCTATTCATTCGGTCAAGTATAGCGCCCGGACGCCAAAACGTCCGAGCGCATCACAAACATATGCCAAACGGCACGCCCTTTTGGGGGCAAAGATTATGCAGCGGTGATCGAAATCTCCTGGTCGACACCCAGCAGCTGAACCACGCGCATCACCGGGGGCTGCACGTTAACGCAGCTAAAGCGCTTACCGTGGTCGACCGCGTGGTGTGCGGCGCCCACGAGCACGCCGATGCCCGTCGAATCGATGTAGCTCACCTGGGCAAAGTCGAGCTCAACGGCCTCAGTGGGCTGCTCGAGCGCCAGGTCGATGGCATTGCGCAGGCTATCGGCGTTAGAGATATCGATCTCGCCGGTCACCTTAATGGTGTAGAGCTCTGGCGTGGGGTTGGTGGAAATACCCAAATCCATGTATACGCTCCTTTACGTATCGAAAGTGCGGATAGTACGGGAAGCCGCGCGTTAGGCGCGCTCGGCACGAGCAAGCTCAGCAGCGACGAGCTTGACGGCCAGCACCAGCACGTCGAGCGCGGCCTCCAGGTCCTCGACCGTGGGATAGCTCGGCGCGATGCGGATGTTGGTGTCGCGCGGGTCCTTGCCATAGGGCCAGGTAGCACCGGCCGGCGTGAGCTTGACGCCCAGGTCGGCGCAAAGCGCAGCAACCTTCTGGGCCGAGCCCTCGGGACCATCGAAGCTTACAAAGTAGCCGCCGCGGGGGTGCGTCCAGGTGGCGCAGCCCGTGTCGCCCAAGCCCTCGGTGAGCTTGCGCTCGACGGCCTCAAAGCGCGGGCGCAAGAACTCGGCATGCTTTTTCATGTGCTCCTTGACCGCCTCGATGGTGGGAAGGAAGCGCACGTGACGCAGCTGGTTGAGCTTATCGGCGCTGATAAGGCCGGCCTTCAGGCGCTTGGAGAACTCCGCGATGACCGCGGGGCTCGCACCGATAAAGCCGATGCCGGCGCCCGGGAAGGTGATCTTGGACGTCGAGGCAAAGGCCACCACGCGGTCCTCGGTGCCCGCCGCGCGAGCGAGGTCAAAGATGTTTGCGAGCTCGTCGGTCTCGTCGTACAGGTCGTGCACGCAGTAGGCGTTGTCCCAGAAGATGCGGAAATCGGGCGCGGCCGTGGGCATCTCGACCAGGCGGCGCACAGTGTCCTCGCTAAAGGTAATGCCCGTGGGGTTGGAATACTTGGGCACGCACCAGATACCCTTGATGGAATCGTCGGCGGCAACGAGGCGCTCGATCTCGTCCATGTCGGGGCCGTTGTCGGTCATCGCGACGGGGACGTTCTCGATACCCAGGTCGGCGGTGATGCCAAAGTGGCGATCGTAGCCGGGAACGGGGCACAGGAACTTGACCTTCTTGCCGTCGTGCGCGGCCTCGTAGGCGTCCCAGGGCTCGCTGCCGCACGAGCCGCAACGCCAGAACATGCCGGCGATGTCATGCTCGATCAGCAGGCTCGACGAACCCAGCACGAGCGTCTGCTCGGCGGGGCAGCCCAGGAACTCCCCTGCCAACTTGCGTGCCGAAGGAATACCCTCGAAGCAGCCGTAGTTGGAACAATCGACGTTGCCATCGTGCAGATCGGCGTCGGCATTGAGGATATCGAGCATGGGGCGCGAGATGTCCACCTGGGAGGGCGACGGCTTGCCGCGGGCCATATCGAGCGCCAGGCCCTTGGCCTTGACCTCGGCGACCTCGGCTTTGAGCGCCTCGATGGCGGCATCGAGTTCGGTGGTTTCCATCTTCTGGTAGATCGTCTGCATGGGGTGCGACCTTTCGCGAAGCGGTACGTTGCAGTTCGTCTAAGTATAGACCGCCACCGCCGCAACGTTATGAAGCCGTGATAGATTAAGTCCATCGCAATAAATTACGAATCGCCGCGCATGGCGGCATGGGGCGCCCAAGGAGGCACTATGGAGTACGGATCGTTCCAGGCCGAGGAATTCGGCGACCTGCAGCGCCTGGTCGATGGACTGTTTTACGACCGCCACGCCATCGACCGCCTGGATCTGATCGTACAGGCCGAGATCTTGGATCTGGCGCCCGATCTCATGGAGATCGTCAACCTGCTACCGCCCGGCTATTACAACCGCCAGTCACTTTGTGACCAGCTCAACTCGGCCCTTGCCGCCCACGGCTGGGGCGCCGTCTACGGCACCGTGGAATAAGCCTAGTCATTTAAGAACGTCCCCAATGACTAAAACGCCGCTTGTGATGGTGTTCACAGGCGGCGTTTTCAAACTTGTATGTGCTCTTACTCGTCCTTGGGCGCGGGGTGTTTGCAGACCACGCTCATGTAGATCATGCCGAGCACGGCAGCGGTGACCGAACCGGCAAGAATGGCAGCCTTGGCAGCAAGAACCTCAAACTGGGCCGTCGGGAAGGCAAGACCGCTGATGAGAATCGACATGGTAAAGCCGATACCGCCCAGAATACCCACGCCGGCAATCATGTGCCAGTTGACGTTGTGCGGCAGCTCGCAGGCCTTGAGCTTGACCAAGGCGAACGTCATGCCAAAGATGCCGATCGGCTTGCCCAGCAGCATGCCAAAGTACACACCGAGCGTCACCGGGTCGGTGAGCAGTGTGCTCATATCCACGCCCACCAGGCGAACCTGTGCGTTGACGAACGCGAAGATCGGCAGGATCACAAAGTTGACCGGCGTGGAGATCAGACGCTCCATGCGGATGAGCGGCGGGGTCACGCGGTGCATGACGCGCTCGACCTTGGTGGTCGAGACGGTAAAGTCATGCTGGCCCAGGATGTGTGCCTCGTCGTCGTAGCGGTCGTCGAGCAGCGGCAGGCACTCGCCCAGCCAATCGGTGAGGCTATCGAGCTTAACGCCGCACTTGGCCGGAATGGTGAAGGCCAGGATGACGCCGGCGAGCGTGGCATGTACGCCACTCTTGAACATGCAGAACCACAACAGCAGACCCAGTACCGAATACGGGGCAAGGCGGTAATGCTGCGTCTTGTTGAGCCACACGAGCGCGCAGGTCACAAGCGCGGCGGCGCCCAACCAAAACGGATTGGGGCTCTGACCGTAGAAGATGGCGATGGCGGCGATGGAGATGAGGTCGTCGGCGATGGCGAGCGTCGAGAAGAACACGCGCACGCCGTTGGGCACGCGGTTGCCCAAAAGCGACAGCACGCCCAGTGCAAAGGCAATATCGGTTGCCATGGGGATGGCCCAGCCGTTGTGGGCGCCGGCATGGTTAAAGATCAGGTAGATGCAAGCGGGAACGACGACGCCGCCCACGGCCGCCAGCATGGGAAGCATGGCCTGACGCGGATTCTTGAGCTCGCCAACTGTCATCTCGTACTTAAGCTCAATGCCCACGAGCAAAAAGAAGATCGCCATGAGGAAGTCGTTGACGAAAAGCTCGACGGTGAGACCGGCCGTCAGGTTGCCCAGACCCACATACAGCGGGGTCTCCAAAAAGTGATGGATAGCCTCGTAGGCATCGGTGTTGGCGCAAATGACGGCGGCGATGGCGGCGAAGACCATGACGGCGGCGGAAATCGTGCCGTTCTCGGCGATGCGCTCCCAGATGTCGTGACGTTCAAAGCGCTTGCGCTCACGAACGTTGAATAGCTGCTCAGTTGCTGCCATGGGCGGCTCCTTTCACGGGATGGCTCCCGTCTTAAAAAAGCACGGCCCGCCCAAGTGGCGGCGCCGCGCTCTAACGTATTACGCTTGCATCTAGCCTACCCTGCACGACAAGAACGCAGGCGTGGCCGAAAAGCGGAACCACAGGTTGAACATTATTTGCTCAACGGCACGGGCACGCCTGTCCAAGAGACGACGCGGCGCCGTACACAAAAAACGACCGGAGCGCGGGGCGTCCGCGATCCGGTCGTGGCGTTTAGTGAACTAAACCTAGCAGGCGGCCATGATGGGGGCAGCGACCTGCTTCTTACGGGAGAGGACGCCCGGCATCCAGACACCGTCGTGCTCGTCGGCAATGCCCAGGCCCTTCTGAGCAGCCTCGGTCTCGCCCTCGAGCAGGACCTGCGAGCCCTCCTCCATGATGTCGGTGATGCACAGGACAATGCCGTCAGCACCCTTCTCGGCGGCGTAGGCGCGCATGGCCTCGCGAATCTCGTCGATCATGCCGAGCGCGCGGCTCTTGTCGACGGTCTCGTACTGGCCGATGAGCAGCTTCTTGCCGGCGGGCTCGAACATCTTGATGTCGTCGCCGACCATCTCGGCAGCGGTAAAGGAGCCGGACGGACGGGTGAGGAAGACCTCCATGCCAAACTTGACCGGGTCGACGCCCACCTGCTCGCCGAGCTTGGCGGCGACGGCGCGGTCGACATCGGTGGTGGTGGGGCTCTTGAGCATGAGCGTGTCGGTCATCATGGCCGAGAGCAGCAGCTTGGCCTGGACGTCGGAAAGCTCAACGCCGAGCACGCCGGCGAGCTTGGTGACGATGGTGCAGCTGGAACCCCAGGGCAGGCAGATGTAGTGCAGCGGGCCGGCGGTCTCGAAGTCGCCGATGCGGTGATGATCGACAACGCCAAAGACCGTGGCGTCCTTAAGGCCGGCGACGGACTGGGCAGACTCGTTGTGGTCGGTGAGGACGACGAGCTGACCGGCCTCGACGGACTCGATCACGCGGGGCTCGGCGATGCCGGCGTCGGCGAGCAGCTTGGCGGACTCTGCCGGAAGCTGACCCAGGGCGCAGGCCTCGTAGGTGTTGCCGGCATACTCAACCTGGTTGAGCAGCTGGGACAGGACGGCGGCGCTCATGATGGCGTCGTTATCGGGGTTCTGGTGACCAAAGACAAGAACGTTTGCCATGGATATCCTCCACTTGATATGTGTACTTGGACGTAGCTATGGTAGCACGCTGGCGCCGAACCTTATGAGACGCAAGGGCCGCGGCGCAATTTGGGGCGAGCCTGGGGGCGAAGTCTGCCACCTTGTACCACCGCCCTCCTGCACCGACTATTTACCGGCGGCGCGCAGGGCTACGTAGGCGGCACCGATGATGCCGGCGTCGTTTCCGAGCGAAGCGACCTTAATGGGCGTCTCGCGCGAGGCAGAGAGCGCGTACTGCTTAAAGTGCTCGCGAACCTTGTCGAGATAAACATCGGCCGAGGCAGACGCGCCGCCACCGATCAGGAACATCTCGGGGTCGACCACGTTGGCGATAAGCGCCAGGGCGCGGCCAAGGTAGTCGGCCATGGTGTCGGCTGCGGCCAGCGCAAGCTTGTCGCCCTCGCGGCAGGCCTGGAACACGTCCTTGGAATCGGAGGGGCCGGTGAGCTCAATGGGCTCGACACCCGCCTTCTTGCACTCGGCAAGGTAGTTGCTCACCACGCCGGTGGCGCTGGAATACTGCTCCAGATGGCCATGGCCGCCACAGCCGCAGGTGCGCTCCTCGGCCGGGTTCAGGCACATGTGGCCAATCTCGCCGCCGGCGCCCACAACGCCCGATACCACGTCGCCGTTAACGATAACGCCGCCGCCCACGCCGGTACCGATGGTGACCATCACCACGTTCTGCACGCCCTTGGCAGAACCGAGCCAGGCCTCGCCCATGGCAGCGGCGTTGGCATCGTTCTCATACTTAACGACCGCATCGGGGCAGTGCTTCTGAATGGCGACCCTCAGCTCGGGCAGGTTAATGGCAATGTTGGCCTTGACCTTGGCATCGCCCGACGCCGGGATGGGACACGGAACGGCCAGGCCAATGCCCGCCACAAAGGCACGCGGAATCTGTGCCTTGGCGACCACCTGGTCGATAGCCTCGGTCACCGCGGCAAAGCCCGCAGCGTCAACGATAGGAGGCGTGGGCACGCTGGCCTTGGCAAGCAGGTTGCCGTCCTCGTCGAACAGGCCCTCCTTAACCGAAGTGCCGCCGACGTCGATGCCGATGTAGTACTGCTTAGGTTCCATGGGAGCCCACCTTTCTCGTTTAAACATTGCCTGTATGGTACCGCTCTCAAGGCAAAAACCTACCAAAAAGGGACAGGTTTGTTTTGGCAGGTTTTATCTGGGGTAACGCAATTGGCTGCCCAACAGGCCGCGCAAGACCATCCCCAAAAATAAAGGCGCCGGGAGGCGGAGGCTCCCGGCGCCCGTCAAAGGGACTATGTTGTCTGTTGGACCGCACGGTCCGTCGCGGCGATAACGCCGACTAGGCCTGAAGTGCCTGCAGCTGCTTGTGAACCTCGATGAGCTCCGTCGCCATGACGCGCATGGTCTCGGTGCCGGCCATCTGGTCCTCGGCATGCAGCAAAATCAACGGGGCCTCGCCGTTACGCTCGCCGTTGGCCTCCTTCTTCAGAAGCCCCATGTGAACATCGTGGCCACCGTTATAGGCCTCGTCGCCCTGCTTGATAAGCTCCTCGGCGGCGTCAAAATCGCCCTCCTTGGCCTTTTGCACGGCATTGATGTACATGCTCTTGGCGGTACCGACGTAGCTGATGATCTCAAAGCAGGTCATCTGCAGTTCGTTCATATCCTCCATGCAGAGCACCTAGCCCATCACGCTGACGCAGTGGTCGATGATGCCGGCAGCGTTCATGCGGCCGTAGTCGACCATGTTGATAACCTCAACCGGGAAGCGGCCGGCGGCCTCCTTCTCAAAATCGCCCTTGGTGTAGCCGATCTGCGGACCAAGCAGCAACATGTCGCACTCGTCCAGGTGATCGTGGGCCTCGTTCATGGGACGAGCCTCGACCTCAATATCCAGACCACGGTTTGCAACCTCGGCCTGCATCTTCTGGACCAGCAGGCTCGTGGACATACCGGCATTGCAGCAGAGCATGATCTTCTTCATGGTTTCCTCCTTATAACTGCGCGGCGCGCAGACGACAACTGGTTTTATTCCTTGCGGCTATTGTGCCCACCCCCCTGCATCTTTACACAAGGGAGAGAGCTGCGGGCACCGGCACCGCGTACCGGCGCCCGCAAAGGTGAAAGGGACGAACGTTAGGCGTTCTACTCGGCGAAAGCCTCCTGCTTGGCGATTGCCTTCTCGGAAATCTTCATAAAGGGCAGGTAGACGGCCATGCCAATGACAATCTCGATAGCCTGCCACACGCCGGCGCGCCAGTCAAAGCCCGTAGCGAGCAGGGCATTGATGACGGGAGGCATGGTCCAGGGCACCTGGGCGATGCAGGGGCTGATGATGCCTGCGCAGGTAAGGCCATAGGTGATGCCGATGAACAAGTCGGGAAGGAGGACAAACGGGATCATGAGCGGCAGATTGTACACGATGGGGTAACCGTAGATAACCGGCTCGTTGATGTTGAACAGACCAGGCAGGATAGCCATCTTGGAAACGGTCTCGGAAGCCTTGTTCTTGGAGAACAGGAGTGTGTCGAGCAGAAGCATGAGGGTGCAGCCCGAGCCGCCGATGAGGGCAAAGCTGTTAACGATCTGCATGTTCATGTAGTGATCGGGTTGGATGGTGCCACCGGCGGCAAAGGTAGCCATGTTGTCGACGATGAGCATGGTCAGGATCGGCTCGACGGTAGCGCCAGAGATGGTGGACTGGTGAATACCGACGCAGAACAGCAGGTTAGCAAGGGTGTAGATGAGGATAACAGCCCACGGACCGGCGTTCATGATGCTCTTGAGCGGGTTGGAGATGCACGTGGAGATGATGGTGCACAGATCGGTGCCGGCGCACACGGCGAGCAGGGCTGCGGCAAGAGCGAAGACCGCGAGGTTAAGCAGCATCGGAATCATGACGTTGAAGGAGTTGGAGACCGCGGGAGGCACGCCCTCGCCCAGCTTAACCTTGAGCTTCTCGACGCCAGAAATCTTGATGAAGAGCGAGACGGAAAGCAGGGCGATGATAATAGCCGAGAACAGACCGTTGGTGCCGGTGTTGGCAGTCGAAAGGGCGCCCGTGACCTCGGCGGAGGTGATCTTGTCGGTGAGCAGTGGGCTCGTGGCGGCAAGCGAGGCGGTGATCTGCTGCGGCATCATGATGACGAAGGCAGAGATGGCGACGACCACGCAAGCGAGCGGGTTATCGAAACGCTTGTTCTTGGCGAGGCTGTAGCCAATCAATCCGGCCAAGATAATGGCAGAGACGTTGAGGGTGCCCAGCGTAATTGCCGAGCCCCACGTCTGAAGGTTGGCAAGGCCCGCCGCATCGAGCGGGAACAGAGGGAACACGACGTTGTTAATAAGAACCGCGATACCCGCAAGGATATAGAGCGGCGTGATGGTCGCGAAGGCGTCACGCAGGGAACGCAGGTGAACCTGGTTTCCCACCTTCGCAGAGACCTCGGCAAACTTGTCGAGGAAGCTCTTTCCGTTGTCACTGGCCATGATTGCTCCTAACTTTCAAATCCGGCCTTTTCCTATGCGCACGGTGGTCTGTCGCCCTCTGCCACCAGATGTGCCATGTGTTGCGCGCGGCGGCGCGCGGTCTGGGCGTTCGCCCGGTCGCTAATCAACCACGTGGGTCGTGGCGACCTGTTTGAGCCAGGCCGCCGACTTCTTAAGGCGGCGCTTGTAGCCGTCCATGAGATCGACCTCGACAAAGCCGTAACGATTCTTAAAGGCATTGGCCCAAGACCAGTTATCGATGACGGCCCAGTAGTGATAGCCCCGGCACTTGGCGCCCTCGTCGATGGCCTTGGCCACCCACTCCAGGTGCTGACGTACAAAGTCGACGCGGTAGTCATCCTGGATGGTTCCTTCGGCGTCACGGTTCTTGTATTCGTCCATGATGCCGATGCCGTTCTCGGAAACGAACCACTCAAGATCGGGGTAGTTCTTAGCGCAGTCCATGCCAAAGTCGTAGAGGCCCTGCGGGTAGATCTCCCAGCCGCGGCTCTCGTTCATAACGGCGTCGGGCCATACGTACTCGTCGGCAAAGTGCGGCAGGCCGTACTGGTCGACCTTGCTCGCCGGCGCCTGAACACGCGTGGGGTGGTAGTAGTTGCAGCCGAGCCAGTCGACAACACCCTGCTTAAGGATCTCTTGGTCGCCGGCGCGGAACGGGAGCTTAACGCCGCCCTCGGCCAGGCTGTCGAGCACGTCGGCAGGAAGCTCGCCCTTGGTGATGAGGTCGAGCCACCAGCGGTTGTTGATGCCGCTGGTCATGCGCACGGCCTCGAGGTCCGCCTCGCTGGGGTTCTCCTTGGTGTAGACCGGGGTAAAGCAGTTGATCATGCCGATCTTGGCATCGGCGCGAATAGCGCCCTCGTCATAGGCGCGACGATAGTTGGCCACGGCCAGCGCGTGCGCCAGCGAGATGTGATACTGCACGGTGCGGGCGCGGTTGAAGTCGTGGAGCTGCGGGAACCACACGCCCTCCTGATAGCGCTGCTCGGGCTCGACGATGGGCTCGTTAAAGGTGAACCAGTACTTAATCTCCTGGCCAAACTCGTGGAAGGCGACGTCGGCGTAATGTGCGTAAGCCTCGACAACCTCACGGCTCTCCCAGCCGCCACGGTTAAAGAGGTAGGTGGGCATGTCAAAGTGGTACAAGTTGACAAACGGCTCCAAGCCGGCTTCGCGAGAGGCGCGGAACAACTCGTGATACCACGCGGCACCTTCCTCGTTGAGGTTGCCGTCGGCATCGAGCAGACGGCTCCACTGGATGGAAGTGCGATAGGTATCCAGACCCAAGTCCTTCAAAATGCGAAGGTCTTCCTGGTACTTGGCCATAAAGTCATTGCCGGCGTAAGAGCCAACGCGGTTGTAGAACGAACCCAGATCCTGGATGGACCAGGTGTCCCACAGGTTCTCGAGCTTGCCGCCCTGGTTCCACTGACCCTCAGTCTGCGGGCCGGACATAGCAGCGCCAAAGAAGAAGTCGTTGGGCAGCTGATACTGTGCCATCAAAGTCCTCGCTTTCGTGTTCTAGAGCTTCCGGTTGGAGACGGGTTTGCTTTGGCAGGTTATCCGGCGCGGGCGCGCACCGGCCATACCGATATCCAACCCGCCAAAACAAAACCGTCCCCAAACGGTCGATCCTGTTGTGCGGAAGGATTCCGTTCGTTGCTTAAACTATAGCGCTCTAATTTTAAAAGTAAAGCGTCTTTTTCTTTTTTCTTTCTCGAACTTCTTAGATAAAAGTAATATGGATGCCCTGTTGAGGGTTATACTTACTTTTTGTATTCATATATGTCGGAAAGGAGGTTCCATGATTCCCAAATACGAGGCGATAGCTGCAGATATTCGTCGAAGTATCGAGGATGGCGCTCTTAAACCGGGCGACAAGCTTCCCACCGTCGTTGAGTTCTGTGAGCTCTATAGCGTTTCCAAAATCACTGTCAAACGAGCTATCGAGCAAATCACCGAGGAAGGTCTAATTACCAGCCGTCGTGGATCGGGTACCTACGTTAAGGACACGGCGGGGCTTCCCGGCCAGGCGTTTTTCCAGGGCAAAAACGACCGTGCCCAGGGTTTTTCGTATGAGCACCGCGGGGAGAAGGTGACCTCGGTGGTCTATGATTTCTCGATTGTTAATCCACCAGCGGACATCGCAGCCCAGCTGGGAATTGCCGAGGATGACTTTGCCTATCACATCGTGCGCGTGCGTCAGGCCGATGAGAAGCCCATCGTTATCGAGTACACCTACATGCCGCTCGAGCTGATTCCGGGCCTTAAAAAGAAGGACCTGTACGGATCGGTCTACCATTTCATCCGCGAGCAATGCGGGCTGAAAATTTCGAGCTTCCACCGTACCATTCGCGCCGTGGCAGCAACCAAGGAAGAAGCTGAGCGCCTGGACACCAAACCTGGCTCTCCCCTGCTCGAGCTCAAGCAGATTGGCTTTTTGGACAGCGGCGCCGCCTTTGAGTATTCGGTCTCGCGCAACGTTGGCGACCGCTTTGAGTTGCACAACGTAACATTGGCATAGGTTTTTGTAGTCATACAGGCGCTCGTTTTGAACAGTTTTACGCGGCGCCCACGCAGCACAATGGGGGTATGAACATGTCCGATTTGATTAAACTGACGCCGATCTTCCACGAGAAAATCTGGGGCGGCCGTCAACTCGAAACCGTATTTGGCTACGACATTCCCGAGGGTCCCATCGGTGAGTGCTGGGCCATCTCGGCCCATCCCAACGGTGACTGCCAGATTGCGGAGGGCCCGTATGCCGGCCACACGCTTTCATGGCTGTGGGCCGAGCACCGCGAGCTCTTTGGCAATTGCGAGGGCAAGGAGTTCCCGCTGCTCATTAAGATTCTGGATGCCAAGGACGACCTTTCGATCCAGATTCATCCCAACGACGAGTACGCCGCCGAGCACGAGAACGGCAGCCTGGGCAAAACCGAGTGCTGGTATGTACTGGACTGCGAGCCCGGTGCCACGATCATCGTCGGCCAGCGCGCCAAGGACCGCGTCGAGGCCGCACAGATGATCGAGGAAGGCCGTTGGGACGACATGCTCAACGTGCTGCCGATCCACAAGGGCGACTTTTTCCAGATTGATTCCGGTACCGTGCACGCCATCAAGACCGGCACGCTCATTTTGGAGACGCAGCAGTCGAGCGACGTGACGTATCGCCTGTACGACTACGACCGCCCCGGCACCGACGGCAAGCTGCGCCCGCTGCACATTGAGCAGAGCCTGGATTGCATCAACTTTAACGCGCAGGCACCGACCGACGGTACCGTAACCACGCCCGAGGTAGATGGCGTAACCGAGCTCGAGTCCAACCCCTGCTACACCGTCGACCGCGTGCGCGTCGACGGCAGCAAGACCCTCGACCAGCGCTGGCCCTTCATGTGTCTGTCGGTCATCGACGGCGAAGGCACCGTCTGCGGCGACCCCGTCCACAAGGGAAGCCACCTGCTGGCCCCGAACACCGTCAGCTCCATCGACCTCGAAGGCAAGATGGAACTGATCATCAGCCACCTCTAGGTCGCAGCAACAACCAAAACGCAACAAGGGGCTCCCCCGTCCACCAACGGAGGAGCCCCTTATCCATATATATCAGCCCACCCGGCTCTCCAGATCAAAAAAGCGGACGAGCAGAGCGACGTTCGCAAGCAACGTTATCTAAGGACCTGGACGGGCGTATGGGGCAACATCGATCGCGAGTTCCGCACGAGCCGGAGAGCACTTAATGTGCTCTCCGTGCGAGCAGGACTGCCCGAGCAGGCGATGTTGCCCCATACGCCCGCCCAGGTCCGCCGGGATCACGACAGCTTGACGATCGGAGCAAAGCCCTTCATAAGCTTTTTGGTCTGGCCGGTCTTTTCGAATTGGACCTCAATCATGTCTCCGGCGACCGAGATCACGGTGCCCGTGCCAAAGGTCTTATGACTCACGGTATCGCCCGCGGCAAAGTCTTGCGATGCGCTGGCACGATCGACCTTGCGCTCCACCGTCGGGGATACCTTGGATGACGGCTTTTTGGCTCGCGGCGCGCCCGAACCAAAGGTCGAGGCAACACGGCCGGCGTCGGGCGAAACCCCACGATGGCGCTCGGTGCCATAAGTGCTGCCGCCAAAGAAGTCATCGAAGCTCGATCCGCTGCGCGATCCAGAGCCGCCGGTCGAGCGCGTATGCGAGCCAAACACCTTGCCGCCATACATGTCCGAGCCCATACCCGAGCCAAACGTGCCACGACGATCGCCGCGCTTCTCCCAGCCCGTGCCCTCAAAACCGGCAGAACCGATACCGCTAAACTCGATGTCCTCAAACGGGATCTCGTTGAGGAAGCGCGAGCGCGGGTTGGCAGAGGTCGAGCCGTAGGTGCGGCGCGTAGCGGCGTAAGTCAAGAACAGGCGCTTGCGAGCACGCGTGATGGCGACGTAGGCCAAGCGGCGCTCCTCCTCGAGCTTGCCCGGATCGTCACTACCGCCAAAGTCGTGCACGTGCGGGAAGATACCCTCCTCCATGCCGGCCACGAACACCGCCGGGAACTCCAGGCCCTTGGCGGAGTGGATGGTCATCATGGTAATGGCATGCGTCTCGCCGGCCAGGGAATCCAAGTCGGAGCGCAGGGCCAGCCACTCCATGAGTGCCGGCAGCGCCTTACAAGTGAGCGGACCGTAGGTGCGCTCGATCTCGTCAGCATGCACGGCGCCCGCCGGCAGCTCAGTCGGCGCGGCATACGCGTTGCCCGCGATGGCGGCGGCCAGGGCATCCTGCGGAGAAAGCGCCGGAGCGGCCAGGCTATCGAGCGGATTGGAACCCGCGGCATCACGCGCGCCAACGAGCGCCTCAAACGAAGACACGGGCGCAGACGGGCCGGGCTCGGGCGCAGGCGCGCTCACCACAACGGGCTCGGGCTCAACGTCGGCGGACACATCGGCAACACCAGCAGCGCGCAGCTCTTCCAAGCTCTCGAGCGTGCCTTCGATATCCTCGTGCGTCTCCTCAAATTCGGCAGCGACACCCAGGAATTCCTGGATGTTCTCGGCGCGGCTCTCGGACTCCATGGTGCCCTCGGCGCGGAAAGCCTGCAGCAGGCCCGTCTTATCGACAATCATCTCGACGACGTCCTTGAGCTCGCCGTCCATGCGGCGACCCTCGCGCACCAGCGACACAAAGCTCGACAGGCCATTGCGCACCTTGGCGCTAAACATGCCGGTTTCGGCGCACGCGATCTCGCAAGCCTGGAAGAACGAGCAACGGTTGTCGCGCGCCAGCTGCTCAATCTTTTGGATCGAGGTGGAGCCGATGCCGCGGCGCGGCGTGTTGATGACGCGCTTGACGCTCATCTCGTCTGCCGGGTTCACGATCATCTTAAGGTAGGCCATGACGTCGCGGATCTCGGCACGGTCGAAGAATCGCGTGCCGCCCACAATCTTGTAGGGCACGCCCGCGCGCAGGAACATATCTTCGAGAATACGCGACTGGGCGTTGGTGCGGTAGAACACGGCGATATCGTCGTAACTCGTGCCCTTGGAGTGCAGCTTTTCGATCTCGCCGGCAATCCAGCGGCCCTCGTCGCGCTCATCGCTTGCCTGGAAGGCCTGGATCTTCTCGCCGTCGCCCTCGGCCGTAAACAGGCGCTTGTCCTTGCGCTGCGAGTTGTGGCGCACCACGGCATTGGCGGCGCTCAGGATGTGACCCGTAGAGCGGTAGTTCTGCTCCAGCTTGACGGTCTTGCAGTTTTTAAAGTCCTTCTCAAAGTCCAGGATGTTGGTGATGTCGGCGCCACGCCAGCTGTAAATGGACTGGTCATCGTCGCCCACGACCATGAGGTTTTGGTACTTGGCGGCTAGCAGGTTGGCGATCTCGTACTGGACGTGGTTGGTGTCCTGATACTCGTCGACGCTAATGTAGCGGAAACGCTCTTGGTACTTGTCGAGCACCTCGGGGCGGGTGCGCAGCAGCTCGAGCGTGCGCACGAGCAGGTCGTCGAAGTCCATCGCGTTGGCGGCGCGCAGGCGGCGTTCCAGCTCCAGGTAGACCTGCGCGGCCTTTTTGTCGTTGGGGCTGTCGGCGGATTTGAGCATGTCCTCAGGGCCGATCATGGCGTTTTTGGCCGAACTGATCTTGCTGCGGATCATATTGATGGGGAATTGCTTTTGCTCGATACCGAGCGCCTGCATAATATCGCGCACCATGCGCTTGGAATCGTCGTCATCGTAGATGGTGAACTGACCGGTGTAGCCCAGCAGGTCAGCGTCCTCGCGCAGCATACGCACGCACATGGCATGGAAGGTGCACACCCACATGCCACGGGTGCCGCTGGGAATGAGCGCCGCCAGACGCTCACGCATCTCGGCCGCGGCCTTGTTGGTAAACGTGATGGCAAGGATCTGCCAGGGCTTAACACCCAGGTCGCCGAGCATATGTGCGATGCGGAAGGTCAAGACGCGGGTCTTGCCCGAGCCGGCGCCGGCAAGGACCAGCAACGGACCCTCGGTGGTCAGGACCGCCTCGCGCTGGGCGGGATTAAGGCTGTCGAGGTCGACGAGCGGCTTGGCGGGTTTGGGTGCCGGCGCGGGAGCGTCGTAGATGTCGAGCGGGACGAGCTCGGGCTCCGGCGCAGCGGGGGCGGTGTATGCATCGAGCGGCACGGGTTCCGGCGTGGGCGGCACGGGTACCGCGGCGTTCTTTTCCCAGGGCAAGGGCTGGGTCATGGGCGACTCCTCATCTGACGGACGGCGCGCCTGCGGGCGGCGCCATAGTTTGAGCCGTACCAGTATACCGAGCCGCGCGGACACCGGCGCAAATCACACCACGACTCCGTGCGCCACCGTCAGGCCCGCCCCAGCGGATTTGGTGCAATGGGGTCAGGTTAGTCTGCACCAATCTATTGACAATCACGAAACCGCCGATGTCATGGCAGCAGCAGCGAGCGACGGTCAGGGCGAACAAATTGGCATGAAAAGGGGGCGGCATAGACCTTTTGGTCATGCCACCCCCTTTGAATGACAAGTTGTCGCCCTGGCCGCCGCGCAGCGTCGACTAAGTTAGAGGCCGAGCATCGGCTCCAGAACGAAGAAGTATGCGAGCACTACGATGCCCAGGATGATGCGGTAGGCACCGAAGCACTTGAAGTCGTGACGGCGGACGAAGCCCATGAGCCACTTGATGGCGATGAGCGAAACCACAAAGGCCACAACGCAGCCCACGCCCAGGATAGCGACCTCGTTGGCACCGAACGTGCCGCCCTTGATGAAGTACTTGACCAGCTTGAGCGCACTCGCGCCAAACATGACCGGGATGGCCAGGAAGAACGTAAACTTGGACGCCACCGAACGCGTGCAGCCCAAAAGCAGGCCGCCGATGATGGTAGAACCGGAGCGAGACGTACCAGGCACCAGCGAAAGCACCTGGAAGCAGCCGATACCCAGCGCAGTCTTCCAGCTCAGGTCCTCGAGCGTGGCGATGGAGCCAAAGTCCAGATTCTCGTCATCGTCCTCATCCTCAGCGGTAGCCGCGGCGGGCGCCGCAAAGTGCGCACCGGCGGGACGTCCACCCGACACCACAGCACGCGAACCAAACGAACCGGCAACGGCCATTTCCTCGCGCTTGCTCGCGCGCCAGTTCTCGATCACGATAAACAGCACGCCGTACACAATGAGCGCCAGCGCCACGACGGGAGCATTGTAGAAATGCTCCTCCATCCAGTCGTTAAGCGGCAGACCGATCGCCGCGGCGGGAATGCAGCCGAGCACAATCTTGCCCCACAGCACCCAGGTGTCGCGACGGCCCTCCTTGCCCTTGCTGGGCGAGAACGGATTGAGCTCATGGAAGAACAGCACACAGACGGCCAGAATGGCGCCGAGCTGAATCACGACCAGGAACATATTCCAGAACGTCTCGCTCACGTTCATCTTGACGAACTCGTCCACCAAGATCATGTGACCGGTCGACGAGACGGGCAGCCATTCGGTGATGCCCTCGACCAGGCCCATGAAGGCAGATTTTAGAAGCTCGATGATATCCAAAGGGACCCCCTCGTTAGACACCCGCCGATATTGTTCTGCGGACGGTGCGGGCGATGTCCCATTATCAACCGTTCGGGCGCGTCTGCGCCCACCCTTACCAAAAAACTCGTCCGTTCACAGAATTGCGAGCGGTCAAACCCAAATCCTTGGGTATAACTGCAACAAGATAAAGTGTTCGGCGGCCAACGCGCCCGCGCCCGCCCGATGCACGAGCCCCGCGCCCGTGCGATAGACCAAGGAGGAAACCATGAACGAGGGCTACACCAAGGTATTTGTTTCACTCGATGGTACTGAGCAGCAGGATTTTGTGCTCGCACGCGCCATCAAGGTCGCCGCGAACAACGGCGCCAAGCTAATCATCGGCCACGTTATCGATTCCACGGCGCTCGAGAGCGCCGGTTCCTATCCGGTCGATCTGGTCAACGGCCTAGAGGAGGCATTTAAGAACTCCATCGCCAAGCAGCTCGAAGAGGCCAAGGCCAATCCCGATATTCCCGAGGTCGAGGTCATGATTCGCGCCGGCCGTATTCGCGAGACGCTCAAGGACGAGATGCTCGACGTGGTTAAGCCCGACCTGGTGCTCTGCGGCGCCCGCGGCCTGTCCTCGATCAAGTATGCGCTCCTGGGCTCGATTTCGACGTTCCTGCTGCGCAATACGGACTGCGACATCTTGGTCGTGAAGTAGGTTCCTTCCCGCCGGCGCAAGGCCTGCGGGGTTATCACGCCGACGTCCTCGCCGCTTCGCGGCTGCGGGATGTCGGCTTAGATAACCCCTCCCGGCCTTGCGCCTTCGTCACCATACTTCAGCGAGTTGGCTGAATTGAAAGATGGCGTGCCGCCCCGTTTGGGGCGGCACGTTTTGTTTGATGCAGCACGTTTTTGTTTGGGCGGACGTCCGCCGCGTGCGTTACTCGAAATACTGGAACTTGTTGGTTGAGAAGGCAAACGTAACGACAAAGCCTTCGCCGGGCTCCGATGCTGCGGTGACGTCGATGCCCATCTTGGAGCACAGGCGCGCCACCAGATAGAGACCGATGCCCGTTGCGCGCTTGGTGGTGCGGCCGTTGTCGCCGGTAAAGCCCTTCTCGAACACGCGCGGCAGGTCGGCCGCGCTCACGCCGCAGCCGTTGTCCGCGACGGTAAGCTCGATGCGCTCGCTTGCCAGGCCCTCGTCCAGCAACGCACCCGAAAACACGATCTTTGCGCCATCCGCGCGCGCATATTTAATGCTGTTCTGAATGAGCTGGCCCAGAATAAACTCGAGCCACTTCTCGTCGGTAAAGACCTCAAAGTCGAGGTTCTCGCACACCGGGGCCACGTGCGCCGCGATGAGCTCGCGCGCGTTGGCCTTAATCGCGCCCGTCACCAAGGTCTTGAGATCCCAGCGGCGAATCAGGTAGTCCCGCTCCACGACTTCCGAGCGCGCATAGTACAGAGCTTGGTCGATATAGCGCTCCACGCGGGCAAGCTCGCGTGCCAGATCGTCCACGCGCGACAGGTCGTCTTCGCTACCGTCCAGGTTTTCCAAAATCAGATGGGCCGCCGCCAGGGGCAGCTTGGCCTCATGGACCCAGCTCTCGATATAGTCGCGATAGTCATCGGTCTGACGGCGGCCTTCGGCAACCTCGTCGCAAGCGGCTTTGCCCACCCGGCGCAAGACCTCGTACTCGAGCTCGCCCTCGGCATAGGTCGGGCATTGCACCATCTCCTGCACCCATGCGGGACTCTCGAGCTCCTCGGCCGCACGCTCCAGCTGGCGCAGAAAACGACGACGGCGCGCGTACTCGATCACGATGCCGAGCATACCAAAGATATAGGACACGCCGACCGCCACGACCACGATAGAAACGGGTGCGCCGGCGACCGTCAGCACAAAGCAGCTCAGCAGCACGCCGCACGTCCACACGGCGACGGGAAGCAGCGCGTCTTTAAAGAACTTGGCAAACGACATAGCCGGCCCCTAGACCGAATAGCCCTGGCCGCGGTGCGTGGTCAAATACCCCTTGATGCCGATTTTTTCGAGCGTGGTGCGTAGGCGGTTGATGTTGACGGTGAGCGTATTGTCGTCCACGAAGGCGTCGGAGTCCCACAGGTCCTGCATGATGGCCGAGCGCGAAACAATCTTGCCCGCGCGGCTCAGAAGCAGTGAGAGGATACGCAGCTCGTTTTTGGTGAGCTCGGTGCTAGTGCCGGTTTGCGTGTTGGTAACCATGGAGCGGGCGAGGTCGAGCTCCAGCCCCTTGTGGACAAGTGTGCTGCGCTCGCCTGCCGCCGCGGTGCGACGCAGCAGTGCGTTGATGCGCGCCACGAGCACGCGCGCGCTATAGGGCTTGGGAACAAAGTCGTCCGCGCCGAGCGTCATGGCCATGACCTCGTCGATCTCGGTCGTGCGCGACGTGAGGACGATGATGGGAACCTCGGATTCGCGGCGAACCTCGTGGCAGATATGCTGGCCGTCCTTGACGGGAAGCGTGAGGTCGAGCAGCACCAGGTCGGGCGCGGCGGCGAGAATATCGCGCGAGACATGCTCAAACGATTCGCAGGCCTCGATTTCAAACCCGGCGCGGGCAAGGATATCGGCAAGCTCGCGACGGATGGGCTCGTCGTCCTCAACGATATAGATCAGCGCCATGGATTCCGCTCCCCTCTTGGTTGTCTTGCCACCATTATGGCTGCGGAGCCGCAGGCGCGCGCCTCGCGCGTCACCAAGGTGACAGAACTGTTCGCGAGCGGGGGGCGTTTGGCTCGCCCCCCGCTCGCAACGGGCGCGGGGATCAAATGATTATTAAATCCCCGTCCCAGAAAAATCATTTAGCGGCGGGCACGGAGCTTTTCGTAGCCGTCGGCAAAGAAGGCGACCGTGGCGGCGTCGGCCTCGGCGGCGTCCGTCTCGGTTGCGGGGACCACGCCGTGCTCGTCGCTCACCAGGAACAGCGCGCCCTTAAGCTGCGCGGGAATATCTACGCGCGTGACCGGGATGCCCTTGGTCTGGGCCAACTGCTCAATGAGCGTCGCCGTGCCGCACAGGCACTCGTCCGCCGGCGCCACAAAGGCAAGCTCGCCGTTGTTGACAGCGGCGAGCAGCTCGGGCGCCACGCCGGTCTCGTCGGCTTCGGAGCGAGCCTCGGCAGAACGGGCACGCAGCGCCTTGGCCGACGTGTCGGCCAGCGGCTCGTACTCCCCCACCGTCATGGCGGCATTGCCGTTAACGTCGATCACCAGCATGAGCACGCCGTCGTGCGCGGTGTAATCGCCCTCGGCAAGTGACCACTCAACGTGCTGTTTGGCCCAGCTGAGTATGTTGTTGGTAAGCGGCTCGCCCTGCACCAGGCGCTCGGACAGCGCACGGATGTGGCGGTTGAGCATGGGCACCTTTTTGTTGGACATGCGCCAGCGGCAGATAAGCGCGGGCTTGTCGAGCGTAAACTTCTCGACCGCCTCCTGATTGGCGCAAAAGTCCTCGTACGCACGCTGATCCTCGGCATTGCCAAACAGCTCGGCATCATCAATCTGGGGCATGGTTGTACCTTTCGTGTTAGTCATTCCGTCCTCTTATACCAAAAAGACGGCCCTCCAAACGGAGCGACCGTCTTTTGCGGAGATTATTTTGTCCCGGGGCGAAACTTAGTGACGGAAATGCCTGGCACCGGTGAAGACCATAGCGATATTGTGTTCGTTGCAGGCCTGGATGCTCTCGTCGTCGCGCTTGGAGCCGCCGGGCTGGATGATGCAGGTCACACCATGCTCGGCAAGCACGTCGACGTTGTCGCGGAACGGGAAGAATGCGTCGCTTGCGCAGGCAAAGCCGCCCTTCTCCACGCCCTCGCGCTCGCAGAAGTCCTCGGCACGCTCGCAGGCCAGCAGCGCAGAATCCACGCGGTTGGGCTGACCCGGGCCCATGCCAATGCCGGCCTTGCCCTTGGAGACCAGGATGGCGTTGGACTTAACGCCCTTGCAGACCTTCCAGGCAAACTCGAGCTCGGCCATCTCGGCGTCGGTGGGCTTGCGGTCGGTGGGGAACGTAAAGGTCGCGGGGTCCTCGGTTACGTGGTCGACCTCCTGCACCAGCATGCCGCCGTCGACGGAGCGCAGCTCCACCTGGGCGCCGTGGTCTACGCCGCCGGTAGCCAGCACGCGCAGGTTGGGGCGCTTAGCCATGCGCTCGAGTGCCTCGGCGGTGTAGCCCGGGGCGATGATGACCTCGACGAACTGCTTGTTCTGATCGGCGAAGTGCTCAACCAGATCAAAGGGAACCTCGCGGTTGCAGGCGATGATGCCGCCAAAGGCGCTCTTGGGATCGCAGGCGAAGGCGCGGTCGTAGGCGGCCGTGATGTCCTCGGCAACGGCGGAACCGCAGGGGTTCTGGTGCTTGAGGATCACGCAGGCCGGCTCGTCGAACTCGCGGACCAGGTTCCAGGCGGCGTCGGCATCCAGATAGTTGTTGTAGCTGAGCGGCTTGCCCTGGATCTGCTCGGAGCCCACGAGCGGGAACTGCGAGCTCGCGGTGTTCTCGCAGCCCTCGGCAAAGCGGTAGACCGTAGCCTTCTGCTGAGGATTCTCGCCATAGCGCAGGTCGTCGACCTTCTCCAGCGAGATCTCGAGCTTGGCAGAGGTGTCCGCCACGTCGCTTGCCTGGGCGGCAAGCCAACGGGAGATAGCCGTGTCGTAGGCGGCGGTGGTCTGGTAGACCTTCACCTGCAGGCGACGACGGGTGGAAAGCGTGGTGCAGCCACCGGTCTCGCGCATCTCGGCCAGGACGGCGTCGTAGTCGGCCGGGTCGGAGATGACGGTAACGCTCGCGGCGTTCTTGGCGGCAGAGCGCAGCATGGAGGGGCCACCGATGTCGATGTGCTCGATGGCGTCCGCGAAGGTGACCTCGGGGTTGGCGACGGTCTTCTCGAACTCGTACAGGTTGACGACGACCAGGTCGATCAGCTTAATGCCGTGCTGAGCGGCCTCCTGCATATGCTGCTCGGAATCGCGGCGGGCCAGCAGCGCGCCGTGAACCTTGGGGTGCAGGGTCTTAACGCGGCCGTCCATCATCTCGGGATAGCCCGTGAACTCCTCGATGGGGGTTACGGGAACGCCCGCGTCCTCGATGGCACGAGCCGTGCCGCCCGTAGAGATGATCTCGACGCCAAAGTCATCGACCAGCGTCCGTGCGAAATCGACGACGCCCGTCTTATCGGTAACCGAGATCAACGCGCGTGCGATCTTCACATCAGATCCCATGCAGTCCTCCTGTCTGGTACGCCGCCGTGCTCTGTGAGTCGGTGATACGTCGATCTGCAGCGCTCGCGCAGCGGCATTGAAAATACTGATTTAATGTAGCGCATCGAGCGCATCGATGCACCCCGCAACGAGCGCATGTGCAGAAAAAGTTTGCACGCGGAGGGGATGGGCACAGCACCGGGCACGGTGAGTTCATGGAACACAGGGGCACCATAATTAGATGCCAATGGCGTGGTAGAACTGTGCTCGATATGCATCCGCAAAAGAAAGAGGCACCATGGTCTCGCGGGTTCTCTACCGACCGTTTGATACCGAAGACTTCGACGCCATCGCGCTGATTCTGCAGCAGCTTTGGCATAACAATTCGGATAACGATGAGTACAACCGCCTTGAGGCCGCGTGCGACCTCGCCTACTGCCTTTCGTCGTCGACGTTTTCACAGGTTGCGGTGATTGACGGCGAGGCGCGCGGCATTGCACTTGCACGCGCAGGACAGAACTCCGGCGTCACTGTCAACGAGCATTGGATGGATACCGAACGCGCACTGCTATCGCAGATGCGTGAGCTGGAGCCTGATGCCTGCGCCGAGTATCTCTCGTTTGTGCGCGCAACCATCCGAACCAACAACCGCCTGCTCGAGAGCAGCCCGTTGCCGCACGACAACGAGGTCACGCTGCTTGCCGTGGATCGCGATGTCCATGGCCTGGGCGTTGGCACGGTTCTGCTCGATGCCGCGGTCTCGCACCTGTCCTCGCTTGGAGCGACGAGGGCGCACCTGTATACCGACTCCAACTGCTCGTGGAAGTTCTACGAGCTGCACGGCTTTAAGCGCACGGCCACGCACCGCGCCAACCGCGAAGAGCGCCGCCACGACATGCCGCGCGAAAGCTTCCTCTACGAACTCGATCTAACAGCCTAAGCCCAGCAGCCATACCTAGTCATTTAGGAACGTCCCCAGTGACTAGTCGTTGGGGACAGTCTTCGTAGGTAGCGCATAAAAATGGGATGGATCCGCCAACAGTCGCCGGAGAAGATCCATCCCAAAAATCAGAGCGCGCTAGAACGTTCCGCCGCCGCCTCCGCCGACGCCGCCGCCTCCGCCGCCAGAGAAGCCGCCGCCTCCGCCGCCGCCCGAGCTGTCGGAGCTCGACGCCAGCTCACGGATGCTCTCGTGATACACGTCATCGAACGAATCGAGCGGAGACTCGATACCGTAATGATGGTAGTACCACCAGTAGCAGGGATAATTGTCATAGAAGCCGTCGGCCTCGCGCACCTCGGGCGGCACGGCCTCGGCAAGCTGACGCAGCACTTCCTTGGAAACACCCAGCGCCACGCCCATCACCAGCAGCTTGTTCCACAGCACCAGATCGCCCGGGACGGCTTCCTTTAGACGAGTGAAGTCCTCGAGCCAATGCTTAAGTGCCTTGCAGCGAGCCGCCACCTCGGCGCCCTCCGGCGTAAAGCGGCGAAACGTAAGGCCCACGCCGATACCCACCAGCACAATCGGCACCGAGATAACCGCGGCGGTAATGTTCGCCTGTGCGCCATCGGTAAAGAAAATGGATCCCACGGGAACAAAGGCAATCAGGATACCAAGAACCAGGCAAAACACCATTGCAACAATGCCGTCCGAGGCAACGTACTCGCTATCGGCCAGCTTGCCCTTAACGGTGTTCTGATAGTCCTCGAGCTTATCACCCACGGGTGTAGCGTGCTGCTTGACGTAGTGCTGCAGCTCGTCGAACGTGCGCGAACGGTCACCGTTCTCGTCAGGCTTAGCACCGGCAAAGAAGACCTTGAGCACCATGTGGTCAATGCCCTTGGCCGACTTCCAGCCCGCATCACTCACCGTCACGCGATACGTCTGCTCTTCTTTTTCACGCCCCAACAGACCCTTCTTGGCCTTGGTCACGGTCGCCTGCTCCAGCTTGATCACACGGTCGTCAGTGAGCTTCATGAGCGTGGCGATATATGCCTGGTCGGGCACCTCGTTCCAGCTCATGAGGGCCGAAAGCACGGCGGGATGGTCGGCCGAAGGCACATCGCGGAAATATTCGTCCTGGAAAAGCGGCTTGGGCTTGCGCTTGCGCAGCTTGAGCATAACGATTGTGCCGGTAAAGACCACCGCCGCAACAACACTTAGCACGGCAAGTGCATTGGCAATCATGCGAGCGTGAGCGCGGCGGGCGTTAGCTTCGTCGGCCCATTCCTTCTCTTCGCTCAGGATCGTTGACATGCGCTCTTCGCCCGAAGCGGCAAGCTGCGGCACCCAGTCGCTAGGGAAGGCGATGCGTGCCTCGGCGAATTCGCCCTGATGCACGCAGGGAATGGTATAGGTGACCATGGGTTCGTCCGCATCGAGCGATACATCGCCCGTCAGCGGGCCGTGGCCCCATGCGCGGAAGTTATCGCCCTTGACGGCCGCCGTCCCGGCAGCGGCATTTGCGAAGTACACTTCCATCTCAACGTCATCGGAGTCCGCGGACCAGCCGTCGCCCACAAACTTCCAGTAGAGCTCGGCGGTATCGGCCCAGTTCATGACCGCACCGGTCATGGTGTAGCTCACGTAATAGATCGCGCTGTCGCCGCTCTCGTGGGGGCTGAACACCTTAATCCTTACGCCGTCACCGGTCTGCTCGACCGTGTAGACGCCAGAATCGCCCTTGTTCGCGCTATCGACTTTGTTAAACGCGGTGTCCTCTTCCTCGACACTCAGCACGTCAACGCCCGCCGTGCCGCCCTGCTGGTTGGTGCCCGTATTGATCTCCCAAAACACGCCGTTGATGTCGTCGTCGAAATCAAACTGGCGTCCCTCGACAACGGTCAGCGATCCATCGGCCTCAACCGTGGCACTGATATAAGTTTGGGTCATGGAGTAGCCGTCGGCGTGCGCGGCGACAGGCAGCAGCAACAACGCAAGCGTGACGAGCACGCAGACGGAAGCGAATCGCGCAAACAGGTGGCGCTGCCGGCTGACTTTGGCGGCGAGGGTGTTCATAGGCACATCCTTTGTCTGTAAAACCAACAGCGCCATTGTCCCACGTTTGCGGGTACGCATGGCGAACATCTAGGCGACCGGAGCGCCAAACGGGATGAAAGTCACACCCGCACCCCGGCAGCTAGTCATTGGGGACGTTCTTAAATGACTAGTCATTAGGGACACCCTTGGCATAGCCCGCCCCGGCAATAGATACCACTTCACAGCTCCGTCACAGGTGTAGCGGCTTTGTGTGGGCGCGGCACGCGCTGATTGAGCCGCCAGCCGAGGGGCATAAAGCAGTTGAGCGAAAACGGTTTGCCCCTTTGCCGTTCGCTCGAGGATCATGTCCCCCTTTTCCGCGGAAACCCCGGCAGTTGCGAAGAGCTGCCGGGGTTTCTGTCGTTTGTGAGGCTAAGTCGGTACGCAGCGATCGAGACCTTGAGCCGCAAACCCACCGTGCGCAATGCGCACCGCCGCCAACTTGTGAGCGCGGCAACGCCTTCCCTGCCAAGCCCCGCGCTATACTCATCCGCATGGATATCAAAACACGCAACATAGCAACGCCCGCCGCGGACGCACCAGCAACGGCAGTGCCCACCCCCGTCGTGGGCCGCTTTGCCCCGTCGCCCTCGGGCCGCATGCACTTGGGCAACGTGTTCAGCTGCCTGTGCGCATGGCTTTCGGCCCGCAGCCAGGGCGGCAGCATCGTGCTGCGCATCGAGGACCTGGACGATCGCTGCAAGCGCCCGGAACTTGCCACTCAATTGATTGACGACCTGGCCTGGCTGGGACTGGAGTGGGACGAAGGCCCCTACTACCAGCACGATCGCCTGGATCTGTACGAGGACGCCCTGCGCCAGCTGCAAGACGCCGGCCTCACCTATCCCTGTTTTTGCACGCGTGCCGAACTCCACGCCGCGAGCGCGCCGCACGCCAGCGACGGCACGCCCATCTACCGCGGCGCCTGCAGAGGTCTTTCTGCTGATGAAATCACCCGCCGCAGTGCCCTGCGTGCTCCGGCCACGCGCCTGCGCGTGCCCACCGTCGACGACCTCGCCAGCGACGTGATCGAATTCGTGGACCGCACGTACGGAGCCCAATGCGAAGCACTCGCCACCGAGTGCGGTGACTTTTTGGTGCGCCGCAGCGACGGCGTGTTTGCCTATCAGCTGGCCGTGGTGGTCGACGACGCTGCCATGGGCGTCACCGAGATCGTACGCGGATGCGACCTGCTTGGTTCCACGCCGCGCCAGATCTATCTGCAACATCTGCTGGGACTGCCCACGCCGCACTACGCGCACATTCCGCTGCTCATGTCATCGGACGGCCGCCGCCTTTCCAAGCGCGATCGCGATCTGGACCTGGGCGAGCTCCGCACCCGCTTTGGCACACCCGAGGCACTGTTGGGATGGCTCGCCGGGCAAACAGGCATCGCGCCGGACACCACGCCGCGCTCTACCGAGCAGCTGGCCGAGCACTTTAGCTGGGATGTTATCCGTACGCATCGGGAAAACATCACTGTAACGGTCAAGTAGCCAGCCACCCCGCCTCTACGCAACATCCCAGGGCTGGAGTTCGTCGCCCAGACGAACGATACAGTCGTAGAGCACGGTATGGCGCTCGGCCGGGTTGGCGTCGCGATGAAAATGGCCGTAGTACCAGCGCTTGAAGTCCAAGCGATCTTCCAGCTCATCGAAAAATGCCGTAAGCCGATCAATGGCGGGGCAATTCCAGCCGGGTGCCGGATAAAGCGTGGGCGAAAGCATGCGCGTAGAGCAGGTGTGGGTGATCACGTAGTCGACCTTCCAGCCCATGCTCTCGAGCTTTGCCCGCGCCTCCTCAAAGTTGCGCTCGTCCGGCAGCTCCTGCGGCCACCAGCTGGAATACGGAATGCGGTATTCCTTATCCACGCTCGTGGCGCCGCCCATGGTAAAGATCGTTGAGCCGTCGAGCTCAAAAACCTCGCCGCGCGTCAGGCGTCGGATGGGCGAGGTGTCCGACAGGCACTGCGTCAGACCGCCGTGCCACAGTTCCATGGGACGCTCCGCCCAGTGATCGAAACGTTCGTGGTTGCCGTCGACGAACAGCAACGTATAGGGGCGCGACTCCAGCCAAGCGATATCGGCGCATTCCTCGGCAGAGAAATCCCACGGAAAGCCAAAGTCGCCCGCGACAATCAGATAGTCGTCGCTCGTCAGGCTATCCCCAAGCTCCCAGTCGCGCAGCTTTTGCATGTCGACGCCGCCGTGAATATCGCCCGTCACATAGACTGTCATCGGATCACCACTTCCCTGTAAGTCGCTAGCCCACATTCTGCACGATCACTAAGCCAACCGTTCCAGCCCTTCCATCCCTTAGGGCTTACCCCTCGTTCTTCCATCCAAACGGGTCAAGCACCCAAATAACCAGATCGAGCACGCCGCCGGTCATCATGGCGCCGGCAAGGGCCATGCAAACGTGCAGAGAGGCGGCACTTCGGAGCACGTCGAACGGCCCCAGAACAGCCAGCAGCGCGACCGCCGCGCCGGCAAGGCACAACGCGAGACACGGCCCCGCGTCCTTGACGCACTTCTTTGCGAGATGCTTTGCGTTGTCACTCATCGGTATCGAACTCCTTAGAGGGTCATTGTTCAGACGCATGCCGCCGCGGCAGAGCAGGGCGGCATGGTAAGTGTCACATGCCGTGCGGACATCAATGGAGAAACCGCCTGCTCGACCAACCTTTGACGCCGTTTTGCACCGGCACCACATCCCCCGCTATCGAGGTCAAATACCTTTCCCACCGCCGCGCAAAAACTCATCCAACATTAATCTTGGCTCAAGAATCGCTTAATCTATAACCTGCACTATAGAGTTCGACCAAGGGCGGGGCGGCGTCACGCAGGCCGCCGAACGCAACGCTCGCGCCCGGGCAGATCGCCCGGCGTCGCGCCCATCGAACGAAAGGACAGGTCATGGACGACCTCGAAAAAGTTGAAACCATCCGCACCAAGTGCAACGTGAGCTACACCGATGCCAAGGCAGCGCTCGACGCCGCCGGCGGCAACGTCCTTGATGCCATCATTTGGCTCGAGTCGCAGGGCAAGACCCAGACCACATCGGCGCATGCCGCCACCGAGTCCGCGCCGGTCGATGAGCCCTCTGCCGAGATGGTCGCCGCACAGGCCGCCTACGAGAAGTCGAGCGAAAAGACCGACTTCTCCAAGAAGATGGACAGCGTGTGGGAGTACCTCAAAAAGCTCTTCCGTCTGAGCCTGGACACCAAGTTTATCGCCACGCGCCGCGATGCGATCATCCTCAACATCCCCATCCTGATCCCCATCGTCGCGCTGTTTGCCTGGGGCGCCACGATATGGCTGATGCTGCTTGGCCTGTTCTTTGGTATGCGCTACCGCATCGATAGCGACGGCGACGTGCCCGGCAGCATCAACAACCTGATGGATCACGCCGCCGACGCCGCGGACGGCATTAAGCAAAATCTGAACGACGACAAGTAATCGCAGACGGGGGCACGCATGGCACGGATCCTGATCGTAGAGGACGAGGAGAAAATCGCCCGCTTTGTGACGCTCGAACTGGAGCACGAGGGCTACCAGGTGGAGCACGCCGCCGACGGCCGTACCGCCGTGGACCTGGCACTGGAGCACGACTACGATCTGATCCTGCTCGATGTATTGCTGCCGCAGCTCAACGGTATGGAGGTGCTGCGGCGCGTCCGCAAGCACAAGGATGTGCCGGTGATTATGGTCACCGCGCGCGATGCCGTGATGGACAAGGTGGCAGGGCTCGATGCCGGCGCCGACGATTACCTGACCAAGCCGTTTGCCATTGAGGAGCTGTTCGCACGAATCCGCGTGGCGTTGAAGCGCGCGGAGGCCGTGCGGGCGGCTTCGGGCGTTGGCGGCGCCGGCGCCAGGGCGGGTATAGCGGGCGGCGCGGTCGGGAGCGCCGCTGCGATACCCCCGGCTGACGACTCGGCCAAGACCTCTGCCGTGTCCTCCCCCGCCGCACTCACCGTGGGCTCGGTCGCGCTCGATCCCGACCGCCGCGAAGTCACGGTTGGCGGCTCGCCCATCGTGCTGACTGCCCGCGAGTTCGACGTCCTCGCCCTGCTTATGGCGCATGCCGAAACCGTGCTCACGCGCGAGCGCATCGCGCACGAGGCGCTGGGCTACGAATACGTGGGCGACACCAACAACGTCGACGTGCACATCGCGCACCTACGTGCCAAGATCGAGGACGCTGGCGGCGCCCGCATCATCCAGACCGTGCGCGGGGTGGGCTATGTCTGCCGCGCGTAACGCCGAGACCAAGCGCGTCACATCCATCGCCCGCGCCATCAACTGGAGCTATATGTGGCGCCGCCTGATGAGCTATGTCTGGCTCGATCTGCTGCTGATGGTGATTGCAGCGGCGATCCTCGTCTATGGATACAACCAGACGCTGCCCGACAGCGCGTTTACCGCAGGATGGATCCCCGGCGCTACCGTTCACGGCATGTCGCTGACGCCTGCGCGTGGCTGGGACCTGGCCACGCTCACCTATACCGTCGAGCTTGCGCGCACCACCAAGACCTTCCCCCTCGCGCAGGACCTCGTCACGCTATGGCCTCTCTACCTTGTCGTTGTAGGTTGGCAGGTCATCAGCGTGCTCAACATGCTCGGCGGCGCCCGACGCGTACGCCGCACCATGGCACCGCTCAACGATCTGGCCCTGCGCGTGGACGAACTCGGCCGCATGCAACTCGCCGGCGGCAAAATGGAAACACTGGAGCAGGCCATCGAGCGCGCAAGCGTCGACTCGCCGAGCGTCACCACCGGCGACGCCGACCTGGCAAGCATCGAGGTCGCACTCAACCGCCTGCTGCGCCAGATGCAAGAGGCCAAGCTGCAGCAGATGCGCTTTGTCAACGACGCGAGCCACGAGCTGCGCACGCCCATCGCGGTGATTCAGGGCTACGTGAACATGCTCGACCGCTGGGGTAAGGACGACCCGGACGTGCTGGCGGAGTCCATCGCGTCCCTTAAAGCCGAAAGCGAGCACATGCAAGAGCTTGTGGAGCAGCTGCTGTTTTTGGCGCGCGGCGATGCCGGGCGCACGGTCCTGCGGCGCGCGCATACCAACTTGGCTGCACTGGTCAGCGAGGTATGCGAAGAATCGCAGATGATCGATACCGAGCACACGTATCGGCTGGCTTCTGACGCTGCGCTTGCCAGCGACCCGCGCTGCGACGCGCCCGTCGACGTGGCGCTCGTGAAGCAGGCTCTGCGCGTGATCGTGCAAAACGCCGCCAAGTACTCGGATGCGGGAACGACCGTCACATTTGGCATAACGCCGGATGCGGGCGCGGGCACGATCGACATAAGTGTTGAGGACGAGGGCATCGGCATGAACCAGGAATCCGCAGCTCACGCGTTCGAGCGGTTCTACCGTGCCGACAACGCGCGCGATGCCGGCGCACAGGGTTCGGGTCTGGGGCTTGCGATCGCCAAGTGGATCGTCGACAGCCACGGCGGCGTCATCGGTGTGACCTCGGTCGAAGGGGTCGGCAGCCGCTTTACGATTCGCCTGCCGCGGCAGGAAGCCCCTCGGCATAAATAAAGGGATAGGGCCACGCGGCCCTATCCCTTTTTGCCAGCTATGGCAGCTTGTGCGCTACTCGCGGCACAGGTGCACGGCGAAACCGGCGAACTCGCGCTTAAAGTACACGAGCTTGGTGCCGCCGTCGGGCAGCAGTACGCGCGACTCCTCGTTGACCTCGAGTCCGCGCTCGGCAAACCACCTCTCGGCCGCATCGATGTCGTTGACGGCAAAGCCAATGTGGCCCTTGGTGCCACGACCGTTCTGCTTCATGACCTCGACCAGCGAATCGTTAAAGTACGAAACCGGGGTCTCGATAACGGGCAGGCCCATCATCGTCGAGAACAGCTCCGCAATCTCCAAGGCGTCTGCCGGGTCGGCGGCGTTAATGCCCACATGGGCAACGCGCATACCAAAGAGCTCTACCGGATTGGCGTTCTGCTCACTCATGAAGTCAGCGCCTACTGTGCCATGACGTCGAGAACGGCCTTCTCGGCAGCGACGCGGTTCATGCCGGTCATGAAGGGCACGCCGCTCACGTACGGGCAGGTGAGGCCCTCGGGGGCAACGGTGGTGGCGATCAGCAGGTCGGCGCCCTCGTCGCAAACGTCCTTGGCCTCGGAGATGGCGCACTGCACGATCTCGTACTTGTCGGCGTAACCGTTGGCGTCGAGCAGGGTAGCGACCTTCTGGGCAACGAGCGTGGAAGTAGCAGCGCCAGCACCGCAAGCCAAAACGATCTTCTTCATAGGTAATGTCTCCCTTCGTGGTTTACTTTAGGTAAGTGTACCGCAGCGAGCGATGGCACTCAGCCTCGATGAGCTTTTATGCCAGTTTGCTTGCGCGCTGCGTATAATACATCTAGTACGTGTTGTCATACCGCTCGCTTTATGAGCGACTAAGGACCCCAATATGCCCGATTCCCGCACCCTCTGGACCGCCGTCGTCATCATCTGTATCGCCGTGTCGGTGTTCTTTAGCGTCAAAAAACGCACCACGTTTAAGCGCCTGCAGCAGCTTATGGCTGCCAAGCAGTGGGACGAGTTCGATCGCTTGCTCGATGGCAAACTCACCAGCATGCTGTACCCGCGCTATAACCGCGACTACCTGCGCCTGAACTCCTATCTGCTGCGCGAGGACCACAAGCGCGCCGACGAGATGTTCGATTTGCTGCTGGGACTCAATCTGCCCAAGATGCAGCGCGTCGACCTGGTGATTAAGGCCTTTAACTACTACGTTGGCCAGGAGGACCGCAAAAAATCCAAGGAGCTCCTGCACGAGATCAAGGGCTTTGAGGGCGGTCAGGCCGAGGCAGTCGCACACGAATGCCAGCTGATGTACGACACGATGATCTTGAAGCGCCACAACGACATTCCCGAGCTGGAGCGCATGCTCAAGGAGGCCGGTGACGACAAGGTCAAGAGCTGCCGCCTGGAATACCTGCTGGCCCTGCAGTACAAGAACAAGGGCGACGAGGCCAAGTTTGCCGAGTACTTGGAAAAGTCGGGCCGGCACTCGATGGCCGTCAACGCGTAACGGACGGCTTGTGCTAGACTTCTAGTCTCACGGGGGCGTGGCGGAATTGGCATACGCAGGAGACTTAAAATCTCTCGCCGCAAGGATTGTGGGTTCGAGTCCCACCGCCCCTACCACGTATTGTTTACGAGCCCGTGTCCCCCAGGGATGCGGGCTCGTTTCTTTTGGATGCCGGTGGGACTCGAACCCGCGAGGGGGCGAGCGTCAAGCGGACGCGCAGCGTCCGCAGCGAGCCGGCGAGGGCGCCGGCAGGCGGCCGAAGCCGGTGCGAATTTGCGCAGCAAATACGCGGACGTCCCACCGCCCCGCGCTTCAGAAAGTTAACTAATTTAGGACTGGCTAAAAAGACTGCTTCGGTCCCTTAGAAGTTGCGGTGGAATAGATCCTGTTTATACCGTTTACCAGCTTATTTAGGAACTATTTCACCGCAACTTATTTAGAGGGTGCTGAGCTCTTGGGTCCAGGAGATGGTGGGGGTCGCACCGTCGAGAGCCTCGTTGATGGTGGCGGCCATGCCGGCGAGTAAGCTGTTCTCGCTTACAGTGAGCGTCTTGTAGCCGCCAGCGCGCATGAGCTCGCGGATCACCACGGCGCCAGCCAAGATCACGCCCGCGCGTTTGGGCTGCACGCCTGGCAACGCGGCAATGCCTGCGACATCCAGCGCAGACATGCGCTCAATAGCGGCCGAAACCTGATCCAGCGAAAGCTCGCGCAGGTGCACAAAGCTCGAATCGTACGGTTCCAGCTCATGAACGAGCGCCACGAGTGTGGTGACGGTGCCACCCACTGCGACCAAGCGTTCGGCGCGCTCAAAATTGCTCGGCAGGCCCTCAAAATAGGCAGCGAACTGCTCGCCCGCCCACGCGGCAGCGGCAGTAAGCTCGCCGCGTGCGGGCGGCAGTGCCGAGAAAAATCGCTCCGTCACACGGCGACAACCGATGTCCAGCGAACGCGTGCCCTCCAGCGCAAAGACCCCACGCTCCGGCGCATAGACGCCCGTCGCGAGCTCCGTGGATCCGCCGCCCGAATCGGCAACAATGATGCGCTCGCCGGCAAAGTCGTGCGCCACGCCAAAAAACGTCAGGCGCGCCTCGACCTCGCCCGGAATCACCTGCGGTTCGAGCCCCAGCTCACGCAGACCGTCCAGCAGCAGTGCGGCATTGGATGCATCGCGCGCGGCGCTCGTGCATGTGGTGCAAATGCACGCGGCCCCAAAGGCACGCGCCTCGTCCACAAACATGCGACACGCAGCGAGCACACGCTCGACAGCCGCCTCGCAAAAGCGACCCGTCGCGTCCACACCCTCGCCCAGGTCGGTAATCTCGGTATGCTTGGACGATCCCACGATCGCCCCGCCCTCGACCTGGGCCAACACCAGTCGCGACGACACCGTTCCCAGATCGATCGCCGCCACCTTATATCGTTTGCAATCTGCCATTGCGGGTTCCCCTCCGGGCGCTACTCGCCGTTGGACACGACCGTCTGGCCCTCGACACCGTTAAACCCAAACAGCATGTCGAGCGCCTGGATATACCACGGGGCGTCCTTACCGACTTCTTCGATTTCCTTGGCAACTTCGCTGGCCTTCTTGGCGTTCGACGACTTCTTGCTCGAAGACGAATCCGAATCGTCGTCCAGGCCCTGCACTTCAATCCTCTTCTCGCCTGGCATCACCAGGCCCAAGTCCTCGGATGCCGCGTCCTTGATACCCTCCTCCGAGAGCAGCTTGTCGACGCTTTTTTGCAGCTCATCATTGTATTGCTGACGAATCTCGACCTGCTTGGCCAAGATATCGCTCGAACGCTTTGCCACGTACAGATCGCGCACGGGGAAATACAGGCTCACGAGCACCAGAGCAACGACGATGCCGATGAATAGCCCTCGCTGAGGACCATGGGTAAAGTCGTAGATCGCCTTGACCACCGCGTTGTCGTTGGCGTAGTGCATAAAGTCCGAGCCCGAAAAACGGTTCGAGGGCCTGCTCGACCTGTCGTGCGTCTGGGCCGAGGGACGCGACGCATGCGACGAACGTGCCGGGCGCACTGGTCCATCTGTCGAAGTATTCACTTGAGCATTGGGGCGCGAGGTACTTGTCGGGCGTTGCATGGAGCGGTCGGCGCCGGCGTAGGCGGACCCACCGAGCTGCACCGTGCGCGCACGGCGAGGCGACGGCTCACGCGAACCGGCGGAATAGTACCTGTTGTCGTAAATCTGATCCATGTGCGCCTTGTGCGGTTGAGGTTTGTTTGCGCTAAGTATTCTAGTTATAGCACGAGCGCGCGCACCGCCTTCGCCAGCCTTTGCTCGACATAAAAAAGGCGCTGAGCCGTATGGCCCAGCGCCCAATGGTGCTCAACCGCGCCCGGCTGGAGCAAGGCGAATCCGAGTCTTCCCCGCCCCCGCGACCTCCGCGTGCCTAGCGAATGTTGTAGAACGCGGCCTTGCCGGCGTAGCGCGCGCTGCCCTCGAGCTCGTCCTCGATGCGGATGAGCTGGTTGTACTTGGCGATACGGTCGCTGCGGCACGGGGCACCCGACTTGATCTGGCCGGCGTTGACGCCCACGACCAGGTCGGCGATCGTGGAGTCCTCGGTCTCGCCGGAACGGTGGCTCACGATGCAGGCGTAGCCGGCCTCCTTGGCGGTCTCGATGGCCTCGAGCGACTCGGTGAGCGTGCCGATCTGGTTGACCTTGACCAGGATCGCGTTGGCGGCGCCCAGCTCAATGCCCTTCTTGAGGCGCTCGGTGTTGGTGACGAACAGGTCGTCGCCCACCAGCTGCACCTTGTTGCCAATGCGGCGGGTAAGCTCGACCCAGCCGTCCCAGTCCTCCTCGGCCATGCCGTCCTCGATGGAGATGATGGGATAGGTGTCGACGAGCTTCTCCCAGTAATCAACCATCTGGGCGCTCGTGTACTCCACGCCCTCGCCCTTGAGCTCGTACATGCCGGTCTCGGCGTTGTAGAACTCGGTCGAGGCCGGGTCCATGGCGTACATGAAGTCGACGCCGGGCTTAAAGCCAGCCTTCTCGACGGCCTTGGTGATGTACTCGAACGGCTCGGCATTGGTCTTAAGGTTGGGGGCAAAGCCGCCCTCGTCGCCCACGCCGCCGCCCAGGCCGGCCTCGTGCAGCACGCCCTTGAGGGTGTGGTAGACCTCGGCGCACCAGCGCAGGCCCTCGGCAAAGCTCGGAGCACCCACCGGCATGATCATGAACTCCTGGAAGTCAACGTTGTTGTCGGCATGCACGCCGCCGTTGAGGATATTCATCATAGGTGTGGGCAGCAGGTGGGCGTTGACGCCGCCCAGGTACTGGTACAGCGACAGGCCCGCCGACTCGGCAGCGGCGCGGGCAACAGCCAGCGACACGCCCAGGATGGCGTTGGCACCGAGCTTGGTCTTGTTGGGAGTACCGTCCGCGGCAATCAGCGCGGCATCGACGGCGCGCTGGTCGAAGGCATCGAGGCCCACGACGGCGTTAGCGCACTCGTTGTTGACGTGCTCGACGGCCTGCGAAACGCCCTTGCCCAGGTAGCGGCCCTTGTCGCCATCGCGCAGCTCGCAGGCCTCAAAGGCGCCGGTCGAAGCACCCGAAGGCACCATTGCGCGGCCAAAGCTGCCGTCCTCGAGCACGACCTCGACCTCGACGGTGGGATTGCCGCGGCTGTCGAGCACCTCGCGACCGTAGACGTCCAAAATATCGCTCATGTTGTCTCCCTCTCACTTGGAAACGTAGTGGATGCAAGCGACCGGCTGACCGTGCACCATCGGTGCGTCTCCGTAAGTTAGCCATGTCGCACTTTTTGCATTATGCCCTAAGTTAGCCGAGGGATACACTTGATTTTCGAAAAATTTAGCGGGAACGATGAGGCATGTCAGCCCGTCGTTCCCGCAGTCTTACTCCTCCGCCTTTGCGGCATCCCACAGGTCGTTGAGGTCGTGGGTCGAAAGCTCGGCAAGATCCACGTGGGCGTCGGACGCCATCTGCTCCATCGCGGCCCAGCGACGGCGGAACTTTGCCGTGCTGGCGCGCAGGGCGCTCTCGGCGTCGATCCCCTCTTTGCGCGCGACGTTGACCAGGGCAAAGAGCAGATCGCCAAACTCCATTTCGCGCTCGGGCGAGCCAGGGGCCTCGGCCTCAAACTCGGCACGCTCCTCGGCAACCTCGTCCCACACGTCCTGGACCGTCTCCCACTCAAAGCCTACGGCGGCCGCCTTGCGTGACACCTTCTGCGCCTGCATCAACGCCGGCAGATGCGTGGGCACGCCATCGAGCAGACCCTCGGGCGCGGCCTCGCCCGCCGCCACGGCCTTGTCCTTGGCGGCTTTCTCGGCAAGCTTGACCTCGTCCCAAATCTTGAGCACCTCGTCGGAGCTCTCGGCATCCGCATCGCCAAACACGTGCGGGTGGCGGCGAATGAGCTTGGCGTCGATATCGCGCGCCACGTCGGCCAGCGTAAACTCGCCGGCGTCGGCAGCAATCTGCGCATGCAGCACGACCTGCATGAGCACGTCACCCAGTTCCTCGCGCAGGTGAACCGCGTCGTCCGCCTCGATGCAGTCGAGCGCCTCGTAGGCCTCCTCGATCATGTTCTTGCCGATGCTGCGGTGCGTCTGCTCGCGGTCCCACGGGCAGCCATCGGGCTGACGCAGACGCCAGATGGTCTGCACCAGATGCTGCAGCTCGGCCGACGCGTCTATCAGCGTGGGCAGATCGCGCGAGCCCTCGGCATTTTGCTGAGCCATATGCTGCGCCATGGTTAGTCCTCCTCCAGGATCACGTGGCGGAACGCGCCGCCCTCGTAGATGCCGTAGCTGTGCGAGCCGTCCTTGGGGATGCTCACGCTGCCGGGGTTGAAGAGCCACAGGCCCGGGTGCGCGGCGCTTTCCTCGTTGACCTTGATGTGCGTGTGGCCGTAGACGAGCGCGGAGCCCTCGGGCAGCGCGGGCGCGTGGTCGACGCTGTTGTGCATGCCGGCGCCAAAGACATGGCCGTGCGTCAGGAACAGCTCGCGGCCGGTCTCGTCAAACAGCGTGGCGTAGTCGGCCATGACGGGGAAGTCGAGGACCATCTGGTCGACCTCAGCGTCGCAGTTGCCGCGCACCGCGATGATGCGGTCGGCTAGGGCGTTGAGCAGCGGAATCACGCGCTTGGGAGCATAGTCGCGCGGCAGGTCGTTGCGCGGACCGTGATAAAGCAGGTCGCCCAGCAGGACGATGCGGTCGGGCTGCTCGGACTCAATGGCGGCGCAGAGGCGCTCGGTCCAGTATGCCGAGCCGTGGATGTCGGAAGCGATGAGGTATTTCATGGGGAGATCCTTTCGAATGGGGTTGATGGGGGCTGAATACGGGATCCGGCGGATGCGGAGCCCATCTACCGTGTTACTCGAATCGCAGTGCCGCGCTCTGAGCCGCCTGCATCACGCGTTGGAGCGGCACGCCATGTTCGCGGGCAAGACGGGCGCAATCCTCGTACTCGGGAGCCGCGCGCTCGCTGCCGTCGGGCAGGGTCGCCACCTTAACGGATACCTCGCCCCATGGCGTCGTTACGCGCTCAAAGCGGCGTGGCAGGCAAACGCGTTCCATCACCTGGCGACGAATGGCGTTGGTCGTGGTCTCCAAAAAGATAATCGTCTGCAAGCGCTCGATATCATCGTGCGAGCAGATTACCTGCAGCTGCCAGCCGGGGCGGCCCTTTTTGCAGTAAAGCGGCAACCAATGCACCTCGCGGGCGCCGGCCTTGCGCAGGCAATCGGCAGCGTAGGCAAGCACCTCGGGCGACGCATCATCGATGTCGCACTCCAGTTTGACGATAGTTTCGGGCGCATCAGTCTCGCGAGACAGCGGGGATGTGCTATCGCATTGCATACGGTCTGGATCCTTTCCGCGCGGGCTCGTTTTGTTCACCCAAACGCTAGCACATCGCAGGCTGCGCGAGTGTGACGGCGCGTGATGAGCGCGATTTTCCTTGTCGACAAGAAACCGACACTCCACCGCCCCGGCCAAACATGTACATCAGCCTCCAAACATGTCATTATTTGCAGCTTTTGGAGGCTGATGTACATGTATTGGAGCAAGCGAGGCCGCGCCGCGCAGCCTTTCCAATCGATTTCGAGCTCCGGCGCGCGGCGTGTTGAGAGCTGCAACATTACAATGGAGCGGATTCGCCAAATGCAAAGGAGTCGCCATGTCTGCCTGCCCGCTGGTCGATTGCCATACCCACACCTCGTTCTCGGACGGCCATGCCTCGTTTGAAGACAACGTTCGCGCCGCTGCTGCGGCCGGCTGCCGCGTCATGGTCTCGGCCGACCATCTCACACTGCCCGCCAGCATGGATGCCAACTGCGAAGTGCAGGTTACTGAGGGCGACCTGCCGGCACATCGTCTGGCTTTTGAGGATGCCCGCAAGCTTGCCGCGCAAATCGCGCCGGAGCTCGAGCTTATCTATGGCTTTGAATGCGATTGGTACGAGGGCTGCGAGCCTTTGGTTGAGCGCTGGTCCCAGGACGCCGTCGTACGCCTGGGCAGCGTGCATTGGATTGGCAACCCAGGCGATATCATGGCCGGTGCCGCGGGTACGGCGGGAACGGAAAACGTCGCTCGCCCCGATACACCCGATTCCCTTTGCGGCTGGATCGATGATGACACCAACCTGCATGTTTGGGAAAACCTGGGGGTACACGGCGTGTGGGAGCGCTACGTCGACGACTGGTGCCGCGCTTGCGAAAGCTCACTCAACTTTGACGTAATGGCCCATCCCGACCTGGTCATGCGCTTTTCGAAGGAAGGCTTTGCGCCCGACTTAGACCCCGCACCGTTTTGGCAGCAGATGGCCGAGTGCGCGCACGATACAGGCCGCCGCGTTGAGGTCTCGACCGCCGCACCGCGCAAGGGCCTCGAAGACTACTATCCCGCGACCGGATTGCTGCGCCGCTTTGCCCACGCCGAGGTGCCGATCACTTTTGGCTCGGACGCACACCGCGCCTGCGACATTTGCTGGAACATCCGTGAGGCCCAGGCACACGCCTACGACTGTGGCTACCGAGCCTTCGACGTCCCCCACCCCACCGGCGAATGGGAATCCACACCCCTCGCCTAGCCATCCCTTCATAAGTTGCGGTGGAATAGGGATTGTTTTGCCTGATGAAGCGCTTAAACAGTCCCTATTTCACCGCAACTTCCATGACCCCGTTACACCAACAAAGACTGTCCCAAACGACTAGTCGTTTAAGAACGTCCCCAATGACTAGTGGCGGCGGGCGTTGAGTTCGCCGGCCAACTCGTCGAGGGTGATGCCGTAGCGCTCAAGCGTCACGAGCAAGTGGTAGACCAGGTCGCCGGCCTCGTAGCGGATGTGATCGTGATCGTTATCCTTGCAGGCCATGATCACCTCGCTTGCCTCCTCGGCAAGCTTCTTGAGCAGCTCGTCCTCGACGTCGGTCAGCAGACGCGCGGTATAGCTCTCCTGCGGCGATGCATCACGACGACCGTGAATCACCTCGGCCAGACCTGTCAGCGTCTCACCGATATTTCCATCCTGAACGTTTGCGGTGCGCACACCCATGGTTCAATCCTTTCTGGTGGCCGAGCGTCTAATCGAGCGCCCGCCCTACGCGAGTTTCTTAAAGAAACAGGTACGGTTGCCGGTATGGCAGGCCGGGCCCGGCGAGTCGACCTTGACCAGCAGCGTATCGCTATCGCAGTCGGCCCAAAGCTCCTTGACCGCCTGCATGTTGCCGCTCGTCGCGCCCTTGTTCCAGAGCTCCTGGCGGCTGCGGCTCCAAAACCACGTGGTACCGGTCTTGAGCGTAAGCCCCACCGACTCCTCGTTCATCCAAGCAACCATAAGCACCTCGCCGGTGTCGTACTGCTGAACCACACAAGGAATCAGCCCCTTGGCGTCGTATGTAAGCTTTGAAGGATCGGTTATCTCTTCCATTTCTCTTCCCAAATTCAAACTTCGCAGGTCGGTGAGGGTTGTCCAGGTGCCCGAGATTCCGAGCGACAAGCCCGACGACGCGTACTTAAGTACGCGAGGAGGGTTGGAGCCGGAAGGTCGGGTGCCTGGGCAAGCCGCAGCATTAGAAGTCCAGCCTCACAGGAATACCTTGAGAGGCCATATACTCTTTGACTTCGCGAATGCTGAACGTCCCAAAGTGAAAGACGCTGGCCGCCAGCACGGCATCAGCCTCGCCCTCGATCACGCCCTCGGCAAAATGTTCGAGCGTGCCCACGCCGCCGCTCGCAATCACCGGAATCGGCACCGCGCGCGCCACGGCGCGGGTGAGCGCCAGGTCAAAGCCAGCCTTGGTGCCGTCGCGGTCCATGCTGGTCAGCAGGATCTCGCCGGCGCCGCGGCGAGCCGCCTCCTCGGCCCACGCCACCGCGTCGATGCCCGTGGCGTTGCGGCCTCCCGCGGTAAAGACCTCCCACTTGTCGGCACCGGATGCGCCGGGCAAACCAACGCGCTTGGCATCGATCGCCACGACCACGGCCTGGCTGCCAAACGCCGCGGCAGCCTGGCTGATCAGCGACGGGTCACGCACGGCGGCAGAGTTGAGCGACACCTTATCGGCACCGGCGGCAACCATGGTCCGCATGCCCGCCAAGTCGCGGAAACCGCCACCCACGGTATAGGGAATAGCGAGCTCCTCGGCCGCATGCGCCGCCATCTCGATAGTCGTCGCACGGTTGTCGCTCGTGGCGGTAATGTCCAGGAAGACGACCTCGTCCGCACCCTCGCGGTCATAGGCACGCGCCAGCTCCACCGGATCACCCGCATCGCGTAAGCTCACAAAGTTGACGCCCTTGACCACACGGCCGTCCTTGACGTCCAGGCAGGGAATCACACGTTTGGTAAGCATGGACTACTCCTCCCCTCGGGCGGCGGCCAGCGCCTGTACCAGCGTAAAGTTGCCCTCGTAGAGCGCGCGACCGGTAATAGCACCTTCAATCGCGCCCTCACCCACTGCGGCCAGCGCACGGATGTCGTCGAGCGTCGAGATGCCACCCGATGCCACGACGGGAAAGCCCGCGACCTCGGCCACATGGCGATACGTTGCCACGTCGATGCCCGTCTGCATGCCGTCGCGCGCGATATCGGTATAGACCAGGTGTTTAAAGCCCAGCTCGGAAAGCTGTGCCACGGCATCGTCGAGTGCCACGCCCGCGCCATCACGCCAGCCGTTCACCTTGACCTGGCCGTCGTATGCGGCAATGTCGGCCACCAACAGCTCGCCAAAACCTTTGGCTGCCACCTCGGCAAAACCCGGCTCGGTCACCAGCACGGTGCCCAGCGCAATGCGGCGCGCACCGTAGCCGGCCAACTCGTCGATGCGCGCGAGCGAGCGGACGCCGCCGCCCACGTCCACGGACAGACCGTTGACGCCGCAGATGGCCTTAATCGCCGCCGAGTTGGCAGCGCATGTGTCCTCGTCCTCGCCAAAGGCAGCGGACAGGTCGACGACGTGCACCCAGCTTGCGCCCTGCTCGGCAAACGAGCGAGCAACGGCCACGGGGTCGTCGGAATATACCTTGCAGCGGCTGCGGTCGCCACGCTCCAGGCGCACGACCTTGCCGCCGATCAGATCGATTGCGGGAAACAGGATCATCGGCCAGCCTCCTCGACGATGTTGACGAAGTTCTTAAGGATGCGCTGACCCAGCGCGGAGGATTTCTCGGGATGGAACTGGCAGCCCCACACGTTGCCATGGCGCACGATGCACGGGAAGCTCCGCGTATAGTGCGTGCGCGCCAGCACATCGGCGGCATCGGCGTCGTCGGCCACCGCGTAGCTGTGGGTAAAGTACATGTTGGCACCCTCGGCAAAACCAGCAAGCAGCGGATCGGCCGCGCCGGCGGGCGTCATGTGCACCTGGTCCCAGCCCACGTGCGGCACCTTCAGGCGGCTCGACTCCAAGCGTGTGCACGAGCCGCGCATAATACCCAGGCCATCGACCCAGGGACCGCCAGCCTGCTCGGAGGCATCGTCGTCCGCGTCCGCGCCTTCGTCCGCCGGCACGCCCTCGTTGCCGCGCTCAAAAAATAGCTGAAGGCCCAGGCAGATGCCGAGCAGCGGAGTTCCGGCGGCAACGGCGTCGAGCACGGCCGCCGCCTCGCCGCTTTGGCGCATAAAGACAATCGCGTCATAGAACGCGCCCACGCCCGGGATGACCAGGCCGTCGGCGTTGCGGATCTGCTCCGGATCGTCCGACGTGCAGGCGGCGGCACCGGCGCGCGCAAGCCCGCGCACAACGCTCGACAAGTTGCCCTTGTGGTAGTCGACCACCACAATCTTCGGTTCGCCCACGCGACCCTCCCTTTTCCCATCATCCAAAACCACCACAAAGGGGACAGGCACCTTCGTGGTGGTTTTTACCCTTGTGGCGGTTACAGTGAACCCTTGGTGCTGGGGATGCCCTGCACGCGAGGGTCCAGCTCACAGGCTTGGCGCATCGTGCGGCCCACGGCCTTAAAGGCGGCCTCGATAATGTGATGCGAGTTGCCGCCCGCCAGTTCGCGCACGTGCAGAGTGAGCTTGGCGTCGCGCGCAAAGGCGTAGAAGAACTCGACGGCCAGCTCGGTATCGAAGCTGCCCACGCGCTCAGTCGGTACGGGCAGCTCGCAGTAGGCCTGCCCACGGCCCGAAATATCAACGGCAGCCATCACAAGCGTCTCGTCCATGGCGATCGCCGCGTCGGCAAAGCGCGTAATGCCCACCTTGTCGCCCAGCGCCTGGCGAAACGCCTCGCCCAGTACAATACCCGTGTCCTCGACGGTGTGATGCGCATCGACCTCGACGTCGCCCACCGCGTGCACCGTCAGATCGAACAGACCATGGCGGCCAAAAGCGTTGAGCATGTGGTCGAAAAACGGCACGCCGGTCGAGATATCGCACACGCCAGATCCGTCCAGGTCGAGCTTTACGACAATGTCGGTCTCGCCCGTCTTGCGGGTTACCTCGGCATAGCGGTCCATCTACATCTCCTCCTTCACCAGCGCGGCAAACGCTGCCAGCACCTCGTCGTTTTCCTGCGGGGTGCCCACGGTAATGCGCAGGCAGTCCGCGAGCCCCGGCGCGTAGCTAAAGTCGCGCACCAAAATCGAATACTCGTCGCGCAGACGCTCGCGCACGCGCGTGGCATGCGGCGTGCGCACGAGCACAAAGTTCGCCGCGCTCGGCCACGCCTCCACGGGCAGACCCTCGGCAGCCATTGCGCGTAGGGCGCACAGCTCGCGCTCGCGCTCAGATGCAACCTGTGCCACCACGGGTGCGTACGCATCGCGGGCACGTACGCAGGCAAGCGCGGCGGCCTGGCTTAGCACGTTAACCGAGTAGATTTGGCGAATCGCCGCAAACACATCGATGACCTCGGGCGCCGCGATCACATAGCCCAGACGCGTGCCGGCGGCGCCAAACGCCTTGGACAGCGTATGCAGAATCACCAGGTTGGGATGCTCGGCGATAAGCCCCTGCGCCGTGGTGGCCGCGCCAAACGAATCGTCCGCAAACTCAACGTAGGCCTCGTCGACCATGACCATGCCGGGGCACGCATCGCACAGGGCCGCGACAAAGTCGAGCGGTGCCACATCGCCCGTGGGATTGTTGGGCGAGGTCACGATGGCCAGGTTGCACTCCGGCGCCACGGCGAGCACAGCCGCTTGGTCGAGCTCAAAGGTTACCGGATCGCGCCACACATCGCGCACCTCGGTCTGACAAAGCGACGCAAAGAACGCGTACTCGCTAAAGCACGGCGGGCAGTTGAGCAAGGTCCGTCCCGCGCCGCCAAACGCCAGCAGGTAGTTATAGAGCAACTCGTCGCCGCCGTTGCCCACGCAGATATTCTCGCGAGCCACGCCATGCCAAGCGGCAAGCTCGTCGCGCAGGTCGTTGGACATGGGATCGGGGTAGCGGTTGAGCGGCGTAGCAGCCAAGGCCGCATCAACCGCCTTGCGCACGACAGCGGGCACGGGATAGGTGTTCTCGTTGGCCGAAAGATTGATGCGCGTGGGCGTAAAGTTGGGATCATAGGGCTCAATGCCGGCCAGGTAGGGCTGGACGAGCTCCTTCATGCGCGGCGTGAGTTCGGCCATGTTAGGCCTCCTCGCCGGTCGCGCCAACGCCATCCGCGCCCGCAGCCGCCAGGTCAACGCCCTCGGCAACCGTCGCCACGGCGTCACCCGGCCAAGCGACCTTGGTCAGGTCGGCCGCGGCCAGAGACTCGGCACTCACGGCATCCTCGCCCTGCTCCAGCACACGGCGACGCAGGGCGGCGGAAAGCGCGTGCGCCCACAGGCCCTCGGCCTCGGCCAGGCGCTGCGTAGCGGGAGCGTCGGAGAGCAGGCCCTCGGGCGTATAGCAGATGACGCTCGAGCGTTTGACGAACTCCTCCACCGAAAGCGGGTTGGAGAACATGGCGGTGCCGCCGGTCGGCAGCGTGTGATTGGGGCCGGCAACGTAATCGCCGAGCGGCTCGGAGCTCCACGCACCCACAAAGATGGCGCCGGCGTTGCGGATGCCGCCAAGCAGGCCCATCGCGTCCTTGCAGTGCAGCTCCAGGTGCTCGGGCGCCACGGTGTTCACCGCCTCGACGGCGGCAGCCATATCGGCGGCCACCACGATGGTGCCCTCGTTATCGAGCGAGGCACGCGTGATCTCGGCACGCGGCGACTGCGCCACCAGGATGTCGATACCCGCCTCGACCTCGCGCGCAAACTGCTCGTCGCAGGTCACCAGATAGCAGGCTGCCAGCGGATCGTGCTCGGCCTGGGCCATCAGGTCGGCCGCGACCACCATAGGCTTGGCCGTGGCATCGGCCAGCACGCAGACCTCGGAGGGGCCGGCGACCATGTCGATTCCCACGTCGCCCGAGACAATCTGCTTGGCGGCGGCGACAAAGGCGTTGCCCGGGCCGGTGATCTTGTCGACGCGCGGAATGGTCTCGGTACCGTACGCCAGCGCGGCCACGGCCTGGGCGCCGCCCACCATATAGATCTCGTCCACGCCGCCGAGCTTTGCCGCGGCGAGCGTGTAGGGGCTGATCAGGCCGTCCTTTTGCGGCGGGGTCACCATGACCACGCGCTTGACGCCAGCAACCTTGGCGGGAATGGCGTTCATGAGCACCGTGGAGGGATACTGCGCGCGGCCGCCCGGCACATAGATGCCGGCCGCAGCAAGCGGGGTCACCTTAACGCCGAGCATCGTGCCGTCCGGGCGCGTGGTAAACCAGCTCTGCTCGACCTCACGCTGGTGGAACTCGCGAATCTGGCGTGCAGCCTTTTCGAGCGCCGCGACAAAGGCCGGATCGAGGCCTTCGAGCGCGGCATCGATCTGCTCCTGCGGCAGGCGAAAACTCTGCAGCTCAACACCGTCAAAACGCTGACAGTAATCGCGCACCGCGGCATCGCCGTTGGCGCGCACGTTTGCCACGATATCGCGGGCGGCGTCGACGATGTTTTGCGGCAGCACGCCCTTGCGATTGAGCTGATTGGTAACGAGGCGCTCGCCGGGAGCAAGCTTGATGGTCTTCATATCGGTATCCCCTATCGGTCGAGGTTATGTTCGAAAAACGAGAGGCCGGGCGGCGGCGCCACTCGACCCGCAGCCCAGACGTTGGGGCGCCCGTGCGTGCTCGCGCTATTGTGCCGAGCCCGCAACGGGCTCAAAATGCTTGTCCTTCACGGCTACCGCCAAGCGATCGGCCAGATTGCGTACGCGCGGATCCAAGCGCGCGGCACCTGGGTTGACGAAGAAGCGGGCCGTACAGTCCATGATGCGACCGGTGATGACCAGGTCGTTGTCACGCAGCGTGGCGCCCGTGGCGGTAATGTCCACGATGCGGTCGGTCATGCCGACGATGGGACCCAGCTCGATGTTGCCGTGCAGCGAAACGATGTCGGCGTTCACGCCGCGCTCGGCATACCAGGCACTCGCGATGCGCGGGTACTTAGTTGCCACGCGAAGCGACCCGCGGCGGGCATAGTTGCGCTCGGCCTGACCGGCGCGCCACGCAGGCTCCGCCTCGATAAACGTGCACAGGCCATAGCCCAGATCGACCAGCTGCAGTAGGTTGAGGTCTGCCTCGATAAGCGAATCCCAACCGCAGATGCCGCAGTCGGCACCGCCACAGCCCACAAAGGCGGGCGCGTCGCTGGGACGCACGATGACAAACTCGATATCGCCGACCGTGCCCTCACCGGCACGTGTGTCGCGACCGCGCACAATCAGGTGACGGCCGGGGTCACGCAGCTCAGAGATATCCAGGCCCGCGGCCTCGAGCACGTCGAGCGTGTCGGCCTTAAGCGAGCCCTTGGGCACGGCAATGCGCAGCGGACCCTCGTCGCCACGGCCCACGGCATGGTCACCATCGGAAGCGGCATCCTCGGCCGAGGTGCGCGCGGCCTCCAGACGCTCGAGCGAAAAGGCGAAGCCCGCCGCCGGTACCTCGATGCCGCCGCCGAACGCGCCGGTAAAGATGGAGTCGTAACGGCCGCCCGAACCGACCGGGTCAGGCAGGCCGCCGGCATAGGCCTTAAAGACCAGGCCCGTGTAGTAATCGAAAGAGTTCATGATGGAAAAGTCGAAGGACAGCACCTGGGCGTCCTCGGGAGCCAGGCCCTCGACCAGGGCACGCAGCTCGCGCGTCAGCGGCGCGACGATACCGGCAGCCTCCAGCAGCGCATCCACGCGGTCGAGCACCTCGGCACCGCCGTGCAGACGCGGCAACTCGCTAATGGCGGCCTTGACGGCATCGGACTCGGCGCTTGCCGCCACGCGGGCATCGAGGCCCACAAAGTCGTTGGCATGCACGCAGCGCAGGGCCTCGGCAGCCAGCTCACGATCCTCGCATACCGCGAGCAATTCCTTAAAAGGACGCACGCTGCCTGCGATGATGCGCGCATCGGGAAGTGCCAGCTCACGCACGGCCTCCGCCACCAGCGAAACAATCTCGACATCGCCCGCGGTATCGCCCGCGCCGATAAGCTCAAAGCCCAGCTGCGTAAACTGACGCGAGCCGCCGGCATTGCGCTGACACTCGCGAACCACCGGCGCCTCGTAGCGCAGGCGCAGGGGCAGGTCGGCCGCGCGCATGCGGGTCGAAACCAGGCGCACGATCGGCAGTGTGTTGTCGGGGCGGACCACCAACAGACGCCCGTCGTCGTCAAAGAGCTTAAACGGCGTGTCCGCGATGCGGCCGCCTTCCTCAAGCGAACCCTTGTCCTCGAGCAGCGGCGTCTCGACCGGAAGGTAATGATGCTCCCTGAAGCAGCCCTTCACCGTCAGCGCAATCTCCTCGCGCGCCTGAGCCTCCTCGGGCAATATGTCCCGGAATCCCCACGGTGTGGCCGTCATCTGGTGAGCCTCCTCATGCTGTGTTTCATATAGAACAGAAGACCGGCATAGCTCCGCCGGTCTTCTGGGTACTTTAGCATACTAGAGTGCTTGCGGGGAGAATCGTCTCTCACGGCTCACAGCGTATTCATTTGGAAACATAGGGTAGGTTGCCGCAGCCCAACCCCACCTAGGCGCCAATCGCACGACGATACTCTGCCATTACCTGCGCATCGGCAGCTGCGGGGTCGGCGAAATAGCGCCCGTCATAGGTCTCGGCCGAAACAACTCCGCGATAGCCGCGCGCCACCAGCCTATCCAGGTCGGCGCGCATATCGCGGTCGCCGTCACCCCAGGCAAGATGCGTCGTGCCATCTGCCGCAACATCGACAAAATGCACGTGGGCGACATCATCGCCAAGCAGATCGAAATAATCGTCGATGGTATCCCCTGCCACCGCCATAGCGCCCAAATCCAGACACGCCTTAAGTGCCGGATGATCAACTGCCTCGATCATGCGCTTCGTGTCGGCCGCCGAGTTTACGATCATCGACTCAACCGGCTGTAGGGCCTCGAGCACCAGTCGCACGCCGCGCCCTCCCGCATGCTCGGCAATCGCACGCAGCATCGAGGCGCTGCGACCCCACGCGTCCTCGATCGGCTCGTTCAAAAATGCCCAGCCGCTCGAGACCATGACCTGCTCGGCTCCAAGTTCCGCCGCGATATCCACAACGTTCTTAAAGTACGCAAGCGTGCGGGTACGCGCCTCATTCCCGCGCGCCGCGATATTCCACGGCTTGGGGTTGTTCTGTTCGGGACAAAGCCCCACAATCCGAACCCCATACCGCTGCGACAGCTCCCGCACCTGCTCGAGCGAATCGTATCCATGGCAATCGACATACAGATGCATCGCCCCGGTCCAAAGCTCGCAACACGTGTAGCCCGAGGCCGCTGCCGAAGAAAAGAATTCCTCAAGGTCAAAATAGCGATGGCTGATATTCATGACGGCAAGCTGCGGATACTCCATCTTGTCCACCTTTCGGCAAAAGGGCGCCGCAGCACAGTGTGCGCGACGCCCCCTCTTACATTATTCTCATTATGACGGATGCCCTACTGAACACCAAGCACTCCAAAGAACGCGCCGGCGATACTCACGAGCAGGATCACGAGCATGATGACCAGCGGATTCATCTTCTTCTTGAGCATGAGATAGACGATTCCAAACAGCCCCATCGTGACAAAGCCCGGGAAGATTCCGTTGAGCAGCTCGGCCAGCGTCTGAGCACCATCGCCCGCACCGACCATGAGCGGAATGTCCACGGTGACCATCTCCATGGTCATAGCGCCGATCACCATGGCGCCCATGATAGAGGCCATCTTGACGATCGTGTCCATAATGCCCGATTCCTGGACCTTGCTGATCATGTCCGAGCCAAAGCGATACCCCACAAACGTCAGCAGGTAACGGATGATGTAGTGAGGGATATTGAACACGAGCAGGAACAAAATCGGGCCAAGAATAGAGCCCTGTAGCGCCAGCGACGTGCCGACACCCGTTGCCAAAATTCGCAGCGTGCCCCAGTAGAAGGCATCGCCCACGCCGGACAGCGGCCCCATCAAAGCAAGCTTGACATTAGAGATCGCGCTCGTGTCAAAGCTATCGTCAGTAGCGTTGACCTCCTCCATTGCAGCGGCGATGGACATGGGGAGCGTCGAGATGTACGGTGTGACGTTATAGAGCTCCATATGGCGCTTGAGGGCGGCCTTAAAGTCCGCATCCTGCGGATACAGCTTGCGAAGGATCGGCATAAGGGCCCACATAAAGCCGATATGGCCCATACGCTCGTAGTTCCAGGAATGCTCATAGGGAATCGAGCGCCAGAACAGCTTCTTAAGGTCTGCGCGGGAAATCAGCCCGTCGTAAGAAGACTCAAACTTAAAACTCATCGAACCCACTCCCAATCGCAGGATCCTCGGTTGCCACTGCGGGCTGCTCCGCCTTTTTCTTGTCACCCAAAACCGTCATCGCGACGACGATGATCGCGGCAAAGATCGCCACGCCCGTCGTGCTAATGCCAAAGTAGGCGACGAGGAAGAAGCCAGCGAAGAAGAACGGCGCCACCGTCTTGTTCATAATCATCTGAGCCAGCATTGCAAAACCGAGTGCGGGCAAGAAGGCGGCGGCGACATCCATACCGGTCTGAACGAAATCGGGGATGATGTTGAGCAGGCTGGCAACAGCATCGGCGCCAAAGAAGAATGCCAGGGGAATAATCAGCAGGCCGCACCAGCTCTGCGCGTAGCCGGCGATGAGCATGTTGCGCGTGATGGCCTTGGTGTCTCCGTCCTCGACGTTTTTGTCGATACGGTGCACCAGCAGCAGCATCACCGGCTGGCCCAAGGCGGTATCGAGCGCCAGGACGATCGTTGCGATAGGAATGCCCAGGGTCAGGGCCGCCGAAGCGTCCGCGCCGGCCTGCATGGCAAGAGATACGCCCAGGATAGTGCCGGAAATCGTATCGGGTGGGTTATACGCACCGACCGAGATGGCGCCGACCATGGCAAGCTCCATCGTGGCGCCCATAATGGTGCCGGTCACTACATCGCCCATGACAAGGCCAACCAGAGGTCCGAGCACGATCGGGCGCTGGAGGTAGCTCGTGCCCGTCAGCCACTCGGAATAGCCCAAAAGGGCAATCAGGAAAATCAGGATTGTCTTGATAACCATGACAGCCCCTAACCGATGACCTTCGCGGCGTCAGTCTTCGCATCTGCCGGAATCATCTGAATGAACAGTTCATAGCCCTCGCCGAGCAGCTCTTTGACGTATGCCTCGTTTTCGGGCGTAAGGAACACACTCGTCGAGACCTGGCGGGCATTCTCGCTAAAGGCAACGTTGCCGAGGTTGATCTTCTTGACTCCCATCGCCTTGGCGACGGCACCGGCCTGCTGGATCGTCTCGCAAACCACGAAGAGCTTGTACTTATCGGTCACTCCGCTCTGGAGCGCCTTGACGGCGTCCTCGGTGTTTTTAACGACGACCTTGCAGCCCTCAGGCTTTGCAAGGGACAGGGCCTGTAGACGAAGCTTGTCATTGAGGACCGTGTCGCTCACCAACAGGATGCAATCGGCACCCAGAGCCGAGGTCCAGCTAACGGCAACCTGGCCGTGAAGCAGTCGATAATCTACACGAATCATCTGAATCATGATGTGCTCCCTAGTGGTTAAAACTCATCGAGCTCGGCCTGCCCCAGCAGGTCGTTGACGTACTTGACCTTGGTGTCGTCCGCCTCGACGATCTGGCGAATGGCCTCATCGATCGGGGTGGATTCGGGCACGAACAGCAGCTGAATAAGGAGCGGCAGGTTCATATTGGTCACCAGATGCGTGTTGGGACGCGTCTGGACGATCTTGGTGAACTCGTTGTTGACACTGCCGCCGAACAGGTCGGTGCAAACGACGACTTCATCGTCCGCGGCAAAGCCGTCCAGAATCGCTGCGGCCTCCTTGACCAGGTCCTCGTTTCCGTCGACATACATAGAGAGCGCATGGACGTTTTCGCGCTCGCCGGAAAGCAGGCCGATGCTCTCGACGATTCCAGACGCAAAATGAGCATGGGACGCCACGATAAACTGCCTCATTCGATTCCCCTTCCTAGCGAATTTCGGCATAAAAATGCCCGGACGCATGCGCCCGGGCAGGGTGCTTCTTAAATGAGTGGTCAACTATTAGTAGTCGAACTGGTGATAGTAACGACGGTAGTTGAGGTTGTGCTTGGTGACCGTCTCGTAGTAAGCGGCAAGGCGATCGGTGATCAGCGAGGAGAGGATCCACGGAGACACGATGACGCGGAACTCGTCGTCAAGGCCGGGGATCGCGAACTCGGCGGTGTCGATGATGTTGATGTCGGTGTCGCCGGTCACGCCGCGGTTGAGGAAGGCGCGGACGCGCTCGTCGAGCTTGCGGTTCTCGTCCTCGCCCATGAACAGGAACACGGGGACGCCGGGCTCCACGAGCTCGAGGGTGCCGTGGAAGAAGTCGGCCGAGGTGATGTAGCGGGTGCGCTTCCACTGCATCTCCTCCAGGATGCACATCGAGAACAGGATCGTCTCGCCCCACAGGGCGCCCGAGCCGATGAACATGGTGTAGGGGGCCAGGGCGTACTTCTTGGCGAGCTCCTCGGCGCGCGGCTCGAAGCTCTTGCGGATGTCGACCAGGTGGGTCCAAACGTCCTTGGTCTGCTCGATGAACTTATCGAACTGCGGGAAGCAGCCGCGGCGGTTGAGCAGGCGCAGGCCGAAGCAGTCGGCGAGGTAGTAGCCCATCTCGCAGCCGCCGTTACCATGATCGGAAGCCATCTTGACGCAATTCTCGGCGCCGACAGCCTGGCCGATGAGACCCTCGGGCTTGGTCATGGCGTAGACACGAATGCCCATGTCCTTCATCTTCTTGACGGCCTCGAGGACCTCGGGGGTGGTGCCGGACTCGGAGGCGGTGAGCACGACGGACTTCTCGGTCATGCGCTTGTGGCCCATGGCGTTCCACTCGGCGGCGTGGATCAGGTAGACCTCGAGGTCGCGGTCGCCGAACTTGTTCATGAGGTACTCGAGCTGCATGAGCTCGTCCCAGGTGCCGCCGACGCCCATCAGGAACACGGCGTCGTAGCCCTCGTCGGCGACCTTGTCGGCGAGCGCGGTCATCTTCTTGCCGGTCTCGTAGACGTTCTTGCCGTCCTCGACGTAGCCCTCCTGGCTAAAGTGCATGATCTCGATCTTCTCGGTTTCCTTCATGGCTTTTCCTTTCTGTCCTGCACGCGAATCTATACATCGCGTTTCTTTTCGATACCAATTATAGACATACACCCAACGTGTTTTTAATACCACTTTTCAATCTGTTCCAATCCTCGGTGAACGGTCGAAATTCTCTGGTGAGTGGTATTAAATTAGAATTTGATGTATAGCTAACGCCCCCGGCGTCTCCCTTGTGTGACAAAGAACAGCGTTCCTACCAGCGCAATAATGGTCGATGCTCCAAACAGTACCGTCTGGACGCCCAAAGCCTCCGCCAAAAACGGAGCCGCCAGCAGCGGCACCACGCCGGCGCTCATCAGGCCAAAGCGCACAAAGCCGGTAATGCGACCCAGGTATTTGATGTCGGCGCGCTCCTGAATCAAGATCATCTGCAGCGGCTCCAGGAACCCCCAGGCCAGACCGTTAATCGCCTGACCGACAATCGCGACCCCCAGCATATCGGTGCCCACGTACACCATGGACCCAATGCCCACGGCCATGAGCGCGCCGAGCAGCAATCGTAGGTTGACATGGCGAGCAGAAAGCTTGGTCAGGATGAACGCGCCCACCGAGGAAGTGAGGCCCACGACCGAGGACAGCCAGCCCAGCCAGACGATATCCACGTTGAGCACATCACGGTAGAACAACGACTCAAGCGAATCAAACGCGCCAAACGCAAAGAATCCCAAAAAGCCCGAGATAAAGATGAGGCGCAGGTCGTGGTCGCGAAACGTAAGTCGCGCACCCTCGGCCATGCCGCCCAGAATACCGCCCTTCGGCTTTTCCCCTTTTGCGGGAACAACGCACTCGTGACAGCCCAAGGAGAGCACGGCCGCCACACCCATCATGCCCGCCATGAGCAGGTAGACCGATTGCGTGGCAAAACAGCTCACGATGGCACCGCCGAGCAGCGGGCCAGCGGTATAGGCGATATTGCTGTAGAACACCATGAGACCGTTCACGCGGGTACGGCCCTCGGTGGTCGACTCCAGGTATCCCGGAAACGCATGCGTGCAGGTGTTGATAAAGCCGCCCGCAAGCCCCAAGACGCACGCGGCAAACACAAGCCCGGGGACAGACAGCGGCGCCAACCCCACGCCAAGCGATAGCACAGCCGTAATCACGCACGTCACAAATGACGTCCGGCGCGGTCCAAAGCGATCGATGACCGAACCCGACACCATATTGCCCGCCGACGTCATAAGATTGCGCACGAGCGTAATGGCTGCAACCAAAAAGGCCGTGCCGGCCAGATCATACGTGGCCGCACCGATAAGCCCCAAAAAGTAGACCGCGTTGTTGGCGCACCACTGCAGGGACTCAATAAGAATCAGCCTGACCTCCGCCGGCGTCAGGCGCATTGCTTCGCGATCCTTCGCGAACATACGAACTCCTTCTATACAAAAAGGGGATGGAGGGCATAGGCCTGCTCCATCCCCTTTCCAGGTTGCAACGAAAATCTATGCAGCCGGGCCCTTACGCCAGCACGCCGAAGAACGCGCCGATGATGCCCACGACCATGGTGGCCACGA
>CATZLI010000008.1 GCA_958421275.1 uncultured Collinsella sp.
GCTTGAACTGAGAAGGGGGAGGCCTCGCGGCCTCCCCCTTTTTTGCGTTTACGGGGCGTAAATGACTCTATTACACCAGACGATCTTATCGTTTTTGGTATTGAGCCTTTATTTAAAGAAGATAAATCGAATAACAAGGGCAACTGCTATGGCCACAATGATCAAAAGCAGGATTGTCAGTCGATGCTGCTTGCGTCGTTTACTTGATGAAACGAAGATTGATTTTCCCTGTTTTGGCGTTTCGAGATAGCGAGCCGAATGCGTCAAGGTTTGCTTTGGTCGAGGACCTCTTTGTTGATGAGTGGCGGATGCTTTCATCGGCTCATCACTAGCTGCGCTGTTTTTAGATAATGGTGCGTCTTTCAGATATACAGGGTCTCCCGAGGCGACGCCCATATGTTTACGCCCCGTTTGGGCATCCTCGAGTGTTTGATATCGATTTCTCGTCACATACTCGGGCTCCGGATCATTAATGGGCTCTTGCGAGATGTGGGGGCGATGGAACCGTGGCGGCTGCGTGGAAGTATCTTCCCCCTGCGTCGGCATAAACATTTTGTTCTGGTTTTGGTCGTCCATGATGCCCTTTAGCTCGTTACCAACAACGTGTACGCGCTCATTGTAAGCCCCTTGTTATTTGTAGCTGGGGACATACTCGGTATTTAAGCTCTGGTTCAAAGAACCTTAACCTTCCTAAAACCTAAGTCATACACACTTAGATATGCTTATAGTACTGGACTCAAAAAACTTTATAGTCGATGTATATATGAGCACTGGGTGGGCATATATAAGAGCGTCAAAAGAAGTCCCAGTCACCTGGAAGATGACTCGGCAGTCCTATAAAGGAGTGGTAAACATGGCAAGCATGGTTCCTTATCGTTCGGTTTTTGGCGTTCGTCCCTCTGCAAGCTCGCTGTTCGATCTGTTTGATGATATGAGCGACCTAGCGAACAGCTCGATTGCCTCTAAGGCGTTCCCCGTTGACGTTGAGGATAAGGGCGATGGCTATGAGGTCAAGGCTTATCTGACCGGCGTCGCCAAGGACGATATCGATGTCGAGCTTAACGAGGGCCGTCTGTCCATTAGCGTGAATGTCGAGGAAGACGAGGAGAACGAGGGCAAGAACTTCCTACAGAAGGAGTTCAGCTCGTACAGCGCGACGCGTGGCGTGTATCTTAAGGACGCTTCGAGCGAGGGCCTCTCGGCTAAGTACGCTGACGGCATCCTGACCGTTACGGTTCCCAAGATCGTCGAGAAGAAGAACGTTACGAAGATCTCCATCGAATAACTTCGTTGGTGTTCTTCGCTATTAAAAGACAACAAAAGGGGCTGGGAAGCGATTCCCGGCCCCTTTTGTTGTTTAGGACAGTCTATTGAATGGTTGCCGGTTGATACTGACTCGCAGGGCGTATCGAGAGTTTTCGCGATCCTTGGAGAAGGGTTGCGGAGCTGCCGACCTCGTCATCCAGGGTTGCGGCCAGAGCTTTGGCATAGCTTTTGACGGTAAGGCTCGGACGATTGTTATCTTGGCTGATATGCATGGCAATGAGCTGTTCGGTGCGATCGGTAACAAGTTCGCGCGCGGCTTCGGCGGCTTGGCCATTGGAGAGGTGTCCCCTTTCAGACAGGATGCGCTCCTGAAGAAAGCGGGGATATTCTCCCTCGCGCAGCATGGTCACATCATGGTTGCTCTCGAGCGCGAGGACTCGACAATCTTTGAGGGTGTTCATGGCTTGGCTCGATAGCTCTCCGGTGTCGGTGGCAAAGCCGATGGAATCATCGAGGGTGTCGAATCGATAACCGACTGGATTGATGACATCGTGTGATGTTGAGTAGGTTTGCACGTGGATGCCGGCAATGGAAAGGGTGTCACCGGGATCGAATTCCTCGACAGGCAGATGCGAAAGATTTTCTTTGCTCGAAAGAGTCCCCCTGCTGGCAAAGAGGGGGCCGTGCCAGTGCTTGCACCAGACATCGAGGCCCTTGATGTGATCGCTATGCTCATGAGTAATGAGAAGAGCCGAGACGTTGTCTGTCGAGAGCCCCAGTTCTGCCATGCGCTTTAATGTCTCGCGGCGAGACAGTCCGTCATCGACCATAATGAGCCCCTGCGGTCCCTCGATGAGTGCGCAGTTGCCTTTAGAGCCACTGCCGAGGATATGAAGGTGCAGACGAGACATAAGATTCCAAAGGATACAATGGGTGCGGACGAATAGAGGAGGAAGCGAATGCCAACGGTATCACAGCATTACGGACACCATGCCGTGCCTGGGGCAGTCGATGAGACCCGGACGAGACAGCAGGCTGCTCCTGTCGTGCTCATGGTATCAGGCGGCGCGGACTCGACGGCACTGCTTCTTATGGCGTGCACATCAAAGCTGGATATCCAAGACGGACGCGGTGTTGCCCCCATTGCTCGCGAGCGCCTGCATGTGCTGCATGTAAACCATCATCTGCGCGGCAAGGCGTCCGATGGCGACGAGGCCTTTGTGCGTGAGCTCTGCGCGCAATATGGTTTACCGCTGTGTGTGGAGCACGCTTATTTTGATGGGGAGTCGGGCAATATTGAGGCCGCGGCCCGCGAGGTGCGCTATGCCGCGGCGCGGAGGTATGTTCGCGAACTCTGCGCCCAGACGGGGGCGCCGCGAACGGCGGCTCGTATCTGCACCGCGCACACGTCTTCGGATCGCGCGGAAACGTTTTTGATGAACGCGATTAAGGGTTCGGGGCCCGCTGGTCTATCGAGCATTCCTCGCCGGAGGAATATCGTGGTGCGTCCCTTGCTCGACCTAACTCATGGCGAGCTCGTGGGCTATCTACAGGTACATGGTCAGCCGTGGCGTGAAGACGAGAGCAATGAGGATATCTCGTATCTGCGAAACTACGTGCGCCATCGAGTGATGCCGGTGGTGGCGCAGCGCAACGCGAGCGTCTGCAAGACGATTGGCGCCGCCTGTGAGATCTTGGGTGATGAAGATGCGTTTCTATCCCAGCTGTCGGCACAGGCGTTTCGAAGCTGTTTGCGCAAAGAGGCAGCGGGCGCGCTGGTGCTCGATGCCAGGCGCCTTGCTGCGGCCGAGGTGGTAATCGCGCGGCGCATCGTGCGACTGGCGATTAAACGCATCGATCCGGGCGCTCGTCCAGAGATGCGACATGTGGAGCGAGTCCTTTCCTGCGTTGCCGAGGGCGCCGGCTCGGTCACGCTTCCGGCGGGGATTGACGCACGCATTGAGTTTGGCATGCTGGCGTTTAAGGCGCCGGCGGCTCGCGAGGGCCTGGCCGCGGACTGGGTTACCGTACCCGGTCGTTTGCCGTTGGGCGGGGGGCGCATGCTGGTCGCAGAGCCGATGGCCGTTGAGCCGGGATGCGATATCGTGCGCCGCGCCCGTGAGCTTGCGGTTGCCGGGGAAGTGACAGCTTTGGTAGACGCGGCTGCCCTGGGTTTTGCCGACAGCGATAGTGAGCGGATCCTGGCGGGCTCACGTGGCGAGATCCCTGCAGAGGCGCGATTGGCGCGCCTGTGGGTGGACGGTCCCGCACCGGGAGACGTGATGTGCCCGTTAGGAATGAGTGGCCGAAGCAAGAAGGTATCCGACTTGCTAGGCGAGGCTCGCATTCCCGTTTCCGAGCGCGCCGGCGTGCCCGTGGTGAGGACGGCGCCGGGAGGTGCCGTGGTGTGGGTCGCCGGAGTTCGCGCGGACGAACGTTTTAAATGCACGGCGGCGACGCGTGTGGCTTATCTGCTTCGCGTGGTTGACGCGGATTAGCCCCTCGCACCAGCTGTTCTGTGCGGCGTTGACGGTATTCCCGCGCTGATGGTGCGCGGGCTGGAAAATATACCCCGTGCGCTGCTAGAATGTGTAGTTCGCGTCCATACGGCGGTGTGTGGGCGATTAAGCACAAGAAAGGGTTGTCATGGCTTCTCAACATCCGGATATCGAGAAGGTTCTGTTTACGCAGGAGGATATCGACGGCATCGTTTCTCGCCTGGGCGAGGAGATCACTCGCGACTACGCGGGTAAGGATCTGGTGCTGATCGCGGTTCTGCGCGGTGCCGTTGTCTTTATGGGCGACCTGATGCGCAAGATTGAGCTACCGACCAACATCGATTTCATGGCTGTTTCGAGCTATGGCGACGGTGTGAAGTCTTCGGGCATCGTGCGTATCATTAAGGATCTGGATATCGACATCCGTGGTCGCGACGTGCTGATCGTCGAGGACATTCTGGACTCGGGCCTGACCCTCAAGTACCTGATGAAGAACCTCGAGAGCCGCAAGCCCGCTTCGCTGGAGGTCGCTGCCTTCCTGTGGAAGGACGTTGAGGACCGCACCTCGGCCATCACGCCCAAGTATGTTGGAACCCATTGCCCCGATGCCTTTGTGGTGGGCTACGGCCTCGACTATGCCGAGCGCTATCGCAACCTTCCGTATCTGGGCATTTTGAAACCGGAGGTTTATTCGTAAGATGCCCGACGACCGTAACGACAACAATTCCCAGACTCCCCGGGACCCAAAGATCCCGGGGATGCCCGGAGGCAAGAAGCCCACGCGTACGGGCTGGCTGTATTTTCTTTTGGCTTGCGCGCTTCTGGGCTATGCCTTCTTTAATATGGGTTCCGGCTTTGCCAGCTCCAGCAATACCGTTAAGCTCGCGACGAGCGAGATGGTCAGCGCCATCAAGCAGGATCGCGTCGAAGATCTGACCTATACGGTTCAAGACGGAAGCGTGACGGGTCATTACTGGAAGACAAAAAAGGACAAGGGCGATACGAGCGAGCTCAAGAGCTTCTCTTCGACCTATGTCGGCTCCGATTCGCTTGCCGAGCTTATGGCGGAGCACCCCGATACCAAGTACATCGTCAACACCAACGATCCCGATTTTTGGGGCGACTTGGCGATGAGCGTGCTTCCGACGATCGCCCTGATCGCTATCATGTTCTACTTTATGCGTCAGATGATGGGCGCCAACAACAGGAACATGCAGTTTGGCAAGACCAACGCCAAGACCAACGAGGCCACGCGCCCCAAGGTCAAGTTTGAAGACGTTGCCGGCGTGGACGAGGCAGTCGAGGAGCTCGAGGAGATCCGTGACTTTTTGAGCGATCCGGATCGCTATCGCAAACTGGGCGCCAAGATCCCGCGTGGCGTGTTGCTGGTGGGCCCTCCGGGCACCGGTAAAACGCTGCTGGCCAAGGCTGTTGCCGGCGAGGCGGGTGTGCCGTTCTTTAGCATCTCTGGTTCCGACTTTGTCGAGATGTTCGTGGGTGTCGGCGCCAGCCGTGTGCGTGACCTCTTTAAGGAGGCCAAGTCCCAGGCCCCGTCGATCATCTTCATCGATGAGATCGATGCCGTGGGACGTCAGCGCGGAGCCGGCCTGGGCGGCGGCCACGACGAGCGCGAGCAGACGCTCAACCAGCTGCTGGTCGAGATGGACGGTTTTGAGGAGAGCGAGTCGGTCATCCTGATTGCTGCGACCAACCGTCCTGACATCCTGGATCCGGCATTGCTGCGTCCCGGTCGTTTTGACCGTCAGGTCACGGTCGACCGTCCGGATGTGAAGGGCCGCGAGCAGATCTTGCGCGTGCATGCCGAGAACAAGCCGATGGACGAGGACGTGAAGTTTGAGAAGCTCGCCCAGATGACCGTTGGCTTCACCGGTGCCGATTTGGCAAATCTGCTCAACGAGTCTGCGCTGCTGGCTGCCCGCCGCCATCGTTCCGTGATCTCGATGGATGAGGTCGAGGAGTCGATGGAGCGCGTGATTGCCGGCCCGCAGCGCAAGGGTCGCGTGATGACCGAGGCCGAGCGCACCACGATTGCCTACCACGAGAGCGGCCACGCCCTGGTGGGCCACATCCTGGAGCATTCCGATCCGGTCCACAAGATCTCGATCGTCAGCCGCGGCCAGGCGCTGGGCTATACGCTGCAGCTTCCGCAGGAGGACCACTTCCTCAAGACCAAGAACGAGATGCTCGACGAGCTTGCCGTGTTCTTGGGCGGTCGCGTTGCCGAGGAGCTCATGTGCGACGACATCACGTCGGGCGCGAGCAACGATTTGGAGCGCGCGACCAAGATGGCGCGCGAGATGGTCACGCGCCTGGGCATGAGCGAGGAACTGGGCACGCAAGTGTTTGGCGAGGCGCAGCATCAGGTATTCCTGGGCCGCGATTACGCCGATCACCAGGATTACTCCGAGGAGACGGCGCGCCGCATCGATATCGAGGTCCAGCGCATTATGCGTGAGGCCCATCGCCGTGCGGTCGAGATTTTGGATGCCCGTCGCGATCAGCTCGACCTGATGGCCAAGGTGCTGCTTGAGCGCGAGACCGTCGAAGGCGACGCCGTGAACGCCCTGCTCGACAACGAGTGGGATGCCTACCTTGAGCGCGAGGGCGATATCCTGACAGCCAAGGAGGAGCGCAATGCCAAGGCAGCCGGCATGCCGACCAAGAAGCGCGCGCCTCGTATGAGCGAGGAGGAGCTGGCGGCCGATGCCGCGGCATTTGCGCAGGCGGCTATGCAGGAGGATGCCGAAGTCGCATCCGATGATGCCGGCGATGATGCCGGTGCCGACACCGACGCCGACAAATAGTCTTTGTGGTGAAAGCCTCCGCGGGGAAACCTGCGGAGGCTTTTTCTTTTGAGCGATATGGGGCCATCTGTTGATTGGGTGATTGGGGACAGACTTAAATGCGTGAAAACACTCATTTAAGTCTGTCCCCAATCAAAAATGAGCGTTTTCACGCATTTAAGTCTGTCCCCAATCAACATTGTTGCGGCGCTTTGCCCGACTAAAGCGTACAATAGCGCCTATGCGAAAGGGGAACAGATGATCAACGAAACTATGTATGCTCGCGGTGCAGAGAGCTCCATTATCCGCGAGATTTTTAGCTATGGCCTTGAGCGCAAGGCGCAAATCGGCGCGGAAAACGTGTTCGATTTCTCGCTGGGCAACCCGAGCGTTCCTGCTCCCGCTGCAGTCGCGGAGTCCATCAAAAAGGCACTGGAACTGCCGAGCGACCAGCTGCACGGCTACACCCCCGCTCCGGGCCTGCCACAATGTCGAGCAGCCGTCGCCGAGTCGCTCAACCGTCGCTTCGGTACGAGCTATGAGGGCAAGGATGTCTTTATGACCGTGGGCGCGGCGGCTTCGCTCACCTGTACGCTTAACGCCGTTACGAATCCGGGCGACGAGGTTATTGTTATCGCCCCGTACTTTCCGGAGTATCGCGTTTGGATTGAGAAGGCCGGCTGTACGTGTGTCGAGGCGCTTGCCAACGAGGACACATTCCAGCTGAGCGTGGACAACGTGCTCAAGGCGATCAGCGATAAGACGGCGGCCGTCATTATCGACTCGCCCAACAACCCGACCGGTGCCGTGTATACGCGCGATACGCTGACGCGACTGGCCAATATCTTGCGCGAGGTCAACGCCAAGCGCGATCCCGAGAACCCAATCATGCTTATCTCGGATGAGCCGTATCGCGAGATTGTCTATGGCGCCGAGGTGCCTTGGGTGCCTTCGATCTACGAGCACACCATCGTGTGCTACTCGTATTCCAAGTCGCTTTCGCTGCCGGGCGAGCGCGTGGGGTGGATCCTGGTTCCCAATACGAATCCTCAGGCAGCGCGTCTGATGCCGGCTGTTGCGGGTGCTGCCCGTACGCTGGGCTTCGTGTGCGCACCGGCGCTCTTCCAGCGCGTGATTATCGATTGCATCGATGAGCCGAGTGACGTTGAGGCCTATGCACGCAACCGCACGGCGCTTACCGATGCGCTAGCGGAGTACGGCTACACCTATGTTGAGCCGGACGGTGCATTCTACCTGTGGGTGAAGGCGCTGGAGCCCGATGCGAATGCGTTCTGTGAGCGCGCGAAGAAGTATGAGCTGCTTGCGGTGCCTTCGGACAGCTTCGGCATGCCGGGCTGGTTCCGCCTTGGCTACTGCGTGAGCTACGAGACTATCGTTAACTCACTGCCCGCCTGGAAGCAGCTGGCCGACGAGTATCGTCCAAAGTAAAGCGCTCTGCTTACAATGTTTTACGTGAAACGGGGTTTGGTTTTAAGCCAGACCCCGTTGTCATGGACGTTGTGTCGTTGGGATGGAGCGGTTTTACGACCATCGAATGCTATGCGTACAATGAATATACGCGACGGCCATACTGGACAAGGAGACCTGATGCCCTACCTGCTTTCTTGTGATATCCATACTCATACGATGTTCTCTGCGCATGCATATTCAACCATCGAGGAGAACATATATTGGGCGGCAGAGCGCGGCCTTCAGGTGCTCGGTTCCGCCGATCATTTAAGCTCGATGGTTACGCCTTGCCCCAATGACCTGCGCAGTTTCCAGTTCTTTATCAACCAGGATGTCTGGCCGCGCATTTGGAGCGGCGTGCTGGTGCTTCGCGGCGCCGAGGCCGATATCGTTTCGCTGGACGGAAGCTTGTTTGGCGAGGACATTCCCGTTTCGCTCGATATTGCCGGCGATTCGTACAGTCACCAGCATTCGCTGTTCGAATTGGTGACGCGCAATTTGGATTATTTGGTGGCAAGCGTGCATAATCCGCAGTTTGCCGAGGGCGCGACGCTGGCTCAAACGACCCAGATGTATATCAATGCCCTTGAACACCCCAAGGTGTTCATGCTTGGGCATACGGGTCGTTCAGGTGTGCCGTTCGATATCGACGAGGTGCTGCTGGCGGCCAAGGCCAAGCACAAGATCATCGAAATCAACAACCATAGTCTTGAGCACGGAGCCGACACTGAGCATTGGGCCGTATGCCGCAAGATCGCCGAGCGCTGCGCCGAGCTGGGTGTGGGCATTGGCGTTTCGACCGATGCGCATATTGGCATGGCCATTGGCAAGCTCGATCACGCGCGCAAGATGCTCGACGAGATTCACTTCCCGCTGGATTTGATTGTGACGCGTGACCGCGAGACGCTGCTGCGCGAGATGGCGGCAGCCGGTGTGTGCGACCTGCGCAAGGGGATGTAACGAGACTCATATGTCCAACGAAAGGGGGCGGTCCAGACGGGCCGCCCCCTTTCTTGTCCTAAAAATCTGCCGGGGTTGGTTAGTGGCGCTCGAGGACCGCGACGGTCTCGGTGTGGTCGGTATGAGGGAACATGTCGACGGGCGTGATCTTGAGCAGGCGATAGCCACCGTCGAGGAGCTGGTGTAGGTCACGCTCTTGGGTGACGGGATTGCAGCTGATATAGGTGATGCGGCGCGGCTTAAGTGCGCAGGCGGCCTCGAGGAACTCGGGGGTGGAACCGGCGCGCGGCGGGTCGATGGAAAGGACGTCGACGCGCTCGTTGTTGTCGGCGGCATCGAGAATATAGTCGGTCGCATCGTCGGCCATAAACCAAGCGCTGCGGGTGAGGCCGTTGAGCTCGGCGTTGCGACGTGCGTCGGCAATGCCCGCCGGGTTGCGCTCCACGCCGAGCAGCATAATGCCGACACCTCTGTCCTGGGCATCCTTCGCGGCGCACAGACCGATGGTGCCGCTGCCGCAGTACGCGTCCATAAGAATGTCACCCTGCTGCAGATCCATACCGTCAATGGCGAGCTGATAGAGCAGTTCGGTTTGCTGCGGGTTGGTCTGATAAAACGCGGTGGGGGAGATATCGAAGTCGCAGCCGAGCAGCTGATCGCGCATGCACTCGGCACCATAGGCGATACGAGTTTCCTCACCCAAGATGGCGTTACCGGGACGGCCATTGATATTTTGGGCAACGGTGACGATATGCGGATCGAGTGCCGCGACGGCCTCAAAGAACTCCTGTGCATGCGGTAAGTCACGCTGGGCGGTCACGAGCGTAACCATGATCTGGTCGGTGCGCCATCCGCAGCGGACGACGGCATAGCGAAGCAGCCCCAGATGCTTGTCCTCATTAAAGGCGGGAATATGCAGCCGCTCAGCTTCGCGCGCGATGCCGTTGAGAATCTGACGGGCACCCGGCGCCTCGACAGGACACTCGGGCACGGCAACGATTCTGTGCGTGCCGCGCTCAAAGAAACCGCAACGGACAGCACCCTCCTTACCGGGGGCAAAGGGAGTTGCAGCCTTATGACGAAAGCCACGCGGCGCAGGATATTTACCCGGGTCGCCCAGGGTGACGCCCATACCGCGAATAGGATCAACGGCGATGCCCTCGCGCTCGCAAAGAGCAGCAAAAAGCTCCTCCATAGCAGCCTGCTTAGCTGCCAACTGCTTCTTATAAGGACGATTAAGCGCCGTGCACCCACCGCAAAATTTCATGATCGAACAGGGAGACTTGGGGTCCACAGCCTTACGTGCAGACGAAACCGGATCATTATGCGGGCGCTTGGAGTGAGCCTGGGACGCCTTATCCCCGCTCCGACGAGAGCCGGGACGCTTGGCCTTAGCCTTGCCCTTGACCGACTTACCCTTCGAATCCTGAGACGACTTTGAATTCTTGGAAGATTTCTCCTCCTTCAACCCCTCAGCCGCCTCCACCAAAGCACGACGAGCCCTACGCTCCGCACGAGATTCTGCCATGAATTAACCCCACTAATTTATAAATTGAAATCTGAAAGCATTGTACCGTGCCAAGCTAGCAGACGATATACAAGCGTCCACTTCACGTCAGTGATAAGTCCAATGACGTTTGCCCGGCGTGGGCGGGGAGCGGCGCGTAATTAAGTTTATCGCGAGTTCCGCACGCAAAGGAAAGCACCTAATGTGCTTTCCGTCTTGCGCAGGACTGTAGAGCAGGAAACTTAATTACGCGCCGCTCCCCGCCCACGCCGGGCAAGCTCTCCCTTGTACTCCATCTCACTAAAGTGTATGATTCTGAACGTTATACGACTCACTTTACCTAACTAAAGTGCCATCAAGGGGGATACCATGAATGCCGATATGTCTCGTCGTCAGTTTGTTGGTCTAGCCGGTTCGCTTGCCACGGTGCTTGGCCTCGGCCTGGTAGGCTGCGGCGGTGGTGCCGATAAGGGCTCTGCTGCCGGATCTACCGCAGCCAAGGACGTGAAGGGCGCTGCGGAGTCCAAGAAGCTCATCGTGGGCTTTGACAAGTCCTATCCTCCGTATGGCTTTGTAGGCGATGATGGCGAGTACACCGGCTTTGACCTCGACCTTGCCAAGGCCGTTGCCGACAAGCAGGGTTGGGGTGTTGAGTATGAGGCTATCGACTGGGATGCCAAGGACACGCTGCTCAACTCGGGTGCCATCAACTGCATCTGGAACGGCTTTACCATGGAGGGCCGCGAGGACGACTACACGTTCTCCGAGCCTTACATGCTCAACGAGCAGGTGCTCGTGGTCAAGAAAGACGCGGGTATCAAGAGCTGGGACGATCTTGCCGGCAAGACCGTGATTACCCAGACCGATTCCGCCGCACAGGATGTGCTCGAGGGCGACCAGAAGGATTTGGCGGCGACGTTTGCCACGCTCGATACCATCGGTGAGTACAACACGGCCTTTATGCAGCTCGAGAGTGGTGCAGTCGATGCCGTTGCCTGTGACCTCTCGATCGCTCAGTATCAGCTTGCCGCCAAGCCCGATGCCTATACGCAGCTCGACAAGCCGCTGTCCAGCGAGCACTATGCCGTCGGCTTTAAGAAGGGCGACACCAAGTCCGCCGATGCCGTGACCGAATCGCTCAAGGCACTCTACGAGGATGGCACGGTCAAGGACCTCTGCGATAAATATGCAGATTACGGTCTGTCTTTCGATAATTGGGTGCTCAAGTAATGTCTATTCAGGTCATGATGCAGATGCTTGGCCAGGGATTCTTGGTCAGTTTGCAGCTGTTTGTACTGACGCTGCTCGGGTCGATTCCGCTGGGAATCCCCGTGGCGTTTATGCGCATGAGCAAAATTGCGCCGCTCCGCTGGATTGCGCGCATCTACATTTCGGTCATGCGCGGTACGCCGCTCATGCTGCAGATGTTTGCCATCTACTTTGCCCCGTACTACGTGTTTGGCATTTCGCTCACGCCCGATTCCAAGTGGACGGCGTGCGTCGTGGCATTCATCATCAACTACGCCGGCTACTTTGCCGAGATCTATCGCTCGGGCCTGCAGTCCATTCCGCGCGGTCAATACGAGGCTGCCGAGGTGTTGGGTTACTCGCGCATACAGACGTTTCTGTATATCGTGATGCCGCAGGTCGCCAAGCGCATTTTGCCGGCGATGGGCAACGAGATCATCACACTGGTCAAGGACACGTCGCTGGCGTTCGCCATCGGCGTGGGTGAGATGTTCTCGACCGCCAAGGCGCTGGTTGCCTCGCAGGTGAGCATGGTGCCGTTTGCAATCGCGGCGCTGATCTACTGGGTCTTTAACTTCGTCGTCGAGATGCTGCTGGGCGCCGCCGAGAAGCGACTTGACTACTACCACGACTAGCCTGTTCCGTCGTGCTTTTCAAACACATGGAGGTTCCCGTGTCCGGAACGGTAATGAATATATCGAACGCGCGTAAGGCGTTTGGCGGCAATGAGGTACTCAAGGATATCTCGCTCGAGGTCAAGCGTGGCGAGGTCGTGGCGATTATCGGGCCTTCGGGCGGCGGTAAGTCCACGCTGCTGCGCTGCGCCACGCTGCTCGAGACGCTCGACGGTGGCTCGCTCTCGTTTGGCGACCTTGCCGTCGCGACGGATGCGGGTTCGGGCGCGGTGTACGCAAAGGGCGATGTGCCTAAACAGGCGCGCTCGCGGTTTGGTCTGGTGTTTCAGAACTACAATCTGTTCCCGCACTATACCGTGATGAAAAACATCACCGATGCACCGATCCGCGTGCTTAAGCGCCCGCGCGAGCAGGCGGAGGCCCGCGCACACGAGCTTATTGCACAGATGGGGCTGACGGGCAACGAGAACAAGGTGCCCTGTGAGCTTTCGGGCGGCCAGCAGCAGCGCGTGAGTATTGCCCGTGCCTTGGCGCTCGACCCGGAAATCTTGTTCTTTGATGAGCCGACCTCGGCGCTCGATCCAGAGCTGACGGCCGAGGTGCTGCGCGTCATCAAGGATCTGGCTGCGCAGAATATGACGATGGTAATCGTGACCCACGCGATGCAGTTTGCGCGCGATGTTGCCGACCGCGTGGTCTTTATGGATGGCGGTCGTATTGTCGAGGAGGGTCCGGCCGAGCAGGTCATCGACCATCCGCGCGAGCAGCGTACGCGCGAGTTCCTGAGCCGTATCGAGGGATAGGCTCAGCTATTTACTCAACTGTTTATTGAGGCGAAACCGCCGCAGGTCTTACGGCCTGCGGCGGTTTTTTGTTTGCATCCGCGGGGTTCAATAATCGCCTCGCAAGCTCGCGCCCTCCTCTCGCCGCCCGTATCCATACGCGTGCCGAAAGGTCTGCATGGACAGGCGACTGCAAGGGTAGGGTGGTGGCATAGGACATTTGGAGGGTGAGTCGGCTCGACTGCCGACCATGCTGCTCCCGGGACGGCACCGACCGCGAACTCTCCCCGTTGGCGTCGCGCAATGCGCGCGGCCCTGCAAGGAGGTCATCATGGGTGCTCCCAAGACTGGCAACGTAAGGAACGTGGTGCTCGTAGGCCAAGGCGGGGTGGGCAAGACTTCACTCGCCGAGGCCATGCTCCACCTTTCCGGCAAGACCGCCCGCCTGGGCGGCCACGACGGCACCAAGCCCACGCTCGACTATGACCCCGAAGAGGTTAAGCGTGCGTTTTCCATCTCGACGACCATCGCGCCGATCGACTGGAAGGGCGCGCGCATCAATGTGCTCGATGCCCCGTGCTACCCCGATTTTATCGGCGACGCCTTTGCCGCGATGAGCGTCTGCGAGACGGCTCTGTTTGTGGTCGACGCCGAGGCCGGCCCACAGCCTACGACGGTTAAGCTCTGGTATGCCGCCGAGGACCTGCGCCTGGCGCGTGCGGTGTTCGTAAACCGCCTGTCGCGCTCCGAGGCCAGCTTTGCGACCACGATGGACCTGCTGCAGGAGCGCTTTGGCACGCGCCTAGGCGCCGTGACCCTCCCCTGGGGCGAGGGCGAGGACTTTGACGGCATTATCGACCTGGTGCGCATGAAGGCGCGCCATTGCAACGGCACCGAGGCCGTTGAGTCGGAGATCCCCGAGGAGTATCGTGCCCAGGCCGAGGAAGCCCATGACCATCTGTGCGAGCTGGTGGCCGAGGCTGACGACGAACTGATGATGAAGTACCTGGAGGGCGAGGAGACGCTGACGCAGGAGGAGCTTGAAGGCCTGCTGTCGAAGGCGATCGCCGAGCGCATCTTTGTGCCGGTCTTTGCGGGCGATTGCATTAAGGAGCAGGGCGTCAACTCGCTGATGGACGACATCGCCACGTACTTCCCGGCGCCGACGGACTACGGCGAGATGCCGCTCATCGACGGTGATTCGCTCAAGATTTCGAGCGACGATGACCGTCCGGTGGCGTTTGTGTTTAAGACCCTGGCCGATCCGCAGCAGGGTCGCATCAGCTTTATCAAGGTGCTGACGGGTACGCTTGAGCCGGGTCTTGAGCTGATCAACGCGCGCACCCGCAAGGGCGACCGTCTGGCTCACCTGTATGTGATGTGCGGCCGCGACATGACCGAGGTCGGTCACGCCTATGCCGGCGACATTATCGTGGCGCCCAAGCTGGCGGCCGAGACGGGCGATACGCTCTCGATTACCGGCAAGGTCGAGGCTGCGGCGTTTAAGTTCCCCAACTCGCAGTACCGCATTGCCATCGAGGCCGAGAATCGCGGCGACGAAGAGAAGCTCTACACGTTTATCGAGAAGGCCTGCAAGGCCGATCCGACCATGAGCATCGACCGCGACGAGGAGACCGGCCAGACCATTATCTCCGCCGTTGGTGAGGCGCAGGTTTCGGTGCTGCTCAATCGTTTGGAGGATCGCACCAAGGTCGTAGCCAAGAGCGTGCCGATCCGCATTCCGTATCGCGAGACCATTCGCCGTACGGCAAGTGCCCAGGGCCGCCATAAGAAGCAGACCGGCGGCGCCGGTCAGTACGGCGACTGCTGGCTGCGCGTGGAGCCGCTCATTGGGCCCGACGGCACGAGCGATGGCTATGAGTTTGTGGACGAGGTCGTGGGCGGCCGTATTCCGCGCTCGCTGATTCCCGCCGTGGACAAGGGCGTCCAGGAGACCATGAAGGACGGCATCATTGCCGGCTACCCGCTCACGGGCATTCGCGTGGCTGTGTACGACGGCTCGTATCACAGCGTCGACTCCAACGAGATGGCGTTCCGCGCGGCGGCTCGCATCGGCCTGCGCAAGGCATGTGCCGATGCCGACCCGGTGGTGCTAGAGCCCATCGAGGAAATCACGGTGACTATCCCCGAGAGCTACGCGGGCGCCGTGATGGGCGACATCTCGGCCTCGCGCGGTCGCGTGACGGGCATGGAGACCGATGAGCGTGGCGATACCGTGGTCATCGCCCAGGCGCCGCTGGCAGAGCTGACGGATTACTCGACGCGCCTGCGCTCTATCACGCGCGGCACGGGCGACTTTACCATGAAGCCCGCCGGCTACGAGCAGGTGCCTTATGACGTTCAGGCCAAGCTGGTCGAGCGCTACGAGGAGGGCCGCGCCAAGTAGCGTGCGATTTTGCCTGCAATGTAGGTGCTGACGAAAGGGCCGCCTTGGGTAACCGGGGCGGCCTTATTTGATTCCTTGGGGACGGAGGAAAACGGATCATTTTTTGGGTTACGGGCAGCTTGGTCGGCCCTAAACTCCCGAGGTCTGGTTGCGGCCGGTGGCGTAGTCGATCTGCACATGCGGCTGCAGGTTGTAGCAGTACACGTGGAAGCAGAGGGTCTTGCCGTGGTCCTCGATCGATTGCGCCTCAAGGCGCACGCCACGGCAGACAAGTTCCTCTTCGTTGTACATAGGCGTGACGCGGTAGAGCACATGGTTGCCCGTGTCGCGGATGTAGTCGAGGATCTGCTCTTCAAACGGCAGCATGCCCGTCTCGTTGAGATAGCGCGTGCCGGTGAGGAGATTCTTGCGGTTGGCGTTTTCGCCGCAGAGCGACCAGGCGATGAGGTGGCAGCGGTTGTAGAGGCTCTGGCCCGGAATAAAGTCGTAGCGCTGCTGGTGCCAACCGGCAGGATGGATACGCGAGATATCGCCGCGCTCGCCTTGACCGAGTGATTCGGGGCCCACGCAGGCGAGTGCTTTGCGGGTGCGGCCCAGGCTGTCGAGCTTGGAGAACTTCTTAAAGCAGCCCTCTTCTGTAGCGCGCTCGTATTCATCGAGCGTGAATGATGGTGTGCCGAGCGGGTGCGTGCTGTCGGCGCGAAGGGCAACGTAGGGGTTGCCGGCGTAGTCGGGAATGCTGCTGAGATAAACACCGCGGGCGCGGTTGAGGTCGGGGTTTTCGACCTCGTCGATGGGGGTGGCGGCACTGTCCGCGGAAACGTCGTCATCGGTGTCGGTTGCGGCGGAATCGGAGCCATCGCCAGAGTCCTGGCCGTTTTGAGGGTCCGGGGAGCTCGCCGTTCCCGATTCGAGCCGGGCAACCAGGTCTGCCTCGTCGTCGGTGCGGCTGGGGCTCTCGTTTTGTTTTTCGGCCAGAGCCGCCGCTTGCTCATCGCTTTGCGGCGACAGCAGCTTGGGCGCCCCGTCAAGCGATCCCGTAAACAGCGCAAACCCTAGCACTACGGTGGTGCCGATGGAAAGTATTTGCTTGTAGGCGGGCTTGCGCGACATTGAGGCTCCTGGATGGACGGTTGGGAATCTACCAGTCTAGCAGGAGCCGGCAAGGGCCGCTCCACCGAACAAATACTTAAGATTTGAGACAAACGCTACTGATTCATTTGTCCCGCGGTCTAGATCGAGGTGGAGTCGAGCCAGTTGAGCTTGCACTCGAGAATGCGCTGCTCGCCGGGTTCGCTGCTTCCGTCAAGTAGGGCGAGCAGCATCTCGGCTGCTTCGCGACCTTCTTGGTCGACGGGCTCGATGATGGTGGAGACGGTCGGTGTGGTGAGATTAGTCCAGTCTTCGCAGTTGAGTCCCAAAAGGCCGATTTGCTGCGGAAGCAGATGGGCCATGGGCTGGAGGGCCTTGTAGACACGGGGAAGTGCCCACTGATTTTGCACGAAGATAAGGGTTCGCTTGGCGGGATTGAACTTGAATTTAAAGTATTCGGTGAGCTCGTTGATTGACGGCTTGTTGTGATCGATGGGAATCGCTTTGTAGAGCTGCCCATTCGCGGCCAGTGCCTCGGCATACCCCTGAAAACGCTCCATGCGGGTGCGCATCTCGGTCATGTTGGCGGCAATGGAAAAGAAATCTTCGTAGCCGGCGTCGAGGAGCGCCTGTGTGGCGTTGTACACGCCGTCGTAAAGGTTGGTTTTGATCCAGCTGGTACCTGGGCTATAGATGGCCGCATCGAAAAAGACGATCGGCTTGCCGGCGCGTCTAATGCGGTCGTGCACGGCTTTGAAGTTTGCCGTGGGCTGGATGATAAAGCCATCGACGCCCAGCGAGAGCATTTTGTCGACGTACATGAGCTCGGTCTCGGGGTTAAAGTTGCTCGTGCAAACGACCGTCTGGTAGCCCGCGGGGAGCATGACCTGCTCCATGCCATTGAGAATGAGCCCCGCCCATTTGTTGGTGTTATCCAAAATGATGATGGCAATGACGTGGGTTTGCTTGCCGGTGAGCGTCTGCGCTTGGGCGTTGGGAACGTATCCGAGTTCCTTAATGACGCGCGCGATTTTGTTCTGCGTCTTCTCGCTAAGCTTTTCTCGTTTGTCGTTGAGGTAATACGAGACGCTTGCCGTCGAGGTTCCCGCCTCTCGAGCGACGTCTGCGATCGTAACGCGCTGTTTTGCCACAGCGACTCCTTCCGACAGATGAGCATTTTCCAACATGATGACTTTGAGTCTTGGTGAAGGATACGCTTCGGTGAGCGGCTTTTTCCTTTCATATGAGTATGCAACAAATGCGGCATACGGGTGGGGTCGAAATTTGTGACCGGCATGCGCATCTGCCGTCTACCGAGAAAATCAAATACTTCTTGACTTTTGAAATCGAGGGCAAAATCGCAGGATTCATTTTTGGTTAAACGCATAACTAAATCGCATAACCAACGCTCTGACCTGCGCGTTTACCGAAATAAGCTGGCATTAAGAAAAACGAGCACCTATATTGTTCTTGTCGAAAAGACAGCAAGTCCAAACGGCAGGGGATGCTCCGGAGGCCTCCGCAAACGGTGTCTTGCGCACGCAACTCTATGAAAAGAGGGAAGCAATGAAGATCGTAGGCGTTGCCGCCTGTACTGTGGGTATCGCCCACACGTATATGGCCCAGAAGGCGATTCAGGATGAATGCGCCGCCCGTGGCATCGAGTGCAAGGTCGAGGCTCAGGGTGGCCTGGGTATCGAGAATGAGCTCACGCAGGAAGACGTGGACTCCGCCGACCTGGTCCTGGAGTCCGTCGACGTGGGTGTCGAGAACGAGGACCGTTTTGAGCAGAAGATGGCCGAGGGCAAGTTCCTGAAGGTCGGCACCTCGGATGTAATCGCCGATCCGGTAAAGATCATCGACCAGGCCATTGAGATCATCAAGGCGACGGGTGGCGCCGTTGACGCGCCCAAGGCCGAGGCCAAGGCAGAGAAGAAGGCCGTCTCCGCTGCCCCGCAGGCCCCGACACCGGCGTCCAAGCAGTCTATCTTTGCCGATCCTGGCAAGACGCTGCTCAATGCATTCAATACCGGCGTTTCCTATTTTATCCCCATCGTCGTTATCGGCGGCGTGTTTCTTGCCTTCTCGCTGGCATCCGGTACCGCCGGCGCCAACGGCATGGAGGTTACGAACCCGCTGATGGTGAGCCTTAACACCATCGGCATGGCCGGCATCTCCATGATGATCCCGGTGCTTGCGGCATACATCTCCTACTCGATGGCCGGCAAGCCCGCGCTCGCCCCCGGTTTTGTCCTGGGCTACCTGGTCAATAACGCAGTCGTTACCCCTAACGGCAACAGCGTTTCGACCGGCTTCTTGGGCGCCATGATCATGGCGGTCATCTGCGGCTACTTTGTCCGCTGGATGAAGACCTGGAAGGTCAACAACACCATCCAGACCATCATGCCCATCCTGATCATCCCGATTCTGACCTCGCTTGTCCTGGGCATGGCCTATATCTACATCCTGGCCACGCCGCTTGGCTTTGTGATGGACTGGCTCACCGGCGTGCTCGGCAGCCTGCAGGGCGGTTCCGCAGTTGTCCTGGGTCTGGTCATTGGCGTTATGACCGCCTTCGATATGGGTGGCCCCATCAACAAGACCGCCTCGACCTTCACCATGGCCATCATGGCCTCCGGTATCTACGGTCCTAACGGTATGTTCCGCGTCGCCGTCGCCGTTCCCCCGATCGCCTGTGGCCTCGCTGCGCTCATCGCCAAGAACAAGTTCGATGACGCTGACCGCCAGATGGGCATCTCCGCGCTGTTCATGGGCTGCATCGGTATTACCGAGGGCGCTATCCCCTTCGCGGTCAAGGACCTCGGTCACACCCTGCCCGGCATTTGCATCGGCTCTGCCGTGGGTGCGGCACTTGCCGCCTTCCAGGGCATCGACTGCTACGTCCCGCACGGTGGCTTTATCGTCGCCCTTGCCACCAACAACGTCGCGCTGTTCTGCCTGGACATCGTGATTGGCGCCGTGGTCGCCGCTGCAATCCTGATTGCCATGAAGCCCACGCTCGATAAGCAGGCCAAGTAAACCTTTAAGGACTCCGGTTGTGCGGAGGGATGGATTTGACTCCGCACAACCGCCCCTACACAACAAAATCCATCCGTACTGATAGGGCCCACATCTGGGTCCCAGGGAACTTTTGTCAAAAATCCTCTGGAGAAGGAGAACAAAATGTCCAACCTCACCATCCGTCAGGCCGTTCAGGGCATGCTCAAGCTGCAGGATAGCGGCGATCACGCAACCATGGTCGGCATTGGCCCCATGAGCCCCAACCTGATTCAGGCCGTGTTCGAGCTTGCCAAGGACGAGGATTTCCCGCCCATGTTTATCGCCAGCCGCAACCAGGTCGATATGGACGAGATGGGCGCCGGCTACGTCAACGGTTGGGACCAGACGCGCTTTGCCGCCGACATCAAGAAGGTTGCCGACGAGGTGGGTTACACCGGTCCGTACTACCTGTGCCGCGATCACGGCGGTCCGTGGCAGCGCGACGAGGAGCGTAACGCCCACCTGCCCGAGGACGAGGCCATGGAGCTCGCCCGCAAGTCCTTCGTCGCCGACATGGAGGCGGGCTTTGACCTGCTGATGGTCGACCCCACCAAGGACCCCTATCAGATCGGCAAGGTTATTCCGCTCGACGTGGTGCTTCGCCGCACGATCGATCTTATCGACTACCTTGAGCAGTACCGTCGCGAGCATAACCTGCCCGAGGTCGCCTATGAGGTCGGTACCGAGGAGACCAATGGCGGCTTGACCTCTACCGATAAGTACGAGGAGTTCATTTCTCAGCTGCAGCCCGAGCTCGAGAAGCGCGGCTGCCCCATGCCCACCTTTATCGTCGGCCAGACCGGCACCCTTACCCGCTGGACGGAGCAGGTCGGTCACTACAACTTCAAGAACGCCCGCGAGCTTGCCGATATGGCCAAGCGCTATGGCGTGGGCCTGAAGGAGCACAACGCCGACTATCTGGACGACGCGACGCTGCTCGAGCACATCCCGGCACACGTGACCGCCTCCAACGTCGCTCCGCAGTATGGCACCGAGGAGACCCGCGCCTACCTCAAGCTCTGCGCCACCGAGCAGATCCTGGTCGACAACGGTCTGTGCGATGACCCCTCCGACCTGTATCACACGCTGCTGGTCAAGGCTATCAAGACCGAGCGCTGGCGCAAGTGGATGACTGGCGACGACGTCAACCTGCAGGTCGATGACATCCTTGCCGACGATGAGCTCAGCCTGAAGATCCTGGATGTCTCCGGCCACTATGCGTTCAACGATCCCGAGGTCAAGGAGCAGGTCGAGAAGCTCTATCGCAACCTCGCTGCCCAGGACATCGACGGCAAGCGCTTTGTGATCGAGCACATCAAGCGCCCGATCAAGCAGTACGTCGTCGGTCTTAACCTCAAGGGCGTCACGAGCCGCATCGAGAAGGCTCTCGAGGACTAAGTAGCTTTTCCTACACGACGCCGGGCCTGGGGCATGTCCCAGCCGCAGGCCCGGCACATAGGACAAAGGGACATCCCCTTTGTCCTATTTTTTGAGTTTTGGATTCCTTCGAAGGAGTTTGCACCATGAAGTTCTTTATCGATACTGCCAATCTGGACGAGATCGCCGAGGCCAAGAGCTGGGGCTGCCTGGCCGGTGTTACCACCAACCCGTCCCTGTACGCCAAGACCGGCGGCAAGCTTGCCGACTTTGAGCCGCATATGCTCAAGATTGCCGAGCTCTGCGAGGGCCTGCCCGTTTCCGCCGAGTCTACCGCTACCACTGCCGAGGGTATGATCGAGGAGGGCAAGCGCCTTGCCGCCCTCGCCCCCAACATCGTGGTCAAGCTTCCCGTGTGCGAGGCCGGCCTTGCCGCCTGCCGTGCACTGGCCGATGCTGGCGTGCGCGTCAACATGACGCTCGTCTTCTCGCCGACGCAGGCCCTTATGGCCGCCAATGCCGGCGCTCGCTACATCAGCCCGTTTGTCGGTCGTTTCGATGACATCGCCGAGGACGGTATCTCGCAGCTCGACAACGTCGTGACCTGCATTAAGAACTACGACTGGACGGGCAAGAACGTCGACGACACCGTCGAGATCATCACCGCCTCGGTTCGTACGCCCAACCACGTGACCCAGGCCGCGCTACTCGGTGCCGATATTGCGACCGTGCCCATGGCCGCTCTCAAGAAGTGCCTGCATCATCCGCTGACCGACCAGGGCCTCGCCTCTTTTGAGGCTGACTGGCAGAAGGTCGTCGCTCAGGCTTAACGAGTGGATTGCCCCGGCATCGCGTCATCCGGTGCCGGGGTTGTTCTCAAGAGAGGAATTCGTATGACCAACCAGGAGCTGGCGAAGGTCGCCAATGAGGTCAGGAAGGGTGTCGTGACTGCGGTTCACGCGGCCAAGTCGGGACACCCGGGTGGATCGCTCGGTGCTGCCGACATCATGACGTATCTGTACTTTGAGGAAATGAATATCGATCCTGCCGACCCTCACAAGGCCGATCGCGATCGCTTTGTGCTCTCCAAGGGTCACGCGGCGCCGGGCCTGTATTCGGTGTTGGCAAATCGCGGCTATTTTCCCGTCGAAGAGCTCGAGACGCTCCGTCATATTGGCAGCCGACTGCAGGGCCATCCCAACATGAACGACGCCCCTGGCATCGATATGTCCACCGGATCGCTCGGTCAGGGCATCTCTGCTGCAGTTGGAATGGCGCTTGCCGCTAAGCACTGGGGCGACGGCTACCGTGTCTACACGTTGCTGGGCGACGGTGAGTGCGAGGAAGGCCAGGTGTGGGAGGCGGCCATGTTCGCCGGCAACCATGCGCTCGACAATCTTGTTGCCGTCGTCGACCACAACGGCTTGCAGATTGACGGCACGATCGATGAAGTCAACTCGGCCATGCCGCTCGCTGACAAGTTCCGTGCCTTTAAGTGGCATGTGATCGAGCTCGCCGACGGTAACGACATGGCGCAGATTGCCGCCGCCTTTGCCGAGGCCCGCAAAGTGAGCGACTCGCCCGTGGCCATTATCGCCGAGACGGTGAAGGGCAAGGGCGTCTCCTTTATGGAAAACCAGGTGGGCTGGCACGGCAAGGCACCCAACGATGAACAGTTTGAGCAGGCCATGGCCGAGCTCGCAGCAGCAGGGGAGGAGCTCTAATGGCAGACGTCAAGAAAGTCGCCACGCGCGTTAGCTATGGCGAGGCACTTGTCGAGCTGGGCAATGAGCGCGATGACTTTGTGGTTCTCGATGCCGACCTGGCCGCCGCCACGCAGACCGGTAAGTTTAAGGCTGCGCACCCTGAGCGCTTCTACGACGCCGGCATTGCCGAGAGCAACCTGATGGGTCTTGCCGCCGGCATCGCGACCACGGGCCGCGTTGCTTTTGCGAGCACCTTTGCGATGTTTGCCGCCGGTCGCGCCTACGAGCAGGTCCGCAATTCCATCGGCTACCCGCACCTCAACGTCAAGATTGGCGCTACTCATGCCGGCATTTCGGTGGGCGAGGACGGCGCCACGCACCAGTGCTGCGAGGATATCGCACTCATGCGCACGATTCCGGGTATGACGGTGGTCGTTCCCGCCGACGACGTCGAGGCTCGTGCCTGTGTGCGCGCCGCCTATGAGTTTGAGGGCCCGGTTTACATGCGCTTCGGCCGCCTGGCAACACCGGTCATCAACGACTGCGAGGACTATGAGTTCAAGATTGGTCGCGGCGTGGTCGTGCGCGAGGGGTCCGATGTGACCATCATCGCTTGTGGCCTTATGGTCGCCGAGGCGCTTGAGGCTGCCGAGGCGCTCGCTGCCGATGGCATCGATGCCGAGGTCATCAACATGCATACGATCAAGCCGCTCGACGAACGCCTGGTTGTAGCCAGCGCCAAGAAGACCGGTCGCGTGGTCACTGCCGAGGAGCATTCGATTATCGGCGGTCTTGGCGAGGCCGTTGCCTCGGTGCTAGCGGAGCAGTATCCGGTGCCGATGCGTCGCGTCGGCGTGCGCGATGTGTATGGCGAGTCCGGCCCTGCGGTCGATTTGCTGCACAAGTACGGTTTGGACGCCGACGGCATCGAAGCTGCGGTCAGGTCTGTGTTGTAAGGAAGGTTTCCATGGGATTTGTATCTGCCAACCAAGTGACGATAGGGTATACCGCCGCCTCGCGCGAGGATGCCCTGCATTATTTGTCCGATCAGGCCGTCGAGCTCGGCTTTGCTGACGACGCATCTGCCGTAGAGACTGCCTTCATGGCTCGCGAGAACGAGGCCGAGACTGGCCTTGTCGCCGGTTTTGCCGTTCCACATGCCAAAAGCGATGCTATCCACACGCCGGGCGTTGCCGTGCTTAAGCTGGTCGAGCCCGTTGAATGGCCGAGCTTCGATGGTGTGCCCGTCGATGTTGCGCTCGCGCTGTACGTGCCTGCCGGCGAGGCAGGAACCACGCACCTGCGCTTGCTCTCCAAGGCTGCCGTGATGCTGATGGACGCCGGCTTCCGTGACAAGGTGCGCGCGAGCACCGATCCCGTTGAGATTGCGGAGCTCATCAATAGCGGACTCGAAGACTAGAACGGTCATCCCGTTCAATCAATTGATCCTTCTCCAAGGAAAAGGGCCGCGACGCCGTATGGGTGTCACGGCCCTATTTGCGTTTCCCCAGATAAAACCTGCCAAAATAAACCTGTCCCTTTTTGGCAGGTTAATCGGGGACTATTTCACCGCAACTTAGGGCACGGTTAGGAAGTGTGCACCTTAAAGAGTGGAGCCCATGATTAGAGAGGTCGCGCTCATCTCGCTAAATGTCTCTCTAAAGAGAAGGTTGGTTAGAGAGATAGCATTAGGCAATCTAGCAGCGAATTCGATACATCTCTCTTAATGTCTCTCTAAAACAAGGCGCTCATCTCTCTAAAGTTAGAGAGATGAGCGCCTTGTTTTAGAGAGACGGAATGCCAAAATTCGTCCGTCAGCTACCATCTGCCAAAAATGACGGATAAAGGGCTCATCGAAGTAATGGGTTCATCGACGAGCCGCAACCGCCGCTATCGGAAGAAGTAGATGCAGCCGAATTGCCCCTCTATCGTCTCTCGAAGTTTGATGGGTGCTAGGGGAGCGACTGCCTCGCGATATTTCCCCAGATAAAACTTGCCAAAATAAACCTGTTCCTTTTTGGCAGGTCAGTTAACGCAGTGCAGGTTGAGCATATGCGAGCGAGCGGGCTCCGGGTGCGGTAAGGTGACGTGAAACAAGCGGGCGCTGACCTTTTGGTCGCGCCCGTGAAGTTGAGCGTCAGATTGCCGTGCCCGGGGCCTGCGCAGCGCCGAGCGGTTACGCCGTTTGTAAAACGGCGTAACTTAAAGATTCATGTTGCCGTGAATGTAGGGGGTGACCTCGGGGGAGATATGGTCGCAGCCCAGTTCGCGCAGCGCGGACTTGATAACGGCGGGCAGCGGGGTCTTGCCCTTGTCGTCGACGGCGGCACCGCCGAGGGTGGCAATCTTGGCGACATCTGCGGGTGCGGCCTCGATATGCATGCAGCCGCCGACCAGGCGCGCGCGTACCTGTGCCAGATCAAGATCGTGCAGGTAATCCTCGCAGGCGCGAATCAGGGAGACCTTCTCGCGCGTAAGCTCCTCGCCCGTGGGGACGCGCGTGGCAAGACATGCTCCCGCCGGCAGGTTCCAAACGGGATAACCCCATGCGCGCAGCAGCTCGCGCTCTTCGTCCTTGGTAAAGCCGACCTCCATAAGGGGTGAGCGTACGCCGAGCTCTTCTGCCGCACGCATGCCGGGGCGGTAGTCACCGCGATCGCTTGCATTGCTGCCATCGATGACGGTGGGAAAGCCGAGCGACTTGGCGTGGTTGACGATGGCGGTAAAGCCAGCGTGCTTGCAGTGGTAGCAGCGATTGGCATCGTTGCAGGCTACTTGGGGGAGCTGCAACTGATCGACCGAAAGATTGAGCACGGGGAGCTTAAAATGCGCCCCTTCATTGGCTTGTCCATCAACGGACTGCTCAAACGAAGCCTGCTCGGGCGTGCCGATGAGCGGCGTGGTGAGATGGACGAGGAGGGTATTGGTAGGCATGATGCGGGCGCATACGGCGGCCAAAAAGCTGCTGTCAACGCCGCCGGAAAACCCGATAGCCACGCGCCCGTATGCCAAAAGCAGCTGTTCGAGCGCCGATAGCTTGTCTTGAAGCTCCTCTGCGGGTGCCGTGGTGTCTAAAATCATGAAACGTTCCTTATCGTTGAGTACTCGATCGAAAACTATAATCCTAATGCGTTACTTGCCATAAGACTTCTATCTGTGTAACGAAAGTGCAATATGGTATATACGTTATATACAAGTTGCCAAATGCGGTAGAGTTGCAGCAACGCGACAGCGAGAGTCGATGGGGGACCGATATGATCAAGGCTGTTATTTTTGACATGGATGGAACGCTGGTCGATACCGAGCGTTTGGGGATTAAGGCCTGGAAGGCAGGCGCCGCTGAGCTGGGGCTCGCGATTGATGAAGCGCTGATCCATCAGTTTATCGGCCGCACGCTGCCCGATGTCATGGACATCCTTGATGAGCATTACGGCAGCCACGAAACCACCGAGGCGGTCTATGTCCGCCACAAGGAGATTCGCGACGAGATGGTCAAGACCGAACTGGAACTTAAGGCCGGCGCCGCCGAGTGCCTAGACGAGCTGCTGGCTGCGGGCTATCACGTTGGTCTAGCGACGTCGTCGCGCCTCGTTACGGCCGAGCGCAACCTTAAGATGGTTGGCCTCTTTGACAAGTTTGAAACGGTAACGTGTGGCGAGGACGTCGTGCACGGCAAGCCCGACCCCGAGATGTATCTGCTCGCCTGCGAGCGCGCGGGCTTTGCTCCCGAGGAATGTGCCGTGGTCGAGGATTCGCGCAACGGCTGCGTCTCGGGCATTACGGCCGGCTGCCATGTCTTTGCCGTCCCCGATATCGTGCCGCTGCCGCAGGACGTGGTGGATGGCTGCGAGGCCGTGCTCGATACGCTGTTCGATCTGGCGGCGGCGGTCAAGGCCGTGCGCTAGACAATTGCGGCGTTGAAACGAGCAATTGCTTACGTTTGCGCTCAAGCAAAAGGGGTCCGGCAATGGTCGGGCCTCTTTTGCTTGAGCGGCGACTTAGCATACTTGCGGGCGTGCTATAGATACGCGCCGAGGTTGATGGCCGTGGCGTCGGTCTGGCTGCTTGCCCGGGTGCTGGCGCGTTCCAGCAGGAACGGACGTACCAGTTCTTGGCGGTTGATATCCTCGGCGGCGACTGCGGTGACGGTACGCACTGCGGAGCCGACACGGATATGCTTGATCTTTGCCGGGGCCTTGTTCTCGATTTGCTCCATCAGCAGTTGGACACCCTTGCGGCCAATCTCGTAGCCCGGGGGCGCTACCGTAGTGAGTGGGACCGATCCGCTCCAAGCGAGCGGGTTGCCGTCGCATCCGGCCACGCGAACCTGCTCGGGGACGGAGATGCCTTTGTCGACCAATGCCGAGATAACGCCCGAGGCCAGCACGTCGGTCAGGCCGACGACAAAATCGGGACGTTCGTCCGCGGGGCGCGCGGCGATTTGGGCGCCGATGCCGTAGCCGTCGGCAGCGGTATTCCATTCGCCGGCGTCGATGACTTCGATCTTGATATCGGGGTGCAGGGCGAGCGCCTTATGAATGCCAAGGACGCGCAGGGTGAGTTGCATAAATGCTGCTCGGCCGACGACGACAATATGGTGCGCGCCGCGGGCGATGGCAAGTTCGGCAATGATGCGACCCTGGGCCTCATTGTCGGCCGCTACGTAGTAGCCGGGCTCGGAGCAATGGATGTCCAGATGGACGATCGGTACGGGCATCTTGGTCATGGCGGGGTGCCAGTCGGGGGATGCCATGGGCTGAACCATGACGCCGGACATCTGGGTGCCCATAAAGTAGCGCAGGTAATGATCCTCGAGAATATCGTCGTTATCGGCGTTGGCGATGAGCAAGTCGTAGCCGTGCTTGCGGGCCTCGTTGTGGGCGCCGCTGGCGATTTGGAGCGAAAAGCCGTGATCGAGACGGGGGAGCACCAGGCCAAAGGACTTGGTGGCGCCGCCCGCGAGCTGACGGGCGCTTTGGTTGGGCAGGTAGCCAAGGCGATTGATGGTCTCGTTGATGAGCTTGAGGGTCTCGGGGCGCAGCTTTTCGGGGTGGTTGAGCGCGTTGGAAACCGTGCCCAACGAAACCCCGGCCTCGCGCGCGACGTCGCTGATTTTTACCTTTGCCATAGCGGCCCCTTTGATGCGTTTCAAGTACAAGCCAGATTGTAGCATCCCAAACCTACCAAAAAGGGACAGGTTTATTTTGGCAGGTTTATCTGGGGAAACGCCGTTGCCAGCGCGACCACCACGAAGGGGGCAGGTACCTTTGTGGTGGTTTGGACCGGCTGGACGTGTGTGCATCGGGTGGTATCTAAGTTGAGATACCACTTCTGGTATATCAGCTTGCGTTTGCGTGAGTACAATACTCGAATGTTATACGTCTCAGCGCCCCTTGTGCGTGGACGTCTTGCAGTCACGCGAACGAAGGGATTTATCCTATGTGTGGAATTGTCGGCTACACCGGCTCTGATATTGCAAAGAACATCCTGGTTACGGGCCTCAAGCGTATGGAGTATCGCGGCTATGACTCCTCGGGCGTCGCGCTCGAGGTGGGCGAGGGCGCCGCGGCTCACCTCGACGTCATTCGCCGCGTGGGCAAGGTTGCGGGCCTGGAGAGCGAGCTTTCCAACATTGACAGCGACGCTACCTGCGGTATCGGCCACACCCGTTGGGCCACCCACGGCAAGCCCTCCGTCGTTAACGCTCACCCCCACACCAGCTGCGACGGTCGTATCGCCATCGTCCACAACGGCATCATCGAGAACTTCGCCGAGCTGCGCGAAGAGCTGGAGGGCCGCGGCCACCACTTTAAGAGCGAGACCGACACCGAGGTCTTCGCGCATCTGATCGAAGAGGCTTATGCCGAGACGCACGACCTGATGGCCTCCGTGCGCGAGGCTTGCACCCACGTGGTCGGTGCCTATGGTCTGGCCGCCGTGTGCGCTGACGAGCCCGGCGTGATCGCCGTGGCCCGCAAGGATTCCCCGATCGTGGTCGGCGCGGGCGAGACCGGCGCCTATGTCGCCTCCGATGTCATCGCGCTCATCGACGCCACCCGCGATGTCGTGGTGCTCGAGGACGGTCAGTTTGCCAAGCTCACGCCCGCAGGCGTCGAGTACACCGACGAGGCCGGCAACGTTATCGAGCCCAAGGTCACCCACATCGACTGGGACCTGGACATGGCAGAAAAGGGCGGTTATCCCGACTTTATGCTCAAGGAGATTCACGAGCAGCCGCGCGTCGTGCGCGACACGCTGGTTGGTCGTATGACGCCGGCCGGCGAGCTCGACATCGACGAGCTGGGCCTTTCGCTCGAGGAGCTCAACGACATCGACCGCGTCTACGTGATCGCTTGTGGCACCAGCTATCACGCTGGCCTCATTGCCAAGAATCTCATTGAGGGCTGGGCTCGCATCCCCACCGAGGTGGAGGCGGCCAGCGAGTTCCGTTATCGCAATCCCATCATCACGCCGACGACGCTCGTCGTGGCCGTGTCCCAGTCGGGCGAGACGGCCGATACCCTTGCCGCCATTCGAGACGCGCGCATTAAGGGTGCCAAGGTCTTCGGCATCACCAACGTGGTGGGCAGCCCCGTGGCGCGTGAGAGCGATGGCGTCATCTACACCAAGGCCAACAAGGAGATCGCGGTCGCCTCGACCAAGAGCTTCATCGGCCAGGTCGTGAGCCTCACGCTGCTGGCTTTGCTGTTGGCGCAGGTCAAGTACCGTCTGACCACCAAGCAGGCGCGCATGCTGTTCCGCGAGCTTTCCGATACGGCCGAGCAGATCCAGTGGATTTTGGATACCCAAACCGAGGCCGTGCATGAGGCCGCCCTGCTGTGCAAGGACGCGCAGTCCGCACTGTTCGTGGGCCGCGGCATGGGCGCCGCTATTTCCTACGAGGGCGCGCTCAAGCTCAAGGAAGTCAGCTACCTGCACGCCGAGGCATATGCCGCCGGCGAGATGAAGCATGGCCCCATTGCCCTGATCGACCCGGGCTTTCCTGTCATCGCTGTGGCCACCAAGAGTGCCACCTACGACAAGACCGTGTCGAACCTTATGGAGTGCAAGGCGCGCGGCGCCAAGGTCATCGTCGTTGCCACCGAGGGCGACGAGGAGATCAACAAGATTGCCGACTGCATCATCCGCGTGCCGGCAGTCCGCGACGTGTTCAGCCCCATCACGGCGAGTGTCCCGCTGCAGCTGCTCGCCCGCGAGGTCGCCATCCTGCGCGGCTGCGACGTCGACCAGCCCCGTAACCTGGCCAAGAGCGTCACGGTAGAGTAGTTGGTTCCGCCGTTCTAGCGACTAAAGCCCGGCTCCGCATCAAGACGGAGCCGGGCTTTTTTGCATTTGACCAGATAAAACCTGACAAAATGAACCTGTCCCTTTTTGGCAGGTTAGCGGAGCTTGCTGGTCTCGAAGTACTCGGGGAACTGGTCCAGAACCTCGGTCTGGTTGCGGAACATCATGTGCAGGTGCTTGCTGACCAAAAAGCTCGCTTCGATGGGGTCGCGACCGGCGATAGCGCGGCGAATCTGCTTGTGCTCGTTCACGATGTCCTGATTGTCGAGAACCTGCGTGGCGGCGCGCAGCCAGCGGAAGCGCTCCAGGTCGGCATTGGTCTCTTCGAGCCACGACCACACGGTGCTGCGACATGCGATGCTAAAAATCATGCGATGCATGAGGTTGTCGCTCAAAAAGAAGCCGATGCGATCCTCTTCGGCCATGGCCTTTTCCTGCAGCGCGATGGCGCGGTCGAGCTGCTCGATGCCGGCCGACGTGGCGCGCGCACAACACTCCACAATCACCTGTTTTTCCAGATGCTCGCGGATGTAACAGGCACTCTCGGCAAGGGTGAGGTTGATGGGTGAGACGTAGGTGCCGCTCTGGGGCACGGTGCGCACCAGGCCTTCCTGCGCCAAGCGAACCAAAGCCTCGCGCACGGGCGTGCGACCCATATCCAGGTCGTCGCAAAGTTGCTTGACGCCCAGCTTTTCGCCCGGCTTGTAGTCCAGGTAGACGATTTTGCGTCGAATGGTGTGATAGGACTGGTCCTGTAGGCTCGTTTCCTGCTCGCCGACGTGCATCGATTCTTCCATAGCGCCTCGCAACTGTTCTATCAAACTCATATGTCAGTTGTTAATTATGCCGCGAATCAGCTCTCCGCGGTGGGCAATTCGGCTGTTGCCTGAGAACTATTGCGGCATCTTAGTCTGTGTTTGCGCAAGGCTGCGCTCAATGTTGCCGTATCATAAGCCGTCGCAAACGTGAAATAGAAAGAAGGAATCCCATATGCAACTGGCAAATATCGTACGCGAGCGCTGGAAGGGCGTCTTGTTCTGCCTGATCATCGCCATCCCCGCGACGTTGCTCGGCAAACAGGTTGAGGTGGTCGGCGGGCCGGTGTTTGCCATCCTCTTTGGCATGGTCCTGGCGCTCGTCTTTCCCAAGAATCGTCGCGAACAGCTCGCCGCCGGTGTCACCTATACGTCTAAAAAAGTCTTGCAGTACGCGGTAATCCTGCTTGGCTTTGGCATGAACCTCTCGCAGATTCTGTCCAAAGGCGCTCAGTCGCTGCCGATTATCGTGGCGACGATCTCGACCTCGCTTATCATCGCTTTCGTGCTCTGCCGCGTTATGAACGTGCCGGGCAAGATCGCGACGCTTGTGGGTGTGGGTTCGTCGATTTGCGGCGGTTCTGCCATCGCCGCGACCGCGCCCGTCATCGATGCCGACGATCGTGAGATTGCCCAGGCTATTTCGGTCATCTTCCTGTTTAACGTTATCGCGGCGCTCGTGTTTCCGACGCTCGGCGGCATGTTCGGGCTGACCAACGAGGGCTTTGGCCTGTTTGCCGGCACCGCCATCAACGACACCTCGTCGGTAACGGCTGCGGCGAGCGCCTGGGACAGTATGCATCCCGGCGCCAATGTGCTCGAAAGCGCCACGGTGGTCAAGCTCACCAGGACGCTGGCCATTATTCCCATTACGTTGGTTCTCGCATGCTGGCAGATGCATCTGGCGCGCAAGGCCGGCGGCGACGCCAAAAGCACGTTCTCGCTTAAACGCGCGTTTCCCATGTTCGTGCTGTTCTTTGTGCTGGCGAGCGTAATCACCACGGTGCTTCAGCTTCCTGCATCCATTACGGCGCCCATCAAGGAGCTGTCGAAGTTCTTTATTGTGATGGCCATGGCGGCTATTGGTTTTAATACCGATATCGTCGAGCTGGTCAAAAAGGGCGGCAAGCCCATCGCGCTGGGCTTTTGCTGCTGGATTGGCATTGCGTGCATGAGTTTGGGAATGCAACACGTACTGGGAATCTGGTAGAGAAGTAGCTTATTTGCGTGCTGCGTGCTGGTGAGCGCATTCTCACGGTGGAGCGATAGGAGCTCTTGCGGGTATGGCTTGTCCGCAGGTTTATAAGTCCCGAAGAGCTCTTATCGCCCCGCCAGGATGGCGATGCGGGGCAACACCTATACTCGCAGGACGGCGCTTTCTGCCCTATAGTGTTTGGTGAGCAATATCGTTCAATTTTGAAACACTCGGTCGTGCGACCGCCGGCGGTTGCACGTCGCCGCGGACAGGGGCAAATCATGGATAGCGATGCCAAGCTGAACATCTTGACCGATGCCCTAGCTGCTGCCGGGGCCTCGGCATTGGCAATCGATGCGCGTGGGGACGTCGCGATCTCTACCATGAATGGCGCGGCGCTTGAGCGGGATGTGGCGGCTTTTGTCGCTGAGCGTCTCGACCGTATAGGAGACGGCGCGCGTCTGGTTATGGGGCGTGAGGGTACGCGCCTGAGCCTGACCGTTCGCCCCACCGACAAAGAGGGCGGGGGGCTTTGGGTCGTCGTGGTCCGCGAGGTGCGCGGCGCCGCGGCGCATGCGGGCATCGAGTGGCTCAACGCCGACGAGGTTGAGGCCCGCTACGAATCGAGCGCGTACGGCATCGTTGAGGGTGCCGCTGCGGTAGCTGCACCGGTTGCCGAGAGCTACGCGCGCGGTGTGCCCCTTATGCTCGAGGGTGAGCTGGGAGCGGGTCAGGTTGAGATCGCCAAGCGCCTCTATCTGGACGGTCCTTTTGCCGATCAGCCCTTTGTTTCCGTCGCGCTCGATGAACTCACCGATCGCGGTTGGCGCCATGTGCTCAAAAGCGCCGAATCGCCGTTGTTCCAAACGGGGCTGACCCTTTGCATTGAGGGCTGGAACGCGGTTGGCCCCCAGCGCCTCCGCGAGCTGGTCTCCACGATGGCCGACACCGCGTTGGCGACGCGCTGCCATGTGGTGCTGACGGCGAATGACATGCCGGGCGGCAGCGAAAGTGATCAAGCCGCCTTTGTGACCGAGCGCTTCGCCTGTGCGGTGAGCGTGGCGCCGGCAATCGCCGAGCAGGGAGCCGCGTCGACGAAGGTTGCGCGCTATTTGGAATATCTCGCTGACGCATTTGGGACGGCAGCGCCCACGCTGTCTTCCGCGGCGACGAAGACGCTCGATGCTTACCGCTGGCCGCGCAATTATCTGCAGCTCCGCGAGGTCTCGGAACGACTGTATATATTGGTGGGGGCGGGCGCGGTGGACCGCGCTGTGGCGGAGGAAGTGCTCGCCCAAGAGGACGTGATTAAGACCGCAGCCTTTGGCGCCCCGACGCTCGAAAGCGACCTGTATATCCTGCGACCGCTGGCCGATACCGAGCGAGATATCGCGCATCTGGTTGTAGATCATCTCCACGGCAACCGAACCCGTGCGGCGGAGGTACTGGGCATAAGCCGTACAACGCTGTGGCGCTTGCTGAAGGACGATGACCGTTGAGCGAGGCGCCCGTGACCGCGCGCGACGCGTGTGCTACAGTCCAAAGCGTTATTGTTTCGATTTGGTTACGGCGTGCGAGGGCATATGGCTGAGACTTCAAAACCGAGCCGCAGAAGGCGGAGTGCCGCGCCGGTCAACCGACGCACGACATCGGTGACGTGGGGTAAACACGCCTCGGGGTTTGATGGCTCGTTCAAGCGCACTAAATACGGCTATCCTTCGGCAAGCGCCCGCTTGGCAATGCAGGCAGAGTCCTCGCTGTGGGGCCGCAAACGCGTGGTGGGCTCAAAGCTCAAGCACGACGGAACGCTCGGCTACATCAGCCGCGGGGCGGCTCGCCGCAGTGGACTCAATCCGGCTGGTTGGCATCGTTATGTTCCGATCGTGGCCGTCGTTGCAGTGATCGTCATCGCACTCGCTGCGCTTGGCTACGCCGGCGGTGGCGCCAACTTGGACGCAGTGTTTAAATCGCCCGAGCTCGCGCATGCAGGCACAGAAGTTATCGAGGGCGCTCAGACCCAGACAGGCGTCGCGCCCCAGCGCGGCATCGTCGCGGCGGCCACCACCATCGCCGATGCTCAAAAGGACGAAGACAAGCAAGGCGACGACGCCGAAACGACCCAGACAAGCGAAGCGACGACAACTCAAATATCAACATAGCTTGCCGGCAGAAGGGGACGTTCCTTTTCTGCCGGCAGTTTGGGACACTCCTGCGCTACTTGACGTACACCACGTTGTTGCGGCGGGGTTTGGGCTCGGGTAGCGTGTCCTCGGCATAGCCCAGAATGCAGTTACCGACACCGCGCAGGCTTCCGTCGGCGGGCAGACCCCACTTGGTCAGCAGTTCCAGTCCCTCGGGTGAGTCAAAGACCTCGTGCGCGCGGTGGATCCAACACGAATCGACGCCCAGCGCATAGGCTGCGTTGAGCAGGTTGCCCATGGCGAGCGAGCCGTCTTCCAGGTGCGTGGGCACGCTGCGGTCGACGAGCACCACCACAACGGTCTTGGCGCCGTAGAAGGGATCTCCCTCGCTGCCCATAACTTGTGCGTTGAGTTGCGAGAGACGCTCGACGGTTGCGGGGTCGGTGACGGCGACGAATGTGACCGGCTGGCGTCCCATGCCGCTCGGCGCGTACTGGCCGGCTTCGATAATGCGTGCGAGCTTCTCGGCCTCGACAGGGCGATCGCTGTATTTGCGGCAGCTGCGGCGGTGGATGAGCGCTTCGATGGTCTCCATGGGTCCTCCTGACGTTGGTTTCGTTGCCTCGTTCTTACCCGCCGAACCAAAACCGTAATCGCGCAGCCGGCCCCAAACAATGCAAGCTACCAAGTGGAAAAGTTGGTTTGCATAAAACTTCAGCCAGAATGTGATAAACCGGTGGGATGGTTAAACGTTTTATCCCGTCTACCCTGCGGTTTTTTACCACTTGCCTAAATGATGTGCGCATAAGCTCTGATAAAGGTTTTACTAAAGGAGCACCAACGTTTATCAACGCGCCATGGTGGCGCCGGGCCAGGAGGTAAATCATGTTCCAGGCTGGAGATGTCGTCGAGACCGACTTCGAAGGATTTCTGAAGCTGCTGCGTTCCAAGACGCGCGCTTTTGTGTCGATTAACGATCACGAGTACTACATCACGCACACCGATGGCTATTGGCGTGTTCAGGATTGCGAGGCCCTCAACGATAAGGGCCACTTTACTGACTGCTCCGAGCTGGTCAACACGGTCTGCGAGGTCGTCGAACTGCCGTGGATCTGCGGCAAGAGCCTGCACGACAGCTTCTCGGGAGCCACGGTCTACGAGGCCGTCGCTGCCTAACAGCCAACAACCGATATTCTCTCGCAACCGCCGGCGCCGCCCTCGCGCCGGCGGTCTTTTTTGTCGATATGCTTATGTGGAGCCGACCATAGACAACGAGCTTATTGACGATAGTCAAAACTCGGACTAATGTAGAGATATGAATTGGTCAAAACTCGGACTATCGAATGGCAGGAGAGATGAATAGTGCAGTTAGCCCGGTCGATTTCGACCGGATGCTCAACGGGCTTGACCGTATCTATTCGGAGTTCGCGCGCGCCTGCGGTCTTTCGGACTGTGCCTACTGGATGCTCGTCGACACGAGTGCAGCGGGCGGAAGCGTTGCCGTGAGTCGGCTGACGAGTGAATGGTTCTACAGCAAACAGACCATCAATTCGGCGATCAAGACGCTTAGGGCGCGAGGGCTTGCGACGTTGGAGTTTGCCGAGGGCAGTCGTAAGAATAAGGTTGTGCGACTGATCGAAGAGGGCGTGCGGTTTGCCAAGCGCTACGCGTTGCCGGCGCAAAAAGCCGAGCAACAGGCATTCGAAGCGCTCGAGCCGTGGGAGCAGCGCGAGATTATGCGCTTGGTCGGTAAGTTCTCCCATGTTCTTAACGAAGAGTGCGAGGAATTTAAACGGCAAGTGGCTGCCGAGAACGAGGCTGACGATAAGGGCGAGGGGGACACATGCGACTCTTAATGAGGTTTATGAGGCCGTACCGCGGTCTGATTGCGGTGACGCTGTTTGCGGTGCTGATAGATAACGTCGGTACGCTGTTGGTTCCCACGATGCTGGCGAACATGGTCAACACCGGTATTACCACGGGCGATGTCGACTATATTTTACGCAACGGCCTGTACATGCTTATCGCGACCGGCATGGCCAGCGGCGGCACGGTGCTGGGCTGCTATCTTTCGGCGCGCCTGGCCGCCAACGTGGCCTGCGATATCCGCAATGCCGTGTACGACAAGTCGCTCGAGCTGTCCGCCAGCGACTTTGAGCGTTTTGGCACGGGTTCGATGATCACGCGCTCGCTCAACGACATCAACGTGATTCAGCAAGCTGTCCTTCAGACGATTCAGCTGGTGCTGCCGGTACCGTTCTTGGCCGTGGCGGGCATCATCTTTGCCTGGTTTATCGATCCTGCCATGGGCACGCTGCTGGGCGTGGTCGTTGCGATCGTGCTGGTGGCGGCGGTCTTTACCGTTGCCAACGCCGCGCCGATCTTTATGCGCCTGCAGAGCTTTATCGACCGCATGAACGTGGTGCTGCGCGAGAACATCGTGGGCGTGCGCGTCATCCGCGCATTTAACAAGGAGCGCCACGAGGAGCAGCGCCTGGACGAGGTGTTTAGCGATTACGCGGCCAATGCCATCAAGGTCAACCACCTGTTTGTGGGTCTCGACAGCTCCAGCTTCTTTTTGATGAACATCGCCGAGGTGGCGGTGCTGTGGGTGGGCGGCAACCGCGTGGGTGTCCATGCCATGCAGATCGGCAGCATCTCGGCCGTGTTGGAGTATGCGATCCTGATCGCGTTCTTTGTGATGATGGCGCAGATGGTGATTCTGACGCTTCCGCGCGCCGCGGCATGCCTAAGCCGTGCACAGCAAGTGCTGGAGATTGAGCCGAGCATCGTCGATGGCCAGCGTACGCTTGATGCGGCCGCGTCCGACTCAAAGGACGGGGCCGATGCGGTCGCCGTGTTCGATCATATGTCGTTTCGCTTTGACGATGCCGACGAGGACACCCTGTGCGACCTGAGCTTTGCCTGTCGTCGCGGTCAGACGACCGCAATCGTCGGCTCGACGGGTTCGGGCAAGTCGACGGTGGCCAAGCTCTTGCTGCGCTTCCACGATGCCACCAAGGGCGCCATTCGCCTGGACGGTGTCGATCTGCGCGAGCTTTCGCAAGATGAGATCCGTGGACACATCGCCTATGTGCCGCAGAAGGCGTGGCTGTTCTCGGGCACCGTGGCAAGTAATCTGCGCTTTGGCAACGAGGACGCGACCGAGACCGACATGCTTCACGCGCTTGAGGTTGCCCAGAGCACCTTTGTACTCGATCAGCCGCAGGGGCTCGATACCCCGGTGGCGCAGGGCGGCACGAACTTTTCAGGCGGCCAGCGCCAGCGCCTGGCCATTGCTCGCGCGCTCATGAAGCAGGCCGATCTGTACATCTTCGATGACAGTTTTTCGGCCCTGGACTTTAAGACCGATGCCGCCCTGCGCCATGCGTTGCAAGACGAGACGCGTGACGCTGCGGTGCTCATCATCGCGCAGCGCATCTCGACGATTTTGCATGCCGACCAGATTGTCGTGCTCAAGGACGGCGAGATTGTGGGCTTGGGCACGCATAGCGAGCTTATGGAAACCTGCGAGGTGTACCGCGCCATCGCGGAATCGCAGATGAAGGGAGGTGAGTAGCATGACCGAGGAGCTCAAGAAGCAGGGCGGCGTTGATGACGCCGCTGCCGCGGTACTGGTCGAGGAAACGGCTGCCGTGGCACCCGAGCTGGATGACGCCGCCAAGGCTGCAGCCGAGCGCGAGGCTCGCCGCCAAGCGCTCTACGAGGAAAACGAACGTGCCGAGGACGAGCGCGCCCGCGCCGAGGCAGAGCGTATGCGCGACGTGGACGATGAAGACGAGGACGAGACGCCTCGAGATACCTGGGCGACGGTGCGCCGCCTGTGGAGCGAGGCTGCCGGCGACCATTGGCGCTTCTATATCGTGTTCGCGAGCATTGTGTTCTATGCCATCTTTAACACTGCTGCGCCGGCATATAGCGCCCGCGTGATCGATGAGCTGTGGAGCCACATTCAGGTGGCGTTTGCCAACGACACCACCTTCAACATCACCTGGGAGAACTGCGGCAGGACCATCTTCATCTACTTTATGATCTGGACGGCCGCTGCCTCGTTCTACGCGCTCCAGAGCTTTTTGATGTCGAGCGTTGCCGAACGCCTCAACCTGTGCCTACGCAACCGCATCGCACAAAAGCTCAACCGTCTGCCGCTTGCCTTTTTTGACGCGCATCGTCCCGGTGAGGTCGTCAGCCGTGCGACCAACGACTTGGACAAGATGTCCGAGAGCATGCAGCGCGGCTTGCTGCAGCTTCTGGTGTCGATCGGTACCGTGGTGGGCGCCGTGAGCGTGATGTTCGTGTTTAGCGTGCCACTTACGCTGGTCTTTTTGTTCTTTACGGCGTTGTCGCTGCTGGTGACCAAGGTGGTCTCGCGCCGCACGCATGACGTAACCGGTGAGCGCCAAGAGTGGGTGTCCAAGATTACGAGTGCGGTCGAGGAAGGCTACTCGGGCCGTCTGGTGATTCGCGCGTTTAACCGCGAGCGCCAAAGTTCTGCCGAGGTGCACCAGGCCTCGGGCGAGCTGGCACGCGTGAGTGCCAAGGCCGACTTTATGATTAACGCCGTCGGCCCCGCGGTGCGCTTTATCGGCCGCCTGGCACAGATCGTGATTGCGATTGTGGGCTGCAGTATGCTGGTTGCCGGCCACATGACCGTCGGCGTGTTCCAGGCGTTCTTCCAGTTTATCTACGAGGCATCTGAGCCCATGACGCAGCTGTCGTTTACCTTCAACTCGCTGCAGAGCGCGCTGGCGAGTGCGGAGCGCGTGTTCGACCTGCTCGATGAGCCCGAGATGGAGGCCGATCCGCTGCCGGACGAGGCCGCCAAGCTGCCGGGCAAGGTCGAGGGCCGTGTCTCCTTTGAGCATGTGCGCTTTGGTTATTCGCCCGACAAGCCGCTTATGCGCGACGTGTCGTTTACTGCCGAGCCGGGCCAGAAGATCGCGGTGGTGGGAACCACGGGCGCAGGCAAGACGACGCTCATCAACCTGCTCATGCGCTTCTACGAGATTGACGGCGGGCGTATTACGCTCGACGGCGTGGATACGAGCCGCATGGATCGCGGCGAGCTACGTCAGCAGTTTGGCATGGTGCTGCAAGACGCCTGGCTATTCGATGGCACGATTGCCGAAAACATCGCCTACGGCTGCCCCGAGGCAACGCGCGACGAAATTGTGGCCGCCGCTCGTGCCGCGCAGGTCGACTTCTTCGTGCGCACCATGCCGCAGGGCTACGACACGCGCGTGGCCAACGATGCCGAAAGCATCAGCCAGGGCCAGCGTCAGCTGCTGACCATCGCACGCGTGCTGCTCAACAACCCGGCGATTCTCATCCTGGACGAGGCGACCTCAAGCGTGGACACGCGTACCGAGCTTGCCATCGGCCGTGCCATGGACGCGCTTATGCGCGGGCGCACGAGCTTTGTGATCGCGCATCGCCTGTCGACGATCGTGGACGCCGACCTGATCTTGGTCATGGACCACGGCAACATTATCGAGCAGGGCACGCATAAGGAGCTGCTCGCAGCCGAGGGCGCTTATGCCGACCTCTATCTGAGTCAGTTCGCATAATGTGACAAAGGGACAGTCCCTTTGTCACATCAAAAGGAATGGCGCGCCGGGGATTGATTCCCTGGCGCGCCTTTGCGTTGGCGTCAATGTTGTCGGTGGCCGTCCGCCTCTAGCGTTCGTCCACGAGTTTGGCGACGAGGCCTTTGAGCTCGGCCACCTCTCGCTCGAGTTCCTTGACGCGGCGGGCGTTCTCGGTGATGCCCTGGCGGTTGAGGGCACTCTGCTCGGCGGCGTCATCGGGCATGTACTCGCGATGCTGCTTGGCGTCGAAACTCTCCTCGAACACGCGGCAGCCGTTGCGCTTGATGATGCGTCCCGGCACGCCCACGACGGTGCAGTTGTCGGGCACGTCCTTGACGACAACCGAGTTGCCGCCGATTTTGACGTTGTTGCCGATGCGAATGTTGCCGAGCACCTTGGCACCCGTGCCCACGGTGACGTTATCGCCGAGCGTTGGGTGGCGTTTGCCGGTCTCGTTGCCGGTGCCGCCGAGCGTAACGCCCTGGTAAAGCACACAGTTGTCGCCCACGACGGTGGTCTCGCCGATGACGACGCCCATGGCGTGGTCGATAAAGAAGTGCTTGCCAATCTGCGCGGCAGGGTGAATCTCGACGCCGGTGATGTGGCGGGTGATTTGCGAGAGCACACGGGCGAGCGAGCGATGACCGTGCTCCCAGAGCCAGTGCTCGGGCACGTGGTTCCACTTGGCGTGCAGGCCAGGATAGGAAAGGAAGATGACCAGACCGTTTTGCGCGGCGGGGTCCTGCGCTTGGACGGTCTTGATGTCCTCGCGAATGGTATTGATAAAGCTCACCGGCCGCCCTCCCTTAGCGCCATGGCAATGCGATTCAATAAAGTATAGCGATTCGCTAGGGATTAGGAAGGACAATCTTGGCGGCATTGCGCGACAGGTGTCAGTTATGCAAACTTGCTGGTAATGGAGTCATGCTTTTGTGGGGTTGCGCACGAGGGGACGCCGCAACCGTATACTGGTCAACTTGGACGTATCCGCGCCCACAACTGAGAGGTTTTACTTCATGGGTTTCATTAATTTTATCGCCGAGCTGCTTAAGGACCCGCGCACCGCGATCGCCAGCTGGATCGCCGCCGGCCCGCTTATGGCCTACGGCTGCGTGTTCCTAATCATCTTTATCGAGACGGGCGTGGTGTTCTTCCCGTTCCTTCCCGGCGACTCGCTGCTGTTTGCCTCGGGCTTCTTTGCCCACAACGGCGGCTTTAACATCGTGGCGCTTCTGGCCACCGCATGGGCCGCAGCCATCCTGGGCGATCAGTGCAACTTTATGATCGGCCACTTCTTTGGCCGCAAGATCATCGCCTCGGGCAAGGTAAAGGCCATGACGCCCGAGCGCATCAAAAAGTCCGAGGATTTCCTGGATAAGTGGGGCCATCTGGCCATCTTCCTCGGTCGCTTCTTCCCGTTCATCCGCACCTTTGTGCCTTTTATCGCCGGCATGGGCGGCATGCACTGGCGCAACTTTGTCATCTTTAACGTGCTGGGTGGAATTACCTGGTCGACGGTCTTTACGCTGCTGGGTTACTTCTTTGGTGGCATTCCGTTTGTGCAGGAGCACTTTGAGCTGCTGATTATCGGCATCGTCGCCGTGTCGATCATCCCGACCGTGGTCGGTCTGGTTAAGGCCAAGCTGGGTAAATAGAACGCCTAGCTCGAGCCAGCGCGCAGACCGTACAGTTGAGGCCCGTCACCGCTTACGGTGGCGGGCCTTTTTGCTTCGGTCAAATGAAAATACTTTACTTAGTTAAAGAAAAGCGTTTTATCAGACGCGTGCGGGGAGTACAATCTCGTGCATGCGAATCGACGTGCCATCGGCTTTGATGCTGCTCGCGTGTCCCGTCCGGCTCTACGCTCCGGGCGTGCGACGTTGCGACGCGGTCGGCCTCGGTCCTTGCGTGCGGGTTCGCGAGTATGCAACTGTGTATGTAAGGAGCGACATATGACTGTCGAGAAGAAGGATATCGATTGGGGTAGCCTCGGCTTTGGCTACATGAAGACCGATTACAGCTACGAGGCTCATTGGAAGGATGGCGAGTGGGACGAGGGCGGCCTGACTACCGACCACACCCTGCATGTCTCCGAGTGCGGCGGTATCTTCCATTACTGCCAGGAGGTCTTTGAGGGCCTGAAGGCCTACACCGCCGAGGACGGCAGCATCGTCTGCTTCCGTCCCGACATGAACGCTGAGCGTATGTATAACTCTGCCCAGCGCCTCGAGATGCCCCCGTTTCCCAAGGACAAGTTCGTTGAGGCCGTCAAGCAGGTCGTTTCTGCCAACGCCGCCTGGGTTCCGCCCTTCGGTTCCGGCGCGACCCTGTACGTGCGTCCGTTTATGATCGGCTCCGGTGACGTGATCGGCGTGGCTCCCGCTCCTGAGTACACGTTCCGCATTCTCGTGACCCCGGTCGGTCCGTACTTTAAGGGTGGCCTCAAGCCCGTCAAGCTGCGCGTTTCCGAGTATGACCGTGCAGCACCGCATGGCACCGGCAACATCAAGGCCGGCCTGAACTACGCCATGTCCCTCAAGCCCACGATGGAGGCTCACCGCGAGGGCTATGCCGAGAACCTGTATCTCGATTCCGAGTCCCGCACCTATGTCGAGGAGACCGGCGGCGCCAACGTCCTGTTCGTGAAGGAGGACGGCACGCTCGTCGTTCCGCAGTCGCACACCGACTCCATTCTGCCCTCTATCACCCGTCGTTCGCTTGTTCAGGTTGCTCAGGACCTGGGCATGACCGTTGACCAGCGTCCCGTCGAGTGGGCCGAGGTCAAGGCCGGCACCTTTGTGGAGTGCGGCCTGTGCGGCACCGCTGCCGTCATCTCCCCGGTTGGCGAGATCGACAACAAGGTTTACGGCGCCGACGAGACCGTGACCTTCCCGGCTGGCTACACCGAGATCGGCCCCGTGATGAAGAAGCTCCGCGAGACCCTGACGGGCATCCAGTCCGGTGCTGTCGAGGACAAGCACAACTGGGTTTACACCGTCGCGTAAGCTGTCTTAGCTGTCCGGCCCGAGGGCGACCTTCCTTTCCGGCGCGTCCTCGGACATGAAAGAACCTCCGCTGCGCACTACGTGCGGCGGGGGTTCTTTCGTCCTGCGGAGTGCGCCGGAAAGGAAGGTCGCGCTTTTGTTTTGGTTCGCGCCATGTGGGGGTGGTGGCGACGTGCATTTTTGCGAGTATTCTGCAATCGAAGGCCCCTGCATACCGACCTCGGGCAAAAAATCGGGAGTTCTCGATGTTTTCTACGGATGATGGGCGGGGTTATGGGCTGGCAGCGTTTGATTTGCAGGGATATTCGCGGTCTTTGGCACTTATCGTGGCGCCCGAAGCTCTTGGTTATGTTGAATACTCCTAAAAATGCACGGCGCTTAGAGGGGGACCTTTGCGAAAAAGGAAACCGCCCCATCGAAGTATGCACTCGACGGGGCGGTTTATACATTTGGCCGATTAAGGATGCGCTGTCAAACTACTAGAACTTGACGGTCGGGGCCTGGCGGGCTGCTTCGGCGGCCTCGAAGCCCTGGCGCTCCTTAAACTGGAAGATGCCGGCAAAGATGACAGCCGGGAACGTCTGGATAGCGTTATTGTAGCTGAGCACGCAATCGTTGTAGCTCTGGCGTGCATAGCTAATCTTGTTCTCGGTATCCTCGAGCGATGCCTGCAGCTGCGTAAAGTTGGTGTTTGCCTTAAGATCGGGATAGGCCTCGGCTACGGCGAAGAGCTGACGCAGCGCACCGGTCAGCACGTTGTCGGCTTCCATCTTGGCCTCGGGCGTGGTGGCCTTGACGGCGGTGTTACGCGCGCTGATCACGGCGGAGAGCGTCTCCTGCTCGTGCTTGGCGTAGCCCTTGACGGTCTCGACCAGGTTGGGGATCAGGTCGTTGCGGCGCTGCAGCTGCGTATCGATGTTCTGCCAGGCGTTATCGATGCGGTTACGCTTGGTGACCATGTTGTTGTAGATGCCGGCGATGGCGCAGACAATCACAATGACAACAACGATGCCGATGATGACGGTAATCATGATGTCTCCGTTTCGAATGGCCGCGGCGGCATGCGCCAGCTGCCGTTGGTATAACGCTACTAGTATACCCGCAACGTTTTGCCGTGCCGAACTTTCCGGCAAGCGTTATGTTTTCGGCGGGGTCGGTACCGGGGCAAAGCGCGCGAGGTACAGGTGTAAGATATGCGACAGATTGACGAGTGTTGTCTTTGCCCTGAGGATGGCGATACCAGTGGACCTTCGCATTAAGAAAACCTACCGCGCCCTGTTCGATGCCTTCACCGAGCTTCTCGAGGAGCATCGTTTTGAGGACCTGACGGTTGCCATGCTGTGCGACCGCGCCATGATTCGCCGCACGACGTTCTACAAGCACTTTCGCGACAAGAACGATTACTTTGCCTTTTATATCGATGAGCTTATGTCGGGCTTGCCGCAAAAACAGCCCGATGAGGCCGGCGCGGTATCTGCCGAGGACGTGCGCGCGCTTCGGCACGCGATTTTGGACGATGCCATGGATTTGATTCTGACGCACGAGCGGCTCATGGATAACATTTTGGCAAGCAGCATGTCGGGCATGTTGACCAACGTTATTTGCGACCGCATTGCCCGCTCCATCCGCGAGCGTGTGATGAACGTGCTTGCCGAGGATGCCCTGGCCCCCGTGTCACTCGAGACGACGTCTGAGTTTGTCGCCGGCGGTATTATTCGACTTTTCACGATATGGTGGGAATCGGGCCACGATCTTGAGCGTCGACCCGAGATGGCCGACGTGGTCGATGCGCTGTTTGAGCGCACCATGACGCCGATGAATCACTAAGGTGGCGGAGAGAGGGGGATTCGAACCCCCGGAACGCTCTCGCGCTCAACGGTTTTCAAGACCGCCGCATTCAACCGCTCTGCCATCTCTCCGTGAGTCGTAATGATAGCATCGTTTTGGATTTGCAACAGGGAAGGCGAACGATGACGAGCACCGGAGTCGACGAGAAGTTCATGCGCGAGGCGCTGGCGGAGGCGCGCGCCGCCGCGGCAGTGGGCGAAGTGCCCATTGGCGCTGTGGTGGTGCGCGCGGGCGAGATCGTCGCGAGGGCGCATAATCGCCGCGAGCTCGACCAGGATCCTTCGGCGCATGCCGAGTTTTCGGCCCTGTGTGCCGCCGCTCAGTCGCTTGGACGCTGGCGCCTTTCCGATTGCACGGTCTATGTAACGCTCGAGCCTTGCTGCATGTGTGCGGGGCTTATGGTCAACGCGCGCGTGGGGCGTTGCGTGTATGGCGCGGCTGATGCCAAGGCGGGCGCGCTGGGTTCGCTATATGACCTGAATGCCGATTCTCGCCTGAATCATCGGTTTAACGTACGTGCCGGCGTGCTGGCAGGTGAGTGCAGTGAGGTGCTGAGCAGCTATTTTGCTGGCCTGCGCGGTGTCGACGGCGTCGGTTGCGGTTTGAACCTTGAGGCGCATGCGGCTCATGCCGAGGCGCTTACGGGTGTTGGGGATCTCGCCGACAAGACGTTTAACTATGGCCCCGTGCAGCGCCGGCCCCGCCGCGTGCTGCTGGCGATTGATTCCTTTAAGGGCAGCGTTTCGAGCACGCAGGCGGAGAAAGCCGTTGCCGAAGGCGTGCGCCGTGTGTGGCCCGATGCCGAGCTGGGCGCTTTGCCGCTGGCAGATGGTGGCGAGGGAACGCTCGACGCCATCGCCGCGCGCGCCGGCGTGCTCTCGACCTGTGAGGTTGCAGGCCCCTTGGGCGATCGCGTGTCTGCCCGGATGCTGGTGGACGACGAGCACGACTCGGCTGTAATTGAGATGGCCGAGGCGGCGGGTATTGGGTATTCGCCCTGCACGGAATCGGCGGCGCTTGCGGCTTCGACCTATGGCGTGGGCGAGCTCATACTTCGCGCGGTCCGTGCGGGGACAAAGACTGTCTATATTGGTTTGGGCGGCAGCGCCACCAACGACGGTGGCGCCGGCATGCTGCAGGCGCTGGGCGCCCGCCTTGTCGATGAGCGTGGCCGCAATATCGCCCCCGGTCTCGCGGGCCTTGAACACGTGACGAGTATCGATTTGGTACCGACGCTTCGGGCACTGAGCGGCGCGCACGTTGTCGTGCTTTCCGATGTCGAGAATCCGCTCGTGGGGCGTCGAGGCGCACTGGCGGTGTTTGGCGGGCAGAAGGGCCTGCCGACGGATGATGCCGAGGCGCTGCGCAGGTACGACAGCTGGATGGTCGGCTATGGTCGCCTGCTCGATGCGGCGATTACCGGAGCGCGGGCTCAGGGGTTGTTGCGCGTGCCCGAGGGCGCCCAGACATTTGGCTCGGTGCTCGGCGTGCCCGGTGCCGGTGCTGCCGGCGGTCTGGGTGCCGCGCTGCTGGCGCTCGGGGCGGAGCTGCGTTCGGGCGTGGAGACGGTGCTCGATCTGATTGGGTTTGACGAGCGCGTGCGCGATGTCGACTTGGTCATAACGGGCGAGGGCAATATGGACGAGCAATCCGCTGCCGGCAAGGCGCCGGTGGGCGTGGCCCGCCGTGCTAAGCGCTATGGCAAGCCGGTTGTTGCCGTCGTGGGCGGTCGTGCCGACAACCTGGATGCGGTGTATGGGCAGGGTGTCGACTTAGTTCTGCCGGTCTGCCGCAGGCCCATGCCCCTCGACCAGGCGCTCAATCCCCAGGAAGCCACAACCAACCTCATCTGCGCCGGCGAAGCGGCCGCCCAAGCCTACGACCTTGGCCGCATCTAAAAGTAGTCAAAAAAGCCCCGTCCCAAATTAGCTACCTTGCCCCATCGGGCTGGAGCGGGTAAGATATACCAAGCGCCTAGCGCGTTCGATGGGTTCGGATGACGACATGTTCCGAATCTGGTCAGGTCCGGAAGGAAGCAGCCATAAGGAGCCTCTGTCGGGCATCCGGATCCATCGAGCGCACGGGCGCTTTTTGGTGCCGCGACATGGCCCGGCCGGTGACGAGGTATTTGGTGTCTCGCTGGTCCTCGGCTTCGCCTGCGGGATCGCTCGACTACCAAGCGCCCCGCCGGCACTCGCGGGTAGCCGACCAAAACCGCCTGAAGGGTCACATTTATCTGATAATTGAATCCCTGGCGTTATGTTGCTCGCTGGCTTTTCCAAAACAGCGGCGGATACATGCCTTGGGCACTAGTGGCCTTCGTGCCTGCTTCGCCTTAACACCTGTAACGAGTTGCTTACGCATCTCCAGGGCTCTCCGTACTATCATGAATCAGATTGAATAGAGATGATGATAGGGAGCGCCTATACATGATTGAGCTGCTCAGGCGTTTTGGTGGTAAGTTTCGCCGGTATATGGTGATTGGCCCTGCGTGCAAGCTGATCGAAGTGATCTTTGACCTGCTTACGCCGCTGGTGATTGCCCAGATGATCGATAAGGGTATTGGCGCACACGATGTGAACGCTGTCGTCCACTACGGTGCATTGCTTGCCGCCATGGCTGTGATTGGAATCTCGTTTACGCTTGTTTGCCAAAAGATGGCGGCGCTGACCTCGCAGGGCATGGGCACCGACATTCGCGGTGCACTCTACCAGCACATCAATAAGCTGGGCTATGCTGAACTCGACCGCTTTGGCACGCCGTCGCTCATCACGCGTATCACCAACGATGTCAACCAGGTGCAGCTCGCTGTGGCGCTCGGTGTGCGCATGCTCATCCGCTGGCCCTTCCTAGCAGTGGGTTCTATGTGCGCGGCCCTCGCCATCGACCTTAAGCTCGGCGTGATCTTTTTGATTTGCACGCCCGCCATCGGCTTGGTGTTTTGGTTTGTTATGGCGCGCTGCATTCCGTATTACAAGCAGCTGCAGGCAAAGCTCGACCGCATTGCGCTCATTTGCCGTGAGGGGCTTTCGGGCGCCCGCGTGGTTCGCGCCTTTGTGCGCGAAGATCACGAGCGTGAGCGCTTTGCCCAAGCCGCCGATGACCAGGCTTATACCGCCATCGCGGTGGGCAAGCTCTCGTCGGTCCTTAACCCCGTCACGTTTTTGGTGATGAATCTGGGCGTGTGCGCCATCCTGTGGGTGGGTGGCATCCAGGTCAACGTGGGCGAGCTCACGCAGGGCCAGGTCATGGCGTTTGTGAACTACATGACGCAGACCCTGACCTCCATCGTGTATGTCGCCAACCTGGTCGTGGTCTTTACCAAGGCGAGCGCGAGCGCGTCGCGTATCAACGAGGTGCTCAACTGCGAGCCGAGCATCACCGACGAGGGCAACCAGCCGGTCGCGCTGCCCGAGCCGAGCGCGATGGGCAACGCCGTTCCGGTCCCCGCGCTGAGCTTGAGCCATGCGAGCTTCTCCTTTGGCGCGGGCGCCGCCAACGCTGTCAATGACGTGACCCTGGAGCTGCCGCTGGGCAAAACGCTCGGCATTATCGGCGGCACGGGCAGCGGTAAGTCGACGCTCGTCTCGCTCATCCCGCGCCTGTACGACACGGGCGCCGGCAGCGTGTGCGTGATGGGTGCCGACGTGCGCGCTTGGCCGATCGACCAGCTGCGCCATGTGGTCGCGACCGTACCGCAGCACGCGTCGCTCGTGAGCGGTACGATCCGCAGCAACCTAACCTGGCGCGACGAGTCGGCAACCGATGAGGAGCTGTGGGCGGCGCTCGATATGGCGCAGGCCAGCGAGTTCGTGCGCAACAAGCCCCAGGGCTTAGATGCCCCGGTCGAGGCGGGCGGCAAGAACTTTAGCGGTGGCCAACGTCAGCGTCTGACTATCGCGCGCGCCTTGGTGGATTCGCCTCAGATATTGATCATGGACGACTCCGCCTCGGCGCTCGATTTTAAGACCGACGCGGCGCTTCGCCATGCCATTCGCGAACGAAGCATGTGTGGTGCCGCCGAGGGCTGGCTGCCGCTGACCACGGTGATTGTAAGCCAGCGCGTCTCGACCGTTCACGACACCGACATGATCTGTGTGCTCGACCACGGCTCGGTTGCGGGCCTGGGTACGCACGACGAGCTGTACGCAAGCTGCCAGCTCTACCGAGAGATTTGCCAGTCGCAGCTTCGCCGCGAGGAGCTCGAGGGCCAGCAGGGGAGTACGGCGCCCGCGTCTGCTCCAAGTCCCGCGCCCGCCCCGGGCGCCGCGTGCACCCCCACATCCGTCCGCGCAAAGGAGGGCTGCTAAATGAATCCGTATACTTCTTCCGGTTCGGTCGCCACGATGACGGCCAACGTGTCCGGCAACGATAGTCTCAACGACCTGGGAGACGGTCCCCGCCAGCCCGGCGACCCCGAGCGCTATCCCGCCGGTGCGGTGACCCGCCGCCTGCTGGGCTATGTTCGCCCGCACCGCGTCTCGTTTGCGGCATCGTTTTTGAGTGCCGCCGTCTCGGTGATACTGCAGCTCTACACGCCCATCCTCATTGGCGAGGGCATCGACCTTATCGTCGCCGCCGGGCAGGTGGACTTTGACGCGCTGCTGCCGCTCGTTACCAAGCTCGCGATTGTCGTGGTGGGCGCGGCGGCCTTCCAGTGGCTGCAGGGCTACTGCGTCAACCGTTTGTCCTACGAAACGGTGCGCGACATGCGCGTGGAGGCGAGCGATAAGCTCAGCCGCATGCCACTCAGCTTTATCGACAGCCATGCCCACGGCGACCTTATGAGCCGCGTGGTCAACGACGTCGATCAGGTGGGCGACGGTCTGCTGCAGGGCTTTACCCAGCTTTTCACCGGCGTTATCACCATCGTTGGCACGCTCGCGTTTATGCTCTCCATTAACCTGACCATGACGCTCGTGGTGGTGCTCGTCACGCCGCTTTCCATCTTTGCGGCCGGTGCCATCGCCAAGCTATCCAATAAGAGCTTCACTGCTCAACAGCGCATCCAGGGCCAACTCGGCGGTCATATCGAGGAGTATGTGGGTGAGCAAAAGCTCGTGGACGCCTTCGCCTACGGCCCGCACGCCCAAGCGCGCTTTGATGCCCTCAATGCCGAGCTCTATACGGCGGGCGAGCGCGCACAGTTTATGGGTTCGCTTTCCAACCCCGGTACGCGCTTTATCAATAACATCATCTACGCCGTGGTCGCCGTGATCGGCTGCGCGGGCGTGATCACGGGCGTGCCTGCGGCGCTCACGGTGGGCGGCGTGCAGATCTTCCTGTCCTACGCCAACCAGTACACTAAACCGTTCAACGAGGTCACGAACGTCATCACGCAGATCCAGACCGCGTACGCCTCGGCGCGCCGCATGCTTGCGCTGCTCGATGCCCGCGAGCAGGAACCCGATGCGCCAGATGCCGTGGAGCTTGCTGCTCCGCAGGGCGAGGTGACCTTTGAACACGTGGACTTTAGCTATGTACCCGACCGCAAGCTGCTGCAGGATATCTGCATCGAGGCCAAACCCGGCATGCGCTTTGCCCTCGTTGGCCCCACGGGCTGCGGAAAGACAACGCTCATCAACCTGCTGCTGCGCTTTTACGATATCGATGCTGGGCGCATCATGGTGGATGGTCGCTCCTCGCGTGACTACACGCGTGCGAGCCTGCGCCGCGCCTTTGGCATGGTACTGCAGGACACCTGGCTGTTCGAGGGCACGGTGGCGGAAAACATCGCCTACGGTTGCCCAGGAGCCACGCGCGAGCAGGTTATCGAAGCTGCCAAGCGCGCGCACGCGCACAAGTTTATCGTGCAGCTGCCAGGCGGCTACGATACGGTCATCGGCGAGGACGGCGGCACGTTTAGCCAGGGCCAAAAGCAGCTGTTGTGCATCGCACGCGTTATGCTCACCGATCCGGCTATCTTGCTGCTGGACGAGGCGACTTCGAGTATCGATACGCGCACCGAGCTGCAGGTGCAGGCGGCATTCGACGAGCTTATGGCCGGCCGCACAAGCTTTGTGGTGGCGCACCGCCTGTCGACGATCCGCAACGCCGATTGCATTCTGGTCATGCGCGACGGCCAGATTATCGAGCGCGGCACGCACGACGAGCTGTTAGCGGCAGGCGGCTTCTACGCCGAACTCTACCGCAGCCAATTCGCTCAGTGAGCAAGCCCGCGGGGCATGTAATGCAGCGCTAGGGCGCGAGTGTGTCAACGGGGGCAACGATAATGCCCTCGGGCGTTGTATGGGCTGGCATGCCGAACCCGATGACGATGAGCTTGGCCGCGGGTGGTCTCTCGCCACGCTCGACAAGTTTGCGCTCGAGTCGAAGCAGGTTTGCAGATGCCTCGGGGATCTGCGGACTTCCGAGTTTTACTTCCACGGCAATCCAAGTTCCATCGCGCCTGCATATAACGGCATCGACCTCGAGATCGTCGGCGTCATGGTAGTGGGACACCGATGAGTCATTTGCGGCTGCATAGACCTTAAGGTCGTGCAGGACGAGGGATTCGAAGAGCAGTCCCAGCGTCTTCGGGTCGGATGCCAATGACTCCGGATTTGCTCCGAGCAGTGCGACGGCAAGCGAAGGGTCGGCGAGGTGCCTTTTCGCACCTTGCCGCAGCTTTACCGGAGACCTGAGCGCCGGATGCCAAGCCGGGATATCATCGATGATGTGTATTCTGCGCAAGGCATCCGTATAGCGCCGCAGCGTACTTCTCGATACATCACCGCCGAGGTCTTTCTCAAGAGACTTTTCGCCGGCAAGAGTGGATTCGTTGCGCGCAAGCGAAGACAGAAGAGCCCTGACTTTCTCCGGGTCACGCTTCACGCCGTCAACCCTCGAAACATCCGATTCGCAGACACCGTCGATGTAGGCAGCGGATATACGCATTGCATCGGCAGTCGTCTTGCCAACCGCCTGAGGCCAACCACCACGACATAGCAAATCGGCGATATCGGCGATGCCGCTGATGGATCCAAGTGCCGCTTTGATGGGGCATCCGTTAAGCAGCGATTCGAGCGAGACCGCCCCTGAGGAAACCCCGAGTTCGGCCAGAGTCATTGTTTCCATGCGCAAGCGTGATATGCGCCCGATGCCGCTGTGCATCGGTTGGTCGGCGTCGTTTGGTGTTGCTGACCCCGTAAGCAAAAACTGCCCTGGCTCACCGGTCCGACGATCGCATTCGAAACGTATTGCGTCCCACAGTTTTGGCTCTTCCTGCCACTCATCGATGAGTCTCGGCGTTGCGCCGACTATTGCTTGAGCTGGGTCAATCCTGGCAAGCTGCAGTGCGGCAAAGTCTCCGGCAGGGTCGGAGAGAGACAGCGATGATTCAGCGAATCGCTGGGCCGTAGTCGTCTTTCCACACCACTTCGGTCCCTGAATGAGCACGGCACCAAAAATGCCAAGATCGCGTTCGATTGAGCGATCGATACATCTACTCATATACCTAGTCATCGTACTTCCCGCCATTCAAAGAAACATTTTGTTTTATAGCATCTTACCAGCGCGTAAAACATTTTGACGAAAAACCATGACACAATTTAACGGTATTTCGTGAAACAAATTGACGATATTATATGAAACAATTTGACGGCGTTTTGTGAAACAGTTTTTCGGCCATTCGTGAAACGTTCTGCGGCGGTTTCAATCCGAAGCACATACTGTTCGAAATCTGTCCAAAGATGTCGTCTGCATCGCCAATCGCCAGACGGTGGTTTACATCTGTCACGTTAGTACTAAGATATTCATCTAATAAATTGCATTAGTGGCTTTAGTTTTGGGGGATACGAGGCAACGTGACTATGACGTGCTCTTTGGTGGTTAACAGCAAGAGCGGTAATACCAGGATGGTTTCGGGTGCGATCAAGCGCACGCTGCAGGCTGCAGGTGTTGAGTTTGTCCATGCCGCGGCGTTGAGCGACGATGCGGATGCAGATCAGGTTGCGCTCGAGGCGCAGGGCGCCTGCGCGGCCGACACGGTGCTTGTCGGTTTTTGGTGCGACAAGGGCGCGAGCACGCCTTCGGTCGCGGCGTTGCTCTCCGCCTTGCACGGCAAGCGCGTCTTCCTGTTTGGCACCTGCGGTTTTGGCGCTAGCGAGGAGTACTTTAGGCAGATTATCGATCGCGTGACCTCCAATTTGGCCAATGATGCCGAGCTTGTAGGCTGGGCGATGTGCCAGGGCAAGATGGGCCCTGCGGTCAAGCAGCGCTACGAGGCTATGCTCGAGCAAGATCCCGATAACGCCCGCGCTAAGTTGCTGCTCGACAACTGGGTTGCCGCAAAGAACCATCCCACCAAGGAGGATCTGGACAACATGGTCGCAGCTGCCAAGAAGGCCGTGCTGGGCGAGTAGCTCGCTGCTCGCGGTCCTTCGTGCAAAACAATACAAATGTGAAAGCCTCGAAATTCTCGAGGCTTTTTTCTTGATACGCGTGGGCGCAACGATGGCAAGCGTTTGGGGTGACATTTCCGTCACTCCGATGATGAGACCGTCCTGGACGATACGCTCAATGCATCCGATGGATGTATTGAGCGTGGGACGGGCTTTCCGGATGGACACGGTTTCCAGAAGGTATGGGCTGGGGGCTGCAGGGGGTGGCCGTAGAGGCATGAATAAGGGGGTTGAAAATATACGATACTAAATGCAGTATAATTTTAATGTGGGGGGGGGGGTACGATATCTTGGCTGTACAAAATATCAGACCTCTATTGAAAAGTTGTGTAGGGGTTAGCCGCAGGCGTTGGATAAAGCAGACAAGTGCGGGGACAAATAACCACTTACGGCAAAAATAGTAGCATTTGGCGGAAAGACGTTGATAAAAACGCGGAAGTAGCTACGGTGATTGTTAGAAATAGATTTCAGATTGGCTTTTTCGAACTCATCTATTAAACGTCTTAGAAAAGCGGCTAATCCTTGATGGGATCGAATATGGCCTCGATGGGGATGAAATAATCACGTTGGCAGCGCGCGGATTCAGACGATTTATTTCACTTCTTAGTGGCATGGCGCTCGCGCTTGTCATAACCCTTGCCGTTGTTTCTTTCGCTCCCCGTGCATTTGGTTACATGCCCTTCGCCGTGCTCTCGGGCTCTATGGAACCCGAGCTTCCCGTCGGCTCCATGGTGTTTGTCCACCAGGTTGACCCAACGGATATTGCCGTGGGCGACAATGCAACTTTTTACCGATCGGACGGCGCCGTGGTGACTCACCAGGTGTACGAGGTCGACCCTGTGGCGCAAACGATCGGCACGCAGGGAATCGCAAACAAAAATGCAGATGGAACCATCGCGCACGACGCCGAGCAGACGCCTTTTTCACGCGTGATCGGCGTCGTCTCTCTTTGTGTCCCTTACCTGGGCTTCGTTAACGCATATTGCACGACGATGCCCGGTTTGCTTGTTGTGGTGGCCGTTCTGGCGCTGCTGGTCGCGGCGTCGATTGTGCTCGATCGGATAGTTCCCGACGAGCCTGCTGACAAACATGTCAGCGCGCATGCGAAGGAGCGGCGTTCATAGCGGCAGGGGAGAGGTGTCGGCAACGGCAAGGGCCGTTGCTGGGGAAGACGATTCTCGAAAGGAAGAGAACGATGGAAAACAAAAAGAAAAAGCGCTACGGCATCGTTGCCGCCCTGCTGCTGCTCGTACTGGCGGCCGGCGTGGGAACGTATGCATGGCTGACAGCCACGCAGACGCTGAACAACGTGTTTACGGTGGGCAGCATCAACATTCCCGAAAAGAAGCCCGATCCCGACCAGCCCGATAAGCCTGGCACCGATAATAATACCGACAAAGCCTATCTGTTCGAGACCAAGTGGAAAGACAACTCCAAGATTGTTCCCGGCTCCAGCACCGATAAGAACCCGAACGTTGGCATCGCGAAGGGCTCAGACGACGCCTACGTGTTCATCTACGTGAAGAACGCCATGGTCAAGGATGGCACCGCTGCCGATAACACCCCGTACTTCGCCCTCAACGGCAACTGGAAACCGGTTGATGGACAGGTGACCTCCCCTGCCGACGGCCAGTACCTGAGCGGTCTGTTCATGTACGCCAAGGGTGCTACCGATGACAAACCTGTTGCCCTCCCCGCCAAGAGCGCTACTGAGGACGTCTACACCGGCGAGCTCTTTAGCAAGGTTGTGTTCCCGGGCACCCTGGAGGGCTCCATGGTCGCCACGAACCCCACGATGAAGGTTTCCGCCTACATCTTCGGAGCCGACCAGACGGACGGCAACACCAGCGCTGCTGACAACGCCGTCACTCAGGCCAAGACTTGGGCTAATACCATTAAGAACCAGTAGTAGCCCCACCCCCACCGAGATCCCGACCCGCTCCCCATCCCCATTTTCGGGCCGGGATCTCGGTTCCCCTTTGATCGACGACTGGCGAACGTAATGCTCAACAATCTTTCCGACAATCAGAAACGCACCTTGGCGCTTGCCGCGGTGGCGCTGTTGGCCCTGGCGTGCCTGTGCGGCACGCTGGCTTTCACCGTTGATATGGTTCCGGCGAACAACGTCCTATCGTTTGGCAGCGTGAAGGTACGAGTCTGCGAATACACCCTAAACGAGCAGGGCGAGGAGATTCCGTTTGAGGCCGACGAGCACGGGGACTATCCCGACACCGAGGCCGGGGGCTCTGACATCAGCCGCATCGTGCGCGTGGAGAACGCCGGTGCGCAGCCTGAGTACGTTCGCGCTCGTCTGCGCATGACGTCGGTGGCGCCCGACGGTTCGAGTGCGGACGCCTCGGGCAACGTCGCCTTTCACGTGAACGCGGGCGAGGGGTCCCCGTGGATCGATGGCGGCGATGGGTGGTACTACTACCGCGGATTGGCCGGACGCGGGGGCGTGCTCGATTCCGGTGCCATGACGGAGAGCCTCATGGACTCGCTGCGATTTGTGGGCGACTACCACGATGCCGCGCGCGGCGGCTCATACAGGCTCGATATCGACGTCCAGGCCGTGCAGGCCAAAAACCAGCAGGCAAACGATACCGTCCTCGACGTGCTCGACGTCGTGGGCTGGCCGGAGGCGAACTAGCCCATGGAGATTAAGAACATGAACCGAGGCGTGCTCGGCAGGCTGGTTGCCGTGGCGACAATCGCCCTTTGCTGCGTAATAGTGCTGCCGACGATGGCGCATGCCGAGGATGTGCCTGAGAGCCAGACCGAGTTTCATATCGAAAACAGGAACGACTTCTTGTCGTGTGTCGCGCTGTCGCGTCAACGCGACACGTCGAAGTGGTGCGTCTATCTCGATAACGATATCGTTCTTAACGATGAAGATATGAACGCCATTGTTGCGAATACGGTCAAGCACCTCTCCTTTGGCAACAAGGACTATCCCTTTAGGGGCGTCTTCGATGGCCAAAACCACACCGTGACGGGTCTTAACTACGCCAACAATATGTTGGATCCCGAGCGCGATACGGGCTTTTTTGCCGAGACCGATGGCGCCACCATCAAGAACTTCCTGGTCAAGGATGCCAACATTTGGGCTGACTTCCGCGGCGGCATTATCGTGGGCAGGGCGATCAACACCCACTTCGAAAACGTTATGGTCATGGAGAGCACCCTGCACGTTACGTGCGCCAACAACATGCTCAACGTGATTACCAATGCGGGCTTTGAGGGGGGCCTGATTGCCGGCGAGCTCGACGGCTGCACGCTCTACAACTGCGAGGTCCGTGGTGGTCGCGCCGTCAACAACACGACTTCGGGCGTACAGGCAATCGGTGGCGAGGGCCTGTATATGGCGGCGTTTGCCGGCTACGTTAAGAACTCGACCATCGAGTATTGCCGCGTGACGCCTACGCGCAAAGAGGATGGCTCGGCTGCCGAGAAGGGCATGACCGACGTCACCAATAAGTACGATGTGGCCATTGGCGCCCTGGGCGGCAACAACGTGTACGCCTCGGGTTTTGTGGGCTGTATGGCGGGTAACGCCAAGATTATCGACTGCTTCTCGACGGCGCAGTGCTACAGCTATGCCGCGTCGTACGTGGGCGTCATTTCCGTGACGCGCGCGTGGACAGGCGGACTGGCGGGCCGTATTTTAACCGAAGAAGGCAATGAGCTTGTCCGAAGCCACTTTGCGGGCGATCTGAGCTCGCGTCAGTACAACCCCATCGCCGTGATCCCCATTATTCAAAACGATGTGAACCTGGGCGGTATTGCTGCACGCGCCAACAAGGGCGACGCCACGGTCACCGAGTGCTACTTTAAGCCGAGCGTGAGCCTTTCTGGCAATAGCCAGGGCAATCCTGCCAAAAAGAAGATCCCTTCGTTTGGCGGCGACGGTACCACCAAGGGCGACAGCTATGGTCCGTGGGATGACGAGCGCTACATCACGCGTGAGCTGTGGGAGCAGCATGATTACGACTTCTGTGCCGGCACCATGCGCTCTACTGCCAATGGGGACGAGCATGCAAACGAATGGGCGATGGACTACAAACTGAATATCCCCGTACACGGCAAAAGCGTGAAGACGACGACCGACTTCCCCGGCGCGGGTACGGCAACCGTTCTGGCAACCATGTTGGGAAAAGATCAATCTACCAGCGATCCGTACACCTTTGCCGTGAGCGCCGTGCTGGCGGGAACGGCTCAGGGCCTTGCCACGGGCGATACGTCGGTAATGTTTAAGCAGGATACCTCCGCAACGCCTAAGGGGCTGAGCGAGGCGAACGGCGGCTACCGCTTTATGGGCTGGTTCCGCGAGCCCGATGTGCGTGTGAACCGAATTGGACAAGACAACAGCTGGTTTGACGGCAAGACCGATGCCGATGCTGTGGCTGCTGGCAAGCAGGTCCAGAAGAACGAGACGCACGAGAAAACGTCGACCTATACCGCCGATAATGCGAACGGGGCCGACGGTTTTAAGGGCAACGACCTGTTCATCGCTTCGTACGAGGCGCAAGTGCTGTTCTATAACGTCAAGGGCAAAACGCTCGATTGGCAGAGCGGTGCTGCGCACGACAGGTCGACGGATTGGTACCGCTATGGTGTTAGCCTGACGCCGGCTGCCCCTGCGGACCGCGGCACTCTGTCTCCCAGCGCCACCTTTATCGGTTGGACGACGCAGCCGAGCGCCGTGGCTGGGATGAACGGCGGCTATGCGGCCATTACCTCGACCCAGCTCGCCGAGCTTAAAAACGCAAACGCGTTCTATCCCGCCGATGCGGCGATCACCGTCGTCGGTCCGACCGACTTCTATCCGGTGTACAGCGACTACGTCTCGAACATCATGACGGTGTTCGAGGGTAATGAGCAGGATGGGCTTGAAGATGCGACCCAGCGTGTCGACGTGGGCAACACTCATGTCGATGTCCAGACTGCCGAGGATGGGGCCAGCGTTTACACGGTGCAGGTGCGCGGCGTGGACAACAAGCCCTTGTCCGAAGACGGCTCGCTGCCCGATGGCTACCGCTTCCTGGGTTGGTATGAAAACAAGCAGGCCGCCGATGGGTCCCAGGTCGAGGTGCGCGTAAGCCGTGACCCCAGCTATAAGCTTCCCGCAAACGTCGATCTGACCGTCCTGCATACCTATACGGCTCGTTTTGAGTACCGGGTGGACTATTACGTTCGGGCATTTACAAATAGCGGTCTAACGGACAGCAAGAAGTTGTGCTCGATTTGGAATAAATACAAGTCGCCCTTCGAGGAAAACGTCGGCGCGACATATGTTCGTGAAAACATTATCCATTGGGGTGCTGGCACGGACGCCTCCGCCCATGTGCTACACAATGATGAGAATCCAGCAGATAAATGCACCACCGTTCTCTCTAATGCGACGAAAATCGTTGCGCCTATACACGCCTACTCCCATAACGTGCGTAACGACAGCGGCGCAAACACTCTCAAGGATATGATTGCCGACACTGATTTTCCAGGAGCCGGTAAACTGAGTGATGAGTGGAAAGCCTCAAGTATTAAAGTTCAATTTACCCCCGCGCATGATAGGTACCACTTCAGTTTTTGGACGCTCGAAAGACCCGACGACGGTTCCTGGACTTATATAAAGAATCCTTTTTCGAGTTTTGTTGAAACGACGGAGCAATATTATGTCCGTGCTATGGTGACCACGGACGTCAACTTCTATGACAAGAGCGGCAACGTCAAGCAGGCTGCTACTCGACGCTATAAAAGCAACTTGCTTCAGCAGAAAACGGCGGAAGGTAAAGATCCGACGTTCCTGTATTGCTATCCGCATCTCTATAAGGATAGGACGGTTAATACAAAGCCCTACGACGGAAAGGATGGTGACGTCAATCCCAATCTGACGCTCGAAGCCTCTCCGACCGATGCCGAGATGGCCGTGCTGGGCTATAAGTTCCTGGGTTGGATTTCGACCGCCGAGGTCCAGAAGGATTCTGCCGTCTGGAAATATATCTACGATGTCGCCAACGACCCCTATGTGACGAGCAATCCGGAGAAGGCGACGCCATACTTGGCGACGGATGACTCCAAGGTCACCCAGTGCCAGGATGCCTATCCCGTCTACGCAAAGTACGACGTCAACTACACCACCAACCTGCACCGCGCAGGTTTTGATGGCACTTCTGAAGTCAATGTGCCCAAGTACGACATCGTTCCCGTTATCAATGCGGGCACCGAACCTGCTACGGCAACGGTGACTCCTGATATCGCAACGACGGTATACAAGTCCGGCGGCGAGTTATACAAGCTGAATAAGGTCGAGATCGAACTCCCGAACGGGGAGGTTAAAGAGCTCGAATCTAACGGCAATAACTCGTATACCTATCCGGTGAAGCCCGGCGGGGCCTATACATTTGTGGCGTACTATTCGCCGTTGGCGGTCGTGTATCATCTCAATGCCAAAGATGTGGATGGCAAAGTGGCTCAGAAAGGCGATATGCTCGGCAGCCTTGATGGCGGCATCCCGAAGCCTACTTATGACGTCAGCACTATCGATGCGGATACGGGAGGTGCGTTCAACGTCTTCGTGAGCTGGACGGAAGCCCAGCCGGCACCTGGCAAGGGCTATGTCGCTTGGTCGGAGGGTATCCGTATGGTGAGTGCTTCTACCGTGGTCAAGGCCCCCATGGAGCTGTACCCGGTCTACCGTCCCAGTCTGGTTACCGTTCAATCGAACATCGACTCAAATCTCGCGAATCCTGCTCTTGTCCGCGGTCTCGGCCGTACTGATTCCGGCGACCAGATTTCTCTTGAGGTCAAGGCTGTCAAGGAGGTTTCGGGCATTGACGGCACCAAGTACGACTTTGTCGGCTGGTCGCGCGACTATGAACCCGATGGCAAATACACCCTGATGACCGATGACGAGAAGTATCCCCTCGAGGGCAGCGAGCCCTTTGAGAGCGTGACCTACACCGCGGTGTACAAGATCGCGCCGCATAAGGTGCGCTATCACGGTGTCGACGGGTCGGTCATCTTTACGGCGACGGTCGACTCGGACGACGGGCGTGCGACGGGTGCTGGCTTCGTCCATGACGTCGATGTTCCCAAGATGGATGAGAGCGGCAACCCGGTCTATGACAAAAACGGCAATCCCGAGACGGAGGAAAAGTCCGTGGCATACGACCCGGACGCCCACTCCAAGATCGTCGCGCTGCTCGATGAACAGACGGCTACTAGCGGTGGCGTGCGCGAACTCTTCCTTGAGTGGCGATATGTGCCTGCCGATGGCACTGCGAAGTCTTGGGATGAGTTTAAGGACGAGCCGGTCAAGGGAGACATGGACCTGTATCCCGTGACGTATCGCGTGGCCGCCAACGATACATCCGCTGCTGCGAACCCCGTAGCCATGACCGCGAAGCTCAAGTGGCTGCTCGATCCCACTGCTGCCAATACGGTCGATGACAATGCCGATAAGGCGCCGTTTAAGGCTTGCTTTGCCGAGCCGTTTATGGGAACGCAGTTGACTATCACGGTTAAGCAGGCGAGCTATGGCCCCAATGCATCCGTGACGGAGGAACCCGTAAACGGCAAGCTTGTCTCGCTCTACAGCCTGGGCTCGGGTAACGGTTCGTTCGACTTGGCCAACCGCCTGGAGTCCAAGAAGACGGGCGGAAGGGAGCAAGGCGACGGCAATGCCGTGTTCAACTTTGACCAGACTCATGCGCTGACGATCGTTAAAAAGACCACCGATGCAAGTGCTATGGGGCAGACGTTCCGCTTTAAGGTGACGAAGACGGTAGAGGGAACCTCTCCCGAGACGCGCATGGTCGAGGTGAAAGTCGATAAAACGCAGCAGGAAAACGGTGAAACCTGGTATGTCGGCAGCGTGCAATTTGCCGCGCCGACGGGTTTCTATACCGTCGAGGAAGATACGGCTTGGGCATGGCGCTACGAGGGTGAACTGAGCACGCCGGGCAAGGCGCCCGGTAAATCTGCCGAGCTGACCATCTCGTCCGCCTCGAGCGCGGGCGACACCGTGGTGACGTGCGTCAACACGCGCGCGAAGGACAAGTGGGTCGATGGCGGCTCGCGTGCCAAGAATGTTTGGGAAAACCGCACGCTGAGGAGGGATGACTAGGATGACTAAGCGCAAGCGGATCGTCGCCCTCCTTGCTGGCGTTCTCCTTTTGGCCGGCGCTGCCGGCACCTTTGCGTGGCTTTCGGTTACGGGCGTGCTCGTCAACGAGTTTGGCTTTGGCTCGGTGTCGCCTTCGGTGGACGAGACGCGCAAGGACAACGTGAAAAGGGATGTCTCGGTAAAAAACAAGGGCTCGGCACCGGCATACCTGCGTGTCGCGGTGGATATCTACTGGCAGGATAAGGATGGCGCGCGCCTGTGGGATGAGCCGGTTGCCGGCACCGACTACACCATTGAGTGGGGCGATAAAGGCGATGCCGCCGCCACTAACAGCCCTTCGTCTTGGGTTCTTGCGAGCGACGGGTTCTACTACTGGACGTCTTCTGTTAAGCCGCTCGACAAGACGGGCGTGCTCATCAAGAGCGTGTCCGAGAAGAAGGCAGACGGTAAAAACCTAGTCGTCGACATTTCGACCCAGGCGATTCAGTCCACGCCCGACGATGCGGTCACCGAGGCATGGAACTGTACGGTCAAAGATGGCGTGCTGGTGCCGCCGCACGGAGGTGCGTGAGTATGGCATTCCCGATTCGCAAAGGCGTTGCGCGCTCCGTGCGTTGCGTGGTCGCGGCCATTCTCTGCATGGTCGCGCTCGCCGTTCCTGCCCGCGCGTTTGCCGAGACTCCCGCGATTGCCTATGACGGAAATGCGCGCCAGCTGACGGTAACGGGGGCGACAGCCTCCTCGGGGGAGCCCGATCTGTTTCCCGCCTTTAAAGATCTAATGCCCGGCGATGCGCGCGAGCAGCAGATCGAGGTTCGTGCCACGGGCGTAAAGTCCCAGGTACGCGTGTTTGTGCGGGCCGTTGTCGATCACGAGACGGCACACCTGCTGTCGCCCATTACCTTAACGGCGTCGGCTGGCGATGCGTCTGACGGTTGGCTCCAGACGGGAACGCCGGGCAGCGTGTTCGCCTATCCCACGCAGGTCGCCACGTTCACGAGCGATGGCAGCACGGTGCTCAATCTGCAGCTGAGTGTCCCGACGTCGGTGGGCAACGAGCTTGCCGACGCAAACAAGACCATTCGCTGGGAGATCACCGCCGAGGACGATGGCGAAACAATTCCTGCGCAGCCCGCTGGCTCCAAAAAGCCCAGCCTGTTTGGCCTGGCTGCGACGGGCGACAACTCGCTCGCTCTGCTTTTGACGCTGCTAACGCTAGCGATTATCGCTTTCATGGCTGCGCTGATCTTGTCCCGAAGGAATAAACGCTAGGTCCATCTTCAAAATGTTTCGCCCGCCCGGCGGCGGAATATTAGGTTTCCTGCTCTACAGTCCTGCTCGCACGGAGAGCACATTGGATCCATCTTCTAAACGCAACGTCCTCCCGGACGGCGGGGCACGAAGTTCCCTGCTCTACAGTCCTGCGCAAGACGAAGGCCACATTAAGTGGCCTTCTTTGCGTGCGGAACTCGCGATGAACTTCGTGCCCCGCCGTCCGGGAGGACGCCTCTTTATTGATGGGAGGCCTGATAGGTCGATGGTTCCGTGCCCGGATGCGTCCAAAGTGGGACGGGCTTTCCGGATGGGCAGGCTTTCGAAAAATGCGTCCCGGAATTTGCCTTTGAAATGGGATGCAGTTTCCCGATGAGGCACTCGACGGAAAATACATCCCAGAAATGGCCTTTGAGCTGGGATAAGATTTCCGCGGCATCTCGGATTCTCAAAAATGAGACACGCCGTTGGCGAAAATGAGACACGTGATATCGGGCATCGGATGTATCATTTGCAAAAATGAGTCCACTCCACTCGAATAAAGCGAGGTCCCTCATGTACGTTCCACACCCCCGTATCCGTAGGCTGTCGAAAATCCCGCTTGTTGGGACGGCGGCGCTTGCTGCGTTGATCGCCACGAGCGTCGCCTGCTTCACGGCCACGCCCCAGGTTGCCCAGGCGGCAGACGCGCCCGCAATCACCGATATGACCGAGCAGGATTATCAAGCCCTGGGTCTGGGCACGAGCGAGGACATTCCGGCCGATACCGTTGGCCCCTATTCCACTGATACCCCCACGACGTTTGCCACGCGCAGCGAGGTCTATATGGCAGCTAACGGTAGCCATGGCAATCGCTACACTCTGCGCGACAAGCTCGAGAACGTCGAGCGCGGTGACATTGGCGGCAGCAGCAAACTCACCGATGGCTATGGAAGTGTGTGGGGCGCCGCAAAGTTCTGGCAAAACGTCAACAACTTCGATACGAACAGCGATCTCTACAAGCATAGCGACTACGGTGGCGGCACCTGGTCGTACCTAAGCAACAATGAGTCCTCAACAGTACTCGCCAACGACAACAACGGTTTCTCGGGCATTCACGTCACGAGTGTTGAGTTCTGCAGCGACGCCAGCACGGGCAAAAAGAGCCGCGTTGCCGAGCTCCGTGCCTACGGCGACAGTTCCTCCACGACGATTGACGGCAAGTCATACGCCGGAAAGGTTGAGCTGGTCCTCTACTCGTTTAGCAACGGGCGTACGCGCACTCTCGACACACACCTGCCGGTGACGGTCAACACTAATATGATGTACGAAGGCCGTTTTAAGTACCTGGATGCCGGTTACCTGCAAGAGCACGACGCCGTCTTTGATGTCGAGGCGGGCGATGTCGATGGCGACGGCGTCGACGAGCTTTTTGTCTACGCGGGCTGCTATGTCGACGAGAACGGCGTGCGCAAGGCTGTAGTCGACATGTATGACTTGGAGGGCGGCAACTGGAAGCAAAGCGTCGTCAAGATCGATGCCGGTAACGCCGCGGACTACACCACGCACAACAAGGGCGGGAACGACTCCTGGACGCAGCTTCAGTCAGCTCCTGTCGTTTCGCTAGCGGCCGGCGACCTCGATCGCGATTTTTGCGATGACCTCGCCATCGTGGTCTCGGCACCCTACGGCAAGAAGAATATTGATAAGTCGACGCATTGCGAGCTGTTTTCGTGGGATGCATCCAAGGGTGCGCTCGTCCATGTCGATGCTCTGGGCGACGCGGGCGCAATCTCCCTCTCCGCGAACGGCAAGACCATGGTCGCTGCGAATGCGACGTTCGGCACGTTTGCCGCCTACGATGAAGAAGGAAAGAAGACGGGTGAAACCGTCACGGGCCTTATTCTTGCGGGCTATGACTGGCAACGCAGTGCTTTTGATTACGGCGCTTCTGACGGCAGCAAGGGGCTGTACGGCGCGCTGTACCGCTACGCGTATTTTGACTCGGAGTCTGGCGAGTTCAAGCTTTCCGATTGTAAGGAATACAGAGACGGGCTCCTCGCCTCCTATGGGCTGATGCATGTGCCCAACAGCGCATGGAAGGATAGCGCTCAGGATAAGCGCTATCCGTGCACCTTGGCGCCTATTGCCCTTGCCACTGCCAACCTTGACGGCCTGTCCGAGCAGCTGGCGGTCGACGAGGTGCTCGTGGGCGGCGATGTGTTCCGCGACTTTGCCTGCAACACGGCACAGAGCGGGGCTCAGGGCTTGGGGTCCATGGTCGGAACCATGAGCATGAGCGGTCAGTAATACAACAGCAGCAACAAGCATGACCACAAGGGTATAGAGCAGGTGTGGATCAGCGACGTCAAGGCGGGCAGCGTCTCGGGTTCGGACCGCTATAACGAGAGCTTTATCGCCGTGGTGGGCAAGCACCGCGACGAGGACCTGCGCAAGAACGATGACTACTATTGGATGACCGCCTCGCATTTTTCGCTCGACGAGAACGGAAAGGTGCGCCGCGGCGAGGAGCAGGTGATTAGCGAGAGCAACCGTCGCGGCACTACCTACGGCACATTTATCTCGCTCGCGCTGCCCGATGTCGACAACGACAGCGTCAAGATCACGTACAAGGACCGCTACAAGGTCTATACCAACCCGCGCGTGCTTGCCGTGCTGCAGGATGCGCCCTATGTTGAGGATCTGGAGCAGGCATACGGCTATCTGGTGTTGGGCGGCACGTCATACGGAGAGGAAAAGGGCACGGGGACATCCCAGGGCTATACCATTGGCGCCGAGTTGGGCGTTGCCGTCGAGGTGCAGACCGGTCCGCCCCTGGTCGCGATGAATGCTTCAGTCGATTTTGCCGCCGAGGGATGCTATGACTACCGGAGCGAGCGCACGGTCAGCGCAAGCGTAAGCTATGAGTCGCATGCCGGCGAGGGTGACAAGGCCGTGCTCTACACGATTCCGATGGTCTATTACGAGTATGAGATCGAAAATGAGGAAACTGGTGGCAAGGGCGTGATGGCGGCGCCCGTGTCGCTCGGCGCGCAGACCTCGGTCGTTAATGTCGAGGCCTATGACCGCATTGCCAAACAGCACAATATGACGCCGCTCAGCTACTTTTTGACCAACCGGTCGGGAGAACCCGGAACCTATCAAACGACGCTCAACGGCGAGACTCCCGTTGGGGATTCCTTTGGCCTGGGCAAGCCTGGCGTAACGCGCGCCTACACGCACGATGGGTTTAACGGCGCCGCCGCGCAGTCGGGGGCGAGCATTGAGCAGACCATCGAAGTCGAGGAGGGCAAGGAGCAGGAGCTCGAGCTCGGCTTGACGCTGAACGGCAGCGTTGTCATGGGCGCGAAGCTCGCAAAGCACGAGTTGTTTGGCGGCCTGTGCTTTGGTGCCAACGCCGGCTTTACGACGGGTAACTCCTCGAGTGAATCGACCGAATACGGCGGCACCGTCGACAACCTGCCCGAGGCCGCGCAGGGCAAGTACGGTTTTGTGTGGCGTCTGGGCGTCAACGCGGTGGATGTCGACAAGTTCGAGGCAGACTCGGGCGACAAGCTCGGCACCAAGGACACCGACCAGTTCTGGATCGTGGGCTATGACGTTAAGGACGTCGAGATGCCCGACGCGCCGGCCGTGACGGGCTTTACGGCAAACGCCGTCGATTCGACCAGCGTTACGTTTAGCTGGGACGATGTACTCGCAAACAAGAGTGGCTTTAGCTACGGCGTGGGCATGCTGCAGAGCAATGCGGCGGATGCGGTCGTCAATAGCTGGAAGATTGCCGACAACACGCAGACCTCGCTCAAGTGGGATGGGCTGCAGCCCAATACGGAGTATCGATTCGCCATCGCCGCCGTTAAGAATGGATCCACGACCGAAACAGGTATTCGCTCGGCAATCATCACGGTCAAGACCATGCCCGATGGCATGACGATGACCGTGAGCGGACCTGCGGCGGATGCTGCGGAGGGGTCGGATCTTGGACACGACTCTTCGGTTGAGCGCACGGCGGGAAGCCACCTGACGCTCTCGGCGATTGGCCATGTGAAGCAACTCGGTGCCGACGATAGCGAAACAGGGCTGGCACCGACCTATATGTGGTACCGCAAGGGCCGCGGCGAGACAGAGTTTAAGCTCGTGGGTGCCGATGGCAACCTCGCGGCTGGAACGGCCTCAAAGCTCGAGATTGACCTGACCGCAGACGATGACGGTGCGCAGTATTACTGCCACGTGGGATACAACGACGTGGGCCTCGACACCGGCACGACGCTCGTGAATATCGAGGCCGAGGAGACGGCGCCCACAACGGTGAACGCCACCCCGATCCGCACGCGCCGCCTGTTCTCACAGGCAAGTGCGGGCGCCAAGAAGTTCCTGGACCATACGCTGGTAAACACCGCCGGCCCAACCGATTCCGAAGGCTCAAAGGACCCCGAGACTCCTGAGACCCCGACGAACCCGGACAAGCCCAAGTCCGACAACGGAGCTAAGACCGACACCAAGGTCAAGACTACGACCACAGCGAAGAACCTCGCAAACACCGGCGACCAAACATTCGCCCTAGTCGCCACCGCAGCAGCAGCGGGAGCAACGCTCGTAGTGATAGCCCTCATCATGCTGATCAAGCGCCGCAAGACCCACTAGTAGCCAGTCGAACATATCGACAACCCAAAAACCCGGGTAGCCAAAAAACAGGCCACCCGGGTTTTCTGTTGAGTGGAGACTCCGCAAGCGGAAACTGCATCCCATTCCAGACAAGAATTCCGGGACACACTTTCCGAAAACAAAGAAGGCCACTTAATGTGGCCTTCGTCTTGCGCAGGACTGTCCGAGCAGGGAACCTTATATGCCTCCGCCTGGACAGACGTTTCAGTTGTGGCTCAGCAGCTAGCAGCTACTTAATCTTGGTCGTACCCGGCGCCAGGTTGGGGTCGGTCTCGTTGGCCTCGGTCTGGAAGTGCTCGGTGTACACGTTCTTGCCGTCGCGGAACATCTCGTAGTATTGCATCTTGGCGTAATCCTCGCGTGCCTTGGTGGCGGCTGCTGCGGCGGCGTCGTCACCGGTGACGTTGGAGGAGAGCGCCCAGCGCAGGCTGGAGTCCTCGTAGCCCACCGAGTTGATGGCGGGCAGCGACTCGCGCAGCGTCATGTGCGCTTTCTGGTAGTCAGTCAGCGGGGCGCCAATCAGCTGCATGAGCTGCGTGGACAGGTAGTTGGTGGACAGGTCGTCGACCTCACTCGTCTGGTCGCAGCCGGCAACGTCGTAGTTGGCCCAGATGATGTAGTCGGTCTGCCACAGACGTTCCTGGTGCGTGGCATCGTCCTCGCCGGTAAACCACTTGTCGTTGAACTTGGACGGGAAGAACGGCTGGTGGTCGCCCCAGAACACCACGACCACCTTGCGGTCGAGTTTGTTCAGGGCGTTGAGGAAGTAACGCAGCGCCTGGTCGGACTGCTCAATGCACGAGACGTACTCGTCGACATCGGAGAGCGTGCCGTCCTCGATGGTCTTGGCGTCCAGGTCGGTCGTGTCGATGTTCAGGTGCATCTGCTTGTCGGCCGGCAGCAGGCCCGTATCGTAGCCCGAGTGGTTCTGCATGGTCACGTCGAAGATAAACTGCGGATCGGCGTTCTGGTCGAGCAGCTCAAGAATCTTGTCGTAGGTAGCCTGGTCGGTCACCATGCCGCGCAGGGTGTCGGCGCCCTGGAAATCGTTAATGGACAGGAACTGGTCAAAGCCAAAGTCCTTGTAGACGTTCTCGCGGTTCCAGTTAGTGGCGTGGTTGGGGTGCATGGCCGTGGTGGAATATCCGAGCGACTTGAACTGCTCGGCCAGATTCTCGGTCGTCTCCATGTTGTAGATGGTATAGGGATAGACGCCCGACCCCAGGTTGGTCATGGAGTTGCCGGTCATAAACTCAAATTCGGTATTGGCCGTGCCGCCGCCGTAGGCGCTCACATAGAGCTTGCCGCGGCTGAGGCAGTTGGACAGGTTCTTAAAGTACTGCGGACCCTCGTAGCCGGCGCGCATGTTCTGGTAGATCGACAGATCCGAGAACGTCTCGTTCATGATGGCGATGACCGTGGGCTTCTCGCTGTCGAACTGCTCCTGGGCGGCGGCGCGCTCGTCGCTCTTGGCCGCGTCGGACTTGTCGTAGGCCTTGGCGTACTTTTTGAGCGTGGCCTTGGCATCGTCGACGGAGTAGTCGGCGGGTTTGGGCGGCTTGATGGACTGCGCCGCACTAATAAAGGCAGGCAGGTAGCCCTCGCGCCAGTAGCTCTCGAGCGGGCGCCAGGTGTAGACGGTGATGCCGAGGGTGTTGTAGTAGTCGATGAGCGTGACGTGCGCGGTCACGCCGCCCAGGCACAGCACGGCGACGAGCAGGTTGGTGAGCAGCATGCGCTTGGCGTTGGCGGCGCCCTTCTGACGGTGCGGTGCCACCAGGCCGGCGTACTCGCACAGCAGCATGGCGATGGAGGTAAAGCCCATGGACAGCACGCAGAACAGTGAGATCGAGAAGGTGTAGCCGGTGCCGGCGACCGCGGCGGCGGTGGAGATGGCCGAAAGGTCGCCCGGCTGGATGGGCATGGATTTAAACGTGATGACGAAGAACTCGGCAATGCCCAGGACAAAGAGGGCGAAGGCCAGGACGGCCGGAGCTGCGCCGTGGCGCTGGAACAGGAAGAACAAGCCGGTCATGAGCGTGGTGATGATGGCCCACTCGAGCAGGATGCACAGGGGGTAGACCCAGGTAAAGTCGTGGTTGGACGAGACCTCCATGCCCAGCAGCGCAAAGACGCCGGCGAGCAGCAGGCACAGCACGGCGGCGACGAGCGGGCGGCCCACAAAGGCGCCGCGCAGGCGGGCGAGCTTGCCGGTGGGGGCGGGGGCGTCGGGCGCGGCGAACGCAAAGACGCGCGGGGCGATGCGGTCGCGTGCGATGCTGGCCCAGGCGCAGCCGGTGAGGATGGCGTTGGTCAGGATGAGCATCACAAAGGCGAGCGGCTCGTTTTGAGCGACGAGGCCCACGGCGCCCCAGACGGTCAAAAAGAGCTGGAATAGGCCAAAGGCGACGCTCCAGGCGATAGCGCCCTTGGCAACGGTGCCCGACTGTGCGCGAATGGCCTTGGCCTCGCGCAGGACAAGGCAGACGGTCGCCGCAAGACCGACGAGCGAGATGGCGGCAGCGAACATGCTGAAACTCCTCACAAATGCAAAACCTACGAAAGCGGGGATTTACCCGATTGTTACCGAGATATGCGCAGCATTTGACGGCTGCGCACAACAACCAGCCATATTAACGCGCATGTGTGGCGGTGTGGCGCAATGGAGTGCCCACCTGCGCGATAATGGACGGGAATTACACGGAAACGTAAAGGCTTCTTAAAGAGATGGCGAGGGTAGGGCGATGAGCGAGCAGGTTTGCAAGGCGGACATGGGCGGCGACGGAGCTGCGGTCGTGGACGCCGGCGGTTATTCGGCCGAGACTACGGGCAACGCGGTGCTGGACATTTTGGAGCACCGTTCGTCCACGCGCGCTTTTGCGCGCGATGACAACGACCGTCCCGTAGCGGTGACCGACGAGCAGCGGGCGGCGATTTTGCATGCGGCGAGTCGCGCGCCGTCGGCGGGCGCCATGATGATGTATTCCATCGTGAGCATTCGCGAGCAGGCTACGCTGGACCGTCTGGCCGACCTGTGCGACCACCAGCCTATGATCGCCAAGGCGCCCTGGGCACTCATATTTGTGGTCGATTATGCCAAGTGGATCGATCTGTTTGAGCACGTGGGCTGCTTTGAGCCCGATTTTGTCGAGCGCACGGGCAAGGCGCCCCGCCGCGCTCCGGGTTTGGGCGACTTTGCCATCGCGGCCCAGGATGCCGTGATCGCCGCGCAAAACGCTGTGGTTGCCGCCGAGGCCCTGGGGCTGGGGAGCTGCTACATCGGTGATATTGTCGAGAATGCCGAGGAAGTTGCCGAGTTGCTCGATCTGCCGCCCTATACCATGCCGCTATCGATGCTCATCATCGGCACGCCTCGCAAAGAGCGCCCGGCGATTGCACACCCCGTGGTGAACCTGGTGCATGAGGAGCGCTACCGCCGTGCGGATGCCGCGACCATGGACGCGCAGGTGGCCGAGATGGATGCGATGTTTCGCCCGCATGCCCGCGAGGTGGGGGAGCGCGTCGTGGACATCTATACCCGCAAACACACGAGTCCCTTTATGGCCGAGATGAGTCGCTCCATGGAGTGGTGGTTCAAAAACTGGCTCGGAAAATGACGAATGTGACAAGGGGACAGTCTTTTTGTCACATTCCATATCGCCGCGGTAGCCTAAAGACTGTATAAATCTTTATCTAGCTGGGAAGACAGTGCATTAAAACATGGGCCGATTACCTATAATCCCCTCGAACGTTAAAGTTGGGAGGAAACCGGCTTATGGAACAAAAGGTCAAGGAGGCAGCTTCGCACGCTGCGATTCCTGTGAGCATCTCGGCGATGCTCGTCACGCTGGGCGTGGTGTATGGCGATATCGGCACCAGCCCCATGTATGTAACCAAGGCGCTCGTTGCCGGCAACGGCGGCATCGGAAGCGTTACACAGGAGTTCGTGCTCGGCGCGCTCTCCCTTGTTGTGTGGACGGTCACGCTGCTGACGACCGTCAAGTACGTGCTCATCTCGCTGCGCGCCGACAACCATGGCGAGGGTGGCATCTTTGCTCTGTACAGCTTGGTTAAGCGCTGCGGCAAATGGCTCATCATCCCCGCCATGCTGGGCGGCGCGGCACTGCTCGCCGATGGCATCCTCACGCCCGCCGTTACCGTGACTACGGCTATCGAGGGTCTGCGCACCATTCCGGCAGTCCATGCTGTGTTGGGCGACGATCAGGGCCGCGTCGTGGCCATCACGCTTGCCATCATCATTGCGCTCTTCTTGGTGCAGCGCATCGGTACGGCCAAGATCGGCCGTGCCTTTGGCCCCATCATGACGCTGTGGTTTCTGTTCCTGGGCGGTACGGGTCTGTTCTTTGTTTTCCAGTATCCCGCGGTGCTGCTGTGCCTCAACCCGCTACGCGGCGTCGGCTTTTTGCTGAGTCCCAACAACTATGCGGGCATCATGATCTTGGGCAGCTGCTTCCTTGCCACCACCGGTGCCGAGGCGCTCTACTCCGACATGGGCCATGTGGGCCGCGGCAACATTTATGCCACCTGGCCGTTCGTCAAGTGCTGCTTGCTGCTGTCCTATATGGGCCAGGGCGCTTGGCTTATCAACAACGCCGGCAGCCCGGAGCTCATGGGTATCGCCGACCTCAACCCCTTCTACCAGATGCTCACCCCGGGCCTGCGTCCCTTTGCCGTCGGCCTTTCCACCGTCGCGGCCATCATTGCCTCGCAGGCGCTCATCACCGGTGCATTCTCGCTGGTGTCCGAGGCCAGTCGCCTGGACCTCATGCCGCACATGCAGGTCTTCTATCCTGCCGAGACCAAGGGCCAGCTCTATATTCCCATGGTCAACAACGTCATGCTTGTGGGCTGCGTCATCGTGGTGCTGCTGTTCCAGAGCTCGGCGCACATGGAGGCTGCCTACGGCTTGGCGATCACCCTGACCATGATGTGCACGACGCTGCTGCTCTTCTTCTACTTGCATGTCGATCGTGGCCTTAAGGTCGTCCCGTATATCTTTGTTGCCTTCTTCCTCATGCTCGAGGGCTTCTTCTTTGTGAGTTCGCTCACCAAGTTCTTCCACGGCGGCTACTTCACCATCCTTATGGCTGCACTCATCATGGGCATTATGGTGTGCTGGTACAACGGCACGGCGGTCGAGCGGCGTCAGTTTACGCTGCTGCCGCTGCGCAGCTATCTGCCGCAGCTCAAGCGCCTGCGCGACGACGATCGCTACGAGCTTATGAGCGACAACATCGTGTACCTGACCAAGGACACCAATACCGACTACATCGACCGCGATATCGTCTACTCGATTCTGGACAAGCATCCCAAACGCGCCCGCGCCTGGTGGTTCGTGAACGTCGAGACCATGGACGAGCCGCATACCTTTGCCTATTCGGTCGAGACGTTTGGCACCGACTACGTGTTCCGCGTGCATCTGTACCTGGGCTACAAGGTTAACCAGCGCGTGAACGCCTACCTACGTCAGGTTGTTCAGGATCTGGCCGCCACTGGCGAGCTGCCGCCGCAGATGCACGACTACTCGGTCTACAAGGATCCGGGCAACATCGGCACGTTCAAGTTCGTCATGATTCGCAAGCTCCTGGCGCCCGAGAGTGACGTGGAGCCGAGCGAGCGCACGGCCATCACGCTCAAGTACATCATCCGCCGCGCCGCCGGCACGCCGGCGCGCTGGTACGGCCTGGAGAACTCCAACGTGAGCTTTGAGTATGTGCCGCTGTTCACCAAGTTCAAGGCTGTGAACAAGATGCAGCGCCTGGCTCCCAACGAGCGCCCGTAGGCGCCGACGGGTTGCATGGAGTTGGTTTTTGATGGACAAGATTGAGACCGGGGAGGCAAGCATGGATGCAAAGATGCTTGATGGCCGCGAGGTGTTTGCCGAGATGGTGCGTGAGGTACGCGCCGATGCTGACGAAGATCGGTTTTTGACGAACCGTGCCAACATGGACATGGCCGATCGCGTGATTTCGATCGTGGCACTGGTATTTGGAGCGGTGTGCGTGTGTGCCCTGCTCGCGCACGTGCTGTTTGTCTAGCGGCTGCCGGTCGTAGAAGGCTTTACACTTAGAACCACCACGAGGGAAAACCACCACAAAGGTGCCTGTTCCCTTTGTGGTGGTTTTTGTTTTTGAGAGAGGGGCGGGGCGCTGATGGACGTCCATGCGGACGGCGATATTGCCGATAACTTTTGGTGGCGGCGCACGACGTCGACGCGTCGCGGCCCTCTGTACGACATCTGCGTGGCGGCGGGGCTGCTGTTAGCGGCGACGATTGTGGGCGTGCTGCTCGACCGCCCCGGTCTCGCTCCCAGCATCATGATCGTCTACGTGTTTGCCGTGCAGCTGTGCGCCTTTTTCACCTGGAGCCGCCTGTATTGCCTGTTGAGCTCGGCTGCCGCCGTGGCGCTTTACAGCTTCTTGTTTGTCGATCCGCGCTACTCGCTGTCGTTTATCGACCGCGTCTATCCCGGCATGTTCTTCATCATGTTTGTGGTCTCGCTTGTGTCGAGCTCGATTGCGTTGGCCCTGCGCCGCGCCTTGGCGCAGGCTGCTGCCAGCGACCGTCGCACGCATATGGTGCTCGAGACCAACCGCATGCTGCAGCGGTGTGCCGATCAGCAGCAGATTGTGCATGCCATGGCCACGCAGCTGGCTCGTCTTTCGGGCTGTCCGGTCGTGTGGTACAGCGCCGACGCCGACGATGATGACCTGCTGCCGCGTGCGACGTACACGGCCGTGGGTGACGCCGCGCCGGTGCACCAGCTGACGCCCCAGATGCCGCCGCGACTCTCGGCGTCCGCCTATGTGGGAACGCCGCTCGATGCCACCTATGGCGGCTCGGCGTTCTACGGTATATACCTGACGGTGCGCTCGGGCGACACCATGGTACGCGCGGGCGATCCCGCCTCGGTGGTGGGGGTACTCGCCATTGTCGCCGAGTCCGATGCTCTGACGCCCGAGGAGCGGACACTTGCCGATGCCATCGTGAGCGAAGGCGAGCTGGCACTCGACCGCGCCCGCGCTATGGAAGCCCGCGAGGAGGCGGCGGTGCTCGCCAAAAACGAGCAGCTGCGCGCCAACCTGCTGCGCTCCATCTCACACGATCTGCGTACGCCGCTCACCAGTATTTCGGGTAATGCCGACGTGCTGCTCGACCAGGGCTCGACCGGCACCGCCGTGCTCGACGCCCAGACGCGTCGCGGCCTGCTCCTGTCCATTCGCTCGGATGCGCAATGGCTCAACGCCACCGTCGAGAACCTGCTTGCCATCACCAAGCTCGAGGGCGACGGTATGCATCTGTCGACTACGCTCGAGCTCATGGACGATATCGTCGAGGAGGCGCTGCGCCACGTAAATCCGGCTGTGCGCGAGCACGACCTTAAGGTGGTGGCGTGCGATGAGCCGGCGCTCGTCAATGTCGATGCGCGCCTGATGGTGCAGCTGGTGGTCAATCTGGTGAACAACGCCATCACCTATACGCCTGCAGGCTCGCACATCGTGATCTCGATTAGCGTCGACGATGGACGCGTGGCGTGCTCGGTGGCCGATGACGGCCCGGGCATTGCGCCCGAGGACCGCGAGCGGATCTTTGAGTCGTTCTACACCGCCAACCACGGTTTGGCCGACAGCCATCGCAGCGTGGGTCTGGGTCTTTCGCTCTGCCGCTCCATTGCGTTAGCGCATGGCGGTAGCATAGAGGTTGCCGCGGCGGATCCGCACGGCTCGGTCTTTACGATTGAGCTTCCCGTCGCTGACGTTTCGTTTGATAAGGAGTAGCGCCGTGCCGAACTCTGCCGTAAAACCGCTCATCTTGGTCGTTGAGGACGACCCCGCCGTTCGCAACTTAATCGTTGCCGCGCTCGAGGCGCACGGCTTGCGTCATATGGCCGTGGAGACCGCCCATGCCGCCATCGCCGCCGCCTCATCGCAGACGCCGAGTATTGTGCTGCTCGATCTGGGCCTGCCCGATATGGACGGCGTCAAGGTGGTGGAGTCGGTGCGCGCATGGTCGGGCATGCCGATCATTGTGGTCTCGGCGCGCAGCGAGGATGCGGACAAGATTCGCGCGCTCGATGCCGGCGCCGACGACTACCTGACCAAGCCGTTTTCGGTCGAGGAGCTGCTCGCGCGCATTCGCACGACGCTCAGGCGTCTCTCGTATGCGCAAACGGGCGGCGTTGTCTCCGAGGGCTCGTTCGATACCGGCGAGCTGCATATCGATTTTGATGCCGGCATCGCCACGATGGACGGCGAGGAGCTGCACCTGACGCCGATCGAGTACAAGTTGCTCTGCTTGCTGGCACACAACGCCGACAAGGTGCTGACGCACCAGTTTATTTTGCACGAGATCTGGGGTACGGCGACCAAGAGCGACCTGGCGAGCCTGCGCGTCTTTATGGGTACGCTGCGCAAAAAGATCGAGTCCGACCCCGCGCATCCGCGCTATATCCAAACGCACGTGGGTATCGGCTATCGCCTGGTCACCCAAGGCTAGATCGCCAACCACCATCCCAATATGAGTTGCGGTGAAATACGGTCTAAATTTGCCTAATTCCCGGCAAAACAGTCCGTATTCTACCGCAACTTTGTTATTTGCCCTTGGGCTTGCTGGCGTAGAACTTCTTCTTTTTGGGCTTGCCGGCGGGGGAGGGTTTGCCGGCAAAGTTGGACTTGCCGTTGCCGGCCTGCGCGTGCGCGGGTGCTGCCGCACGGGGCTTGCGGGCCTCGGAGTTGCGCAGTTCCTCGACGCGCTCGGCAATTTCCTCGGCGCTAAAGCCGACCTCTGCCATGGCGTCCTCGATGGGCAGGCGGCGCACGATGTAGCAGTGATGCACCTTCTGGTTGCGCGCGAAGTCCTCGGGGATGGTCTGTGCCGTAATGTCCTCCAGCACCACGCCCGCGCGCGCGAGTTTGCGCGTCTCGGGGCGGAAGCCGCGCAGGTTGCAGCTAAAGATGGCATGGCCGCCCTGCGCGAGCAGACGCGATACGCCGGCCAAAAGCTCAACATGGTCGCGCTGGACATCCCAGGTGCGGCGGCCCATCTTGGACGAGTTCGAAAACGTGGGCGGGTCGACAAAGATCAGGTCACAGCGGTTGCGCGTCTGGCGCTGGTCGCGAATCCAGGCGAGCACGTCGTCGCGCACAAAATGATGCTGAGGCCCCACAAAGCCGTTCTGGCGCATGTTGCGCTCGGCCCAGTCCAGATAGGTGTTGGAGAGGTCGACTGTCACGGTCTCCTCGACGCCGCCATCGGCCGCGTAGCAGGTGGCAGTGCCGGTGTAGGCAAACAGGTTGAGGAAGCGGCGCGCTTGCTTGGCGTGCTCGCGCACTAGGTTGCGGGTGACGCGGTGATCCAAGAAGATGCCCACATCCAGATAGTCGTCAAAGTTGACGGCAAAGGTGAGTCCGCCCTCTTCGATGAGTGGCAGACGACGGCGTGCGATATTGGCGCGCTCGCCCGAGCTGCCCTTGCCGGCGCCCTGTTTGCCGTACTGCGAGCCGCCGCGCGAACGCATGCGGGCCTTGGCGTGCACATGCTCGGCCGGAACATCAAGGATGCGCGGCGCGATGGCCAGAATGTCGAGCATGCGGGCTTGGGCTAGCGCGGGGTCGATGGTCTTGGGCGCGGCGTATTCGGCGATGACGAGCCAGCGGCCCGGCGTCTGCGGGCAGCCCTCGTACAGGTCGATGGCGGCGGAGTAATCGGGCAGATCGGCATCGTAGACGCGGTAGCAGCTCACGCCCTCGCGCTTGGCCCACTTGCGGCGCAGACGGGCGTTCTTACGCAGGCGGTTGGCGAACTGCTCCGACTCGGGGGTGAGCACGGGCAGCGGCTTGCCGTCACCCAGGTCGAGCATGGCGGCAGGCTCGGGCATGGCGGAAGCGGCGGCTCTGTCGTTGACGTCGTCGGCATCCGCAACCTTGGCCTCGGCATCCGTGCTGGTCGCAGCCTCAAACGCTGCGGCAGCGTGGTCGAGCGAAGGCCAGACTTCGACGGTCGCCTCCTCGTTGTTGGGCATGACGGCGATTGAGCGCTCGGGCTCGGCGTGGAGCGCGCGGGCCAGCAATCCGTCGCGGGTGAGCGCGGCGACCGGCGCCGCGGCAAGCTCGGGCGCGCGGCGCAGCTCGCCGACCAGCGTCATGGCGTCGTGCATGAGCGAAAGCGGTGTCTCGGTCGTATCCGCGACCACGGCGGCACCCGCGACGGCGCCCGCATGGTCCAGTACGGTGGCGGACTTGGCGGCGCAAAAATCGACAAAGCGCTTGTAGCCGGCGCACTTAACCATGCGCTCAGCGGTCTTGCGGGCGGCGGGGTCAACATCCACGGCAACGATGCGCGCCTGGCGCTCGCGTGCCGTCGCCTCGCGCTCGCGCGCTTCGGCACGCAGCTGCTCCCACAGGGCAGCGTCATGCAGCTGCCAGCCCTCAAAGCCCCAGCGCTCGCGGACGGCACCCGGGGCGCGGTCGGTTAGGATATTCACGGCCTCCAGCAGCAGGCCGCCGCCGGCGCACGAGGCGTCGATCAGCGTAGGCAGGGCTTCGTTCTCGTAATCGTCGGCCGTTAGCTCGCGCTCGCACAGTGCGGTCCAGCCGACTTGCGCAAGCACCAGGGCGGCGTAGTCGGGGCGCAGCACGTGCGTGCCCTCGCCGGCGCGGGTCGCGGCGGGCGGCAGGCGCTTGAACAGCGGGTCGCCCGAAAGGTCCAGGCTGATGCTCGCGCGGCGCTGACGCAGCGAAAGCAGCAGGTGAACGTCGGGATCGGCGGCGTCGACATCGGCGCGACGGCCCGTGGTCTCGGCCAGACGGTCGCACAGCGCGTCCTTGGCGCGCAGGGCCGAGAAGCGCGTGTTGCGCAGCTGCTCGGTCACGCCGCGGGCGGTGATGGCGATGGTGGCGCCGGGGCGAACAATGCTCTCCCAGGCGATGTCGTAAACGCCGTCGTACAACTCATCGGCATCCTGCGCCTCAAAGCGCCCAAGCACCACAAACACGCGGCTGGCCAGGCGCGACCACAGACAGGCGCGGTAGCCTTCTTCGAGCTCGCCCTCAAACGTAGCGCGGCCCTTCAGGCGGCGGACATGCGAAAGCCCGAGGCGTTTAAGCTCGTCGGCGAGTGCGGATTCAAAGCCCTCGGGGCAGCTTGCATAAAATTCCATGGGTGACCTCTCTGATTGCGTCGCTTCATTATATGATGGATGCTTCGTTTGCCCTTATCCTCGAAAGGAACTCATATGATTGATGCGTGTTCCGAATCCGCCGTGCTCTTTTTTGACGTGGACGGCACGTTGACGTCGTTTGATCCCGACGATATGACCGACAAGGACTTCAATGCAATACATCCGTCGAAGGCTGTTGTTGATGCATTTGGTCGCTTGCGCAATGCGGGTCACCAGGCATTTATCTGCACGGGTCGTCCCTTGTGGCTGATTGCCGATGGCCTGCGCGCGCTGAACCCGGCGGGTATCGTTGCCATGGCGGGGGCGACGCTCGAGATCGAGGGACGCGTGGTGCATGAGGACTGCTTTGACGAAGACATTGTTGAGGAGCTTGCGCGTCGCGTTGTGGATGCCGGCATCGAGGTTTTTTTCGAGTCCAACGCTGCGACTTTTGCGCTGGAGCCTGTGGGCGTTGAGTGCTCGTCTTTAATCGGTACCTCTGTGGTGCACAGCGCCGAGGAGATGCGCGTCGAGGGCCGTCTGCGCGTGGGCAAGGTGTGCATCACCGCGGGCGACCTGGCGCGCGTAGCCAGCGATGACGGCTTTATCGATCGCGAGTTTGAGCTGTGCAACACCGGTGGTCAGAATCGCGAGCTGAGCCCCAGGGGCATTGACAAGGGCGTGGGCGTGGCGCGAGCGCTGGCGTATCTGGGCCGCGAGGGAAATGCGCGCACTTTTGGCTTTGGCGATTCGGGCAACGACCTGGGCATGCTCGCTGCGGTCGAGACGGCTGTCGCCATGGGCAACGCCATGCCCGAGGTCAAGGCGGTCGCCGACTACGTGACCGACGATGTCGCACACGACGGTACCGTCACCGCCATGCAGCATTTCGGCCTCATCTAATGAATCCCGCCTTCTGACGTTTGCTCAAACTGCGACTCTTTGCTTTTGCATGCTCAATCGATTTATCAATCCAAACACTGAGGTGTTTATACCGTTCGCCGAGAAGATAAAAACCCGCAGTTCACGCCTTGATAAACGTAGGTAAAGTGTTTAGCAGTTCAATGCCCGCGTGCAAACGAAAGGAATCAGGCAGATGGCAATCAAGGTGTTCGCTGACGGTGCAAACCTCGAGGGCATGCTCGACATGTACGAGAACGGCAACGTTCAGGGTTTCACGACCAACCCGTCCCTTATGAAGAAGGGCGGCGTGACGGATTACCGCGCGTTTGCCAAGGAAGTCCTGGCCCGCATCACCGATGTGTCCGTGTCGTTTGAGGTCTTTGCCGACGACGTCGAGACCATGGAGGTCGAGGCCCGCGAGATCGCTACCTGGGCCGAGAACGTCTACGTTAAGATTCCGTGCGTGACCACCAAGGGCGAGTCCACCGCCGAGCTGGTCCGCAAGCTTTCGGCCGACGGCATCAAGGTCAACGTCACCACTATCTTTACGCCTGCGCAGGTCGACGAGATGGTCGAGGCCGTTGACGCCGAGACGCCGTCCATCATCTCGCTCTTTGCCGGCCGTATCGCCGATACCGGTGTCGATCCCATCCCGTTTATGACGGAGTCTGTCGAGAAGGCCGCCGCCAAACCCAACTGCGAGGTCCTGTGGGCGTCCACGCGCGAGCTTATCAACATTTACCAGGCCGAGGCCTGCGGTTGCCAGATCATCACGGTGCCCAACAGCATCCTGGCCAAGCGCAAGAACATCGGCCGTGATCCGTACGAGGTCTCGCTCGATACCGTGCGCGGTTTTGCCAAGGATATCGCGGCGCTCGGTTTCCATATCCTGCCGTAGCGCGAACACCGACTGTACCGTGGGCTGTTCGCCCCGGCCTTTCCTTTCCCTATCGCTCACGCGCTCCGCGAGGGTCGCGCTAGGCAAAGGAAAGGCCGGGGCTGCCGGCACGAGCTTGCCAGCAAGTTGGCGATTGGCTTCCATATCCTGCCGTGGGCAAAGGTACCCCCGCCTGCGCCGTGCAAAATTGAGAGTATTCAGCAAGGTAAAGGTCTTTATCAGTTAACCGAAGCATGGAACGGCCCCCGTTTTGGCTCTGACGACGCTAAAACGGGGGCTGTTTTTTGCTTTTTCGTCTCTGAGGGGCATCCGGAACGGTGGAATTTGCAGAATACTCGCGATTTTGCACGTCGCGTGAGGGGGGACCCTTGCTTTGGCGGTTTACTTCCCCTGCACCATGGTGAGTGAGATTTTTTTGCGGTCGCGGTCGACCTTTTCCACCCACACCTTTACCGTGTCACCGACGCGCACCACGTCGCTCGGGTGCTTGACGAAGCGGTTGGCGAGCTTGGAGATATGCACGAGGCCGTCCTGGTGCACGCCCACGTCGACGAAGGCGCCAAAGTCCACAACGTTGCGCACCGTGCCCTTGAGTTCCATACCGGGCTCCAGGTCGTCGATGGAAAGCGCCGAGCGGCTAAAGACCACCTCGGGCGCGTCGTCGCGCGGGTCGCGGCCGGGCTTCTTGAGCTCGTTGACAATGTCGATGAGCGTCAGGGTGCCGCAGTCTAGGTCGCTTGCCAGCGTCGAGATACTGCCCAGACGGCGCTCGATGTCGGGCACGCCGCCACGGCTGAGCTCACTGGCTTTAACGCCGGCGCGCTCCAGGACGGCCGTGGCCACCTCGTAGCTTTCGGGGTGGACGCTTGTCGCGTCGAGCGGGTTCTTGCCACCGCTAATGCGCAGGAAGCCCGCGGCGTTGAGGTATGCCTTGGGTCCCAGCTTGGGGACCTTCTTGAGCTGGCGGCGATCGGTGAAGGCGCCGTTTTCCTCGCGGTAGGCCACGATGTTCTTGGCCACGCTCGGCGTGATGCCCGATACGTATCCCAGCAGGCTCGCGCTTGCGGTGTTCACGTCGACGCCCACGCGGTTGACGACGTCCTCTACCACGTGGCCCAGGGTGCGCGAGAGCTCGGCCTGGTCAAGGTCGTGCTGGTATTGGCCCACGCCGATGGACTGGGGCGGAATCTTGACGAGCTCTGCCAGCGGGTCTTGCAAGCGGCGGCCCAGGCTCATGGCGCCACGCACGGTGACATCCAGATCGGGATACTCCTGGCTTGCGAGCTCGGAGGCGGAGTACACCGATGCGCCGGCCTCGTTGACGATGGTGTAGCGAAGGCTGGGCGCCTGCTCGGCAATGAACTCCGAGACGACTTCCTCGGTCTCGCGGCTGGCGGTGCCGTTGCCGATGACGATGGTGTTGACACCGTCCTTCTTGACGAGGCGGGCGAGCTCGCGCTTGGTGCCGGCGACGTCGTGGCGCGGCTTGGTGGGGTAGACCACGCCGTGGTCGAGTAGCTTGCCGGTCTCGTCCATGACGGCGACCTTGCAGCCGGTGCGGTAGCCCGGATCGAGCGCGAGCACGCGGGCGCCGCGCACGGGGCGTGCCGAGAGCAGGCCCTCGAGATTCTTGGCAAAGACGTTGATGGCCTCGGTCTGGGCGCGAACGGTGAGCTTGGCGCGGGCCTCGCGCTCCAGCGAGGGGGCCATGAGGCGCTTGTAACCGTCAGCGATGGCGGCATCGAAGATGGGAGCAAACACGCCCTGGCGTCGGGGCCAGCGGCTGCCGAGGCGCGCCGTGGCAGCGGCGCCGTCGACGTTTACGCGCACACGGAGCTTGCCCTCGCGCTCACCGCGGTCGATAGCCAGCACGCGGTGGTTGGGAATACGGCGTAGCGGCTCGTCAAAGTTGTAGTAGGGCTCGTAGGGAGTCTTCTCCGCGGGGTCGGTGGCCTCGACGACGATGTCGGCGGTGTTTTGCGTAAAGGCGCGCAGGTCAGCGACGTTCTCGGGGTCCTCGGCCACCGTCTCGGCCACGATGTCGGCGGCGCCGGCGAGCGCCTTCTCGGGCGTGTCGAAGCCGGCCTCCTCGTTGACGTATGCCGCGGCGGCGTCGAGCGCGCTGCCCTTGGCCGAGGCCTGCATGATGATCATGTTGGCGAGTGGCTCCAGGCCGGCCTCGCGGGCCTTCTGTGCGCGGGTCATGCGCTTTTTGCGGTAGGGCTTGTAGAGGTCCTCGACGCGCTGGAGCTGCGTGGCCTCGCGAATCTGCTGCTCGAGCTCGGGCGTGAGCTTGCTCTGGGCGTCGATGAGCAGAATGACGTCCTCTTTACGCTGCTCAAGATTGCGCAGGTAGGACAGGCGCTCGTCGAGCGCGCGCAGGGCGACGTCGTCCATGCCGCCCGTGGCTTCCTTGCGGTAGCGCGAGATAAAGGGAATGGTGTTGCCCTCGTCGATGAGCTTGACGGCCGCCTCGATGTTGGCGGTCTTAAGGTTGAGCTCGCGGGCGAGCTGGGCGATAAGATCCATGGGACTCCTTGCGTTTAAGGTGCGTTTGCAGCACAGGGCTACCAAGGATACCACCCGTCCCAAAAGACTGTTTTGGGCCCGCGCCACGAAAACGGCCTATCTACTACGTTTGAACTGCATGGGCCGACCATCTCCCGGTTTTCCGAGAATACGCAAGCCATCTACCTGCGGTTTTTATTTCTCGAAATTTGGCATGGTTGAGGGTAATCGGTTAAACGTAGTAGATAGGCCCATTTCGTGGCGAACGAACCAAGTCGAGGTGCAAAATAGCCCCCGCCCCAGAAAAATCGTCGGCAAGGTAGCAAAATGCCCCGCGGGCAGGAGGCTGCTCGCGGGGCAAAGAAGAGGGGCTTGTTGGTGGCGGGCCGAAGGGCTCGACATGGGGTTTCTGCCACGGCCGCTCTTAAGGCATTACAGCTCGACGAGCTGGCCGGTCTCGGCGGCCTCCTTGATGGCGTTGAGAAGCGTGAGCGTCTTGACGTTATCGGCGGGGGTCACGACGGGCTCGACCTCGCGGCGGACAACCTTCACAAAGTGCTTGAGCTGCATCTTGTGCGGCAGTGCCGGGTCGACAGCCGGAATCTCCATCTGCAGCGGCTTGTGCCAGTTAGAGGCGCCGTTGTAGGAGAACTGGTGCAGGCGGGGCAGCGACAGGGCGCCCAGGGTTCCACCGATAAAGTAGGCGTCGGCGTCGAAGGGGCGGTACTGCGGATCCTCGCGAGCGGTGGCCTCCCAGTTCCAGGGGCTGGCGGTGGCGTCGGAGATGGTCATGCTTGCGAGCGCGCCATCGGCAAAACGGACGTTGACCACGGCGGAGTCCTCGGTCTCAAAACCGCGGGCGGCGCTGGACTGCATACCCTGGACGGCAACGGGCTCGCCCAGCAGGTAGCGGAGCAGGTCGACGTCGTGAACCAGGTTGACCAGGATCGGGCCGGCACCCTTCTTGCGGCGCCACTCGACATCGAAATACTCGTCATTCTTATAGATCATGTAGTGGAAGCTCGACACGGTGAGCTTGCCCAGCTCGCCAGACTCGATGATCTCCTTGGCCTTGTTGACGAAGGGGTTGTGGCGACGGTGCTGACCCACGAGCACGGGCACGCCGGCGGTCTCGGCCTCGGCGGCGAAGGCCTGGGCATCCTCGAGATTGTTGGAGATCGGCTTTTCGACCAACGGCACGATGTTGCGCTTCACAGCCTCGCGGGCAACGCCCAGGTGCAGGTCGTTGGGAGTGGCGATAATGACGGCCTCGGGCTTGACCTCGTCCATCATCTGGGCGGGATCGGTGTAAAACGGCACGCCGGCGGCCTCGGCCGTGGCGCGGGCGCCCTCAAAGGCGTCGGCGATGGCGACGAGCTCGGCCTCGGGCTCCTCGGTGACAAAGCGGATGTGGTTGCGGCCCATGGCGCCGGCGCCGATAACGGCAATGCGGACGGGGTTGAGCTCAGACATTTCGACTCCTTAATACTGGTGACCGGTGGAATGCGACAAAGGGGCTGTCCCTTTGTCGCATCGGTAAAACTAGGCGGACTTCTTCTTGCTGTCGGAGACCATCATGTAGACGGTGAGCACGACGGCGATGGCGGCGATCACAATGGCGCCGTAGAAGGACTGCTGGTAGGCGGCGCTGCCGGCCTCGGCGTGATACAGCACGGCGGTGATGGGCTGGCTGATCCAGGTGGAAGCGGCATAGCCCAGGAACATGATGCCGTAGTTGACGCCGATGTTGCTGGTGCCGAAGGCGCCACCGGTGAGCGGCGGGTAGATGACGAGCAGGGCGCCAAAGCTAAAGCCGAGCAGGGCGAGCGCCACAAAGAACATGCTCTGCGTAAAGCTCATCGACATGATGACGAGGGCGACGATGGTGACGACAAGGCTGATGAGCAGCGACTTGTAGGCGCCGAGCTTGTCGATGATCTGGCCAAAGGACAGGCGGCCAACCAGGTTGGCGCAGGTGTTGACGGAGACGACCACACCGCCGAGGGCGACAGCCGCAGCGCTCGTGGGGTCGGCGAAGAGCTGGACGGCGGCGATGGAAGCAACTTTGCCCACGAGCAGGGTGCCGGCGGTGGCGGCAAAGGCGAAGGTGACGATGAGGACCCAGAAGCGCGGGGTCTTGACCATCTCGCCCGGGGTGAGGTCGCCGAAGGTGCCGGCGTGCGCGCCGCCCTTGGGGGCCTCGAAGCCCTCGGGCAGCCAACCGGCCTCGGGGGCCTTCAGGAACAGGGCGGAGGCGGCGATCGTCACAAAGAAGATGACGCCGAGCGCCTTGAGGCCGCCAAAGATGCCCAGGCTCGGGATGAGCAGCGAGGCGAGCACCGGGGACAGCACGGCGGGGCCGGCGGTCGAAGCGGCCAGGGTGATGCCGGAGGCGAGGCCCTTCTTGTCGATGAACCACTTTTGGCCGGTGGTGAGCGCCGGGTTGTAGCCCAGACCGTTGCCGACGGCGGCGACAAGCGAGAACCACAGGTAGAACTGCCACGGCTCGGTGACGGTGCCGGACATGAACCAGCCCACGCCGTAGCACACGGCGGCGGCGATCACGACGTTGCGCGGGCCGATCTTGTCGGAGATGCGGCCAGCGAAGATGCCCGTCACGGCCATGATGGTCTGAAAGACCGGGAAAGCCCAAGTAAGGGCGCTGGACCACTCGGGGTAGACGGCGAGCAGGTTCTTGCTCACGACGGAATACAGCGCGATGGAGCTGATGAAGAACATGGTGACGCACGCGGCGGAAAGCACGACGGCGCGACCCTTGTTGGAGTTGCTGGAAGCCATTGGACTCTTTCTAATCGATGCGGGGAGGAGTGGGCGTATCCGCGGGCCTCCCTGTCAGGTTGGTTTACTGGTCAGTCGGCTTGGCGACGCCGGACTCATCGGACCAAAGCTCGACACCCTTGTTCTTAAGGTAGTTGTCGGCATAGGCGCGACGGCCGCCGGGCTTGGCGGTGAGGTCGCCCATCATGTTGGAGAAGCCGCCGTCGACCTTGATGGCGTCGCCGGTGGTAAAGTCCGAGCGCTTGGACGCCAGGAACATGACGGCGTTGGCGATATCGCTGACCTCGCCGATGCGACGCGTGGCGATCAGGCGGCTGCGGCTCTTCTCGACCTCGGGGTCGGCGTAGAAATTGGCCGACATCGGAGTCTTAACGAAGCAGGGCTCGACGCAGTTGGAGCGGACACCGTAGGGGCCCCACTCGGCGGCGAGCATCTTGGACATCATGTTGACGCCGGCTTTGGTGGAGCTGTACACGCCCGAGAACGTCTCGGGGGAGTGGCTGGCAACGGTCGAGATGTGCACCAGGCGACCCTGGCCGGCCTTGATCATCTCGCGACCAAAGCGCTGCGAGGTGATGAAGTAACCGGTGAGATTGACGTTGAGCACCTGCTCCCAGTCGCTCAGCGGCAGGTCCTCCATGGCGGCGAAGCGCAGGATGCCGGCGGTGTTGACGAGGACGTCGACGCGACCGAAGTCGGCGATGGTGGCATCGACGGCGGCCTGAACCTCGGTCTCGTCGGTAGCGTTCATCTTGTAGCCCTCGGCGTGGATGCCAAACTCGGCAGCGAGGTCGGCGGCTGCGGCCTTGACCTTTTCCTCGTCTAGATCGAGCAGGACGACGTTGGCGCCGTTGCGGGCGAACTCGCGGCAAATCTCGACGCCCATACCGCCGAGTGCGCCGGTCACGGCGCAGACATCGCCCTCGAGCTTAAGCCAATTGCTCATAGGAACTTCCCTTCTTGTGCCTCCCGGTGGGTCGCTCCCATTAACCGACCCACGTGGTTTTCGCTGGTTATCGTATGCTTTGCATTTGCGCAGGTGAATTGCATATTTGTTAGAATGGCGTTAACCGTAGGTTTATACTGTGCGATGCAGTTTTTCTCAATCGAGCGCGTGACCTGCCAAAACGACCCCCTGTGGCGCCATGCGTTCACAGGCGCGAAAACGGGAGATTGACGTGTACGATCGACGACTCGAGGCCATATCGGCCGCCGCGGAGCTGGGAAGCTTCTCACGTGCGGCGGCAAAATTGCGCGTGTCGACCCCGGCGCTCGTCAAACAGGTGTCGGGTTTCGAGGCCGAGTTTGGCATCACGTTGTTCGAGCGCTCGCATTCGGGTGTTAAGGTGACGCCGGCGGGCGCTCTGCTGGTGGACGACGCGCGCTCGATCATGCGGCAGTCCGAGGACGCGCTGCGCCGCGCCCGACGCGCGGCGGGCGATGGCGGTGCTGTGCGTCTGGGTGTGTCGATGATGTGCCCGGGGCGCCAAACGCTGTCGATGTGGTCGGGCGTACACGAGCTGGAACCGTCGCTGCGATTTGAGATCGTGCCGGTAAGCGACCTCTATGACGAGCGCGAGACCGTCATGCGCAGCCTCGGTCGTGAGGTCGATGTGGTGCAGTCGAGTTTTTCGACCCCGCGCTGGGGTGACGCCTGCCAAAAGCTCCGCATTGTCAACGTGCCGTTTTATATCGACCTGCCGCGCACGAGCCCGCTGGCGCGCAAGAATCGCATTACGGTCGCCGACTTGGAGGGTATGCGTCTGCGCGTGCTCCGCCACGGCAACGACGCTATGGACAGCCTGCGTATCGATCTTTTGGCAGACGGCGGCGTGGACGTGATCGATGTGGATAGCTTCGACTTTGCGCTCTTTAACGAGGCGGAGGAAAAGGGTGACGCGGTGCTCACCTGCGGCGCATGGTCGGGGGTGCACCCGGCCTTTGTGGGCGTACCGTTCCTGTGCGGCCGCGAGGTGCCGGTCTTTTTGCACTATCCGCTCGAGCCGACCCTCCAAGTACAAAAATTCATCAACGCCATGGCACAACTTCTCAAATAGCCAAAAGAGTCCCGTCCCAAATTAGCTACCCTTTGCTACGGGTTTAGCGGTCCTCGCGTTGCGGCCCGGCTGCCTCGGCTGTCTTTACGCGGTTCTTGTCGATGTACATGTTTTTGTCGGCCTGGGAAAAGAGCTCGCGCATCGTAGGCGGTTCATCAAAATCACTGGAAAGCGCATAGCCCACCGCATAGCTGATAGGCATGTCGGGATGAGTCTCGGAATACTCGTTCACGTTCGCGCGAACCCGAGCGAGACAGGACTCCACGGCAGCTCGATCGGTATCTCGCAGCACCGCGATAAACTCATCGCCGCCGTCGCGGCCCACAAAGCAGGTCTCCGACGCCACGCGCCCCAGCTGCTGGGCAAAAGAACGGATGTATTCGTCGCCCTTCTCGTGGCCGAAGCTGTTATTGACCGTATGCAGATTGTTAAGGTCGAAGACGCACACCGCAACGGGCGCCTCCGCGGAGACAGGTTGCTCCTGCCCCAAGACCTCCTCGCACTTGTTCTTGTTGGGCAGTCCTGTGGCTTCGTCGAGATAGACTTTGTTCTGCAGTTCGCGATTGAGCGCGGCAGTTCGCACCGCGCGAACAAGTTCGACCGCAAAGGTCGCCACCAAGCCCATGATGTCGATGATCACCAGGCCCTCGAGATAGTTGAGCGCCGACGCCTTCTCCTGAGAGTAGTCCTCTGCGAGTCGCGTAGCATCGTCGCAAATGCCAAAGAACTCCTCGCTCATGGAGATGATGTCGGTGTTCTCATAGCCGACTTCGCGCACGCGGATGATCTCGGTGCAAAGCTCATCAAAATAATTTGCAAGCTCGGTCATTTTTGCCTGATACTCATCGTCGTCGAGACGGACGAGGTTGAGGTCGTCACTTCCGTAACGCAAACCGTTGATGTATGAATCCACGGCTTTGAGCAGGTCATCTTGAGGCTGGCCCGCATCCTCGAGCTTAACGATTCGCTGCGTGGTACCGCGCACCAGACCGGCGTAGTTGACCACACGCGCCGCGCCCTGGATATCGGAGACGAGCAGCATAACATTGATGAAGAAGAAGATGAGAACTGCCGTGAGCACCATCATGAGCAGGCGCACCGCCTGGCCGGCCTTCTTGGCGACAGAAGTATTCACAAGTTCACTCCCCTAAATGACAAAAGAACAGGTAGCACGCAGTGTGCTGAAATTCATGGGTGGTTAACTCTACCATATGGGCCAGCAGCCTCAAACTGCAGCAGACGCTCGTCCAAATTGGCGTGACGCTTGCCTTGTTGTTCTTGACCTGGCCGCGCTATCGGACATGCTTCTGGTCTTGGATCACCATGGGAAAGCTCATCCCGTTTTGTGCGTCTAGAGTGGGATGCGGCTTCCCAAAGGTGCCGTTAGGGGAAATCACATCCCGGTTTACCCCCTTGAAATGGGATGCCGTTTCCCGGAGGGGGTCCAGCGGGAAACGGCATCCCATTTTGGGCCCGAAAAGTGGGATACGGTTTCCGGCCGGCATGAAAAAGCCTCCGCAGCTCGTGTGGCTGCGGAGGCTTTATTCGTTGCGGCGCATTGTGTTTGGGTCGCTGAGATGAGTCGATTTGCCCCGAAAGAGGAGGGCATTGACCTTAGGGTCATGCCCGACGAATGAGCGGCAAATCGGCCATCTCGGCGAGCCGAACTACTCCAGCTCAAACGCTCCGGTATAGAGCTGGTAGTAATACCCGCGCTTGGCAATCAGCTCGTCGTGGTTGCCGCGCTCGATGATGCGGCCGTGATCCAGACAGATGATCGCGTCGGAGTTGCGCACGGTGGACAGGCGGTGCGCGATGACAAACGTCGTGCGGCCTTCCATGAGCTTGTCCATGCCGGCTTGCACGATGGCCTCGGTGCGGGTATCGATGCTCGACGTGGCCTCGTCCAGGATCATCGCCGGCGGATCGGCGACGGCGGCGCGTGCGATCGAGATCAGCTGGCGCTGGCCCTGCGACAGCTGGGCGCCGTTGCCGGTGAGCATCGTGTCGTAGCCGTCGGGCAGGCGGGTGATAAAGTCGTCCGCGCCGGCGAGCTTTGCTGCCGCGATGCACTCCTCGTCGGTGGCATCCAGATTGCCGTAGCGGATGTTATCCATCACGGTGCCGGTGAACAGGTTTACGTCCTGCAGCACCACGCCCAGCGAGCGGCGCAGGTCTGCCTTGCGGATCTTGTTGACGTTGATGCCGTCGTAGCGAATCTTGCCGTCGGCGATGTCATAGAAGCGGTTGATGAGGTTGGTGATGGTCGTCTTACCGGCACCGGTGGCGCCGACAAACGCGACCTTCTGGCCCGGCTTGGCAAACACGGACACGCCGTGCAGCACCTCGTGGTCGGGCGTGTAGCCAAAGTCGACGTTGTCCATGACCAAGTCGCCACGCAACGGCACGTACTCGATCTCGCCGGTTGCGCGGTGCGGATGTTTCCACGCCCACATGCCAGTGTGGTGGTCGGCCTCCTCGAGCTGCCAGGTATCGGGGTTCACCTGAGCGTTGACAAGCGTCACATAGCCTTCGTCGGCTTCGGGCTCCTCGTCGATGAGCTCAAAGATACGGTCGGCGCCGGCGAGGCCCATGACCACGGCGTTGATCTGCTGCGAGATCTGGCCGATCTGTCCACAGAACTGCTTGGTCATGTTGAGGAACGGCACCACGACGGCGATGGACAGCGCCATGCCCGAGATGCTCAGGTTGGGCACGCCCAGCGCTAGGAAAATGCCGCCGGCCAGTGCGACCAGCACGTAGAGCAGGTTGCCCAGGTTCATAAGGATGGGCATGAGGATGTTGGCGTACATGTTGGCCTCCTGCGAGACCTCGAAGAGCTTTTCGTTGCGCTCGTCAAAATCGGCCTCGGCGGCAGACTCGTGGCAGAATGCCTTGACGACCTTCTGGCCGTTCATGACTTCCTCGATATGGCCCTCGACCACGCCGAGCTCGGTCTGCTGCGCAATAAAGAAGCGCGCGGAGTTGGAGCCGAGCAGCTTGGTCATAAAGGTCATAAAGGCGACGCCTGCCACAATGACCAGGCACATCCAAACGCTGTAGTACAGCATGATAAAGAACACCGTGACGATGACGATGGTCGTCATGAGCAGGTTGGGCAGCGACTGGCTGATCATCTGGCGCAGCGTGTCGATGTCGTTGGTGTAGTGGCTCATGATGTCGCCGCGCTGGTGCGTGTCGAAGTAGCGAATCGGCAGGTCCTGCATGCGGTTGAACATCTTCTCGCGCAGCTTCTCGAGCGAGCCCTGCGTGACGATGGCCATGGCGCGGTTCCAGAACAGCGAGGACAGGATGCCGACGCCGTAGATGCAGGCGAGGGTGGTCACGAGCTGTGCGATCTTGGGCTGTGCAGCTTCCCAATCGCCCGACTGCCACGATTCGCTAATAATCTGCAGGGCGCTTTGAAGGAAGGTCGCGCCGATGGAGTTAATGATGGCGCAGAGCACCACGCCGACGACGACGAGGGGCAAAAGCACGGGGTAGAAGCCAAAGAGCGTCTTGATGAGGCGCGACATGGTGCCACCCTTGCGGTTGAGCGCGCGCTCGGCGGTCGTTGCCTTACTCATGTGCCTCGCCTCCTTCCTGGGTCTGAGCTTGTGTTGCGGATGCCTCGGTGTCGGCTTCGACGGCCTCTTCGCCCTCGGCAGACATCTTGTTCTGCGAGGTAAAGGTCTCGCGGTAGATCTCGCTCGTCTTGAGCAGCTCATCGTGGTTGCCGATCTGCGCGATGCGGCCGCCCTCCATGACGATGATGCGGTCTGCATCCTGCACGGAGCTAATGCGCTGGGCGATGATGAGCTTGGTCGTGTTGGGCAGATAGCTTGCCAGCCCTGCGCGGATCTTGGCGTCGGTCTTGGTGTCGACGGCGCTGGTGGAGTCGTCCAGGATCAAGATCTTGGGGCGACGCAGCAGGGCACGCGCAATGCACAGGCGCTGCTTCTGACCGCCCGAGACATTGGAGCCGCCCTGCTCGATCCAGGTGTCATAGCCCTTGGGGAAGCCATCGACAAACTCGTCGGCGCAGGCCAGATGTGCCGCCTCGCGGACCTCTTCGTCGGTGGCGTTCGGGTCGCCCCAACGCAGGTTCTCGGTAATCGTGCCGCTAAACAGCACGTTTTTCTGCAATACCATGGCCACTTGGTGGCGCAGAGCGTCCAAGTTGTAGTCGCGTACGTCTATGCCGCCCACGCGCACGGTACCTTCGGTGGCGTCGTACAGACGGGCGATGAGGTTTACGAGCGTGGACTTGGCCGAGCCGGTGCCGCCGATGATGCCGATGGTCTCGCCGCTCTTAATGTGCAGGTCGATATCGTCGAGCGCCTGGCGCTTCGCATGCGCGGAATACTTAAAGCTCACGTGGTCAAAGTCGATGGAGCCATCGGCGACCTCGAGCACGGGCTCGGCGGGATCGGCGATCGTGGGCTCGGCGGCCAGCACCTCGGTGATGCGGTGCGCCGATTCGTCGGCCATGGTCACCATGACAAAGATCATCGACAGCTGCATCAGACTCATGAGGATTTGGAAGCCATAGGTAAAGATCGAGGAGAGCTGGCCCACGTCGAACAGCGTGCCCTGGCTCGTGATGATGAGCTTGGAGCCCAGGTAGATGATGACGACAAACGCGCCGTTGACGCAGATGTTCATCATGGGGTTGTTAAAGGCAAGCAGCTTCTCGGCGCGGGTGAAGTCCATCTGGACGTCGCGCGCAGCGGTCGCGAACTTCTCCTTCTCAAAGTCTTCGCGCACATAGCTCTTAACTACGCGCATGCCGGTGACGTTTTCCTCGACGGACTCGTTAAGGGCGTCGTACTTGTGGAACACGCGCGAGAAGATGGGGCGCACCTTAAAGATGATAAAGAACAGCCCAAAGCCCAGCAGCGGAATGATGACCAGGTAGACCATGGCGACGCTGCCGCCCATGATAAATGCCATGGTAAAGGCGAAGATCAATACCAGCGGCGCGCGCACGGCGATACGGATGATCATCATAAAGGCCTGCTGCACGTTGTTGATATCGGTGGTCAGGCGCGTGACGAGCGAGGAGCTTGAGAACTCATCGATGTTGGCAAAGCTGAACGTCTGGATCTTGTAGAACAGGTCGTGACGCAGGTTCTTAGCGAAGCCGCAACTCGCATGGCTGCAGGTGACGCCGGCAGCGGCGCCAAAAGCAAGCGACGTCAGCGCGATGAGCACCAAAAAGCCCGCGGTGGGAAGCATCTCGGCTACGGTGGCGCCGTCTTTGATGGCATCGATCAGGTTGGCGGTGATAAATGGAATCAGCATCTCGCAGAGCACCTCGCCAAGCACGAGCAATGGCGTGGCAACAGTGACTTTCATATAGTCGCGGATGCTGCCCATGAGGGTTTTAATCATCCAGTTCCTCCCAGGTTACACGGATTTTCTCGAGCATTTCGGCGAGCTGCTCGCGCTCGTCGTGGGTGAGGGCACTAAAGGCCTGCTCTCTAAAGCGAATGCGGGCTGCCTGCTCAACGCGGGCCTTTTCCCATCCCGCATCGGTCAGGCGGATGGTGAGCTGCCGACGGTCTTTGGGATTGCGACTGCGCTCGATAAGACCGCCCAGTTCGAGCTTGGACAGAATCTCGGAAAGGGACCCCGGCTTGAGGTCGAAGTGCATGCCGAGCTCTTGTTGGGACAGCTCGCCGGTCGGCTGCTTGGCGAGCAGGCAGACGATGGGCGCCTTGCCAGATATGCCGCCGCCGTGAAAATGCATGTAATGGCCGCAAAACCCCAGCCCATGGAGGATTCTCTTGGCGAGACGGTCCTCCTTGGACTGAGTCTCGGGCTCGTCTGCCGGCTGCGAGGGGTCGTCGCCGGGTTCATGCGGATGGGCGTGTGGTTCAACACACATATCTAATCTTCGCTCCTTTCTTTAGTTAGGTAGATGAATTGTTTTGTGCCTAACTAATCTAGGAGCGTGAGAAATAAATGTCAAGGTACCAAACTAGCCGTTACGCGGTTTTACCAAACCGCGTAACGGCTCGACGCTGCGCGGGCCGCATTTGGACAATCTGACGTTCAACTTCAAGGGCGCGACCAGAAGGTCAGCGCCCTTTCGTTTCACGTCACCTTGCCTCAAATGCGGCCCGCTCGCTGTCGTTGCCAAAACATCGACGTTGTCCTTTTTAGTCGTTTGGGACGTTCTTGTTTGACTAGTCATTTAAGAACGTCCCCAATGACTAACTTCCTCCTTTCCGTAACCTTTCCGCAACAATGTGGCCTCCGCGGCGCCTGCGCCCGTTCACAACGTCCCCTGCGCTACACTTAGTCGCACTGTGGCGCCGCTGCGCCGTGCCCAAACCAAGGGAGACCCTCATGAAGAATACTCAGCTGCTGCTGATCAACGATATGTGCGGCTACGGCAAGGTTGCGCTTTCCGCCATGCTGCCGGTGCTGTCGCACATGGGCTATCGCATCCACAACCTGCCGACGGCGCTGGTGTCCGATACGCTCAACTATCCCAAGTTCTACATCCATGACACCACCGAGTACGTGCGCCAGAGCCTCGCTATCTGGGAGGAGCTCGGGTTTGAGTTCGACGCCATCTCCACCGGCTTTATCGTGACCGAGGAAGAGACGCGCATCATCTCGGACTTTTGCCACCGCCGTGCGCAAAAGGGCACCAAGGTGTTCGTCGACCCCATCATGGGCGACAACGGCAAGCTCTACGCCGGCGTGCCCGAGTCCACGATCGGTCTCATGCGCAGCCTGCTCGAGTGCGCCGACTATGCGGTGCCAAACTACACCGAGGCGTGCCTGCTCACCGATACGCCCATTGCCGAGCAAATCACGCCCGATAAGGGCCGCGCTCTTGTGGATGCCGTGCGTGCCCTGGGCGCCAAGTCGGTGGTCATTACGAGCGCTGTGGTCGACGGTGCGAATGTCGTCATCGGTTACGACCATGTGGCGGGGGAGTACTTTACGATTCCCTTCGACCTGATCCCGGTCTACTTCCCGGGCACGGGCGACACGTTCTCGGCGGTGCTCGTCGGCCGCGTTATGGCAGGTTGGAGTCTGCAGCGCGCGACGTCCGATGCCATGCGTGTGGTGGCTGAGCTTATCGAGCGCAATGCCGACCAAGAGGACAAGTCGGCTGGCCTTCCCATCGAGGCCTGCCTGGATGTGGTTGACCATGAGTAATGCCGGCGAGGGCGGCATCAAGCCTGCGGGCGAGAACAAGCCGCTCGGCGTGCCACGTGGCAAGCGTCCGCGTATCCGCGTAAGCTGCGTGGACCAGCTGGGTGCGTGCCGCTGCCACCATGGTCACAAGCCGGGCGACGTTTTTGACTTCGACCGAGACCGCGGCAAGATGTGCGCCATGGCCTGCCATGTGGGCTTTCCCTATATCGATATCCTGCGCTATGGCGGAACCGTGCCTGGCAACGAGCCCGGCACGGCAAAGTTCTGCTGCCCCGAAGTCGATACGCTGAACGTCTGGCTCGCCGAGATCGTCGACGAGTAGCCGAGCGCAATGTGACAAAGGGACAGTTCTTTTGTCACATTCGCCGGTGGTGCCCCTTCTATTATGCTTGTAATCTCAAATCTCTGCATTTCATCCGATTTTAGGTTCTAAAAATTTTGCGTTTCATCGATAATCAAGCGTATAAAACTTTGCATTTAATTTGATGACACTGAGGGGAGAGCCTATGCTGCGCAGGAAAATAGCGGTAGAGCTGGAGCGTTGGCTGAAGTCTGCCGAGCAAAAGGCCTTATTCATTACGGGTTCTCGCCAGATTGGCAAAAGCTATTCGATTCGCGCATTTGGCAAAGCCAACCATGCAACCTACATCGAGCTTAACCTCATGGAAAATCGCCAGGCAAAAGATGCTCTTCTCGAGGCGCGGGATGCCGATGATTTCATCAGCAGGGTGACGCTTCTTTCGGGAAAGTCGATTGCACCAGGCAAAACGCTCGTGTTTATCGATGAGGTCCAAGAGGCCCCCGACATCATGACGATGGCAAAGTTCCTTGTTGAGGACGGGAGGTGCCGCTGGGCGTTTTCGGGGTCAATGCTCGGGACTCAGTTCAAGGGCGTCAGGTCCTATCCCGTGGGGTATGTCCACGAGCTTAGGATGTTCCCGCTCGATTTTGAGGAGTTTTGCTGGGCAACCGGGGTGAGCGAGGGGGCTCGCCAAACGATACGTAACGCGTGTATCAGCGAGAGGCCCATTCCTGATTACATTCATGACGCGATGATGGCAAACTTCAGGACCTATACCGTTGTCGGCGGAATGCCGGAGGTCGTGCAGCGTTTCCTTGACACGCAGGGCGACCTTGCCTCTGTTCGTCAGCTACAGTCAGAGCTCAACGAACAGTACCGACGGGATATTTCCAAGTATGCAAGCGGGCGTGCCCTTCAGGTGCAGAGCATCTACGATCAGCTCCCCATTATGCTTGAGGGCGAACACAAGCGTTTCGTGCTCAATTCCATTGACCCCAAGGCGCATTATGAGAAGTACCAGCGAGATTTTGTCTGGCTTGTCGATGCCGGCGTTGCTCTCAAAGCCGATATCGTAACCGAGCCAAAGTCGCCCCTGCTCAAGACGGCACGGCCATCGCAGTTCAAGCTATACCAATCGGATACGGGCATGTTGATGGCGCGCTACCCCGTTGGAGTCGCCCAAGCGGCGTATCTTGATAGCAAGGAGCCCAATCTGGGCGGCATTTACGAAAACGTGGTGGCCCAGCAGCTGGCTGCCCAAAATCGCCAGCTTTACTACTATCAGACAAAAAAGCGCGGTGAAGTGGACTTTGTGGTCGACGGACCGGATGGGACGGCTGTTCCGATCGAGGTTAAATCGGGCTCCTATTACCACGCGCACGCTGCGCTCGGTCATGTGCTTGATACGGCTGAATATGGCGTAAGGCTCGGGATTGTTTTCTCGAGAGGCAACGTTGAGCGCAACGGAGCGGTTCTCTATTTGCCGCTATATGCGACCTGGGCCCTTTCGGATGTTTTGGGCGACTCCTGCGCCGAGGGGATAAAGCTGGAGGTCAAGCCGGTCTAGGGCCGGTCCCGGATGTGGCAAAGGGACAGTCCCTTTGTCACATTCATGAGTGTGGATTTTCTCCCACCGAGATAACGAGCGTGGATTTTCTCCCGTTTAGAGCGCACTCGAACGCTCAAAGTGGGAGAAAATCCACGCTCGTTTTATGCCGATGGCGTGGCCCGTGTGCCCGCGCCGCCCGAGCGCCTACAGCTGCTCGAGCATGGCGGTGCAACCGGCGAGTACATCGCGGTAGGTGGCGTCGAAATTGCCGGTGTACCAGGGGTCGGCCACGTCGCCGGGGCGATCGGTCCAATCGAGCAGGCGCGAGATCTTGCCATCGGGGTCCTTCCCAAAAATTCGGTACAGGGCGCGGGCGTTCTCGTCGTCCATATAGACAATGTGGTCCCAGTCGCCATACTCCGCGCGACGCACCTGACGTGCGCGATGTGCGACGACGGGAATCCCGACCTCGCGTAGCTTGGCAACGGTACCGTGGTGTGGCGGGTTGCCGATCTCCTCGGTCGAGGTCGCCGCGGAATCGATGGCAAACTCCGCCTCGCGCCCAGCGCGGCGCACGAGCTCGGTAAACACCGACTCGGCCATCGTCGAGCGGCAGATGTTTCCATAGCAGATGAACAGTACACGTTGCATATGCGGTTTCCTTTCGATCGCCATCATCGAGCTCGAGTATCGCATCTACGCCTGCGCCATCGCCCTCTTGCGTTCCCAGCGAGCCAACTTAATCGTCACCAGCGTAAGCACCCAGGCCACAAGCGAGAACGCGGCACCCACTGCGCCTACGTGCGCAATGCCAATGCTGCTTACCACGGCGCCGCCCACTGCGGTGCCAAACGAGATGCCGACGTTAAACGCCATGGGCTCAACCGAACTTGCGAGTACCATCGACTTGGGATGGCGGCTGCGTGCCACGTCCATGAAGTGCGTGATGCACGACACCGAGAACAAGTACATGAGCAGCGCCAAGCTAAAGACAAAGGCCAGCGCGAGCGGCATGGTGCCGCCCACAGCAAACAGCCCGAGTAACGCCGCAGCCTGCAGCACGAACGTCACAAGCAGCGCCTTCATGCCAAAGCGCGCATCGATCCATCCGCCCAGGATGTTCGAGATCAGGCAGAACACGCCGTAGGCCATGAGCGTGGTACTGGCTTCGACCGTGCCCATGCCCAGCACCTGCTCAAGATAAGGCGTCACGTAGCCATAGAAAACGTAGACCGACCCCACGCCAAACAAAAAGATGAGCATGCCGGTGACGATGCTCGGCTCGCGTAGCAGACCCGCCTGCTCGCGAAAGGTGGCGGGCTCGTCGGTTTGCCCAGCGCGCGGCATAAACATCACGAGCGCTCCGCAGATCAGAACGGCAAAGGTCAGCGTGCCGTACATGGCCACGTGCCAGTCGAGCGTGTCGGCCACAAACTTGCCGATCGAAGTGACAAAGACCATTGCCACGGAAAACGCGCCGTACACCACCGAGATGGCGAGTGAGGTCTGCTGCGGGGACAGCAGCTCGGGGATATACGTCACGCCCACGGCGAGCAGTGCGCCCGAGACGGAGCCCAAGATGATGCGCGAGGCGAACAGCACTTGAAAGTTGGGTGCCAGCGCCATGACCAGATTGCCGAGCACAAAGACGATGCTATAGCACACGAGCAGTTGGTAACGACGGAAGCGCCCCGTGCTGAGCGCGAGCACCGGCGTCGCGATAGCGTAGATCAGTGCGAACACGCTAATAAGTTGGCCTGCGGTGGCAAGCGATACGCCGAGTTCCGTCGCCAAGTCACTTTCGATGCCGATGACCACGAACTCCGAACAGCCGAGCGAAAAGCCTAACAACACGAGCAGCGCCAGGCAGAGCTTGGTGCGCACGGGGGAGAGCGCGGCGGCGGTTGACTTACTTTTTGGCGTGGTTGCGGCGGTCAAGGTTGTCACTCCAATGTCGCGTGAATAAGCGGGATTCAATCCCTGCAACTCTAACAGAATGTGACAAAGGGACAGTCTCTTTGTCACATTCGCGGCGTGGCTGCCGCCTAAACCGTCACAACATTCGATGAAAATCTCGAAAACGAGGAAAAACGTCGAATGTTGTGACGGTTTTCGTGTCCGGCGCGGGTGAGCTTCGGTGCCGTCTGGGGGTATAAGACTAGCGAGTGTTTATTTGCGAGGCCTAAGGGGCGCCCCGTATGGATATCGATAACTTTGAATGGTGGTATAGCGAGGGCGAGGCTCCGGACGATGAGTGGGACGAGCCCGCGTCGCGTGACGTGTCGAGCGACGAGGACGAGACCGGCAACGATGCCGCTGTCGAGCCTGATGCCGCCTCCGATGCCGCCGAGCCCCTGACCTTTGAGCAGGCTTGGGCCCAAGCCGAGGCCGATGAGGCTAAGGCCGATGCCACGGCCACACTCGGTGAGCCGGCGGACATGTCCATCTCGCCGGCAAAGATCCCGCAGCCGCGTCACACCATCGACCCCGACAGCACGGCATCCTTCAGCATTCTCGACGTGCCCGCGCAAGGCGCCCAGGCGCCTGCGCCCACACATCGCCCCGACCTGGCTCGTGAGGAAGACGCGGGCCGCCGTTCTCCGCTCGGCCCCATCCTCATCGCCTTCATGGCCGGCGTTATCGCCTGCTCGGCAATCGGTAGCGTTTGGAGCCATGTCGAGCAGCAGCGTCAAGACGCCGCCAAGGTCGAGATGTCTGTCGAGCAATCGCTCAGCCGCACGCGCTCGGTACATGTGTCGGTCGAGGTCAAGGACGGCGCGATGTGGGACACCGCGCGTGGCGACAGCCAAATGCTCATCCACATCGTGGGGCGTACGCTCAAAGGGCAGACGATTGACGAGTATCAATACGTCAATTCCGCTGGTGACGGCATCGAGCTCAAGCCCGGCGACTACGAGCTCACCGTCGACGAACCGCCCGTCGCCACCGACGGCACGCGCTTCCGCGCCTCAAAGCGCATGGTTCCCGTGAGCTTTAACTCGCAGGCGCCCGATACGGTCGATAGCACTCCGCAGGGCGGGTTTGACCTTTACGCTATTGCTTAATAACTGCGCCTGTCGCTCAACCCCGCCGCCAAGAGTGGGACAATAGCCCTCGACACTATTGTTTACTTTTGGAGGAAGTAGCATGTCTACCGTCACTACCATCAAGCGCGGCAGCCTCACCGCGGCCATCGATTCCATGGGCGCTCAGCTCACGAGCCTTGCCCTCAACGGCAACGAGTATCTGTGGCAGGGCGACCCCGCCTTTTGGGGCAAGCATGCGCCCATCCTGTTCCCCATTGTGGGCTCGCTGCGCAACAACACGGCGACGTCTGCGGCTGGCATCTGCGAGATGCCGCGCCACGGCCTCGCGCGCATCGTCGAGCACAAGCTGGTCGAGGTTTCGGAGGACGGCTCCTCGGTAACGTACGAGATCACCGACACGCCCGAGTCGCTCAAGGCCTTTCCGTTCCACTTTAAGCTCAACATGACCTATGCCCTGACTGGTGACGCCACACTTACCCAGACCTTTGCCGTCACCAATACCGGCGACGTGGACCTGCCGTTCTCGGTGGGCGGCCACCCCGCATTTAACGTACCTGCTCCCGGTGCCGAGGACGAGGCGTTCGAGGATTACGAGCTGGCATTTACCGAGGCTTGGACCAACGAGGCCCCCATCATCACGCCCGATGGCCTCATGACGTTCGAGGGTAGCTACAAGGCTCCCGATAACTCGGACGTGCTGCCCATCACGCACCGCAGCTTCGATAACGACGCCATCATGTTCACCGATACCCCGGGCTCCACGCTCACGCTGCGCGGCCGCAAGTCGGGCCACGGCGTCAAGATCGACTTTGAGGGCTTTAAGTACATCGGCGTGTGGTCTGCCGCCAACGACGCCCCGTTTGTGGCGCTCGAGCCCTGGACCGGTCATACCACCACGGACACCGAGGACGACGTCTTTGAGCACAAGGTCAACACCATCACCTTGGCTCCCGGCGAGACGGACAAGCGCAGCTTTAGCGTTACCTTGCTCTAGAGGTTCCGCCGCTCGGTCGATGCTGCGCGCCGTCCAGAGCGATAATTTGTCATTCAAAAGGCAAGGCATGACCAGAAGGTTTATGCCTTGCCTTTTTCATGCCACTTGTTCGCTCTGGACGTCGCTCGCCGGCATTGCCAAAACATCGACGTCCCCAATGACTACCGTGTGTCTATTAATTTTTCGAGCTTGTGCTGCGCTGCTGGTCGCTGGCGTATATCCTGTTAACTCGTCAGCATACGATTCAACAGGGAAGGCAGATTATGCATTCTCCCCATCAACGCGACGCGCATCCACAGCCGGTATGCAGCCGTCGCATCTTCTTGGGTAGTGCTCTCGCTGCGAGCGCTTCTGTCGTCGCCGGCGCACTTGCCGGTTGCCAGCGCCCCTCCACGCTGGAAGTAGTTCAGCCCACGACGGGCGGCGGTCGCGACGACCTGTCCGATTCCGTGATCGGCAAGGACAAGATCCGCATCGGCATGGAGGCGGCCTACGCCCCGTACAACTGGCAGGTCTCCGAAGCCAGCGAGTACACCATCCCCATCGACAACGTGAAGGGCGCCTATGCCGATGGTTACGACGTGCAGATCGCCAAGATCGTCTGCAAGGCCCTCGGTGGCGAGCCCGTTGCCGTCAAGCAGAGCTTCTCGGGTCTTATCGATTCGCTCAACAACGGCCAGATCGACCTCATCATTGCCGGCATGAGCGCCACGCCCGAGCGTGAGGAGTCTGTCGGCTTTTCCGATCCGTACTTCATTGGATACTTTGGCCTGTTCGTAAAAGAGGGCTCGCCCTACCAGAATGCGACCAAGCTCAGCGACTTTAGCGGCGCTACGGTCCTCGGGCAAAAGGACACCATGCTCGATACCGTCATCGACGAGATTCCGGGCGTTGTCCACAAGAACCCGGTCGATTCGGTTCCCACGGTGTTTTCGAACCTGCTGCAGGGCACGTGCGACGCCGTGACCTATAACACCGAGAACGAGAAGGGCTATATGGCCCAAAACCCGGGCATCGTCCCCAGTCATTTTGCCGAGGGCGAGGGCTTTAAGCAGGAGGTCGCGGCAAACGTCGGCTGCCGCAAGGGCTCGGACAAGCTGCTTAAGCTCATCGACAAGACACTCAAGGGCATTAGCCAAGAGGAGCGCGACCAAATGTGGGACGCGTGCCTCGACCGTCAGCCGGCATAGGGAGGCAGCATGAAAACCATCAATCGTCTGGCCTCCTTTATCAAGGCCGACCACCGTTATGTATACCTGGGCACGAGCGTCATCGCGGCGCTCGGCCTGGCGTTTAGCCAGCGCAACCCCACGCCGATGAGTTTCTTGGCCCCCACCGGTATCTTCCAGGATTGCCTTTGGGCGATTCTTTGGGCCTGGCTCGTCGTGTCGGCGGCGGCGCTGGTCACCAAGCTTATGCACTGGAGCGACTATCGCGTAAAGTCGCCGTTCGCATCCGAGCGTTGCCGTCGTGGCGCACGCCTGGGCAGCTACGTCGTGGTCGCCATCGCGGCGATCTTTTTCGTGGACCGCTGCGTCATGTCGTTTATCGACCTGGTGCAGGTGAGCATTGTCTCGGATTCCAACCCCAGCGACTTTTTGTCGAGCCTGGTCTACATGACCTACAAGAGCGGCGACTTCTTCATTCGCGGTATCGAGATCACCATCGCGCTTGCCACCTTCGGCACCGTCATCGCATTCTTCCTGGCGCTGCTCTTCGTGTTCCTGCGCATTCAGACCTTCGATCGCGTGGACAACGACCTGGTGCGCTTCTTTAAGAGTATCGGCCGCGGCTTTGCGACCGTCTACTCCACCATCGTGCGCGGCACGCCCATGATGGTCCAGGGTCTGCTCATCTATTACGCGGGCTTCACCGTTTTGCGCGGCATGGGCTTCGAGACCGCTCAGGCCAACCAGATTTGGAGTACCTTCACCGCCGGCCTCGTTACCATCTCGCTCAACTCCACCGCCTACATGATGGAGGTCCTGCGCGGCGGCATCGAGTCCATCGATCCCGGCCAGGCCGAGGCAGCGCGCTCGCTGGGCCTGTCGCAGTGGCAAGCTATGCGCAAAGTCGTGTTCCCCCAGGGCATTAAAAACGCGATTCCGGCGCTCACCAACGAGCTCATCATCAACATCAAGGATTCGTCGGTGCTCTCGGTCATCGGCGTGTTTGACCTCATGTACGCCACCACCACCGTCGCCGGCGTGTACTACCGCCAGATGGAGGTCTACTGCGTGGCGCTCGTGGTCTACCTGATCCTGACGCTCGTGGCGAGCCGCCTGCTCGAGGCCTTTGGCAAAAAGCTCGGCGCCGAGGCTCCGGTCACGCTGCCCAGCTCCAACTAGGCTCAAGACGAGGAGAATTATCATGGCAGATACCGCCATTACCGGCGTTGCGGCCGCCGCACAGACCAATGAGCCGCTCATCCGCGTCGAGGGCCTGCGCAAGAGCTTCGGCTCGCTCGAGGTACTCAAGGGCATCGACCTGTCCGTCAATCCCGGCGAGGTCGTCACCATTATCGGCGCCTCGGGTTCGGGCAAGTCGACCTTCCTGCGCTGCCTCAACCTGCTCGAGACCCCGGACGCGGGCCACATCTGGTTCCACGGCCAGGACCTCACGGCCGAGCGCTGCAACATCAACAAGCTGCGCGAGGACATCGGCATGGTGTTCCAGGGCTTTAACCTGTTCAACAACATGGATGTGCTCGACAACTGCACGCTCGCGCCCGTCACGCTCAAAAAGATGAGCAAGGCCGAGGCTGAAAAAATAGCGATGGAGCATCTGACGAGCGTGGGACTCGAAAAGTTCGCGCACGCCGCCGTGGGTCGCCTGTCCGGTGGTCAAAAACAGCGCGTGGCCATCGCTCGTGCCCTATGTATGAATCCGCAGATCATGCTGTTCGACGAGCCGACCTCCGCACTCGACCCCGAGATCGTGGGAGAGGTGCTCGAGGTCATGCGCAAGCTCGCTGCCGACGGCATGACCATGGTCGTCGTCACGCACGAGATGGCCTTTGCCCGCACGGTGTCCGACCGCGTGGTCTTTATGGACAAGGGCGTAGTGCTCGAGGATGCCGCGCCGGCGGAGCTCTTCGGCAATCCCAAACACCAGCGCACCCGCGAGTTCCTCTCGCGTTATCTCGAGGACAAATAACCGACCGCAAACGCTTATGTGGCAGGGCCGCTCCGGTGGGGCGGCCCTCGTCATCACAATCGAAAGGATGTCATGGCCGAGGTTTGGCGCTTTTTTGCGCATGAGGATGATTTTGCCGATTTGGACAAGGCCGGCGCATGCGAGCGCCTGGGCCGTGTGCTGTCGTTTCCGACCATTTCGAGCATGGATGCCGAGGCGGTGGACTGGCAGCCGTTCGACGACCTGCGCGCGTATATGCAGTAGGCTTGGCCGCACGTGTTCGCGGCGGGCGAGGTCGAGCTTATCGATCATTCGCTATTGGTGACGCTTAGCGGTTCCGACCCTGCCCTCAAGCCCATTATGCTCATGGGCCACATGGACGTGGTCCCCGTGGTGCCGGGTACCGAGGACGATTGGACGCACGCCCCCTTTAGCGGGCACGTGGACGATACCTACATTTGGGGCCGCGGCGCGATCGACATGAAGGACCAGGTCGCAGGCATTCTCGAGGCGGTTGAGTATGCGCTGGCGCACGGTTGGCAGCACGAGCGCACGCTGCTCCTGGCCTTTGGCCAGGACGAGGAGACTACGCAGTACGGCGCAGGCGCCATCGGCCGCGCGCTCGAGGAGCGCGGCATTGAGCTTGAGTACCTGATCGACGAGGGTGACTACCGCATCGTTCCGGCTGCCGAGTACAGCGCGGGCGAGGGCTGGCTTATGCATGCCGACCTTGCCGAGAAGGGCTATGCCGATATCGTGCTCAAGACGAAGAGCGAGGGCGGGCATTCGTCCAACCCCTACGGTGGCACTTCGCTCGAGGTGCTGAGCCGTGCCATCACCGCAATCTGCGATATCGAGTGGCCGACGCGCGTGACCGACTTGCTTGCCGCCCAACTCGTCGAGTTGGGGCTCTACACGGCCGATGAAATTGCCGCCAACGGGGATGCCATTGTCCGCGAGTGCCTCGCCAGCAAGAAGCTCTATCCGCTCGTGACCACCACCTGCGCGCCCACGCAGATCGAGGGTGGCAGCACCGGCGCCAACGTAATGCCGCAGGATATGTGGGCCAATATCAATTTCCGTATGCTCGAGGGCACGAGCGTGGCCGATGTCGTGGCCCGCTGCCGCGTCGCCGTTGCCGAGACGGGGCTCGCCGACCGTGTCGAGGTCGAGCTCGGCCCTGGCAGCTCCGAACCCTCGCCGTCTCCGCGCATCGGCGGACCGGGACTCGAGGCGGTTCGCTCCATCGCCGCCCGCTATTTCCGTGATCCAAAGGGGACGGAGGAAAACGGATCATCCGAGCCGTTGGCGATTGTCCCCTCGACCGTGATCGGCGCGACCGACGCTGCCAACTACCAGCGCATTTGCTCCGAGTGCATTCGCTTCTCGGCCTTTGTGGTTGATGACGACGAGTGTGATCGCGGCGTCCACGGCACCAACGAGCGCATCACCCGCCGCGCCTACCTCCAGGGCATCCGCTTCCTCGTCGCTCTACTCCAAACGCTCTAGCCAAAAAGCAAGCCCTTGGTGCAATGGGGTCAGGTTTGTTTGCACCAATCATTCCGTGCGGGTTATATGCAGGTTTGCCTGGGCACGCTATCATGTTTGGGTTAGACCGCAACTATGTACCCCATACGCGAAGGGATGCGCATGTATCTGAAGATCGACATGTTCTAGCCGGGCTTACCCCCGCAGTGGCGCCGCGCGCCCCATCAACTCTGCCGATTTTCACCTTCACGCATATAAAGGAGTCCCGCCATGCGCGACAAGCTCGAAAAGATTATCAAGGCCTACGAGGAGCTCGAGAAGAAGCTCTCCGACCCGGCCGTCGCCTCCGATATTAAGGAGTTCACGCGTCTCAACAAGGAGTACGCGCACCAGTCCGACCTCATCGCCGCCTCGCGCGAGTACATTGGCGCGCTCGATGACATCGAGGCTGCCAAGGAAATGCTGCACGATACCACCGATGCCGATGAGAAGGAGATGCTCCAGATGGACATCTCCGAAAACGAGGCCAAGCTTCCCCAGCTCGAGGAAGACATCAAGTACATGCTCATCCCGAGCGACCCCAACGACGACAAGAACACCATCGTCGAGATTCGCTCCGCCGCCGGTGGCGACGAGGCGGCCATCTTCGCCGGCGACCTGTACAAGATGTATCAGCGCTTTTGCGAGTCGCGTGGCTGGAAGACCACCGTGCTCGATTCCAGCCCCAGCGAGGCCGGCGGCTTCAAGTCCATCGAGTTCAAGGTCGAGGGCGACCGCGTCTACTCCGTTATGAAGTACGAGTCCGGCGTGCACCGTGTCCAGCGCGTCCCCAAGACCGAGTCCCAGGGCCGCATTCAGACCTCCACGGCTACCGTCGCCGTACTTCCCGAGGCCGAGGAGATCGACGTCCAGATCAACCAGTCCGACCTGCGCATCGACACCTACTGCGCCTCCGGCCCTGGCGGTCAGTGCGTTAACACTACCTACTCCGCTGTGCGAATCACCCACCTGCCCACCAACACCGTGGTGCAGTCACAGGAGCAGCGCTCCCAGATCCAGAACCGCGAGGTCTGCATGCAGATGCTGCGTGCCCGTCTGTACGAGATGGAGCTCGAGAAGCAGCAGGCAGAGCTCGGTGCCGAGCGCCAAAGCCAGATCGGCCACGGCAACCGTTCCGAGAAGATCCGTACCTACAACCAGCCCCAGGACCGCGTGACCGATCACCGCATCGGTTTCAACTCCACCTACAACGGCGTCCTTCTGGGCGATCAGCTCGGCACCGTCATCGAGGCGCTCGCCGCCGCCGAGCGAGCCGAGAAGCTGGCACAGGCTGTGTAGGTTCCGCCGTTCTACCGAACGGCGGACCAGCCGACGCTGCGCGGGCCGCATTTGGACAATCTGACGTTCAACTTCAAGGGCGCGACCAGAAGGTCAGCGCCCTTTCGTTTCACGTCACCTTGTCTCAAATGCGACCCGCTCGCTGGCATTGTCAAGACATCGGCGTTATCTTGGTTGGCACTTGAATGATCCCTTGGGGACGGAGGAAAACGGATCATTCTGCATCGATGCGGTGCCAGTGATCCGTTTTCCTCCGTCCCCTACGGATCATTTTGGGAAATTGCTATGTTGGTTTATTTGGGCTGACTTGGTAGCCTATGGGCCATTTACCTGCTTAAAGCGTCGGTCGATTACCAAAATAATGCTCAAAAAATCGTCCAAGAAGTCGCGGGGCGATTTTTGATGCGTCGCGCGTCAAGTGATTTGGCATGTTCTTGGTTAGATATTGGTCAGTTTTTGGGCAACCTTGCCAAAAGCTTGACGAATGCAAATCTGGACGTCGGCGAATGAACACTTTGAGCGAGCCCGGTGCAAAATTCTGGGCTGATTCTCGATAATCGCCTTCAATCGCCCCTTGCCAAGCGCTAGCCTCGCTTACAATCTGCTCCGACATTCGCGCGCCGTCCGGCGCTTAAGAGGGGAGGGCCCCATGGCAAACGAGATCTGGACCATCAAGCGTTGTCTCGAGTGGACCAAGGAGTACCTGGCCGAGCGCGGCGAGGAGCACCCCCGTCTTTCTGCCGAGTGGCTGCTGTGCGCAGCTACGGGTCTGGCGCGTATCGACTTATATATGCGCATGGACGAGACGCTCGACGCAGCGCAGCTCGAGACCATGCACGCGGCGGTCGTCCGTCGCGCGAAGGGCGAGCCGCTGCAGTACATCACCGGTAGCACGCAGTTTCGCATGATCGACGTCGCGTGCGCCCCCGGTGTGCTCATCCCGCGCCCCGAGACCGAGATGCTCGTCGAAGAAGTTCTGAACTATCTGGATGCCGAGGTGCTGAGCCCCGAGGCCGCTGCCCGCCAGCGCGTGGAGCTGCCTTGGAACGATGAGGTCGAGCAGGCCCGCAAAGCCGAGGCGGCGCTGGCTGACGAACGCGCGGCCGCCGAGCGCCGTGCCGCCAACCTGACGGCCGCCGATGAGGCTGCGCTGGGTAGCGACGTGCTCGGTAGCCGCGCCTATGCCGAGGAACTGGCCGACCGCGAGGCCGAGGAAGCCGCCGCGCAGGCAGCAGAAGCCGAAGCGGCAGAAGCAGAGGCCATGGAAACCCCCGAGCCCGAGCTCGACGAATACGGCATCGCCATTGAGGACAACGACCAACAGGCGACTCCCGCGCAAGATGCCGCCGAGGCTAACGTATCTGCCCCAGCCGAGCCCCGCACTGCCCGCGTTCTCGAGGTCGGCTGCGGCACGGGCTGCATTTCGCTCTCCCTTGCCTGGGAGCGCCGCGGGCACGTTACCTGCACTGCTACCGATATCGAGCCGCGCGCCATCGACCTTGCTACCAAAAACCGCGATGCGCTTGGCCTCACGTCCGACGAGGTCGCCTTCAGCCTCACCAACCTGGTGAGTTCCATTCCCCGCGAAGAGTGGGGCACCTTTGACGTACTCGTCTCCAACCCGCCCTACATCCCCACCGATGTCATGCGCTCGCTGCCGCATGAGGTCAAGGACTTTGAGCCCGATCTGGCGCTCGAGGGCGGTGCCGACGGTCTCGATATCTTCCGCCGCCTGCTCAACGCGGCGCCCTACATGCTGCGTGCCGGCGGCCTGTTTGCCTGCGAGCTCTACGAGGGCGCGCTCGACGCCGCGGCCGAGCTCTGTCGTCAAGCAGGCCTTTCGGACGTGCGTATCGTCCACGACCTCACCGATCGTCCCCGCATCGTTCGAGCCATCGTCACCGAGCCCAAACAGCGTATTTAAGCTGAATAAATAGACATTTGCGCAAGTTTGTCCTTGCAATATACCGTAAAACTTCTACTATAGAAGGAGAAAGGTATGTCAAATCAGCTGCATCGGTACCGTATCGTGCTTGATTACATTGAACCTTGGCTTGATGAGCAGGATGAAGCTACGCTGAAGCAGATTTATGCAGACCTTTTGGTGCTCGAGAAGGAAGGTCCCAGCCTTGGTCGTCCGCTGGTTGACCGCGTAAAGGGCTCGAAGCTTCATCATTTAAAGGAGCTGAGAGTGACGTCGTGTGGTGGGCAGGTGATTCGCATCCTCTTCGCCTTTGACCCCAAGCGCCAGGCGGTATTGCTATTGGCGGGTGATAAGTCGCGAGCGGGATCGTCAAGGGCAAAATGGAACGGTTGGTATGCGATCAACATTCCAAGGGCCGAGCAAATATACCGTCGCCACGTAAGGAGGCTCGATCGAGATGGAACTGCATGAGTATATGGAATCTCGCGGGATAACACGCGACTCCATTACCGCCGAGCAGGAGAGGACTCGCGATCGTATCGAAGCCTATAAGCTTGCTCAGATTCGCAGGTTAAAAGATCTAACACAGGCGTCGGTCGCCCAGTCGATGGGCGTTTCTCAAAAACGTGTATCCGAGCTCGAGCGTGGGGAGTTGGGTTCGATGAGGCTCGACACGCTGAGCAGGTACGCAGAGAGCCTCGGCGGAAAACTGGTTGCAAGCATCGAGTTTCCCGATCGTACCGTTACGCTTGCACGCTAAAATCTTCAATTAACCCCCTCACTTTCACCGACTACTAGAGCCGCTCACCAAACCAACATGCGCTCTGGGCAAATGGGTTGAACGTTTCGTGCGAGAATGCCCCACAGTAAACAAACTTGCACCAGAGCGTAAGGGGCTGGCATACACATGCAGACGGTCTATCGGGTATACGAGGGAGCGCGCGAGCCGCATCGGCTTGCAGTCGAGCGCACGGCCGAGCTACTCGGTCGCGGCGGCCTGGCGCTTATTCCAACCGAGACGGTCTACGGTGTCGCCGTGGCGGTCAACGCCTTCTCGGATGCCGTGCCCCAAGATACAAGCGAATTCCCATCGTGGCCGCGCGATCCGCAGGCCACCGTCAACGGCGCCGCGGTCCCCGCACTCGGTACCGGCTATCGTCGCATCTTTACCCTCAAGCAGCGCGAGCTCACCCAAACGGTTGCCTGGCTGGTCGATGATGCCGGGGCGCTCGATCGCTATGGCGTGGATATCCCTAATGAGGCCCGCGTGCTCGCCCGACGATGCTGGCCGGGCGCCCTGACTATCGTGGTCAAGGCGGCCCCCTGCGTGCCGACCTTTATGCGCGCCGCCGACGACACGGTGGCACTTCGCGCTTCGGCCTCGCCCGTGGTGCAAGCGCTCATCCGCGCCTGCGGCAGCCCTCTTGCCTGCACGAGCGCCAACACGCACGGCGCGCCCGCGCCGGCAAGTTTTGTCACGGTGGAGGAGCGCATCCTGGAGGGGGTCGATGTGGCCGTCGACGCCGGTGAGACCCCGTGTCGCGACGCCTCAACCATCGTGTCGTTTCAGCACGGCGAGCTCCAGATCCTGCGCCAAGGCGCGCTTCCCGCATCAGAGATCGAACGGGTCCTGTCCGACCCGATGCAATAGAAAGGTGTAAGCGATGTCGTTGAATCTAGGCAGCCTGGGCATGGAAGACGCCTCGTTTAGCTTTGGCGGTTCCTACATCATGGCGCTCGACTGCGGCACTACCTCGGTACTCGCGACCATCGTCGACGAGTACGGCTGCATCGTCGCCCAGGCGCGCCGTAGCGTCAAAACCAGCTTCCCGCGCCCCGGCTGGGTGGAGCAGGATCCCACGGAGGTGCTTGCCAGCCAGATCGGCGTGATGATGGAGGTCCAGTTTAAGAGCGGCATCCATTCTGACCGCATTGCCGCCATCGGTATCTCCAACCAGCGCGAGACCACGGTGGTGTGGGACCGCATAAGCGGCCAACCCATCTATAACGCCATCGTGTGGCAATGCCGTCGCACCGCACCTCTGATCGACGAGCTGGTTGAGCAGGGCGCAGAAGAGCTGGTGCGCTCCCGCACGGGACTCACGCTCGACCCGTATTTCTCGGCCTCCAAGGTGCAGTGGATTCTCGATAACGTCGACGGTGCGCGTGAGAGCGCGGCGGCGGGCGACCTCATGTTCGGCACCATCGACACCTGGCTCATCTACAACCTCACCGGCGGTCAGGTCTTTGCCACCGACTACACCAATGCCAGCCGCACCGCGCTCTTTAATATCCATGCGCTCGATTGGGACGACGATCTGCTGGCGCTTTTCGACGTCCCGCGTTCCATGATGCCCGAGGTTCGTTGGAGCTCGGGCGACTACGGCCGCGTCGCGAGCGACATCATGACCAACATGCCGCCCATCATGGGCGTGGCGGGCGATCAGCAGGCGTCGCTGTTCGGCCACTGCTGCTTCCATCCCGGCCAGACCAAAAACACCTATGGCACGGGTTGCTTTATGCTCATGAACACCGGCGACGAGGTCGTCGAATCCAAGAACGGTCTGGTCTCCACGATCGGTATCGCCGCGGACGGCAAGATCAGCTATGCACTCGAGGGCTCCATCTTTGCTGCCGGTTCCACCATGAACTGGCTGCGCAACAACATCGGCATCATCTCGAGTGTGAGCGAGTCGGCACAACTCGCCGCTTCGATCAACGACAATGAGGGCTGCTACTTCGTTCCCGCCTTTGCGGGTCTGGGCGCTCCCTGGTGGGACCCGCATGCCCGCGGTATCGTGTGCGGTCTGACCGGCGCCTCGAGCCGTGCGACCATCGTACGTGCCGCCTGCGAATCCATGGCATATCAGAGCTACGACGTGCTGCGCGCCATGGAGCAGGACGTGGGACTTTCGATTGAGCGCCTGTCCGTCGATGGCGGTGCCTCGCGCAACGAGTTCATCATGCAATTCCAGGCCGATCTGCTGGATATCCCCGTGTTGCAGTGCGAGACGGTGGAGACCACGGCGATCGGTGCCGCGTACTTGGCGGGCCTTGCCGTCGGCTATTGGGAGGACCTGGAGGAGCTGGAGCAAAACGCTCAGATCGTTAAGACCTTCCTTCCCCATATGTCCGCCGAGCGCCGTGAGAGCAATCTCGCTGGTTGGCGTGATGCCGTCAAGCGTTCGCTCAACACCGCTCAGTAGGGTTGCGACGAGCTGCTCGATACAACAAACCGTTAAACTTATGCACGGCGCGCGGCAACAACATCGCCATGCGCCTTGTCAGCAAGGCCATCTTCCGGCCGCAACGAAAGGGGCAATCAACCCATGACCGTCACCTACGATACGTCCCGTGTGACCCTTGTCGATCACCCGCTCGTCCAGCATAAGCTGTCGATTCTGCGCGACAAAAACACCGGCACCAACCAGTTCCGCCAGCTCGTGCGCGAACTCGCACTTTTTGACGGCTACGAGGCCATGCGCGACCTGCCCATGGAAGACGTCGAAGTCGAGACCCCCATCACCACCGCAACGTTTAAGCAGCTCGCCGGCAAAAAGCTCGCCATCGTTCCCATTCTGCGTGCGGGCCTTGGCATGGTCGATGGCATCCTCGACTTGGTACCCTCCGCTCGCGTGGGCCACATCGGTATGGAGCGCGACGAGGTTACCCACGAGCCGCATGAGTATTACTGCAAGATGCCCAAGGATATCGACCAGCGCATCTGCCTGGTCGTCGACCCCATGCTCGCCACGGGCGGTTCGGCCGAGATGGCCATCAGCTACCTGCGCGAGCGCGGTGTCAAGGACATCCGCATGCTGTGCATCGTCGCGGCCCCCGAGGGCCTCAAGTCGCTGACTGAGAAGGACCCCGATGTGCATATCTATACCTGCGCTATCGACGACCATCTCAACGAAGCTGCCTACATCGTTCCCGGCCTGGGCGACGCCGGCGACCGCATCTACGGCACGCTGTAATCTCTGGGCCATACCGGCTAACGTCGAAAATACGAAGAAATGGTGCGCGCGGGCGAGCAAAAGACGACCGCGCGCACTCCTGTTAACGGACGTTTTGCCCTGCAGGGTTCGAGAAAAACGTATTACCGTACCTGCGGCATAAAGAAGGTCTTAAGAAAACGAACAGGTGCGTATTAACCGATGCTTTTTCGGTTGTACTTTAGCGATTGGCTCGTACAATAGTCACAAATGTTTGGCGGGAACTGTCCTGTGAGGCGATAAAAAAGGAAAGTGAGGACGCCAGTGTTTCAGATAGCCGATCTACTCGCTATCGTTGCAGGCGCCATCGCGGGCGCAATTGCCTTCCTTCCCTTTGTCTTTACGCTCAAGCCGGTTCTTGACGATAAACAGAATGCGGACATGCTCAAGGGTATGGTGAGTCTGGCGGTCTCGGCAATCGCCCTGCTCGTCTTTACCTTGGTTGTGTTTGTGTTGTTCGGAGAGGCATTTCGCATGTTCCTCCTGGGCGAGGCGATCGGCTTCGTGGCCTTTATGGCCGCCTGCACGGTTCGCGTCGCCAAGGCGCTGCGAGATCCTCATGAGGTCGAAAGGTAAGTCGTGGAAATTTTTGAAAAGCTGCCTGATGAGATTAATCATCTGGTCAGCGAGTTCAGCTCCACCCCTGTCGTGGGCGATCTGAGCTGCGGCATCACGCAGTACTCGTTTTGGCTGATCGTCTCCACGATCGTGCTCCTGATCGTCCTGGCCGTGTTCAAGAAGAAGCAGACCCTGGTTCCCAAGGGCTTCTTCGTCAACGGTTTCGAGTACATCATCGAGTACGTCGAGAACGATATCGGCAAGGGCGTCGTGGGTGAGAACTGGAAGAAGCACTTCCCGTTCCTGTGCTCGCTTTTCCTGTTCATCCTGATCAACAACATGATCGGCCTGATCCCGGGAATGAAGCCCGGCACCGGCGCAATCGGCTCCACCGCCGCGCTCGCTATCTTCGCCTTCGTGTACTTCATCTACTACGGATGCAAGGCTCACGGCGTGATCGGCTACATCAAGAGCCTCGCCCCGCAGGGCGTGAGCTTCCCGATGAACGTGCTCGTGTGGGTCGTCGAGCTTTTCTCGACCTTCCTGCGCCTCATCACGCTCGCCGTCCGTCTGTTCTGCAACATGTTCGCAGGACACGTGGTCATGGGCTCGTTCGCCATCATGGCGAGCATGTTCATGCAGCCGCTGCTTCAGCAGGTTTCCGCGGCCCACGCCGTCGGCGCCCTGCCTTCGCTAGCCTGGCTTGCCATCCTCATCCTGATCTACGCGATCGAGCTTGTGGTCGGCGCCATCCAGGCTTACGTCTTCACGGTCCTTACCGCCGTGTATGTCTCCGAGGCAGAGGAGGTCGCGGAGGAGGAGTAGTCTCCCGTTCGCGTCTCAAAGGTAAGGCAATTCGTTCAACCGCCGGTGCCCGTACCCATGGAGCCCGGCAGTTATAAAAAGGTTATCCTGCGTGAAATAAGACACGCACGACAAAGGAGGAATCGTGGGAGTTATCGGTTACGGTCTCGGTGTTATCGGCGCTGGTCTTGCTATCGGCCTGTCTGCTTTGGGTGCTACGGGTGCTATGGCCCGTCAGCCTGAGGTCCAGGGCCGCGTGTTCACCGTCTTCATCATGGGCTCCGCCTTCGGCGAGGCTCTGGCTCTGATCGGCTTCGTTGTCGCGCTGATCGTTAAATAGCACGGAGCGTCAAGTATGAATCTTTCATCCCAGAAGAGCGCGATCGCACTCTCCGCGTCCGCGGCCGCGCTGCTCATGCCGGTTTCCGCGTTCGCCGAGGACGGCGCCGCCGGTGCGGACATCCTCATCCCTAAGATGGCGGAGTTCATCCCGGCGCTCATCGCCTTCCTGATCATCTGGATCGTGCTGGCCAAGGTCGCCCTGCCGGGCATCATGAAAACCATGGAGGAGCGCGGCAAGAAGATCGAGGAGAGCCTCGACGAGGCCGAGAAGACCAAGCAGGAGGCTATTGCCAAGCGCGCCGAGTCTGACTCGATCGTCACCGACGCCCGTCGTCAGGCTGCCGATATCGTTCTCGAGGCCCGCAAGGACGCCGAGTCCGAGCGCGCTCGCATTATCGAGGCTGCGCACAAGGAGGCCGAGGAGATCATCGCCAAGGCCCATACGACCGTCGAGGACGAGCGCAAGTCCATCTACGCCGGTGCCGCGAGCTCCATCGCCGACCTGTCCGTCGCCGTCGCCACCAAGATCGTGGGCGAGGCACTCGAGGACGAGACCGAGCAGAAGAAGCTCATCGAGCGCTACATCCAGGAAGCAGGTAGCCTGAATGCCGACTAGCCGCTATCAGGACAAGGTGCTCGAGACCTACGCGCGCTCCCTCATGGAAGCCGCCAAGGCCGAGGGCCATGTGTTCGAGGACCTCGAGATGATCGAGCGCCTGGCTTCCGCCAGCCCCGAAATCATCGCTGTGCTCGACACCATGTCCAAGCGCGACCAGCTCGACCTTCTTCCCAAGGTGGCAGCTGCCTTTAAGTATGTTGCCGAGGAAGACGAGGATGTAGTGGGCGTGACCGTCACCACGGCGATCCCGCTCGACGACGAGCTGCGTCAAACCATCACTAAGAAATGCGAGCAGGACTTCGGCCGCAAGGTATTCCTTATCGAGCAGGTCGATCCGTCTATCGTGGGCGGCCTGGTGCTCGAGGCCCGCGGCGAGCGTCGTGACATTTCCGTCAAGACGCAGCTGCGCATCGCGCAGGAGACCCTCGCAAACTCTGCTAATACGTACGGAGGTGAAGCCTAATGTCCGAAACCCTCAATGCCCAGGATATCGCCAAGAAACTGCAGGAGCAGCTCACGAGCCTCTCCGCGACGGTCGATACGCATGAGGTTTCTACGGTCGACGAGGTAGGCGACGGCATCGCGCGCGTCTCCGGCCTCAAGAGCGCCATGGCAGGCGAGCTTCTGGAGTTCAAGAGCTCCGATACCGGTGAGACCGTCTTCGGCCTCGCCCAGAACCTTGACCGTGACGAGGTCGGCGCCGTTCTGTTTGGTGCCGTCGACTCCATCAAGGAAGGCGACGAGTGCCGCACCACTGGCCGCATTATGGATATCCCCGTGAGCCGTGCCATGCTCGGCCGCGTCGTCAATCCGCTCGGCCAGCCCATCGACGGTCTGGGTGACATTGTCGCCACGCACCGTCGTCCCATCGAGTTCAAGGCCCCCGGCGTCATCGACCGTACACCGGTGTGCGAGCCGGTTCAGACCGGTCTGTTGGCTATCGACTCCATGGTGCCTATCGGCCGCGGCCAGCGCGAGCTTATCATCGGCGACCGTAAGACCGGTAAGACCGCCATCGCCATCGACGCTATCCTCAACCAGCGTGGCAAGGGCATGGTCTGCATCTATGTCGCCATCGGCCAGAAGGCCTCCACGGTTGCTAACATCCGTGAGACCCTCGCCCAGCACGGTGCGCTCGAATACACCATCATCGTTTCGGCAACCGCTGCCGATTCTGCCCCTATGCAGTACATCGCGCCTATGGCCGGTGCCGCTATCGGCGAGTTCTTCATGTACAACGGCGAGGACGGCAAGCCCGCCAGCGAGACCAACCCCGGCGGTCACGTGCTCGTCATCTACGATGACCTGTCCAAGCAGGCCGTGGCATATCGTCAGATGTCGCTGACGCTGCATCGTCCGCCCGGACGCGAGGCCTATCCTGGCGACATCTTCTACCTGCACTCTCGTCTGCTCGAGCGTGCCGTCAAGATGTCCAAGAAGAACGGTTACGGCTCCATGACGGCCTTGCCGATCATCGAGACCCAGGACGGCGACGTCTCGGCCTACATTCCGACCAACGTCATTTCCATTACCGACGGTCAGATCTACCTGCAGTCCGAGCTCTTCTTCCAGGGCCAGCGCCCGGCAGTCGACGTGGGCATCTCCGTGTCCCGCGTCGGTGGCGATGCACAGACCAAGGCCATGAAGCAGGTCGCCGGCAATCTTCGTCTGGACCTCGCTTCGTACCAGGAGCTCGCCGGCTTTACGCAGTTCGGCTCCGACCTTGACGAGGCTACGCAGAAGCAGCTTACCCACGGCGCTCGCATGACCGAGCTCCTTAAGCAGCCGCGCTACAAGCCGTTTGAGGTTGGCGAGCAGATCGTTACGCTGTTTGCCGGCAACGAGGGCTTCCTGGACGACCTGGAGATCGCCGACGTGCTGCCTTTCCGTGCCGAGCTCATTGAGTACATGGACAACGGTTTTGGCTCGCTGCTCGACAAGGTTCGCGCCAAGAAGATCGACGATGACACCAAGGCTGAGCTCCTGCGCGTCATCGGCGACTTTAAGCAGCAGTTCATGGCCAAGCACCATGCCGACACGACTGGATCAGAGGAGAACTAAGCCCTATGGCCAACCTTCGCGACATTAAGAAGCGAATCTCCTCGGTTACCACGACCAAGCAGATCACGCGCACGATGGAGATGGTCTCTACGGCCAAGATTCGTCGTGCCCTCGATCGCTCCAAGCAGGCCGAGCCCTATAAGGAGGCGCTGACCGACGTCATGTTGACGGTTGCCGGCGACGCCTCCTGCTCGGGCAACGATCCCATGCTGCACAAGCATGAGATCGTTAAGCGCGGCCTGATTGTCGTCATTGCTTCGGACCGCGGCCTTGCCGGCGGTTTCAATACGACGGTGGAGCGTACGGCCGAAAAGCTCGCCGCTTCTTGGGCGAACGATGGCATCGAGTGCGAGGTCATTGCGTGTGGACGAAAGCCGGCCACGTATTTCCGCGACCGCGCAAACGTCATCATGCACTTTGAGGGCAATTCCTCCGAGCCCGATTTCAATCAGGCCCGCATGATCTCCTCTCATATCTGCGATGCGTATCGTGCCGGTGAGCTTGACCGTGTCGAGCTTGTCTACCACCACGCCAAGAACCGCGTGGATCAGGAGCTTCGCGTCGAGCACTTGCTGCCGCTCGATCCCGAGATGATCGCTATGGCCCACGGTCCGCGTAAGAACGAGACCGACGCCCCTAAGCGCATCTCGTCCACGTTCGAGTTCGTGCCCTCTCCCGAGCATGTTCTCGGCAAGCTTGTACCGTCGTATATCCTGACGGTCATCTACCAGGCCCTGATCGATTCGGCGGCCGCCGAGCAGGGAGCACGCCGTAAGGCCATGCACTCCGCGACGGAAAACGCCACCGCGATCATCTCGACCCTTACCCGCACGTATAGTCGCGTGCGTCAGGCTTCGATCACGACCGAGATTAACGAGATCGTCGGCGGAGCCTCAGCATTGGAGGAACAGTAATGGCTAATAACACCGTAAAGCTTGCGGTCGAGGAAGCCACCAAGAAGACGACTGCCGGTGATGGTCGCATCGTGCGTATCATCGGCCCTGTCGTCGACGTCAAGTTTGACGGCGCGGTGCCCCCGATCTACAACGCGCTCACGGTCGAGGCCGAGACCCCGATCGGTCACCTGAGCACGATCCTCGAGGTCGAGAGCCAGCTTCCGGGCGGCGTCGTCCGCACGGTCGCCATGTCCTCGACCGACGGCCTGCAGCGCGGCCTTGTCGCCACCGATACCGGTGAGCCCATGAAGATGCCCGTTGGCCCCAAGACGCTCGGTCGCATTTGGAACGTTATGGGTAAGCCCGTTGACGGCAAGCCCATGCCCGAGGTGGAGGAGTTCTACCCCATTCACCACTCAGCGCCCCGCTTTGACGAGCTCACCACCAAGACCGAGATCTTCGAGACCGGTATCAAGGCCGTCGACCTTCTTGAGCCCTACATTCGTGGCGGTAAGACGGGCCTGTTCGGTGGCGCCGGCGTCGGCAAGACCGTTCTGATTCAGGAACTCATCAACAACCTCGCCCAGGAGCACGGCGGCACCTCGGTGTTCACCGGCGTCGGCGAGCGTACCCGTGAGGGCACCGACCTTTATCTCGAGATGAGCGAGTCTGGCGTTATCGACAAGACTTGCTTGGTCTACGGTCAGATGAACGAGCCGCCTGGAGCGCGTCTGCGCATCGGTCTGGCCGGCCTCACCACCGCTGAGTACTTCCGCGATCGTGGCCAGGACGTCCTGCTGTTCATCGACAACATCTTCCGCTTCTCCCAGGCAGGTTCCGAGGTTTCCGCACTGCTGGGCCGTATGCCGTCCGCCGTTGGTTACCAGCCCACGCTGGCAACCGAGATGGGCGACCTCCAGGAGCGCATTACCTCGACCAAGACGGGCTCCATCACCTCCGTCCAGGCCGTCTACGTCCCTGCAGACGACCTGACCGACCCGGCGCCTGCCACGACGTTTACGCACCTCGACGCCACTACGGTCCTTTCGCGTAGCATTTCGTCGCTCGGTCTGTTCCCGGCTATCGACCCGCTCGCGTCTTCCTCCGACGCTCTCGATCCCTCGATCGTCGGCGAGGAGCACTACCGTGTCGCCGTCAAGGTCCAGGAGCTCCTGCAGGAGTACTCCGACCTTCAGGACATCATCGCCATTCTGGGTATGGACGAGCTGTCCGAGGAGCAGCGCCTTACGGTCAACCGTGCCCGTAAGATCCAGCAGTTCCTCTCCCAGTCCTTCCACGTTGCCGAGAAGTTCACCGGCAACCCCGGTGTCTACGTCCGCGTCGAGGATACCGTCCGCTCCTTCGCCGAGATTGTCGACGGCAAGGCCGATGACCTGCCCGAGCAGGCTTTCCGCTATGCTTCCACGATTGAGGACGTGCGCGAGCGCGCCCGCAAGATGGGGGAGAAGTAGGTTATGCGTATCCGCATCGTGTGCCCCGTGAGCTGCGCCTATGAGGGCGACGCTGCGTTTGTGTCGATTCCGTCCACGGATGGCGAGTTTGGCGTTCTGCCTGCTCACTCCAGCGAGATTTGCACGATCGACCGCGGTTACGTTCGCGTTTCCGATAAGGCCATGGGCACTGTCGACCACACGTTTGCCGTGGCCGGCGGCTATGCCCAGGTTGCGGACGATGTCGTGACCGTTCTCGCCGAGCGCGCTTGCGATTTGGCGACCGTCGATGCCGACAAGCTTAAAGCTGATATTCAAGGTTTTGAAGAGAAGCTGGGTAATTTGTCGGAGGATGATGCACGCCGCGCCTACCTCTATAATGAAATCGCATGGTGTAAGCTCAAGCTTGCCCAATAGTCAAACGATTTAGCGTTCGACCATTTGCGAACACATCATGCCCGGGATGGCCTAGCCACCCCGGGCATGCTTTTTGAAAGGGTAGACCTTGGATATTATCCGCGTTGAGGGTGGCCACGCCATCGGAGGCTCCGTGCCCGTCTCGGGTGCCAAGAACTCCGCGCTCAAACTCATGGCGGCAACGCTTCTGGCGCCGGGCAAGACGACGCTGCAGAACGTGCCAGATATTTCTGATGTCCACGTGATGGGCAAGGTGCTCAAGGGCATGGGCGCAACGATTGATGTTCTCGACGAGCACACGCTCGAGATTGATACCTCTCAGGTCGATTCCTGGGAGGCTCCCTATGAGCTCGTCGCTAAGATGCGTGCTTCCACCGCCGTCATGGGGCCCCTCCTGGGCCGCTTCCATCGCGCCAAGATCGCCATGCCGGGTGGCTGCAACCTAGGTGCTCGCAAGATCGACATGCATATCCTGGGTCTCGAGGCCCTGGGCGTTGAGTTCGACACCGCCCACGGCTACATCAACGCCAACGCGCCTCAGGGCCTGCGCGGTACCACCGTCACGCTCGAGTTTGCCAGTGTCGGTGCGACCGAGAACCTCATCATGGCTGCCGTGCGCGCGCAGGGCACCACGGTTATCGACAACGCGGCTCGCGAGCCCGAGATCGTCGATCTCGCTAACATGCTCAACGAAATGGGTGCCAAGATTGTCGGCGCCGGTACGCCTGTCGTGACCATCGAGGGCGTGGAAGAGCTGCATCCTGTTACCCATCGCGTGGTGGGCGACCGCATCGAGGCTGGTACCTTTATCGTTGCCGGTGCGTTGATGGCCGACGATCGCGGCGTCGATGTCACGGGCTTTTGCCCCATTCACTTGGGCATGGTTCTCAAAAAGATGGAGCTCATGGGTATCGACTGCGAGCGCGTCGAGGATGGCGTCCATGTGAGGCGTGCCGAGCGTATCAAGCCGGTCGATATCCAGACGCTTCCGTTCCCCGGCTTCCCGACGGACATGCAGGCGCAGATCATGGTACTCTCCGCCCTTGCCGATGGTAGCTCCGTTATCACCGAGAACATCTTCGAGAATCGTTTTATGTTCGCATCCGAGTTGGTGCGAATGGGTGCCGATATTCGCATCGAGAGCCATCACGCCATGATTCACGGCGTCAAGGGTTTCTCGGGTGCGCAGGTTACCTCGCCCGATCTGCGCGGCGGTGCAGCTCTTGTTGTCGCTGGTCTGATTGCCGATGGCACGACCGAGGTGTCGGCCATCCATCACATCAAGCGCGGCTATGAGCGGTTTGTCGAAAAGCTGCAGGCGCTTGGCGCTCACGTCGAGCACGCCACTGTCCCCGATCCCGTCATCTACTAATGCAGGTTGCCTATGTTTAAGAAAAAGCCCCTTGCGGAATCCCGAAGACCTTCGACCGGCGCGCAGGCCAAGATCTATAGCCGTGATAACGTCGCCCGCTATTCCGAGCGCGCCCGTCAGCGCCGCCGTGGCCACACGGTTCGCCGCGTCGCGCTTATTGCCGTGCTCGGTGTGCTGCTGAGCGCAACGACTGCCGCCGGCCTGTGGTTCGCCACCATTATGGGCAAGCTCGGCGATTCCAACGTCATTACCGACAACCTACGCCAGATTCTAGTCGATACCGACGAGGCAAAAGACCCGTTCTACGTGCTGCTCCTTGGTACCGACGGTCGCCCGGGCGAGGATACGTATCGTGCCGACTCGATTATCCTGGCACGCATCGACCCCACGCAAAAGCAGGCGACGCTCATTTCCGTTCCGCGCGACACCAAGGTCGAGTACAAGGGCGAGACCATGAAGATCAACGCCTGCCATACCGTTGGCGGCGCCGAGGCCATGGTCGAGGCGGTCAACGAGCTGTGCGGTGTTCAGATTTCCCACTATGCCGAGGTCAGCTTCGACGGTATGCAGGCGCTGATTGATTCGGTTGGCGGTATCGACATTAACGCAACCGATGATGTTGACGACCCCGAGCACCTGGATATTAAGATTACCGCTGGTCAGCAGCATATGGACGGCGCCACCGCCCTTACCTATGCCCGCTGCCGCTACACCTATGCCGACGGCGATTACACGCGCATGCGCCACCAGCGTCAGGTACTTGGCGCCCTTGCCAACCAGATTCTCAATAACTTCGATGCCACGAAGATCTTTGGCCTGGTTAATTCGCTGTCCGATATGCTCGTAACCGATATGAGCGTTCAGGATATCGTGGCTACGGTCAACGCCATGCGCGGTATGGATGTCGACGGTATCTACTCGGCCAACCTGCCCTCGTACGCCGACGACAGCACCATGATCGACGGTGTGAGCTACGTCTTTGTCTACGAGGACGAGCTCAAGGAAATGATGGAGCGCGTCGACGCCGGCAAGGACCCCAAGGGTCCCAACACCATGGGCCTTTCCGACGGTTCCAGCTCTACGATCGGCGACCTGAACAACAACACGTCTGACGACTACGCAAACGGTACCGCAACCTCATCGGTCAGCTCTGACGATTCCGATGACTCAAGCGATTCGAGCGATTCGGACTACTACGAAGAGCCCACCGGCGACGGCAACGGCTACGAAGCCAACTACTAGAGTTACGGCGTTTTACCAAACGCCGTAACGACTCGACGCTGCGCGGGCCGCATTTGGACAATCTGACGTTCAACTTCAAGGGCGCGACCAGAAGGTCAGCGCCCTTTCGCTTCACGTCACCTTGTCTCAAATGCGACCCGCTCGCTGTCGTTGCCAAAACATCGGCGTTGCCGGAACACTTGGCACTTGGGGACGTTCCTTTTGTACCGGCAGTTTGGGACACTCCTTGCGTTAAGAGGCTGGCGTGCGTCAACCTGTTCTCATTGCAGCAAAAAAAATCGCCCCGTTCTTGGTTGAGGACGGGGCGATTCGTCTTTTGGACTTGTGCAGCCAGGCTTATGCAAAGCGGGCGACGAGCTCCTGGAGCACGTCGGTCATCTTGACGAGCGAACTGACCGGGACGAACTCGTTGACGCCGTGGTAGCAATAGCCGCCGGTGGAAAGGTTGGGGCAGGGCAGACCGCGGAACGACAGCTGAGCGCCGTCGGTGCCGCCGCGAATCGGCAGCACTTGGGGCTCAACGCCGCAGGCAAGGTAGGCTTCCTTGGCAACATCAATAAGCTCGGGATAGTCACGAACGATCTCGGCCATATTTCGATACTGCTGCTTAATCTCGACCGTCACGCGCTCCTCACCCAGACGCTGGTTGAGCATCGAGGCGGCGGCATCAATAAGGTCGAGTTTCTGCTGGAACTTGGCGGCGTCATGGTCGCGGACGATATAGCGCGCTGTGGCGTGATCGACGGTCGCAGATACACCCTCAAGGTGATAAAAGCCCTCGTAGCCTTCCGTATACTCCGGGCGCTGCACGTAGGGGAGCAACGCGTTGAAGTCGCAGAACAGATTGCCTGCGTTGACCATACGGCCCTTAGCGTCGCCCGGGTGGATGGACTGGCCCTCAAAGCGGACGGTTGCCTCGGCGGCGTTAAAGCACTCCCACTCCAGCTCGCCGATGGGGCCGCCGTCGACCGTGTAGGCGTACTTGCAGCCAAAGGCATCGATATCCAACAGCTCGGCTCCGTGGCCGATCTCCTCGTCAGGGCAGAAGCAAATGCCGAGTGCGGGATGGGGCAGAGAGGGGTCCTGAGCGATACGCGCGACAAGCGACATGATCTCGGCGACGCCTGCCTTGTCGTCCGCGCCCAGCAGCGTGGTGCCATCGCTGCAGACCAGGTCCTCACCCGCGAGGTCATTCAGGGCGGGAAGCTTGGCGGTACTCATGGCAACGGGCTTACCGTCAACCGTGCCGCAGACCAGGTCGCCGCCTTCGTAGTGTACGATGTGCGGCTTCACGCCGGCGCCCGGTGCAACTTCGGTGGTGTCGAGATGGGCGATCAGGCCCAGGGCGGGCTTGTCCTCAGCGCCCGCACTTGCGGGGATATGCGCGCAGACATAGGCGTGCTCGGTCACGTGGGCATCTTCCGCACCAAGCTCGCGCAGCTCTTCAGCCAGCACGTTGGCAAGGTCAAACTGAACGGCGCTCGAGGGTACCTGGTCGCAGTTTGCATCCTCGGACTGCGTGTTGATCTGGACGTAGCGCAAAAAGCGTTCGAGGACATCGGGGCTCGTGGTGGTGTTTTCCATAAAGACCGCTCCAATCTTGGTCGTCGTGTGCAACAAGAACTCTAGCACGGTATGCCACGGCATACCACGACGCTTGGATGGGGTAGAATCAGCCATTGAATGCAGAAGGGACGGAAGATCATGGATACGACAAATAGCTCGCGCGAACTACATCTGACGGTGGCGAACGAAGACTACTTGGAGTGCATGGTTCGCATTGAAAGCGAAGAGGGGGAAACCAACGGCGTGCGATCGGTCGACATCGCGCAGCGCCTTGGCGTCTCCAAGGCATCGGTCAATAAAGCGGTTTCGGCGCTCAAGGCATCCGAGCTTGTCGAGCAATCGCACTACGGCAAGGTGATCCTGACCGATCGCGGCCGCGAGGTTGGTACGGCTATCTGGTACCGTCATCGCCTCATCCGCACGTTTTTGGTTCAGGAGCTCGGTGTCGAATTTGAGCGAGCCGATTCCGAGGCCTGCATGATGGAGCATGCGCTATCCGAGGACACGATGAGCCGCTGGCTCGCCTATCTCGAAAAGCAGGGAATCAGCGTCGAGGAATAGCGGGATATATATGGATACGAGTTATTACAACCGCTTTGGTGCCGAGGAACTTACGCGCCGCTTGTCGAGCGAGACCTTGTTGGCGCAGGGCCCCATGGGCAGTGTTCTGTTGAGTGAGTACGATGCCGCCGACATTCCACCGGCGTTTTGGAATCTGGCAGAGCCGCAGACCGTTTCTCGTATCCATCGCTTGTATGTCGCCGCCGGCGCGCAGGTGCTCATTACCAACACCTTTCAGGCATCAAGCTATGCCCTCAAACACGACCAGATTGCGCCGTCCGTGGCGGAGGTCAATCGCGGGGCCGTCGACGATGCCCGCCAGGCGCACCCTCAGCTGCTGCTGGGCTCGATGGGCCCGATCGGTATTGAGTGGTTTGCCGAGGACTCTGCCGAGTATCGTGAAATCCGAGGCATTGCGCGCGAACAGGCGCACGCCTTGCTCAATGCCGGCGTTGACGGTCTGCTGATCGAGACGGTGACGTCTATCCGTAATTTGCAGCCCATGCTTGCCGGCGCTCGAGATGCCGCCGACGGCATGCCTGTTCTGGTGAGTTTTGTCGTTGACGATAAAGGCGACCTGTTGGGCGATGGCCTCAACATCGAGGCAGCCGTTTTGTACGCCGAAAAACACGGCGCAAACTCGGTTGGTGTTAATTGCTGTTCGCTTGCGGCCGCGAACGCGGCGGTGCCCAGGATGGTTGCATCGGCGACTACTCCCGTCACGGTGCGTCCCAACGTGGGCGATCCGGTCCAGACTCAGGATGGCCCCGTATGGCACGAGAACCCCGAAGCTTTCGCGCGCGCATGCATCGAATGGAGACATGCCGGCGCCGCAATGGTGGGCAGTTGTTGTGGAACCACGGCAATCACTACGGCAGCGATGGCCGAGGCGCTCGATATATAAAGGGCAAAACCGCTCCATACGGGGCAGTTTTTTATTGCCTGCATGTCCTCGGCAGCATTTGCCCAAATGGTGAATGCTGGTGCCGGCAGGTTGCCGAGTGCATGTTGCGGGTATACCCCATGCGTACCATGATCCAAACACTGTGAGGTGTCTGCGCGTGTGCGCGATAATTCATTTTGGAACTGACGGTTGGCGCGCTCGCGTCGATGAGGACTTCACTGCCGATAACGTTGCCCGTATCGCCGATGCCGTCGGCGAGTTGTGGCAAAAGACCAATCCGGGCAAAACGGTATATATAGGGTTCGACACCCGGCCCCTGGCGCGCGAGTTCGCTGAGCTTGCGGCGGGCGTGCTAGCGGCGCACGGGCTAGACGCCGTGCTCGCTTCGCGACCTGTCCCGACCCCTGCCCTTACGTGGGCGGCGGCTTATGACGGTGAGGCGTGCGGCGCGCTCATGGTGACGGGGTCCCATCATCCGCAGGGCTATCTGTGCCTCAAGATTCGCATGGGTGACGGCTCGACCGCCAACCAGGATGTCATCGAAGAGCTCGAAGAGACCATGGCTCCCGAGCCAATGGGGATCGAGGGGCAATATCGCACCGCGGATATCATTCCTGACTATATGCAGGCGGTGGCATCGTTTGTCGATGCCGAAGCCATCCGCGCCGCGCACCTGCGCGTGGTTGTCGATCCCATGGGCGGCGCAGCCCAGGGCTATCTAGCCGACTTGCTGCGCGAGCTTGGCGTTGAGGTGCACGAGATTCACGCCGGGCAGGCGTCTGACCAAGAAGATATCTGCCCCGACCCCGTTGAACCGTGGGTGGACGCTTGCGAGCGCACGGTTATCGAGGACGGAGCTTGCGCTGGCCTGGTGACCGACGGTGACGCCGACCGTATCGGCGCGGTTGACGAGCGCGGCAGATATATACATCCGCATCAGATCATGGCGCTCGTTTTGGGCGACTTGGTTCAATTTCGTAATTTGGAGGGGCGCGTCGTCGTCAATCTTTCATGCTCGACGCTCGTGCGTCGCATTGCCGAGGCGCTTGGCTGCCGCGTGACCGTCAAGCCAGTCGGTTTCAAATATATAGCGGCAGAGATGAAGAAGGGCGGCGTCCTCATGGGCGGCGAAGAAGCCGGTGGTATCGGCATCGCCGCGCATATGCCCGAGCGCGATGGAATCCTCGCCTGTCTGATTCTGTGTGAGCTTATGGCTAAGACGGACGCGCCTTTGGGCGTTCTGGTCGACCAACTCGAGGACAGTTTTGGTAAGACGAGTTACGGTCGACGGGATTTGCGCCTTGAGGCCGAAGATGCCGAAACGTTACGAACCCTGCTGCCGGGCGTAAACCCCAAGTCGATTTGTGGCAAGGTGCCGCAAAACGTTAGTCATATGGATGGCTTGCGTTTGGCATTCGAGGATGACACGTGGCTGCTGGTCCGTCCTAGCGGGACCGAACCAGTGGTGCGCGTCTACGCCGAGGGGTTCTCGGTGGAAGAACGTGATGAGTTGCTCGATGCTGGCTGTGCTTTAGCTAGGGGGACGTATCCGCTTTAACCATGAGACTGCCTTATATAAAGAGATGCTCGGCGAGCGGTAGGTAACGGCTGGCAAACGTTAGTCGGATTCCAAACTGTGTAGGAAATGTGTACGACCAGATTCCCGCCCACGGCGCCCCTCCGGTCTGGCAATATATCTCCTTGCCGCGC
>CATZLI010000009.1 GCA_958421275.1 uncultured Collinsella sp.
ACGATGCCGTTGGCGTCGATGTCGAAGGTGACCTCGATCTGCGGCACGCCGCGGCGGGCAGCCGGGATACCGGTCAGCTGGAACTTACCGAGCGACTTGTTGTCGCGGGCAAGCTCGCGCTCGCCCTGGAGCACGTTGATCTCGACGCTGGTCTGGTTGTCGGCAGCGGTGGAGTAGACCTCGGTCTTGGAGGTCGGGATCGTGGTGTTGCGGTCGATCATCTTGGTCATGATGCCGCCCATGGTCTCGACACCCAGCGACAGCGGGGTAACGTCGAGCAGCAGGATGCCCTCGACGTCGCCGGTGAGCACGCCGCCCTGGACGGCAGCGCCGTCGGCAACGACCTCGTCGGGGTTCACGGACATGTTGGGCTGCTTGCCGGTCATGGTCTTGACGAGCTCCTGGACAGCGGGCATACGGGTGGAGCCGCCGACGAGGATGACCTCGGTCAGATCGGAGAGCTTAAGCTTGGCGTCGCGCAGGGCGTTGGTGACAGGCTGCTTGCAGCGCTCGAGCAGGTCGCGGGTGATCTTCTCGAACTCGGCGCGGGTCAGCGTGTAGTTGAGGTGCAGCGGGCCGGACTGGTTCATGGTAATGAACGGCAGGTTGATGGTGGTCTGCTGGGCGGCGGAGAGCTCCTTCTTGGCGTTCTCGGCGGCCTCCTTCAGACGCTGCAGGGCCATGGGGTCCTGACGCAGATCGACACCGTTCTCCTGCTGGAACTTATCGGCCATCCAATCGATGACGCGCTGATCCCAGTCGTCGCCGCCCAGGTGGTTGTCGCCCGAGGTGGACAGAACCTCAAACACGCCGTCGGCGAGGTCGAGGATGGAGACGTCGAAGGTGCCGCCGCCCAGGTCGAAGACCAGGATGCGCTGGTCGGTGCCCTGCTTGTCCAGGCCATAGGCCAGAGCAGCAGCGGTCGGTTCGTTGACGATACGCTTGACGTTGAGGCCGGCGATCTTACCGGCGTCCTTGGTGGCCTGACGCTGGGCGTCGTTGAAGTAGGCCGGAACGGTGATGACGGCGTCGGTGACGGTCTCGCCCAGATACTTCTCGGCGTCGGCCTTCATCTTTGCGAGCGTCATGGCGCTCACCTGCTCGGCGGTGTAATCCTTGCCCTCGATGTCGACGACGGCACGGCCACCCTGGCCCTCCTTGACCTCGTACGGCACGGTCTTGATCTCGGAGGTGCACTCGGAGTACTTGCGGCCCATGAAGCGCTTGATGGAGAACACGGTGTTCTTGGGGTTGGTGACAGCCTGGTTCTTAGCGGCCTTACCCACAACGCGGTCGCCGTCGGCACGGAAGCCCACGACAGACGGGGTGGTGCGGTCGCCCTCGGCGTTCACGATAATGGTCGGAGAACCGCCCTCGAGGACGGCCATTGCGGAGTTAGTAGTACCAAGGTCGATACCAAGAATCTTGCCCATTAGAAATTCCCTCTCTCTTGTGCGTTTGCACCGACTCGGCGGTCTGCCGAGCGGTGTTTCGGCTTGTCTTTCAGGATGTAGTGTATCCCCTTATGGGCCGGAATATACAAAATCTAAGTCAATTCATATAAGATTTCTTATTGCCGAGAGTTTAGGTTCACAAATACGCAGGTAGACGCACTGTTTGAGTTCTCGGCAAATCTATCGAGATCTATGTAGAGATGGCTGAGGTTTGGGTCCGAGGGTGCCTGGGGCTGCCTTGCGGAAAGCTCGTCCCGTTTTGAGCGTGGATTCCGGGTCGCAGTTTCCGCTAGCGGGTCCAACCGGAAACTGCGACCCGGTTTTCGGCAAAATAACGGGATGCCCTTTCCGCAGGCGCGCTCAATAGCTCAATATTTCAAGTCACCTTTAGCTAACATTTGCGCAGCTCAACGGCCCCACCTGCGCGTTTTTTAGTAAACCTTGGCATACTCGGCGAACGGTATGAAGATGCCGGTCAGAGGGTATTGCAAACGGTCGCTCCCGTGGTATGTTTTTGCCCGAATCAAACCGGCGCGCATCGCCTGTAGCGTCGGTCAACAGAGAGGAAACTACCATGGCTCATCCCGTAATTGATGCCGACGAGTGCATCGCTTGTGGCGTTTGCGTCGACTCCTGCCCCGCTGGCGTTCTGGAGCTCCAGGACGTCGCTACCGTCGCTGACGAGGACTCCTGCGTCGCCTGTGGCGCTTGCCAGGACGCTTGCCCCGCTGGCGCGATCACTGAGATCGTCGAGGAGTAACAACTCCCCACTTGCACACTCAAAAGTACACCGTGCACAAAAAAGGAGGCTTCCGCATCGCCGCGGAGGCCTCCTTTTTGTTTGTGCGGATAACTAATTTGGCACCGCTGCAGATTGCCGCTTAGGGGCGTTTGCAGCATCGGCTACGATAGGTCGTCTTCGTAGGGCATGAGGTCAGCCAAGTAGCCTTTCTCCTTGAGCATGGCCTCGATCTCGTCGAGGGTCTGCTCGTCTTCCGCCGCGATGCGATGGAAGTGGTAGCCGCTCGTCACCGTTAGTAGTGGAAAGCTCTTGCCGCTCTCGATATCGTGCAGGTAGCGCTCAACATCGCGACGATTGCGGATGTCCAGGTCGGCCGTGATCTTACCGTACACGCGGTGATTGACGATCACGTTGAGCACGGCACCACCGGCGTCGACGATACTCGTGAGCTCATCGCCTGCCTGCTCCACGCCGTGGCGAACCTTGACCAAGCGCGTGGGAACAGCCGGACTGCTCGCCGCCTCCTGCAGCACGTAGCCGCGATTGGTCGCCACGATATCGTGCCCATCGGCGCGCAGCAAGGCGATGTCCTGCACCACGATCTGGCGGCTCACACCCACCTCACGAGCAAGTGCGCTGCCGGAGACGGGGCCCTTGGCTCGCTCGAGCACGCCCATGATGGCACGGCGACGCTCGCGGGCGTCCATTATTTACCGTCCAGCAGACGCAGGTGCTTAAGCGAGAGGTCGAGAATCGGCGCAGAGTGCGTCAGGGCGCCCGAGCTAATATAGTCGACACCCAGATCGGCCAGGGCGCGAATGTTGTCGGCGTCCACGTTGCCCGAACACTCGGTCTTGGCACGACCGGCGATAAGCTCGATAGCGGCCGCCATGTCGTCATGGGTCATATTGTCGAGCATGATAATGTCGGCACCGGCTTCCACGGCCTCGCGCACCATGTCCAGGTTCTCGCACTCGATCTCGACCGTCGCAGTAAACGATGCATGGGCGCGCGCCATCTCGATTGCACGCGTCACGCCGCCGGCGGCATCGATGTGGTTGTCCTTGAGCATGACGGCCGTCGACAGGTTGTAGCGGTGGTTGCTGCCGCCGCCGATCTCGACCGCCGCCTTCTCAAACACGCGCATACCCGGCGTGGTCTTGCGCGTGTCGACGAGCACAGTCTTGGTGCCCTCGAGCGCTGCAGCCATCTGGTGCGTATAGGTAGCGATGCCGCTCATGCGCTGCAGGTAGTTGAGCGCCACACGCTCGCCCGAAAGCAGCACGCGCGCGTCGCCGCGCACCTGACCCACATGGTCGCCGGCGTGCACCTCGTCGCCATCGGCAACGTCGAGCAGCACCGAGCTCTGCGGATCCAGCAACTCAAAGGTGCGGGCAAACACATCCAAGCCGGCGATGATGCCGTCGGCCTTGGCGATAAGCTCCACCGTGGCGGGGCGCGCCGTGGGACACACGCTCGCCGTGCTCACGTCCTCGAACGTGATGTCCTCGCGCAGGGCCTGCAGAATCAGATCATCGGCGACGAGCTTCATGGTAATGGGATTCATGGTCTACTCCTCCACGGCCTGCGTGCCGGCAGCACGGGCCAAATCATCGATTGCCAGGGTGTCGGCGCTCAGAGCGCGATGACGGCCATCGAGCGCGGGATCGCCCGCCTGCTCCACGGCCAGCGACTCGCCGGTACGCATGCACCACGCGGCGCGACGACCCCAGACCAGCGCCTCGAGCAGGCTGTTTGATGCAAGGCGATTCTTGCCGTGAACGCCATTGCAAGCCGTCTCGCCCGCGGCGTAGAGCTCTGGCATCGAAGTGCGGCCGTCCTTATCGACCCATACGCCGCCCATAAAGTAGTGCTGCGTGGGCGTAACGGGAATGGGCTCGTCCAAGATGTCGCGACCGTCCTCCAGGCAGCGCGCGCGAATGTTGGCAAAGTGCCCGGTCACCACATCGCGCTCGACGGGGGCAAAACTCAGCCACTCGTGCTCGGCACCGTCCTGCTTCATCTGCTCGCGAATAGCGGCGGCGACCACATCGCGCGGCTGAAGCTCATCGGTAAAGCGCTCGCCAGCGGCGTTGAGCAAAATCGCGCCCTCGCCGCGGCAACTCTCGCTGATCAGGAAGGTGCGACCCGGCTGCGGCGAGAACAGTCCCGTGGGGTGAATCTGCACGTAGTCCAGATGCTCCATCTTAATGCCATGCTCCTGAGCGATGTAGCAGGCATCGCCCGTGAGCTGCGGGTAGTTGGTCGAATGGTCGTATACGCCGCCGATGCCGCCCGTTGCCCACAGCGTGTGGCGGGCATGGATCTTAAACGGCTCGCCGGCATGCGCGCCCTCGGCGGTATTTACCAGCTCGTCGGCGGGACGAACCGAGTTGTTCTCGTCCACGGGAACGGCGACGACGCCGGTGCACACCGTGGCACCGTCACGCTCGCCCGTTAGGATGTCGGTCATGGCCACGTGCTCCAAAATCTGCACGTTATCCAGCTTGCGAACGGCCTGGAGCAGCTTGGTCGTGATCTCCTTGCCGGTAATATCGGCATGGAAGGCGATGCGCGGACGGCTGTGCGCGCCCTCGCGGGTAAAGTTGAGGCTGCCGTCGGCCTTGCGCTCAAAATCCACGCCCATGGCCAGCAGGTCGTTGATGACCGAGCGGCTCGAGCGAATCATGATGTCGACGCTCTCGCGGCGGTTCTCGTAGTGGCCGGCGTGCATGGTGTCCTCAAAGAAGGCATCGTAGTCCGAGCCTTCGGGCAGCACGCAAATGCCGCCCTGCGCGAGCATCGAATCGCACTCATCGACCGAGCCCTTGGAGAGCATGATCACGCGCGTGCTCGTCGGCAGGTTGAGAGCTGCGTACAGGCCCGCCACGCCGCAGCCGGCAATAACGACGTCGCACTCCATGTCGGGGTATTGTTTGGTTTTCACAGGAATCCTCTCCCTTGTAATGTGGCATAAGGGACTGCCCCTCATGTCACATTGTTCTAGCGCGCTGCGTACTCGAGCATACGGTCGAGCGTAAGTTTTGCCTGGTCGGCAGCCTCGTCCGACACACCGATCTGCACCTCGCCCTCGCCCGTCTCCAGGCAGCGCACGAGCTTTTCGAGCGTGATGAGATCCATGTTGACGCAGGTGGGCTGCACCGCGGGGAAGTAGAACTTCTTGCCGGTGCCCTGGCAGCGGCGCTCGAGCTCGTAGAGCACGCCGCGGACCGTCACGATAATGAACTCGCTCGCGTCGGACTCCTCGGCGTACTTGATGATGCCGGCGGTGGAGCCGATGTAGTCGGCCTCGGCCAGGACGTCGGCCTTGCACTCAGGATGCGCCAGCACGAGCGCGTCGGGGTGGGCCTCCGTCGCGTCGACGATCTGCTCGACGGTGATAATGTGATGGCGCGGGCAGTAGCCGTTGTTGAGGATGATGTGCTTTTGCGGCACCTGCTCGGCTACGAAGCGGCCCAGGTTTTGGTCGGGAATGAACAGGATATGCTGCTGCGGCAGCTCGGACACGATCTTGACGGCATTGGAGCTGGTGACGCACACGTCGCTCCAGCTCTTGATCTCGACCGTGGAGTTGACGTAGCACACCACGGCCAGGTCGTCGCCGTACTCGGCGCGCGCCGCGTCGACCGTCTCGCGCTTGACCATGTGAGCCATGGGGCAGTCCGCGCCCGGCTCGGGCAGCAGCACGGTCTTAGTGGGATTGAGCAGCTTGGCGCTCTCGCCCATAAACTCCACGCCGCACAGCACGATGGTCCGCTGTGGCAGGCTCTTGGCGAGCTTGGCCAGGTAGAAGCTGTCGCCGACGTAATCGGCAACGGCTTGGACCTCGGGCGCCACGTAGTAGTGCGCCAGGATTACCGCGTCACGTTGGGTTTTTAGTTGCTGAATGGCCTCGACGAGTTCTGCGGGCACCAGTGCCACGCGCTCCGTTGCCGTCGTTGCCGATGCCAGGCCGGCCGCGATATCGCGTGCAAGCTCCGACGCATCCATGTTCGCGCTCTGTGCCATCAAGGCCCCTCTCTTTTGGCGAATCTTGGGGCTTTAGTATGACACCTAGGTTTACAGCTGACAAGACAGCTGTAAACCTAGGTGTAAAGTTGAAATAAAGATTCAATCATGTGGCAGGTCCATTTTTGAACTGGCAAGCTGAGGCTAGCCGAGCTCTCGATAGCGCAGGAGGCATCTTTCGCCACCGCAATACCGCTTGGCGCGAGTTGCACGCCGTGGGGCGCAAACGGTCCGCACCTCCGCAAGCGGCGCGTGCCCGATGTGGCAAAATCGAACTACTTAAGGGGGCCGAATGCTCAAGATTATTGCCTGCGACGATGACGTCGCTTTTCTAGATAGACTGCACCGAATGATCGATCGTTGGTCGACCGAGACGGGCACGGCGGTCGATGTTGCGCTCGTCACGCGCGGCGAGGACCTACTGGCCCGCCATGCCGCATCGCGCGCCGACATCATTCTGCTCGACATGATCATGCCGCTCGTCAACGGCATGGACACCGCACGCGAATTGCGCCAGGCCGATACCGCCGTGCGCCTGGTGTTCCTCACCTCGTCGCCCGAGTTCGCACTGGAGTCCTACGAGGTCCGTGCCTTCGACTATCTGCTCAAGCCCGTGACTTACGAACGCCTGGCGCAGTTACTCGACGAGCTTTCGAGCATGCGCCCGGCGGCAACCGACGAGCTCGTGATCAAAACGTCCTTTGGCTACCACGCCCTGCGCCTGTCCGACATCGAATATGCCGAGGCGCGCAACAAGCACGTGGTCTTCCACCTGCGCGACGGACGCGATATCGAGGCACTCGAGTCGTTCCGCAGCGTCGAGGACCGCTTGGAGCAAAACGCGGTCTTCTTTAAATGCCACCGCAGCTACCAGGTCAACCTGCGCAATATCGATCACTTTGACCGCACGGACATCGTCATGCGCTCGGGCGCTTGCATCCCGCTTTCGCGCAGCTGCAAGCAGGGATTCCAAGACGCCTACTTTGCGGTGCGCTTTGAGGGTGGAAGACACTGATGGTCTCCTCGGTCGAAATGATCCTTTGGGCAATCCACCACGCCACGACGTTGCTCTTTGGCGTCTTTGCCTCGGCGGCGCTGTGCGGTATCGAGATCAACCGGCGTCATGCGCTTGAACTGGTGCTGGTCGGCGCCGTAACCGGATGCGCATTTGGCCTCGCCAATGCCGTCGGCGGAGAGCTTTTCGCCCGCCAGGTATATCCGCTCGTCGTGCATCTGCCGCTCATCATCTATTTGTGCGCGCGCTACCGCCTGAGCCCGCTGCTTGCCGTGCTCGGCATTACGAGTGCCTATCTGAGCTGCCAGTTCAGCAATTGGATGGGCATCGCCGCATTTGCCGCAACCGATTCTCAGATCGCGTACTATCTGGCGCGCATCGCGACCACACTCGCCGTCTTTGCCGTCCTGCTGCATTGGGCCGGCGACATCGGTCCGCGCTTGGCGATTAAAAGCACCACCGAGCTGGGCATCCTTTTAATCCTGCCGCTCGTCTATTACGTCTTTGACTATGCCACCAACGTCTACACCACGCTGTTCCACTCGGGCTCGGTGGTGACGGTTGAGTTTTTGGCCTTTGCACTCTGCGCGTTCTACCTTATGTTCCTCGCCGTCTACCTGCGTGAATACGAAGAAAAGGAAACCGCCGAGCGAGAGCGCTGGATGCTCGAAACCCGCGACAGCGCCGCCATCAAAGAGCTCGAGGCTTGGCGTCAATCTGGGCGCGAGCTGTCGATTCTGCGCCACGACATGCGCCACTTCCTACGCGGCCTGGCCGCTTTAATTGAGGAGGGCCACACCGACGAGGCGCTCGATCGCATCGACGAACTCTGCGAAGCCGGCGACCGCACCGCCGTACGCCGCTTCTGCGCCAACGAGACCGTAAACATCGCGCTTTCGTCATTTAACTCGGATATCAATAGAAACGGCATTACCGCCAACCTGCGCGCCGCCGTACCCGAAACCATCCACGTAGGTGACGCCGACCTGTTTAGCGTGCTCTCAAATGCCTTGGAAAACGCTATCACCGCCGCAAGCGCCGCACCCCAAGGAAAGCGATTCGTCGACCTTGACCTGCGATTAGAGGACGGCCAGCTGCTGCTGTTAGTTTCCAATACGTTTGACCGCGCGCCGCGCATGGTCGACGGCATGCCCGTGACCCGGCATGCGGGCCACGGCTTTGGCACCAGGAGCATCAAACTTGCCGTGGAGCGCATGAATGGCAACTGTCAGTTCCGCATTAGCGGCGATCGGTTTGAGCTGCGCGCTGTGATGTAGAAGTGCGGCGCCGATCTCGAGGCGCGCCTTGCCCGCCAGGCAATCGCTCGCCGGCGCCAATCCGCTACAGCGGAGCGGCCGCCGGGGTCAGTTGCTTGATGTATGCCCACATGCGCTGCTTAGCGGCCTTGTCGGTGAGTGCCGCCTCAAAGCCGTCGAGCGCGAGCACGCGGCGGCCCTGCACATGGGCGACCAGGCCGGGCTTGAGCATGGCGGTGTCGAAGTCATCGATCGCCACGAGCATATCGGCATAGGTCTCGCGCATGGCATCAGCCGCGTTGTTGTCGAGCAGTAGCACCGCCTCGGGGTCCAAGGCCTCAAGCGCCTCGCGGAACAGCTCGCACGGCAGAGTCTCGCCCACCGCGATCGCTCCGTCACCCACGCCGGCGACGCTTGCCAGCACGCAAAAATCCTCGGGCGCGTAGCCGATGGCCCCAAGCGCCTTGCGCAACGCCGCGCCATCCGGGCCGGCGGCAAGCTCGCCACCCGAACGCTCGGCCTCGTCCAAATCGCCTTTGACCAGCACAATCGGCGAGCACGCGTTGCCCGCGATACGCACGCCGCGACCCGCGAGCGATGCGAGCTCCTGCTCGGTCGCCTGGGCGATGGCTTCTTTTTTCTGGCTTTGTGACGTGGGCATGCGCTCTCCAATCGTTTGCGTGGCCACCATTATATAAAAGAGCCGCCCGCGAGTGGTTGCTTTGCGGGCGGCTGGGTATAAGCACGGTCGTACTGAGTTTTACGCGGCCGGACCGCGTCGCATTATGGAGGTCACCATGGCTGACATTAATCAGATTACCCCCGAGAACTTCGATTCCATCGTTAACGACAGTCTGCCCGTGCTGGTCGATTTTTGGGCACCGTGGTGCGGGCCCTGTCGATCCCTCTCGCCCATCGTTGACGAGGTTGCCGATGAGCTGGCGGGCAAGCTTGCCGTTGCCAAATGCAACGTCGACGACAACCAGGACCTGGCCATGAAGTATGGCGTCATGAGCATCCCCACGCTGATTGTGTTTAAGAACGGCGAGGAGATTGACCGCTCGGTTGGCGCTCTGCCCAAGGCGAGGCTGCAGGCGCTGCTGGAGAAGCATCTGTAATACGCTTGTTACATGGTGCCGTCTGCCTGCCGTCCATGAGCGCTTTTGCACCGCTCGCCGGACTTCTGGATGCACCAAGTGCAACCACGGATAGTATGGTAGTCACAAACAGCCCCCAGTGAACGGGTGCGGGTCGCACAGACTCGCACCCGTTTTCTTATGCAGCTGCGCACAGAGCGGGCGTAGTAAAATCTGAACCACTGAACTGCCCCATACAAAAGGAGATTTTCCATGCATGACGTCGGAATGAACATGAGCCAGCTTGCCATGAGCGTCAAGCAGGTCGACGACACCATCGAGCTCGCTCACGAGTGGAGCCATCAGCTGCTGCATGCGACCGAGAATTTTGACATGGAGCGCATCGGCGCCAAGCTCGAGGCCGCCATGGCCGCGCTCCACGAGGCGCATGACGCGCTCGAGGGCTACGAGGAAGCCATCGAGGCCGACCACAACTCCGTCGGCTCCGTGAAGCTGGTGTAAGGTGGCCGAACACGAGCACGGCTGCGGGTACGAGCACGAGCATCCGCACGGGGCGGACGGTGACGCGGGCTGCCACTGTAGTGGTTCCGGCTCCGAGCTGGTCCGTTTTTCGGTTACCGCACCCGACGACCTGCTGCGCCGTTTTGACGAACAGATCGCGCGCCGCGGCGACGTGGCCAACCGATCCGAGGCCGTGCGCGATTTGATTCGCGCCTCGATCGCCAAAGAGCAGATGCGCACGCCCGATGAGCACGTTATCGGGTCGCTCACCATGATTTACGACCATCACACCGGCGATCTGACGCGCCGCCTGGACGAGGTGCAGCACGACTACACCGACGAGATCGTATCGACCATGCACGTGCATCTGGATCACCACAACTGTTTGGAGATTCTGGCGCTCAAGGGTCGTGGCGAGCGCGTCTACGAACTAGCCGACCGCCTGCTGGGCCTGCGCGGCGTTAAGCACGGCGAGCTCACGTGCGCCGCCACCAAGCAGAGCCTGGGGCTGTAGCGGGATTTCCCGCAGCGCACCTGCCAAATAGGGACAGGTTTGTTTTGGCAGGTTTAGAAGTTTTACCCACCAAAATAAACCTGTCCCTTTTTGGTCGGTTTTGATGAGGGGTGTCGCATGCGGCATGTGCATATTCATGTGACGGGCATTGTGCAGGGCGTTGGCATGCGACCGTTTGTGTATCGCGAGGCCATGGCACATGGCATTTGTGGATGGGTGCTCAATGCGGGCGACGGCGTGCATATCGAGGCGCACGCTCCGGCCGATGCGCTCGATGCTTTTGTTGCCGCGCTTTCTGAGCATGCACCTGCAGCAGCCCGCATAGAGTATGTCGAGGTTGTGGACCTGGCAGCCAACGGTTGGGATGCCGCCGATGAACAGGGCTTTCGCATCGTAGCATCGCAGGACCAGACCGCGCACACGACGCTCGTCTCGCCCGATATCGCCACCTGTGACGATTGCCTGCGCGAATTGTTCGATCCCGCCGACCGACGCTATCACTACCCCTTTATCAACTGCACTAACTGCGGCCCACGCTTTACCATCATCCGATCGCTGCCTTATGACCGAGCGGCCACATCGATGGACCGTTTCCCCATGTGTCCCAAGTGCGCCGCGGAGTATGCCGACCCACTCGACCGGCGTTTTCACGCGCAACCCGATGCCTGCTTTGATTGCGGGCCGCATATTACGTGGCGCGAGGCTGTAAACGGCGATGCGTGCGGGAATTCGTCCGCGACACCGACCGTCGGCACCACACGCGAGGCCAGCGACGCTATCATCGAGCGCTGCGTTGAGCTGCTGGCCAGCGGTGGCATCGTCGCCATCAAGGGCCTGGGCGGATTCCATCTAGCCTGTGACGCTGCCAACGAGCAAGCGGTGGCCGAGTTGCGCCGTCGCAAACGCCGCAGCAACAAACCACTTGCCGTCATGGTGCGCAGTCTTGCCGATGCCGAGCGCCTGTGTCATATCGACGATGCTGAACGCGATCTGCTCGCCGGCAGCATCCGCCCCATTGTGCTGCTGCGCCGGCGCACTGTTGACGAGGGCAACGGCAGTTCCCCCGACGCCCTCGCTCTCGCGCCATCTGTCGCGCACGACCTTCCTGAGCTCGGCGTCATGCTCCCCTATACGCCGCTTCAACATCTGTTGCTTGCCGCGGCAGAAGCCTGCGGTATGCACGCGCTCGTCATGACCAGCGGAAACCTGAGCGAAGAACCCATCGAGACCGACGACGACCTTGCCTGGGAACACCTCGTTGCCGCCGGCATCGCCGACGCGCTGCTCGGTAACGACCGCGCGATCCTCTCGCGCTACGACGACTCTGTAGTGCGCGTGGTCGACGGCGCCATTATGCCCGTTCGCCGCGCTCGCGGATATGCACCCCAGCCACTGCCGTTGCCGGCGCTCGACGGCGCTCCGTCCTGCGTGCTCGCCTGCGGGCCACAACAAAAGGCCACGATTGCGCTCACGCGTGAAGGGACGAACGGCGAGGCGACCTGTTTTGTGTCGCAGCATATCGGCGATGTTGAAAACGGCGGGACCTTCGATGCCTGGAACGCCGCGCGCACGCGCTTGGAAGATCTCTTTGACTTGGCGCCCGCCGCCTTGGCCTGCGATGTGCACCCCAGCTATCTATCGGGCCAGTGGGCGCGCGAGCAGGCGCGAAAATGCAATCTGCCGCTCGTCGAGGTGCAGCACCATCATGCGCATATCGCGAGCGTAATGGCCGAGGCCATCGCCGCGGGCCAGCTTACAACCGACGCGCGTGTCCTTGGCATCGCCTTTGACGGCACCGGCGCCGGCACCGATGGGACCATTTGGGGCGGCGAGTTTCTTGTTGCCAGCCTTGGCGGCTTTGAGCACGCCGCGCATTTGCGCACTTGGGCGCTCCCCGGTGGGGCGGCCTCCGTGCGCGACGCCCGCCGCAACGCCTTTGCCCTGCTCAGTGAGCTCGGCCTGCTCGAGCACCCAGGTGCCGCTCGGCTTTTGGACAGCCTCGACGAGCAAACGCGCAGCGTGACAGCTACCATGATCGAGCGCGGCATCAACAGCCCGCGTACCAGCAGCATGGGGCGTCTCTTTGATGCCGCGGCGGCGATTCTGGGCATTTGCGGCCAGGCAACCTACGAGGGTGAACCCGCCATCGAGCTCGAAGCCGCCGCCTGGCGCGCGCTCGACGACGAAATCGCCCATTTTCCCGACGACAACGCCGGCTATTCCGCATCTGGCCCATCGTGGTTGGACGGCCCCGATGTGCTGGACCAGAAAGCACTCTTTGAGGCACTTTTGGAGGGAATTGAAGCCGGAGCGCCCGCCGACAGGCTCGCACTCGACTTCCATGTCGCCGTCGCGCGCTCCTCGGCGCGCATCGCCACCGAAATCTGCGCGCGCGAGGGCATCGACACCGTCGCGCTCTCGGGCGGCGTGTTCATGAACCGACTTCTGCTTCAGCTCCTCACCCGCGAGCTCAAATACGCGGGCCTTGCTGTCTTGGTCCCCCACACCGTACCCGTCAATGACGGCTGCATCGCCTACGGTCAGGCGGCGGTCGCAAGCGCTCGTCTTGCGCAGATTGCATCGCAGTAGCTCGCCCTCACACGCCGCTGTGCCCAGCCGTCTCACAGGCGTAACGCGTTTGCCCGCAAACCCCGCGAGCGCTACCATCAACTGATGGATTATTGAGCGCCTATCCAGCGCAAAGCGTCTAAAAGGGGAACAATATGTGCCTTGCCGTTCCCGGTAAAGTAGTCAAACGCGACGACGACCTCAAGGCCACCGTCGACATGATGGGCATCGAGCGCCCCGTGTCGCTACGACTCGTGCCGACGGCGCAGGTTGGCGACTACATTCTCGTACACGCCGGCTTTGGCATCCAGATTGTCGACGAGCAGGAAGCGCAAGAAACGCTCGAGCTCGTTAATGCCATGTCCGAGCTGGTCGAAGAAGACCAGCTTGCCACCAACCCGGCCGAGGCATACTAGTGGCGGCCGAGCAGCCGGCGCGCTCCGGTATCGACTTCTCGGCATTCCGCGATCCCAAGCTGGCTCGCGAGCTCATCGAGCGCATTCATGAGCTTGTCGGCGACCGCGCCATCAACCTTATGGAAGTCTGCGGCACGCATACTGTGAGCATCGGGCGCTATGGCTTTCGCTCCATTATGCCGGCAGGGCTCAAGCTGCTGAGCGGCCCGGGCTGCCCCGTCTGCGTCACCGCCAACCGCGACATCGACCACGCAATCGCGCTCGCCAACATAGACGGCGCCATCATCACCACCTTTGGCGACATGATGCGCGTGCCCGGATCATCCACCTCGCTCGCTGCGCAAAAAGCGGCGGGGCGCGATATTCGCATCGTCTACTCCCCGCTCGATGCACTCGATATAGCCGAGCAAAACCCTGATCGCCCGGTCATTTTTATGGGCGTGGGCTTTGAGACCACAACGCCCACCATCGCCGCCGCCATTTTGGAGGCCGATGCACGCGGACTCCAAAACTTCTCGGTCTATTGCGCCCACAAGACCACGCCGCCGGCGCTATGCGCGATTGCCAACGATCCCGAGACCACCATCGACGGCTTTATCCTGCCGGGCCACGTCGCCACCATCACGGGCTTGGCGCCCTTTAGCTTTTTGGTCGACGAGTTTAAGACTCCAGGCGTGGTAACGGGATTTGAGCCGGTCGACATCTTGCAGGGTATCTGCATGCTGGTCCAGATGGTTGTTGAGGGGCAACCCGCGATCGACAACGCCTACCGTCGCGGCGTCAATGCCGACGGCAATCCTGTGGCGCGCCAGCTGGTCGAGCAGGTATTTGAGCCGTGCGATACCACGTGGCGCGGGCTGGGGCTGATTGCCAACTCGGGCCTTTCCATCCGCCCCGAGTTCTCGCGCTTTGATGCCCGCGCTCGCTTTGACGTGCCCGTTGAGGCGACGGTCGAGCCGCGCGGGTGCCGCTGCGGCGACGTGCTGCGCGGGGCCATTGCGCCGAGCAGCTGCCCGCTCTTTGGCCGCACCTGCACGCCCGAGCACCCCGTCGGCCCATGCATGGTGAGCTCCGAGGGCAGCTGCGCGGCGTACTACCGCTACCGCGACTAGCCCGGGCACACCCGCACACCGGCACCACCCACGATTGGAGTTTTCGATATGTCCCATAGCGTTACCGATAGCACCGTCCTGCTGGGCCACGGCTCCGGCGGCCAGATGATGAAACGCATCATCGATGAGGTCTTTTTGGATGCCTTTGGGTCGCCCGAGCTGCTCGAAAGCAACGATGCCGGCGTCGCCGCGCTGCCCGCGAGCGGGCGCATCGCCATGTCGACCGACAGCTTTGTAGTCTCGCCGCAGTTCTTCCCCGGTGGCAACATCGGCCGCCTCGCCGTGTGCGGAACCGTCAACGACGTCGCGACCTCGGGCGCCAACGTGCGCTACCTGTCGTGCGGCTTTATCCTCGAAGAGGGCTATCCCATGGATAGGCTCCGCCAGATTGTGCAGACGATGGCCGAGACGGCGCACGAGGCGGGCGTGTCCATAATCACGGGCGACACCAAGGTGGTCGAGCGGTGCGGGGCCGACGGCGTCTATATCAATACCGCCGGCGTGGGCGAGGTGCCTGCGGGCGTGGCGCTCAGCGGCGCAAACTGCCAGCCCGGCGATGTCATCCTGGTCTCGGGTACACTGGGCGACCACGGCATCGCTATCATGAGCCAACGCGAGGGTCTGGCGTTTTCGAGCACCATCGAAAGCGACGCCGCGCCGCTCAACCACCTGATTGCCGATGTGCTTTCCGCAGCACCCGACACACGCTGCTTCCGCGACCCCACGCGCGGTGGCCTGGCCTCGACGCTCAACGAGTTTGCGCAGGCCAGCGGCGTTGCCATGGAGATCGACGAGGACGATGTGCCCGTGCGCCCCGACGTGCAGGCAGCCTGCGAGATGCTCGGCTACGATGTGCTGCAGGTGGCAAACGAGGGCAAGATGGTTGCCGTGGTGCCGGCTGAGCAGGCCGATGCCGCGCTGAGCGCCATGCGCGCCGCCCGCTACGGCGAGAATGCCGCCGTCATCGGTCGCGTGCTGCCGCTTGCCGAGGGCGCCCGTCCCGCCGTGCGCGTGCGCACCGGCTGGGGATCGACTCGCATCCTCGACATGCTCGTAGGAGAGCAGCTGCCGAGGATTTGCTAACGACAAAGGCTCAGGGCTATTAAAGATATTCAGATTCCAAACATGCCCGGCACGCATGCCCAGTATCATGGGGTGCGTTTTACAACTCAAGCGGCAGGAGCACCCATGGCAGCAGCTTTTTCCCATGTGATCTTTGACCTGGACGGCACCATTCTCAACACGCTCGAGGACCTGGCGGCCGCCGGCAACCATACCTGCGAGGCGCACGGCTGGCCCACGTTTGCCGTTGACGAGTACCGCTACAAGGTGGGAAACGGCATGCTCAAGCTGGTTGAGCGCTTTATGCCCGCCGAGTACGCAGGCGACGGCCGCATGTTTGAGCAGACGCTTGCCGAGTTTAGGGCTTACTACGGCGAGCACAAGGAAGACCACACCGCTCCCTATGCCGGCACGATCGAGATGCTCGACCGCTTGCGCGCCGCGGGCGTTCAGCTTGCCGTGCTCACTAACAAGGACCACGTCTCGGCGGCTCCGCTTATCGAAAAGTATTTTGGTTCCGAGCGCTTTGCGCTGGTGCAGGGCCGTGTCGATGCGCTTCCGCCCAAGCCCGAAGCACCCGTCACGCTGCATGTGATGGAAGAGCTAGGCGCCGACCCGGCGACCACGCTCTACGTAGGCGATTCCAATGTCGATATCCTGACCGGCCACAACGCCGGCCTTAAGAGTGCGGGCGTCAGCTGGGGTTTCCGCGGCCGCGCAGAGCTGGAAGCCACCGGCGCCGACTACGTGGTGGACACCCAGGCAGAGCTCGCGGCGCTGGTGCTGGGCGAGTAACGCTGGTGCTGCTCAACCCAGCCGTCGCAATACCGTTGCGCGGAAAGTAGTCGTTGGGGACGTTCTTAAACGACTAGTCAAACAAGAACGTCACCAACGACTAGTCATTTAAGAACATCCCCAATGACTGCCATGACAAAGCCGATGTTTTGGCAACGACAGCGAGCGGTCACCAGAGCGAACAAATTGGCATGAAAAGAGGGCGGCATTGACCTTCTGGTCATGCCGTCCTCTTTGAATGACAAGTTGTCGCTCTGGTGACCGCGCAGCGTCGAGCAGTTGCGGCGTTTGGTAAAACGCCGCAACGAACTAGCTCAGCATTGCATCCATCATCTCGGAGTTGACGGAGTCGTCGGCAGACCACTCACCGTCGTCGTTGCAGGTGTACTTGAAGATAACCGTGGTCTTCCTGGGCTCGGTGGCCTTGGTCACATCGACCATAACCTGACCGGCCATCTTGTACAGCTCGTCATCGGAAGGAACCGTGTCAAGCGCGGCAACCTTCTCCTGATACTGGGTGGAGAAGTCCTCGACGATCTTGTTCATGGACTTGCAGGTGATGGAGACCTCGGCGGTCGCGACACCCTTGTCTTCGTCGACCGTCACGTCGCCGATCTTGTAGTCAAAGCCCTCGAGATAGGTCTTGGCATACTCCTTGGGATCGATACCCAGCTGCTCGAACTCGTCGCCCGAAGCCTCCTCCAGACCAGAGAGGAAGTCGTCGCCACCGTTCTTGACCTCGTCAAACTGCGTCGTAAGATCCTCGGTGATGAGCTCCTCAACCGAAGGACCTCCACAGCCGGAAAGCACGACCACGCATGCAACCAAGACGGCCATGAGGGGCGCAAGCAGCAGCTTCTTTTTCATGTTGTTCCTCCCAATGAGCGGCACCGCGCTTCCCGGACGCGGCACACGTTGTAATAAGTAAGCCCATACTATCCACTTATGAACACCCTCGGCAACGCGAAGGCGTGGTCGGTTCGTTTTAGCGTCCGAACGGTTTGCAAGCCCGCCCAACGTGCAATAAAACGCTTCCCCACGGTGCAATAAAAAAGGGTGGCCGGACAACCCGACCACCCTTGCGCATCTTCTGGATGCCGCAGACTACTTGCGGACGACCTTAACGATGGCGTCACCGGCGGCGACGGCAGACTCGGCCTCGACGGCGAGCTCGACGTCAGCGAACTCGGCGGTGTTGGACACGGCCACGACGACGCAGTCCTTGTAACCGGCGGCAGCGATCTTGGCGCGGTCGATCTTGAGTATGGGCTGACCAGCTTTGACAACGTCGTCGGCCTTGACGAAGCCCTCGAAGCCATCACCGTTCATGTTGACGGTATCGACGCCAACGTGCACCAGAACCTCGATGCCGCTATCGGACTGCAGGCCCACGGCGTGACCCATGGTGACGGTCACCTTGCCGTCGCAGGGAGCGTAGACCAGGTCGTCCTCGGGCCACACAGCGCAGCCCTTGCCCAGAACCTCGCCACCAAAGACGGGATCGGGCACGTCGGCCATCTTGATGACCTTGCCCTTGACAGGCGAGCACAGCACGTCGGCGCCAGCAGAAGCAGAGATGGAGGCCGGAGCAGCAGCTGCCGCGGGCTCAGCCTTCTTCTTAAACATGTCAAACAGACCCATATGTTTTCTCCTCTTGATTAAGCGCAACGTTATGCGCATGCCTATGGTGATTATAGTGCCAAATGATCAAATTGCTAAGGTGAGGGCTCGAATCGCAAGCCCTTCCCGGTAGTGCTCGTGGGATGAGTATCTCCTTTGCATCGCGGGTCGATAAGCCGAGTATCGCCTGCACACGGGACGGGCAGAAGCGGGCGCACCAAACCCGATACTTCTTTTCGCTCTCGAGTCCTGCCGCCGCCCCGTCCCTGACACTTCCTGATACCGACCGAAACGTGCCAAAATAAACCCGTCCCTTTTTGGTAGGTTTGGCGAGTGTGGATTTTCGGACGCTTAACTAACGAGCGTGGATAATCTCCCACTTTGACTTTGAGGCCGTCACCGAGCCAAAAACGGGAGATTATCCACGTTCATTTTGGATGACCCCCTTGTACCAAGCCGAGCTCCATGGTCAAGTAATAACGACTTCTCATCATTAGATTGTTTACATGAATTCTAATAACTATTTAATCCTTAAACTCGTTATTAGAATTGATATGATTAGCCTAATAACGAGTTTCCGGCACTAAAGATATGGAGGGCGCGATGCAAATCGAGGAGAACGGCCAGGGAACGCTCCGCAATAATCTATCGGGGAAATTGGCTTACTATTCGTTTTTTCCAACGCCCTTGCAATCATTGAGGCAGCTAAACCTCACCGAGGAAACCTATCGCACGCTTTCCGCATGCTCACGAAAGCTTGGAGAGCTTGAAGGCATGCTCTACTTTGTTCCCAACGCCGACATGTATCTGACAATGTACGTGCGCAAAGAAGCACTCCTTTCTTCGCAAATTGAGGGAACCCAGTGCACGTTTGACGACCTACTTAGTCCATCGCAAACACAACTCCATCATAAAGATGTCGCAGACGTCGTGAATTACGTCCGTGCTGTCGACCGCGGCGTAGAACTGCTCAAAAAGATGCCCTTGTGCACGAGACTTCTTAGGCAAGTTCATGCGGTCCTGCTGGACGGAGTGCGCGGAACGGAGAAGAATCTAGGCGAACTGCGCTCCTCACAAAACTGGATTGGCCCCTCAGGCTGCACCATTGCAACCGCATCGTTTGTCCCTCCAAACATTGAAGATTTGAGTAACACGCTCCAGGACCTCGAACGCTTTATCAATGAGCCTCAAGTCGAAATGGATCCGATTGTGCGGGCGGCGCTCGTCCATTACCAATTTGAAATTGCCCATCCATTCCTAGACGGAAACGGTCGCCTGGGCAGGCTTCTCATTACACTTATGCTCATCAATGATGGCGTTCTTCATTCTTGCTTGTTCTATCCATCGTTCCAGTTCAAGAAAAATCGAAGCGAGTACTACCGGCAACTCACATCCGTAAGGGAGAGAGGCACTTACGAGGAATGGATAGAGTTTTTCTGCAACAGTCTTCTCGAGAGTGCGGAGGACTCGGTAGGGTCTTTAAAAAACCTTGTTGACCTCCATAACCGTTCCACAGCAACCATTACCGAAAATCTCGGAAGGACTGCTGCAAACGGGCAAAGGCTGTTGGGCATTCTTGAAGAGCACCCCATCGTCGACACCGCATTCATCGCTGTCCAACTCGATATCGGCAGGAGTACCGCGAGCTCGCTCGTCAAATCATTTGAAGAATTGGGTATCCTCCGTCCGCTCGACGAGTCAAGACAGAGATACCGGCAGTACGGGTATGAAGAGTATCTTTCGATTCTCAGGGAAGACGCCGAGCCGATTAGATAGGCATCGCAACCCAGGCAAATTAAAGCGAGCGTGGATAATCTCCCACTTTGAGCCTGCACACAGGCCAAAAACGGGAGATTATCCACGCTCATTCCTGAGTAGTCATTTATGAACGTCCCCAATGACTAGTCCGGCAACGCCGATGTTTCGGCAACGACAGCGAGCGAGCCGCATTCGGAGCAAGACGACGCCGCAGGTAGAGAACGGACAGCGAGCGGGTCGCATTTGAGACAAGGTGACGTGAAACGAAAGGGCGCTGACCTTCTGGTCGCGCCCTTGAAGTTGAACGTCAGATTGTCCAAATGCGGCCCGCGCAGCGTCGAGCAGTTACGGCGTTTGGTAAAACGCCGTAACTAACGTGCTCCGTACTGCTCGTAGTAGGCGTCGATGGCGGCCTTGAGCTCGTCATCGATGACGACCTTGCCATCGATCTCGTGGTTGTAGAGGGTCTCGACGACCTCGGCCATGGAAACGATGCTCGCGACGGGGAAACCGTACTTGGCCTCGATCTCCTTCTGCGCGGTGGTCACGCCGCCCTTGCCGACCTCCATGCGGTTGAGGGACACGATCAGGCCCTTGATTTCGACGTCGGCAGCAGCCTTAACCTTGGGATAGGTCTCGTCGATGGACTTGCCGCTGGTGGTGACATCCTCGACCATGACCACGCGATCGCCGTCCTGGGGCTCATAGCCCAGCAGGTTGCCCTTGTCGGCGCCGTGGTCCTTGGCCTCCTTGCGGTCGCAGCAGTACTTGACCTCCTTGCCGTACAGCTCGTGGTAGGCAATTGCGGTCACGACGGCCAGCGGAATGCCCTTGTAGGCCGGCCCAAACAGCACGTCAAAATCGTCGCCAAAGTTATCGTGGATGGCCTGGGCGTAATACTCGCCCAGCTTCTTGAGCTGATAGCCCGTCACGTAAGCGCCGGCATTCATAAAGAACGGAGACTGACGGCCGCTCTTGAGCGTAAAGCTGCCGAACTTAAGGACGTCGGACTCAACCATAAACTTGATGAACTCTTGCTTGTAAGCCTCCATGCGGGCTCCTCTCGTAATCGCGTACGTGCCTTCCAGTTTAGCGCAGGCAGGGCGTCGATGTGGGCGCGCTTTGGGGCCACGGCATTCTGTAAAGGCTTTGTCAGAGGGAATGGTTTTCCGAACAATGGGGTTGACATGTCAAACCCCCTCATCAAGAATACGGGCGGATTAAAAAGGGGTACGAGATACCCAAAGCGCGCTGCGCTCAGCCTTTAGGAGGTGTGCCATGGAAGGCAGTCCTAGTCGAAAAACCTGCATGTCGCCCTCGGCACGCCGCGAGGACTCCGCACACGCATAAACGCCACCGGCAGATCGTCAACCCCCCCACAAAGGTGCCTGTCCCCTTTGTGGTGGTTCGTGAGCTTGACGTGAGCGACATCTAGGTTTTTTGCAACTCAATACGATACGTACGCTAACTCCCTTCAACAAGGAGGACCCTATGCTGATGCTCAAAACCGCCACGGTTCTCGAAGCCATCTCCAAGCGCCGCCGCACGGCGCGCCCTGCCGCTCGCACCGGCCTGTCCAAGAACACCATATTCGCCGCCACCCATAGCGCCGAGGACGCTCTCGTACTGCTTGACGCCACGGCAAACGGCCTCACCGCCGAGCAGGCAACCGAGCGCCTGGATGCCGCCGGCCCCAACACCATCGAAGCGCCGACCAAGACGCTCGCCCGCCGCATCGCCGACGCGTTCATCGATCCCTTCGCCGGCATCCTCGCCGCGCTCGCGCTGGTCTCACTCTACATCAACGTGCTCGCCGTGCCCGAGCCGCAGCGCGACCCCTCCACGGTCATCGTCATCAGCATCATGCTGCTGGTATCGGGCGGCATGAAGTTTATCCAGGAAGCCCGCAGCGGCAATGCGGCAGATGCCCTCAAGGACCTGGTCTCCAACACTTGCACCGCCCTGCGCGACGACGAGCGCATCGAGATCCTCTTCGACGAGCTCGTCCCCGGCGATGTGATCCGCCTCTCTGCCGGCGATATGGTGCCAGCAGATGCCCGCGTCATCACCGCGCGCGACCTGTTTGTCATCGAGTCCGCACTCACCGGCGAGAGCGAGGCAGTCGAGAAGACCGCTGCCGTCACCGTCGTCGAGGGCGCCGACGGCTCCGCGCTGCCACTCTCTGCCTGCAAGAACATCGTCTTTACCGGCACCTCCGTGCAAAACGGCACCGCCATGGCGCTTGTCGTTGCCACCGGCTCGGACACCTACCTGGGCGGCATCGCCAAGATACTCAACGGGCGCGGCGAAAAGAGCGCGTTTGACCGCGGCGTCTCGAGCGTCTCCATGTTGCTCGTACGCCTCATGCTCGTTATGGCGCCGGCCGTCTTTGCCATCAACGCCGCCACCAAGGGCAACGTCATCGACGCGCTGCTGTTCGCCACGAGCGTGGGCGTGGGCATCACGCCGCAGATGCTCCCCGTCATCGTGACCACGAGCCTGTCGCAGGGCGCCAAGGACCTCGCCCGTCGCCAGGTTATCGTCAAGGAGCTGCCGGCGATTCAAAACCTGGGCGCCATGGACGTCCTGTGCTGCGACAAGACCGGCACCCTCACCGAAGACCGCATCGTGCTCGAGCGCTACCTCAACACCGATGGCAACGAGGACGCGCGCGTGCTGCGCCATGCGTTTTTGAACAGCTTCTTCCAGACCGGCCTCAAAAATCTTATCGACCTGGCCGTAATCGACCGTGCCGATGTGACACCCTCGACCGTCGCACCCGATTCCATGCTGGGCCAGAGCCTGCGCGACCGCTACACCAAGGTCGACGAGGTTCCCTTCGATTTCTCGCGCCGTCGCCTGAGCGTAGTTGTCGCCGACGCCCAAGGCAAAACCCAGATGGTTACCAAGGGCGCCGCCGAGGAAATGCTCGAGATCTGCTCCTTTGTCGAGATCGATGGCATCGCTCAGCCGCTCACCGACGAGAAGCTCGCCCAGATTCGCAAGCAGATCGCCGGACTTAACGCCGAGGGCCTACGCGTAATTGCCGTGGCGCAGAAGACCAATCCGCGCTGCGTGGGCGAGTTTGGCATCGCCGACGAGTGCGACATGGTGCTGATGGGCTTTTTGGCCTTCCTCGATCCGCCCAAAGCAAGTGCCGCGGGCGCCGTCGCCACCCTCGAGGCCAAGGGCGTGGCGGTCAAGGTCCTAACCGGCGACAACGACCGCGTCGCCGCCACCGTCTGCGAGCAGATTGGTATCGATGCGAGCAACGTCTTGCTCGGCTCCGAGATCGATGCGCTCGATGACGCCGAACTTGCCGAGCGCGCCGAGAAAACCCACCTCTTCGCCAAGCTCTCGCCGCTGCAGAAGGCGCGCCTGGTACGTGTCATGCGCGAGATGCTCGGCCACACCGTGGGCTTTATGGGCGACGGCATCAACGACGCCGCCGCCATGCGTGCGAGCGATTGCGGCATCTCGGTCGATTCGGCCGTCGACATTGCCAAGGAATCCGCCGATATCATCTTGCTTCAGAAGGACCTGGGCGTGCTCGAGCGCGGCATCATCGAAGGCCGCCGCACTTACGGCAACCTGCTCAAGTACCTCAAGACCACGGTGAGCTCCAACTTTGGCAATGTGCTGTCCGTGACCGTCGCGAGCCTGTTCTTGCCGTTTTTGCCCATGAGCGCCCTGCAGCTGGTTCTGCTGTCGCTGGTCTACGAGATCGTGTGCATCGCACTGCCGTGGGACACCGTCGATGACGCCTGGACTGCCCGCCCGCGTGCCTGGGACGCCGCGTCCATCAAGGGCTTTATGCTCGAGCTGGGCCCCGTGAGCTCGCTGTTTGACATCGTGACCTTCGCCGCGCTCTTCTTTGTCGTGTGCCCCGCCGCCGTGGACGCAAGCTGGTCCGAGCTTGCCGCCGCGGGCGACGTCGCGGGTATGGCGACCTTTGCTGCGCTCTTCCAGAGCGGCTGGTTTGTCGAGTCCATGTGGTCGCAGACACTCGTGGTCCACATGTTGCGCTCCCCGCATCTGCCGAGCCCGCGCGACCACGCCGCGCCCGCATTGTGCGTTCTTACCGTGCTGGGCCTGGCGCTCGTCACCTGGCTGCCGGCAAGCCCCATCGCCGATGCGCTCGGCCTCATGCCGCTGCCCACGAGCTTTTTTGGGCTGCTCATTGGCATCGTTACCGCCTATATCGCGCTCACCCAGCTGGCAAAGCGCCGCTACATTGCCCGCCACGGCGAGCTGCTGTAGCAAGTAGACGGAAAACACCCTGCCAGCTGCCGTTGCCACTACCACAGCTGCCGCCGCCGCAGTCTATCCCCCCAGCAGTTGCGGTGAAATAGTTCCTGTTTAAAGCCCCGTGACTTTAATTTAGGGACTATTCCACCGCAACTTATTGGAGGATTAGCTAGTCCTTGGGCGTCCAGGACCAGAAGAAGTTGATAAGGGCTACACGCGAGGCGGTACCGGCCTTTTTGTTGATCGAAGAAATGTGGCGATAGAGCGTGGAGCGCGAAAGGAAGAGCGTTGTGGCGATGTCCTGAACGCTCTGGTCCGAAACGACCAAGACCTCAAGAATATCGCGCTCGCGCTCTGTAAGCCCAAAGGTGACGACGAAAGCATCGAGGCGCTCATCTGACGTGAGCTCCGCTGCCTCCACGGGCACGGAGTCGGAGCACGTGGGCGCAAGATCCCCACCAAGATCATCGGTGGCAGGTGCCAGCTCGCCCCGTATCACGGCGTCATCGGCTCGTTGCCCCAACTGTCCCAGCAGCGTAATCGCAATGCCCACAAACATCACGAGCGCCGCGCCGACCGCAGCCAGCACGTTTTGACTCGAGATGATCGCCACTGCCGGCGCCGTCACGAACATCGAGCACACGTTGTTGACGACGCGACCCATGCACGGCCAAAAATATGACCAGCGCGCATAAAGCGAGACGGCGGCATATTTTGTGGTAAAGAACACCACAAAGAAGCCTGAGCCCAGATAAAAGATGATCGTGGCAGCAAGCTCGTTGCCGCCATTGCCATCGACGATGAGCACAAAGAACGAAAGCGTGGACAACATGGCGGCGCATGTCATGCCGATATTCATATACGAACGACCGTGCAGGTCAAATAGGACGCCAGCGGCCAACGAGCTCACGACAAGCAGTAGGCGCGGCCAGTCACCCAAATCAACGGCTCCGACAGCATGCAAGGTCGTGAGGCCAGCGTTGAGAGCGGCGAATACGCCGGAAAGATACACCGTCGCCACGGTCAGGCGAACTACGGCGCGGCGGAATGCCGCCTTTGCCTTGGGATCGTCTTGCCACTTGGCGCCATATTCCAAAGCATCTACCGAAAGTCCGGCAACGCTGGGTTCAAAGTTGGGATCGGACTCGTCGCGCAGTTTGGCGCGTCGGGCACCGTGGAGCAACGCCACCTGCACGATCGCACAGACAACCAGAACAGCCTGCTGAGGAATACCGACAGGCATCACCATGTGGTTGAACACCTGTACCAGAACGCCCATGGCATAGGAAAGTGCTGCGGCGCGCGCCAAGCAAGGCGTCCGCGCAAAGCGCCGCGCAAAGTTTGCGTGAGCAGTCGATCCGCAGTAGCCCAGCGCGCAGCACGCCACCAAACCTCCGGCAATTATTACCTCAACCTGAACCGCCATAATCAACAGCAGCAATGCCGCCACCAGCAAAACGCCCGTGACGTCACTCGTTGCGTCGATGGCATGGGAACGGTGATAATACAGAATGGGACGCACAAAAAGCCAATCACGCTCGCGCCGAGGACAAGGCTCTCATAAATAACGACCTCGTTCGGAGACACGAACTCGGCCATGCGCACATCAAAGAGATACTCGCACGCCAAAAACGTGAAGGAGAACAGCGCCAGGCATATAATCTCCCGAATGCCCCGACGCAGATATGCGGTTGTGTCTCCCATGCCCCTCATGGTTAACCCCCGGCCGCTCAATTGTCTGGAATTCCATTTTAATAAAGAACCAATCTCAATATCGAAGCCGAGCTCGAAATGCTGCAAATTTGACCCCAGCCGTTCACATCACGCCGCGATTTTTAGCCGCATGGACCAGAAGGGACACGCGCGACCTCTAGCTCGACAAGGAGTGTCTCCAACTACCGCTCATTTAAGTACGTCCCCAATGAGTGGCCGAAGAACGTCCCCAACGACTAGTCAAAAATGGGCCATGTGTCCCAGTTGTGGAGACTCCTTGAGCCGTCTGGGTATCGCGAAGGATCGCGCACTCCCCCATCATCAAAAGTGACACACGCTACCAGTTGATGGGAGGCAGCCATGGGCTTCTTTGACAAGATGTTCGAGAAGAAAGAGTGCGCGATTTGCGGTACCGAGCTGGGACTTCTAGGTAAGACAAAAATCAATGAAGGCTACCTGTGCAAAGAGTGCGCCGGCAAGCTCTCCCCCTACTTTCACGGCTATCGCTCCAGCACCGCGGACGATATCCGTGAGCAACTCGCCTACCGCGAGGCCAACGCCGAGCGCCTGTCTTCGTTCAACCCCACGCGCACGCTTTCTGCCGGGCGCACCAATATTATGCTCGATGAGGACGCGGGCCTGCTGATCATCACTTCGCAGAGCCGCTGGCGCGACGCCAATCCCGACATCATCGAGTTCTCGCAGGTACTCGGCTGCGATATGGATATCGACGAGCAGCGCACCGAGATCTATCGCGAGACCAAGGACGGCGAGCGCGAGAGCTACAACCCGCCGCGCTACGACCTGGATTACGACTTTAATCTGACCATCCACGTCAACACGCCGTACTTTACCGAGATCAACCTGCGCGTGAACGACTCCACCATCGATCAGCGCGGCTCCATCGAATACCGCGAGGCCAAGCGCCAGGCAACCGAAGTCCGCGATGCGCTGGTGCAGCTGCGCCAGGAGACGCGCGACAGCGTCGTGGCCGCCAAGGCCCCCAAGACCGCGGTGACCTGCCCCTTCTGCGGAGCCACCACCATTCCCGATGCCAGCGGGCGCTGCGAATACTGCGGCGGCGCCATCGGCGCATAGCCCCCGGCACGGAAAGGACCGATCATGGCCTTCGAGAGCGTTAACTATCAGTGCCCTGCCTGCGGTGGCCCCTTGCATTTTGCAAGCGCCGAGCAAAAGCTCGTCTGCGACTACTGTGACTCGCGCTTTGAAGTCGAAGAAGTCGAGGCCCTCTATCGCGAGCGCCAGGACAAGGCCGATGCCAAAGCCGATGCGGCAGCCGCAACGCCCAAGCCCGCGACCGACGCTGCGGTGCAGGAGCTCGCCCAAAACGCCGGCTATATCTGCTCGTCGTGCGGCGCCGAGCTAATCTCGGATGGCACCGTCGCCGTTACCACCTGCCCGTACTGCGGCAACCCCGCCGTGGCACCCGGTCAGCTCTCGGGCGACTTCTCGCCCGACCTGGTAATTCCGTTTAAGCTCGGCCGCGACGATGTTATGGCCGCGCTCAAAGAGCACTACAAGGGCAAGATCCTGCTGCCCAAGAGCTTTGTCACCGGCAACCACATCGACGAAGTCCAAGGCGTTTACGTGCCGTTTTGGCTTTACGGCGCCCGCGTGGACGGCGAAGTGTGCTTCGATGCGACCAACGAGACCGTGACCGAGGAATCCGACCGCACCGTCACGACCACCGACCACTACGACGCCTACCGCAAGGGAAACATCTCGTTTAAGCGCGTGCCCGTCGACGGATCGTCCAAGATGCCCGACGGCCACATGGACGCCATCGAGCCGTTTGACTACGATGCCCTGCGCCCGTTTTCGGTCGCGTATATGCCCGGCTACATCGCCAACCGCTACGACGAGGACTGCGAAACCTGCAAGGCGCGCGCCGAACGCCGCATGGAGGAAAGCACGATCTCGGCCCTGCGCGAAACCGTCGTCGACGAATATGACGATGCCACGGTCGAAAGCAAGCAGCTCGACTACACCTGGGAAGACAGCGACTATGCCCTGTTCCCCGTGTGGATGCTTTCCACCTCGTGGAACGGCAAGAGCTACCTGTTTGCCATGAACGGCCAAACCGGCCGTATGGTCGGCGAGCTTCCTTGCTCCAAGCCCAAGCTCGCTATCGCCTCGGCGCTGTTCTTTGTGATCGGATTTGTCCTCTCCCAGATCCTCTTCATGGGTGAGAACGCCTTCGATCCGGATTACCTCACCTTTGATATCGAGGGCATCCTCATCAACATCGTCGCGCCGCTGATCATCGTGGTCATCGCAGACGTGCTGCTGGTGGGCCAGCTCAAGACGGCCAACGAGGCCACCCACGCCGATTGCTACTGTGGCGAGCTCGACCTGACCGAGAAGCACGACACCTTCAGCCACACCGAGACCACCGTTGTCATGAAGGACGACAAGGACGATTAACCATCCTGACCAATACCACCCGGCCTTTGACGAGAAAGGAAGATCACCATGGGACTCTTGAAAGCTGGATTGGGTGCTGCCGGCGGCGTCATGGCCGACCAGTGGAAGGAATTTATCTACTGCGAATCGATGCCCGCTGACGTCTTGGCCTGCAAGGGCAGCAAGCGCACCGGCGGCCGCAGCTCCAACACGCGCGGCGAGGACAACGTCATCTCCAACGGCTCGGTCATCGCCGTCAACGACGGCCAGGGCATGCTCGTGGTGCAAAACGGCAAGATCATCGAAGTCGCGCTGGAGCCCGGTGAGTTCGTCTTTGACACCGGCAGCGAGCCGAGCGTCTTTAGCGGCAACCTGGGCGACTCCATCAAGGAGACCTTCGCCAATATCGGCAGCCGCTTTACCTTTGGCGGCGACGCGGGCAAGGACCAGCGCGTCTACTTCATCAACACCAAGGAGATCATCGGCAACAAGTACGGCACCGCCTCTCCCGTGCCCTTCCGCGTAGTCGACAACAATATCGGTCTGGATGTCGACATCTCCGTTCGCTGCAACGGCGAGTATTCGTACCGTATCACCAACCCGCTGCTGTTCTACACCAATGTGTGCGGCAACGTGACCGATAGCTATACGCGCGACAAGATCGACAGCCAGCTTAAGTCCGAGCTGCTCACCGCCCTGCAGCCCGCCTTTGCCAAGATCTCGGAGATGGGCATCCGCTACAGCGCCATCCCCGGCCACACCACCGAGCTCGCCCGCGCGCTCAACGAGGTCCTCTCTGCCGACTGGCGTGACCTGCGCGGCGTTGAGATCGTAAGCTTTGGCGTCAACTCCATCGCCGCCTCGCAAGAAGACGAGCAGATGATCAAGGACCTGCAGAAAGCCGCGGTCATGCGCGATCCCACCATGGCGGCAGCCAACATCGCCAGCGCCCAGAGCGATGCGATGCGCGCGGCGGCCGCTAACCCCAACGGCGCAATGGCCGGCTTTATGGGCATGGGCATGGCAGGTGGCATGGGCGGCATGAACGCCAGCCAGCTGTTCGCCGCCGGCCAGGCACAGCAGCAGGCCGCCCCGCAGCCGGCTCCGGCTCCCGCCCCCGCACCGGCTCCCGCCGCCGCACCTACGGCCGGCACGTGGACTTGCAGCTGCGGCGCCACCAACACCGGCAAGTTCTGCTCCGAGTGCGGCAGTCCCGCACCCGCCCCGGCACCGGCAAAGTGGTTCTGCCCCAACTGCGGCAGCGAAAACGGCGGCAAGTTCTGCAGCAACTGCGGAACGCCCCGGCCCTAGCCCCTCTATCTGGTAATTGGCGGGGGATCCGCCACCCCCGCATTTGCTTCTATGGGTTTCGTTCGATGAAGGAGGACACCATGAAGACAACGTTCAAAAAGTCCGTACTCGCATTTCTGACATGCGTCCTGGCGCTCGCCTTTGCCCTGACGGGCTGCAGCGGCGGCGGCAAGGACCCCAAGGCCAACTTCGTCGGCAGCTGGCAGTACTCGGGTGGAACCTTGGATGGCGAAGAGCTCACCGATGAGTACATGGATATGCTCAAGGAGTGGGGCCTCAACTGCGTCCTGATCCTCGACGAGGACGGCACAGGCGTCCTCGATATGTTCCTTGAGGTCGCCGACCTGAAATGGGAAGCCAAGGACGCCACCACCGTAACGATCACCGCCGAAGATGAGTCGCACGACCTGAAGCTCAAGGACGACAAGCTCGTCCTTGAGGTGGAAGGCGACAAGCTTATCTTCACCAAGTCCGACAAGGATCTGTCCGGCACGGTGAAGAAGGATCGCGAGGCGGCCGAGAAGGAAGAAGAGGTCGATGAGGCCGTCGAAGACGACGACGTCCAGAGTGTCGAAATCTCCCCCGCCGTCACCGTCGCCGATGACGATCTGTGCACCATCACCATCACCGAGAAATTCAAGGACGACTGGGGCGACATCGGCTTTGTCGTCAACATCACCAACAAGAGCGACAAGGACCTGACCTTCTACGCTCCTTCCGGCAAGACCAACGTCAACGGCACTATGAAGGAACCCTGGTTCTCGGCTAACCTGATGCCCGGCACCAGCGCCACCGAGGAATTCACGTTCTCGAGCGGCGAGCTTGACAGCCTTGACGACCTGGTCAATACGACCATCGGCATCGACGCCTACCTGACCGATTCCTACGAGGACGTCGCCTCCTACAGCGCAACCATCGCGTAGCGGCAGACATCGACGGCCGCGGATTGGCGGATACATCCGCGCACATGTCAGGCGGGGCCGCAGGAGTTGATCCTGCGGCCCCGTCGTTTTTGTGCCGATGCGTAACGAGCGCTAGCGCTCCATATTGGGAACGATGCTGCCCTCCGTTACTGCGCGCACGGCCAAGCGCATGATGTTGTCGTAGCCGGTCTTGTTGAGGATCTCCGAGATGCGACGCTTGATGGTGCCCTCACTCATAAACAGCTCGGCCGCGATCTCGCGACGGCTCTTGCCCTCGCAGGCAAGGCGCAAAATCGATAGCTCAACATCGTCGAGTGCCGCCGTACCCGAAAAAATACTCTCGGGCGGCTTGGGAAACGTGCAATAGCCCGCCAGCGTGGAGCGCATCACGGCGAACAACTCGTCGATACCGACGTTCTTGTACACAAAGCTATCGACGCCCGCCTCGCGGGCCTGATCGACAAAGGTGATCTCGGGCATGCCGGTCATGATAATGACGCGGCACTCGGGCAGTTGTTCTTTAATGCGCGCCGCCGCCACGATGCCGTTGGAATCATGCTCGGTGCATACGTCCATCAGTATCATGTCCGGGCGCTCCTTGAGCGCGACACCCAAGGCCTCGGAAGCATCGGCAATGGCGGAAACAACGGTCATATCGGGCTGGTCGCCAACGGAACGCGCCAGGCTCTCGCGCAGGATGGCCTGGTCTTCGACTATAAGGACGCGGATCATGAGCTTCTCCTTTGAGCTGTGGCGCTGGCGTTGAGCGGGATGGACACCGCAAGCGTAAAGGGCGGGGCGGCATGGATTTCCAGGCAGCCGCCCAGATCTTGCGCGACATGCCTCATACCTGGGATACCCGTTCCCTCGCGATACGATACGGGTGCAGGCGCGCCGTCGTTAGAAACGGTCATCCGCGCAACAGCGCTGTCTTCCGACGTCTCCCGCCACAGGCGCACATGGACCCGATGGGCCTGTGCATGCTTGGTGGCATTGGTCGAGGCTTCGCGGATAATCTGCAGAAAGGCTGCAGCGACACGCGCGTCCTCAGGCAGCGCCCCCTCAACATCGATCTGCACACTCACCAGGCCAAAAGCATGGACGATATCACCCAGCTGCTCTGCAGGCTCGCTGGCACCACCACTGCGCAAATCGGCGGCAATTGAGCGTAGCAACGGGTCGATCTGCTCGATCGACTCATCGTCCAGACGCCCCTCCTCCAAATAGCGATGAAGAATGGACAGGCGCTGCCCGATCACATCGTGAACGCGGGCTCGCATACGTAGGTAGGCCGCATTGTCGGCAACCTTTTTAACTTCTTCGATCTGGGCTTGGAGCTCTTGGCCCGCAAGCTCAAGCAGGTGGTTTGCTTGCGCCAAGCGGTCGTAGGCGTGTGCGTATTCCGTCACGTCCAGTCCGATAATGCGCTCAAAGAGGCGGCCCGAAACCATAACCTCGTCGTGCACAAATAGGCGAATCTCGGCGGGAGAAATCTCGATCACCGCGCGAGCCTCACCAAAACGGTCCAAGTTAATCCGCACGCGGTTCCTACTGCTTTCGGGCATTTGCATGCTAAGTTTGCGCAGGTCGTTCCACATGCCGCTCATGTCACCTAGATCGGTGGGCATATGAAGTTCCACCAGGTTTTTGCGCATGCAGCGGTTCATGAGCAGCGGACGGCCCCTCGGGTCCAGATACAGGATGCCCACGGGAATCACGTTGATGGTCTCGATCGTCGAGAACGCGGTGATATCCTCCTGGCGGTTACGGACGTCCATCAAGAGCGCCGCGATGGAACGGAACAGGAAGAACGCTCCCTCTGCGATAAGGACAACGGTCCACGCCGAGCCCATGGCAAAAACCACCGGCGGCGTCACGGCGACAACAAGCAGCAGCTCGACCAGCATGACGGGGCGACGATAGCGCACCATAAGCACCACGCCATAGGCAAAGATTGCGGCATTGAGCCACAGCGCTCCGCCCATTGCCCTGGCGCAAACGTCAAGCGGCGCCACCAGATACGAGCCAGACGACGCGAACAGGATAAGCGCCGAAACCACCAGGTGAAGCACGAGGCTCGCCTCGTAGGTGCAAACCGCCTTACGGTTATAGGACGAGCGGCGCGATGCGATGAGCGGAACGTGGATCGTCTGCAGGCACGCAGCCAGGGCAAAGACAATATCGAGTGCAACGATTTGGGGAAGGATGAGCGAAATCTGCATCGTCACTCACCCGCCCGCGGCATCAACACGATCATACGCAACTGGCCGGGTTCGCCCTCAAGGTGGTATGCCACGTTGCGCCCTTGCAGAGCGCTTTCGAGCTCTTGCGCAGCGGGCGTCTGCGAAAGATCTTCATCATCGTTGGAAAAAAGCGTGGCGCGCAGCTCGACACTGCACCGGTCATGGTCGCCCAAGTGATACATAAGCGCCGGATGGTCGGTGGTGTAGGCAAAAAACGCAAAGTCATACACGCAGTCGTACAGGGCGCTTACTGTACTGGCGTGCATCGGGCGCCGTATGGCGATAATCGAGGCGCAATCGATATCGATGGTGCGCAGGTCGCTTGCGAGCTCGTTGGCAATGAGCTGAATGCGGTCGCGATCAAAACCGCTCTCCCCGTGCTGTGCCAACGTGAGCGACCCCTTGCGCTTGCAATAGGCGACGAGCATCTTGGCGCGCTGCAGCATGCGGTAACGCTCGTGCGAAGACGCTTCGTCGGTCAACGGCGGCAGCGAGCTCAGCAGGTCGTATATCCCTTCGAGCGCGCGGGCAAGCGCCTGGTCCACGTCTTGGACCAGCAGGGTCTCGGCCTCTTGATCTGCCAGGTGCGTCTTAAGGTCGTAGTCGGCAGCGAGCAGCTCATTTTGACGCTGCAGCTCCATACGACGGTGTGCCAGTTCACGGTTAAGCTCGTTGAGATCCGACACGTCTTGGGCAAGCAGGGCCGATCCGCCCAGCAGTGGAAAGGCACGGTACATTACATCGGGATTGGACTCCACGGCAAAGGCATGGGCATGCCCGTGTTCCTGGGCTCGCAGCTCTTCGCACACGCCTACCGGCATTGGCTTTGACACTGGCGTGGCATAGACTTCCTGCAGGTCGCGCGTTAGGACTTTGAGGTCGAGCGGCAAGGTGTCGAAAATGCCGGCGATGTCGTGATATGACGGAACGACACCGCAATCGAGACAGATTTCCATCGCCACCACGCACAAGACGCAATAGATGAGCGAGAAGTTGAGCCTCCATGCCCAGGGCACGCGCAGCGCATATGAGATGGCAAAGAACGCGCCGCCCAGCAGCACGAGCGCCGCCGTGCCCGAGAAACGTTGGATGCGAAAGGACGAGGACCGGCCCACCAGGATAAAAAAGGCCACAAAGTTAAAGGCCGTCCACACGAGGACGGCGAAATAACCCCAGCCGTACGTGTAATCGTTGCTCCAGGTGTCGCTTGTACGGTCAAAGTGGAAGACCTGCTGGTGAAAATCGTTGGTGAGCACAAATCCGATAAGCAGGATGGCCGCAATCCACAGCGCAACGCAGTAGCGGCGACCCAGGCGGTGTTGCTCCAGGCCCGCAAGGCGCAGACCACACAACTGGTAGAGCAGCGGAATGAGCGTCATGGGCACGTAGTACAGGTACCACAGCACAGTGGCATAGAACGGCGTGAATGACTTGTACTTGAGAATGACTTCGATCATCCACAGGGTGCAGATGGTGGCGACGGCAACAAGGCGGCGGCGCAACACATAGTCCAAACAGCGCAGATAGACCGATACGCCCCAGATCGAAAATGCAATTGCGGCGACAAGCAGCGGGAGAGAGCTCGAATGGGCGAGCGCATCCACGACCTCTTCGGACACCTCGCTATAGGCGGGCACGGCATTAGATAGTTTGGGGTCGAAGGCGAACAGCGCCGGCAAGACTGCCAAAAGCATGAGGAACAGCGCGGTGATGGCGCCGGTGATAGCAAAGACGCGGTGACGGTATACCTGATGTGTTATGCCAACAAGGAATCGCGGCATGGCGAAGAGCCTGCCACCCCTGGGATCCGCAACCGGCGCGGTCCGGGCGGCCGCGTGGCCGATATGTCGCTCGCGGGTACCCATAGTGCTTTTAGTGTACTGACAGATGGGTCGAAAAAGCGGGCCGCATGTCCCAAAATCCGCAGACGGCAAGGCGCCCGGCGAACATTAACTGCTCGCCGGGCGCCTTGGTTAGGAGGCTATGAAGTTGAGTGTCTCAGCTTCCTTAGGACAGGTCCTCACCATTCGTTTCAATGACATGCTTGTACCAGTCGAAGCTCTTCTTCTTGGAGCGCTTGAGGGTGCCGTTGCCTGCATCGTCGCGATCGACGTAGATAAAGCCGTAGCGCTTGGACATCTCGCCCGTGCCGGCAGACACCAGGTCGATCGGGCCCCAGGTGGTGTAGCCCAGCAGGTCAACGCCGTCCTCGGTCACAGCATCACGCATCGCGGCAATATGCTGGCGCAGGTAGTCGATACGGTAGTCGTCGTTGATGGAACCATCTTCCTCAACAACATCCTTGGCGCCCAGACCGTTCTCGACCACAAACAGCGGCTTCTGATAGCGGTCATACAGGTCGTTGAGCGTAATACGGAAGCCCAGCGGATCGATGGCCCAGCCCCACTGGCTCTCCTGCAGGTAGGGGTTCTTGGCGCCGGCGAAGGCGTTGCCCTGGGTGCGCTCGACATCGGGGTTATCGGCACCGGCGGAGCAACGGGTGCTGTAATAGCTAAAGCCGATGAAGTCGACGGTGTTGGCGGCCAGGATCTCGCGGTCCTCGTCCGTCATGCCCACATCGATGCCCAGACGCTCGAGCTTCTTGACGGCATATGCCGGGTAGTAGCCGCGGCTCTGGACGTCGACGAAGAAGTAATTGTCCTGGTTGTCGAGCTGCGCCTGGCGCACGTCGCCCGGACGGCAGCTGTAGGGGTAGTAGCTACCTGCGGCGAGCATGCAGCCGATCTTGACCTCGGGGTCGATCTCGTGGGCAATCTTGGTTGCCCAAGCGCTGGCGACGAGCTCGTTGTGGGCGGCCAGGTACTCGACGGCCTCCTTGTTCTCGCCCTCCTCAAAGACCAGACCGGCACCCATAAACGGCAGGTGCAAGATCATATTGATCTCGTTGAAAGTGAGCCAGTACTTCACCAGGCCCTTGTAGCGGGTGAAGATCGTGGTCGCGAGGTTCTTGTAGAAGTCGATGAGCTTGCGGTTGCGCCAGCCGCCGTACTCCTTGATGAGGTGAATCGGGCAGTCGAAGTGCGTGATGGTCACGAGCGGCTCGATGCCGTGCGCCTGACACTCGCGGAACACGTCCTCGTAGAAGGCCAGGCCGGCCTCGTTGGGCTCGGTCTCGTCGCCGTTGGGGAAGATGCGGGTCCACGCCAGGCTCATGCGGAAGGTCTTAAAGCCCATCTCGGCAAAGAGGGCGATGTCCTCCTTGTAATGGTGATAGAAATCGATGCCGGTCTGCGCGGGATAGTAATAGCCGTCCTCAAAGTCGAGCATCTTGCGCTGGCCGGAGACCACCGCGTAGCGCTCGGGGCCGTGCGGAGCCACGTCCACGTTGGCCAGGCCGCGGCCATCCACGTTGTAGGCGCCCTCGCACTGGTTGGCAGCCGTCGCGCCGCCCCACAGGAAGTCATTACGGAAAGCCATGTATCGATCCTTTCGCACGCTGTTGTCATAGGCCCAGTATCCCTGCAAACAACGCGTCGCTCAACGGCAACGGCGCAGGCCGATACTTCTTTTCGCGCGCAGGCGCCCGGCAGCCACCCCGCCTGACACTTTTTGATACCCGCCTGCCCAAGCCGCCACAAAGGGGACAGACACCTTTGTGATGGTTTGGGCCCGTTTGTCTCGATCTGTAACAGCTAGGCCGCCAAAATCGGGCCTGGTGTTACAGATCGAGATTTTTCGGGCGGCCCTTTACGGTATGTCTCGATCCGTAACAGGTAGAGACGATTTAGCCCGCTAGATGTTACAGATCGAGACAGAAGATTCTAGTCCACGGTGATGTCGAGGTTCTTGCCAATGAGACCTACGTAGCCACCCTCGGCAGCTTTGGGGCTGTCAGCATGGCAGAGGACCCACTTGTCGGCCTTCCAGTAGCAGTAGCTGTCACCGGCCGCGGGCATGTCGGCCGCAGCCTCGGGGCGCGGTCCATTGGTGCCGGCGGGCAGCGCCACCATCACCTGGAAGCCGCCGTCGTCGACCATGCAGGGCGTGTAGTGGAGCGTGGTGTTGAAGACTTCGACGACCGTACCCGCCGGCACGCGGAACGCCTTGACGCACGCGGTATCGAGCTTGCCGCCCTCGATCTCCCAACGATGTGCCACGAGCAGGATAAAGTCGCGTGCACCAAGGTTGAACTCGCTGGCGCGGTGATACTCCAGGCAGTTGAGTCGTGTATTGTGGCCGTTGCACCAGCCCAACTGGAAGGGACGACCGCCAAACATGAGAAAGCCGAGCGTGTCGGCACCCTCAACCTGCTCGAGCTCGGGCGCGGAGGCCACGTACTTACTGCCCTCGGGGATGGGCGTAGCGGAGAGCGCCTCGAGCATGGACGACGCGAGCTCGGACGGGACGTCATCCCAAACGTTGCCATAGGATTTGAACTCGGGATCGTTGACAGAGTAGATATGCATGTTCACTCCTGTTCGTAAATGTGACTATACAAACATTCTAGAACAATCTCGTTCTGATTTGAGCGCTCGGTATGAAAAAGCGCCCCCGCAAGAGCGGGAACGCTTCAAGTACAAACGCTATTCCTGCGAGGGCCTTACGCCTGCTGATAGTGCAGGTGCTTCTCGTCGATATCGGCCAGGTCGCGGTCGAGGTAGCGGCGCGCGAGCCAGTTTGCCATGGGGAGGTTCTGGTCCAGGTAGTTACCACACTCCTCGGGAGCGGCTCCGGGGACATCGCCCTCAAAGCCGGCGACAAACTCGAACAGTTCACGCACGAGCGGCAGGATCTCCTCGCTCGTCACCTCGCCAAACACGACCAGGTAAAAGCCCGTGCGGCAGCCCATGGGGCCAAAGTAGACAATGCGGCCCGACCACTCGGCATGGTTGCGAAGGAACGTCGCGCCCAGGTGCTCGATGGTGTGGCACTCGGCCGTGTTCATGACCGGCTCCTTGTTGGGCGTGGTCAGGCGCAGGTCAAAGGTGGTGACGGCGGCGCCGGTCGCCGGATCGCGGTCGATGCGGCTCACATACACGCCGGGCTCGAGCAGCAGATGGTCAACGGAAAAACTCGCGATGCGCTCCATGGCAGATCCTCTCGGTAGTCAATTTGGGACGGGGCTCTTTTAGCTGGTTCGAATGGTCGCACCAATCATACCAGTCAAAAAAGCCCGTCCCAGATGAGCTGCCCGAGACAGGGATCAATGAGTTTTTAATCCCCGTCCCAGAAAAATCATTCTAGGCTGTGTAGGCAATCGTTGATTTCACGGCGTGGCGCCAGCCGGCGATCTTTTTGGCGCGCTCGTCGGCGGGCATCACGGGCTCCACGATGCCGCGGGCGCCGTAGACGTCGACGACATCGCGCGTGTACATGTCCAGCGCAATACCGCAGGCCCAGGCCGCACCCAGACCGCTCATCTCGTCGTTGCTCGCGATGCGGATGGGCGAGCCAACCAAGTCGCTCTCAAACTGCATCAGGTACGCGTCGCGCGTGGGACCGCCATCAACACGAAGCTCGGACAGCGCCGCGCCCGAATCCTCGACCATCGCATCGATCACGTCAAAGATCTGATAGGCAATCGACTCGTCGGCGGCCTTCACGAACTCCGCGCGACCCGTGGTGCGCGTCATGCCAAAGACGCAGCCCTCGGCGTCACTCGCCCAATGCGGCGCGCCCAAACCGGTAAACGCCGGCACAAAGTAGACGCGGCTCGCCGGATTGGCGGCGTAGCACAGGTCGGTAACTTCCTCGGGGTTGTTGATGAGCTCAAGATCGTCGCGCAGCCACGTCTTGACGGCGCCGGCGTAGCTCACGTTGCCCTCGAGTACATACTCGGTCACGCCGTCCATACGCCATGCGAGCGAGCTCGAAAGCCCGTGCGAGCTGGCAACGAACTCGTCGCCGACGTTCATCATGACCGAGCTGCCGGTGCCATAGGTCGCCTTGGCCATACCGCGGCTGTGGCAGCCCTGCGCGAACAAGGCCGCGTGGCTGTCGCCCAGCACGCCGTGAATGGGCACGGGTGCCGGCAAAAAGCCGCCCAGGTCCGTCATGCCGAACAGGCCATCGGAATCGGTCACCTGCGGCAGGCAGGCCACATCGACGCCAAAGACCTCGCACACCGGCTCGCTCCAGCAGCCACGGCGCAGGTCAAAGAGCTGCGTGCGGCTGGCGTTGGACCAGTCGCAGCGGAACTCCGCGCCGCCCGTGAGCGTCCAGACCACCCAGGCATCGATGGTGCCCAGGCACAGCTCGCCTGCCGCCGCAGCCTCGGCTGCCGAGGGAACGTTCGCGAGGATCCAGGCCATCTTGCCCGCCGGGTAGTAGGGCGAGAGCACCAGACCCGTCGTGTCACGCACCAGCTCGGCCACGCCCTCGTGCGCGGCCAGCTTGTCGCACAGCCCGCGGGCGCGGGCGCACTGCCACACCACGGCGTCACACAGCGGCTCGCCCGTCGTGCGGTTCCAGGCAACGGTGGTCTCGCGCTGGTTGGAGATGCCGATGCCGGCGATGTCGACCGGGTCAACCCCGGTCTCCTCCACCACGGCACGTGCCACGGCCAGCACATTGACGGCAATCTCGGCCGGATCATGGCTCACCCAGCCGGCCTCGTTGACAATCTGGCGATGCGAGCGATCGGCACGATGAATCAAATGGCCGTCTTCGTCCACCAGCAGCGCCTTGGTGCCCTGCGTGGATTGATCGATTCCGATGATGTATTTGCTCATGTACTCTCCCATTCCTTCCGTCAAATCGAAGACGACCTGACGGACAAGGAGCGAGCGGCCGTCAAGTGCCGCAGATTGCCGTGAAAGAGGAGCGCCGCGTACTCTGTGTACGCAAGCGACGGTTTGAACGGCAAGGTGCGGTGCTTGGCGGCCGCGCAGCGTCTGTTTCTACTAGTTGCCGAGGAACTCGGCAACGGTCTTGGCGATTCCGGCACCCGTCAGACCGTAGTGCGCAAAGACCTCGGGGCTCGTGCCGGTGATGACCGGCGCGTCGGGCAGGGAGAGGCACTTGACCGGACGCGGGCAATGCTCGCCCACCACCTGCGCGACCATAGAGCCCAGGCCGCCGAAGGGGCTGTGCTCCTCGACGGTCACGACGGCGCGCGTGGCGCCGGCGGCCTCAATTACAGCCTCGGCGTCGAGCGGCTTGACGCAATACATGTCGAGCACCGTTGCCGAGATGCCCTGCTCGGCCAGCAGGTCGGCGGCGTCCACGGCATGGCGGACCATCTCGCCGGTAGCGACGAGCGTCACATCGGTGCCGCGGCGCACCCAGGTGGCGCGATCCATCTGGAACGGGCACTCATCCTCGGTGTACACGTCCTCGACCGGGTTGCGGCCCACGCGGATGTAGGCCGGCTTGTTGTCGGCGACCAGGGCCCGTACGAGCTTGGCGGTCTGGAAGCGGTCGCTCGGCAGGTACACGCGCATGTTGGGAAGCGCGCTCATGGCGGCGATATCCTGCGCGGAGTGATGGCTCATGCCCAAGGCGCCATAGGACACGCCGCCAGAGATGCCGATGAGCTTGACATTGGTGTTGGAGTACGAGACGTCGACCTTGCACTGCTCATACGAGCGCGTGGTCACAAAGGACGCCGGCGAGGCGGCCCAGGCCTTCTTGCCGCACGAAGCCATGCCGGCGGCGATGCTCACCAGGTCCTGCTCGGCGATGCCGACCTCGACGGACTGCTGGGGATACTGATCAAAGAACGGCGTGAGCGATGCGGAGCCGCGGGAGTCGGAGCACAGGACGACGATATCCTTATCGGTCTTCGCGGCCTCGAGCAGCGTGTCGCAGATAACCTTGCGATTGGCGATCTTGTTAGCCATTGATGGCCTCCTTATGGGCAGCGAAATCGGCGATGATCTGGGCATATTCCTCATCGTTGGGCAGGTGATGGTGCCAGGCGGCCTTGTCCTCCATAACGGGCGAGCCATAGCCCTTCACCGTGTTGAGGATGATGACCGTGGGCTTGCCGCAGGTCTCGGCCGCAAGCGTCAGCGCGGCGTCGATGGCCCGGACGTCGTTACCCGGAATGGAGAGCACGTTCCAACCGAAGGCGGCCCAGCGCTCCTCCTGCGAGTCCTGTTTCATAACGTCCTCGGTGCTGCCGCTGATCTGCAGGCGGTTGCGGTCCACGAGCGCGCACAGGTTATCGAGCTGGTAGTTGCCGCCGCTCATGGCGCCCTCCCAGACCGAGCCCTCGGCAAGCTCGCCGTCGCCCATGATGGTGTAGACGCGGTAGTCGCGGCCGTCCATCTTGCCGGCGAGCGCCATACCCACGGCCACGGGCAGGCCGTGACCCAGCGAGCCCGAGTTCATCTCGATGCCCTTGAGCTTGTTGTTGGGGTGGCCGATGTAGGGGCTGCCGAACTTGGAGAAGCGGGCCTTGACGTCATCGAGGTCAAGATAGCCCTCGTGGCAGAGCACCGCGTAGTAGGCCTCCATAGCATGGCCCTTGGAGAGCACGAAGCGGTCGCGATTGGGATCGTCGACGGTCTCGGGCGAAATGTTGAGGTGGTTGGCGTAGAGGGTCATGAGGGCGTCGATCACCGACATGTCGCCGCCGATGTGGCCGCCGGCGCCAGCCATGATGATATCGACGCAATCGCGGCGAAGGTCCCAACGCAGGGACTCAAGCTCTTCGATAGTTGCCACGAAAAACTCCTTTCAGGGAATTTCCAAAGTCAAAGCCGCCGCGTTTCCACAGTGCCCAAGATTGCGGTGAAAGAGGAGCGCCGCGTACTTTGGTACGCAAGCGACGGCTTGAACCGCAAGGTTGGGTGCTGTGGTAGCGCGCCGGCTCGTTGCTACAAAGTAGGCACGACCCTACTCGCCGCGCAGGTAAGCTTTAACGCCCTGCTCAATCGGGTCGTACAGGTCGGGTTGGATGCCGATGTACTTGCACGCCTCGTAGAGCACCGGCACCACGTTGGCGTGAATAGCGACGCAGTGGTGGATGTAGGGACCCTCGACGATCTTGGCCTCGAGGCGCTTGAGGTTGTCGACCTCGACCCACAGGTAGGTGCCCATGCCGGCCGGGCCGTCGATGCCGCGGGCGTTGCCCAGTAGCAGCGAGTACTCGCCGTTGTCACCGTCAAAGCGGGCAAGGGTGAGGTCGCCGTGCTTGGCCTCGGCCGTCAGCGCGCCGGGGTGATCGAAAGCCAGCGGGTAGGTGAGCTTGGGCTTGACGGCCGCGCAGCTGCAGGGCCAGGGGCCGCAATGCTGCAGCAGCTCGCCGTTCTCGTTATCGGGATGGCGCACGGTCCAGTCGGCGAACATGCCGCGGTGACGGCCCAGGTCGGCGGCCTCGACCATCAGCGCGGTGATGGCGCCGTGGATATCGGTCTCGCATACGATAGGAATGCCCATCTCGTTGAGGATGGCGTTGGCGGCGCAGGGCATAATGCCCAGCTCGTCCTGCAGAGCGTTCCAGCACTGAATGGCACCGGCGTTGCAGCCATACTTCTCGACCAAGCGCTTCATGGCGATGGCAAGACCGGCGACCGCGGGGACCTTGTCCTCGGGGATGCAGATCTCAAAGCTGTCGTTGATGTGGGCAAGCATGGCGGCCATGGCCTGCTCGTCGGCCTGGGCGTCGCGCACAGCCTGGACAAGTTCGGTCATGGGGATAGGCGAAAGCTGGATGTTGAACTTCTCGAGCAGCTCGCCCTCGTTGCACATGGTTGACCAGAAGTCGAATGGACGGGTGGCCATCTGCAGGATGCGGGTGTGCTTGAAGGTCTTGACCACGTTGCAAACGGCCAAAAAGTCCCAAACGCCGCGCTCGAACTCGGGGTCGGTCAGGCGGCAGTTGGTCATGTAGGTGAAGGGAACCTGGAAGCGGCGCAGGACCTTGCCGGTGGCGAACAGGCCGCACTGGCTATCGCGCAGGCGTGTGCCGTCGGGCTCGGGGCGCTCGTCGCGCGGACCCCACAGCAGTACGGGTAGACCGAGCTCGCGGGCAAGGCGAGCGCAAACGTACTCGGTGCCAAAGTTGGCGTGGCACAGCATAATGCCATCGACGCCCTCGGCGCGGAACTTCTTCACGATAGGCTCGATATGGCTGTCGTCGAACAGCAGGCCCTCGTCATTGATGTCGTCGATATCCACGATGTCGACGCCGATCTCGCGCAGGCGATCAGCCGTCAGGCCGCGATACTTGATTGCGTCCGGCGCGCTAAAGATACTGCGGCGCGTGGGCACAAAGCCGAGCTTGATCTTGTCCATGTACGTCCTCCCCTAATCACATGTTCAGTAAACAGACGCATGTTTCGTTTTGTTCTGTTTACTAAATGTTTTACTCTACTGTTTAGAAGTTTAACGCGAAATACCCGTAGACGGTAGAGAAATCAGCCTAAACGGTATGTAAACAAACTGAACATACAAGGGCATCAAAAAGAGGGCCCCGAAGGACCCTCTCTTAGTAGCGTTATGTATGGCTGCCTTAGCGAGCTTTGCCTCCCTACGGCCTAGCGTTGCCTTTGCCTAGATTTCGCGCACGCTTTGGCGCTCGACAAAATAGGTCGACACGGCCGTCTTGCAGGTATAGCTCTTGGGATTGCGGATGTTGCCCACCAGGCGGCGCACCGCGATCTCGCCCACCTCGTGCTTGGGAACGTGCACCGTGGTGAGCGGCGGATTGGAGAAGGCGCCCAAAGACAGATCGTCAAAGCCGATGATTGAGACATCCTCGGGGACACGTATGCCGTGCTCGTTCAGCGCGCGCATGGCGCCTACGGCGAGCACGTCGTTTTCGGCAAAGAAAGCCGTCGGCAGGTCGTCGCGCGAGACGCTGTCGAGCCATGCGCCCATGTCGCGATAAGCACCTTCGAGCGTGGTGCCCAGTGTGACGCGCCATGCCGGATTGGCCTCGAGGCCCGCATCCTCAAGCGCTTGGCGATAGCCGCGCTCGCGGTCCTTAAAGTTGCGGATACGAAGGTCGCCCGCCAGATAGCCGATTTGCTTGTGACCCTTCTCGATAAGGTAATCCACGGCGCGCAGCACCGAGTCGGTGTTGGCAATGACTACGGCATCGAAGTACTGACGATCGCTCCAGCCATCGAGCACGATCAAGTGGGCGGCAGCGTTGGCGAACAAGGCATAGTCTTCCTCACCCAGCTCGGTACCCATCAGCACGATAGCGGCGGATGGATCGGCGATCAGGCCCTCGACCTGCGGACGCACGGCGTCCAAGTCGCTAAAGTCGAGCGAGACAAAGCTCGTGCTCATACCGTGACGACGCGCCTGGCGCTCCACGCCCTCAATAACCGCGGGATGAAAGGTGCTCTCGTCCAAAATGGCGCCCGTCTTGCGCGCGAGCACAAACTGAATGCTCTCGAGCTGCGTCGACTGCTGGTAGCCAAGCGATTGCGCGCACTCCAGGATGACCTTGGCGGTCTCCTCACTCACGCTGCGCTTGCGGTTGAGCGCGTTGGACACGGTCGCAGGCGAAAAACCGGTGATGCGGCTGATCTCGCGAACACTTGCTTTGGCCATCGTTCCCCCTAGCATCGGTCGCGGCCGAGCATCGTGGCTTGACCGCCCCGTGGCTCGGCAACTAAACGACCGCAAATTCAATCTAAACAGAAGAGTAAATGTTTATTAGCTAGTTTAGCCTGTTGTCAAGCAAAGTGGCGCGACTATTCCCCCAACGGGCGCATTTGTCCATCTTAACGTTATTACGCAAGGTCTTCGCCATTGCTTGCTATTACGCGTCGGTACCATTCGAAGCTTTTCTTTTTACGTCTCTCAAACGAGCCCGCACCGCTATCGTCTCGATCGACATAGATAAACCCGTAGCGCTTACGCATCTGTCCTGTGGCGACCGAAACCAAATCGATCGGGCCCCAACAGGTATATCCCATGAGTTCCACCCCGTCGAGCTCGACGGTCTCCCTCATCGCCTCGATGTGGGCCCGCAGGTATTCAACTCGATAGTCGTCTTCTATTTCACCCGAATCTTCCGGCACATCAGGAGCACCCAAACCGTTTTCGACGATGAACAGCGGCTTTTGATAGCGATCCCAGATTTCATTCATGGTGACGCGCAGCCCTTTGGGGTCGATAAACCTCCCCCAAGGCTCCTGTTTTAGATACGGATTAGGCGCCGAGCGAAGAAGGTTCGAATCGAACTGACCTTCCGCATGCGCTTTTGCGACGCGCGTCGAGTAATACGAAAACGAGACGAAATCGACCAGGTTTGCAGCCAGTACTTCGCGGTCATCATCCCGATAGGGCACCTCAAAACCATGGCGGGCGTATTCCTTGAGAACATAGCTCGGGTACGCACCGCGCACCTGGACGTCGGTAAACATGTAATGGCTGCGATTCTCAGCCTGCGCAGCCAGCACATCGTCCGGATCACATGTAGCCGGATAGAAGACACCTGCGTTGAGCATGCAACCGATCTTCGCCCCAGGGCACAGTTCATGACACGCCCCGACCGCACGGGCGCTCGCAACCAATACATGGTGCACGGCCGTGTGAACCGTTGCATAGCGATTCTCCCCTTGCTCGAAGATGATCCCCGCCGCCATAAAGCACGCCTGCGTCATGATGTTGATCTCGTTAAAGGTCAGCCAATAATTGACCAATCCCCGATAGCGCTCGAACACGGTACGCGAATATCGCTCGAACAGGTCGACCAACCTGCGATCGCGCCATCCGCCATACGCATCGACGAGATGCATGGGGACATCATAGTGGTTGAGCGTCACCAAAGGCTCAATGTCATGCGCGCGACACGTCCTAAAAACATCCTCGTAAAAGGCAAGGCCTTCTTCATTGGGCTCGGCTTCGTCTCCTTTGGGAAAAATGCGGCTCCAGGCGATTGATAAGCGCAGGCATTTAAAACCCATCTGGGCAAACAGTTCAATATCCTGCTTGTACCTATGGTAAAAATCAATGCCCTTGCGAGCGGGATAGAAGCTGTCGGGTGCCAACGCACGCGGATCAAGGTCTCCCCGCATGACGTCCATGCGTTGATCGCCAAACGGCAGCATGTCGGAATTGGCTAAACCGCGACCGCCTTCGTTCCATCCTCCCTCGCACTGGTTTGCAGCCAGAGCCCCGCCCCATAAAAAATCTTCTCTAAACATTATGGTGTCGTCCTTTCTATCAAATTCCCGGCCCACACTGTCGAACGCAACGGACTCGGCAAGTGCCGCGCAACAGCACAGTACCGTTACGCGGCCAAGGGGTCGGACCGCGCAACGGCTGGGGAGCATATTTGTGTAGTAGCCTCTTATGCCTCGACGGATTCAACAGCCTCAGAATCGCCGCTCTTGGACTTCAACGGCATCTTCTCCTGTCCTTCAAATCCAAAAATCATCGCCAACGCAAACGTCACGGCACCGCCAGCAAGACACCCGATGGTGCCAGGGATGATATCCTGAGCAAACATGAGCACGTTCATCCATGGGAAACCAACGCCAGTGAAGATATAGACGTTGGCATGAAGAAGGCTTACCAGCAGACCACCGACAGCACCACCAATCATGTTCCAGGCAAGAGCCTTCTTGTCGCGAAACAGGATGCCGTAGATGATGGGCTCACTCACGCGACCGAAGGCATAGGTGATGAACAAGTTCCAGCCCGTGGCTCGACTCTCCTTGCCCTTAGCGCGCAGGCCATAGGCGAGCGCGATGGCAAGCGTGGTGTAGGCTACAACCGCGGTGACGGGGTATAAGATGGCGTCGTAACCGTTCTGGAGCGCGGCGGGCAATATGGCGGTATAGATCGGCACGTGCATGCCGGTGGCGATGATCAGATTCCAGAATGCGCCGATAACCGCGGTCGCAGCGGGACCGGCAACAGAGGCGAGCCAAATGATGAAATCGGCCACAAGGCCCATGACAAATTGGACGGCAGGGCCGCAGAGGCACAGCGCGACCGGCAACATCACGAGCACCGTACCCACGGGTACGATCAGAATGCGCAACATATCAGGCGAGATCTTCTTAAAGAAGCGCTCAACATAGGACTGGGCCCAGGTGATCAAGATGACCGGAAGAACAGCCTGGGTGTAGTTGACGAGCTGCATGGGGATGCCGAAGACGCTGAAAGGCTTTCCGTCCTCAACAATAGCGAGCATGTCGGGATAAATCATCACAACAGCGATGAGCAGTGCCAGCACAGGACTCGTTTTGAACTTCTTAGCCGAGCTATAGGCGGCAAACACCGGGAAGTAGTAATACGCCGCATCGCCCACCAGGGAAAGGATCCGATACAGGTCGCTCGTTTCGGACATAAAACCGGCGCCTTCGGGCCCAAACAGAATAACGAGCATCTTGAAGATACCGGCGACACAAAAGATCGGAAGGATCGGGGTGATAGCGCCGCTCACGGCATCGAGCAGCTGATTGAAGAGGTGCTTGGGCGCCAAGCGCTCCTTCCAGCTAAGCTGAGGGCCATCGAGTTCCTCGTCAATCGATACCGTGACCTCGAATCCGCCCTGCTTACAAACCTCGTCGTAGACCTTGTCGACCGTGGGCCCGATCACCAGCTGCACCTGCCCTCCGGCGTGCACGACGCTGATGATAGACGAGATGTCCTCAAGCTTCTCATCATTCGAGAGGCTTTCATCCTTGAGGTTGAAGCGCAGGCGCGTCATGCAATGCGTAACCGAAGCCACGTTTTCCGCCCCGCCCACAGTGGAGAGAATCTGCTCTGCCACCTTTTTGTAATTTGCCATCATTGGCTCCTTTGCACAATCTTGGCTTACTGTTCGAATCGGCAAAGGTCATGCCCCGAATGGCTACGGGTTACAATCCTTTTTTGGAGATGATCCGGTTGAGATGGATCATCAGATAGAGTTCCTCCTCCTCGGAGAGCGTGGCGTCCCACGTTTCACGACAATAGGAACCGATATGCTTCACGCACTCTGCCAACTGCGGAAACTCCTCACGAAAGTTCTTGTACATCTGCATGTTGGCGCTGTTCAGCGACTCGCCGGCTTGAATGCGCTTGAACAGGTACCGCAGATGCGTGGCGAAGCGGGTGAAATCAAAGGAATCGCGGTCGACAATAATGCGGAAATCGCTTTCGAGAATCTCGATAACGTCCTCGAGCATATCGTCGAACTGCTTTGCGGGCTCGGCCGTGGCTTTGACGGCTTCAACAACCCGTGCGTTCACGAGATTCATCGCAATACCGGCAATCTCATCCTTGGGAAGCCGCTCTCCGAGCTCCTTCTCGAGTCGCATGACGATAAACTGGGCAGCCTTGTATTCCTTCGGATACGTCTCCCGCACTTCATAGGCAAGAGGCATCGCGATGCGGACCCCCTTTTGGGCTCGCGCAACGGCAAACGACAGGTGATCAGCCATGAACAGCGTCGCATTGGTCGAGAGGTCGTAGGGCAGTTCGTTGGCAACGATGTCCATATCTTTCGCCGCAAACATCACGATATCCGAGGGAAGATCCCTCATGACATCTTGTCCTTTAGGATCAATGTCGTAAAACGTATGCTCGATTTTAGAAAGAGGGAGCTCTCGAGGAAAATCTCCGCCGAAACCGACGCCCCTGCCCATGGCGATGACATCTCGCCCCTGTCCGTCACGGCAAAGAACCGCGTTGTTGTTAAGCTTTTTAATTGCAAGCATGGTGAACCTCCTTTCAAGAACACTCACAGAAAAAGGCATGATAGCCAATAGCAGTGCTATTGCGGTCATGCCTTACGTAACAATCCGTGTTGTATTGCTCTTGGGCATGCCTCCACACAGGAGTAACAATCCAAGATGCAGAATGCATTATAGCGCTCTCCCCGCCCCGGGGACCATCGGGCTGGCGAACGGTAGATGTCGGCCCGCCAGCGGCCACATCGAGCAGATGGGCGTGCTTCGATCCCGAGCCTAGCCTAGGACGCGGGCCATGCGCGTCTTGAACTCGGACAGGAAGCGCGGGGCATCCACGGTCAGTGCCACAAGCGCGCTCTTGTCCGGATCGGATAGGCGGTGCTCATCGCAAATGGTGCGGCCGCGATACTCACCCAGCAGATCAACACGCAGATTGCAGCCGAGCGCACCTACGAGCGTGGGATCAATCGCCACGGCGACGGCCAGCGGATCGTGCAGCGCGCAGCCACCCAGGTAGGGGGCGTTCATCTCGTACGAGCCAATGTAGTGCTCGACCATGCTCGCAAATGCGCAGCCCGCCATGGTGCCCGAGCCCGTCCAGCCGGCAATGTCGCGGCGCGTAAGCACCACGCGATGCGTCACGTCCAGGCCCACCATGGTGAGCTTGCGACCCGAGCGCAGCACGGCATCGGCCGCCTCGGGATCACTTACCATGTTGGCCTCGGCACCCGCACTCACGTTACCGGGCACGGTCAGGGCGCCGCCCATTACCACCACGCGGCCGATAGACATCACCGCCGCCGCATCGCGCTCCAGGGCAAGCGCCAGGTTGGAGAGCGGGCCGGTCGCTACGTAGACCAGATCGGGACCATAGGTGCGCGCGGCATCGATCAGATAATCGACTGCAGCGTTGCCATCAGCCGATGTCGCCCCCACCGGCTCGTAGGGCGACGCGGGCACGCTCGCGCCGCCGATGCCGTTCTTGCCGTGAATGAGCGATGTGGACGCCGGCGGCGTATAAGGCTCAGTCGCCTGCAGAGGACGATCGGCACCCAGGTACACCGGCACCTCGGGACGACCCAACAGGTCGAGCACCGCCAGGCAGTTATGCGCCGACTGGTCGACGCGCACGTTGCCAAAGCACGTGGTAATGCCCACGAGCTCAACCTCGGGGCTCGCGATGGCATAGGCAAGCGCCATCGCATCGTCCACACCCATATCCAGATCAAGGATCAGCTTCTTGATTGCCATTGTTCTACTCCGCTTCTCCGTCTTGTACTAAATCGTCTAAATCAAACACACGATCAACTTCGGCACGCGTGGGAATCGACTGTTGCGCGCCCAAGCGCGACACCGTCACCGCCGAGGCGCGTGCACCCGCCGCCATGCACTCAAAGAGCGGCAGGCCCTCCAGACGAGCCGCAGCAAGCGCACCGATAAACGTATCGCCCGCGGCCGTCGTATCGACCACCGCGCTCGAAAGCGCCGGCATGCGCAGCAGCTCGCCGTCGTCGCCGAGCGTAACCGACCCGGCGCCGCCCAACGTGATGACCGCAGCTCCGGCACCCTTGGCGAGCAGGGCGTTGAGTGCCGCGACGCAGCTCGCATCATCCGCGGGCAAGATGCCCGTCAGCATCTGGCACTCAGTCTCGTTGGGGCAGACCAGGTCGACCGCAGGCCAGGCCTCCGCAGGCAACTCGCAGGCAGGCGCTGGATTAAAGAATGTATAGAACCCGAGCTCGTGAGCGCAAACAAGCGCCTCGGCCGTCGCTGCAAGGTCACATTCACCCTGGGCGATAAAGACGCTTCCGGCAGCCGGGGCAATCTTGCTGGCGTCACCATCGAGTTCATCGGCCACCAGACGTCTCAGCGCGCAGGCAACGTCCTCGCCCGCAAGCGCATGGTTGGCGCCCGGTGACAGCACGATGCGGTTGTCGCCCTCGCAGCGAATGATGGTCGCCGTTCCCGTCTCCACATCATCGCGACGCGCTATAAGGCCACAGTCCACGCCGGCGTCTTGGAGCCCCGCCACGAGCGACGCGCCAAATGCGTCGCAGCCGACCGCGCCGATCATGTGCGTGCACGCGCCCATGCGCACGGCAGCTACGGCCTGGTTGGCGCCTTTGCCGCCGGCATTAGTGATAAACCCGCTGCCGCCGACGGTCTCGCCCGCACGCGGCATGCGCTCGCACGCCACCGAAAGGTCCATGTTCATGCTGCCGAACACCGCAACGATGCCGCAATCTGCCATGGAAACCTCCTCGTCCGCGGGCTCTGCACCCGCTGTTGGCCGTCAATCATGCGCTCTCGCACCTCTATAACTTTAGTTCACTTTGATGTGGACGCGCGCTTGAGCTTGCGCCGGCAGCAAGCATTCACAGGAGCAGGCGGCTACAATGAAGGCGTGCTGATTATTCTCGTTATTGGATGAAGTTTTATGGAACAATTCCCGCGATCGAGTTCGCGCAGCTCACGCCACGCGAGCGATCAACAAGCGCCGCACGAACGTTCGCGCGCTAACCGACAAGCCACCGAGCCGTGCCGCGCTGCAGGCCCCCATCGCGCGCCCGCCAACAAGGGTGCCCGCACCAACAGCGCTGCAAAAGAACAGGCGCCCACGCGCCCCAAATCTCGCTATATCCCCGCCCTCGACGGCCTGCGCACGCTTGCCGTCGTCGCGGTGGTGCTCTATCACCTCAACCTCGCATGGGCACAAGGCGGCCTGCTCGGCGTCACGATCTTCTTTGTGCTTTCGGGCTATCTGATCACGCGTCTGCTCATCAACGAAGTGACAAAGACCGGCCGCATCGACCTCAAGAGCTTCTGGATCCGCCGTATCCGCCGCCTGTTCCCCGCCGTGGTGACCGTCGTAGTGGTGACCTGCGCGCTGTGCACCGTCTTTAACCACGTGATGCTCACCAAGATGCGCCCCGACATCCTGCCGTCGCTGTTGTTCTTCAACAACTGGTGGCAGATTGCCCAAAACGTCTCGTACTTCAATGCTCTGGGCGACCCCTCGCCGCTCACGCACTTTTGGTCGCTTGCCATCGAGGAACAGTTCTACCTGATTTGGCCGCCACTGCTGTTTGCCATGGTATCCATGCATGTGAGCAAGCCCAACACACGCCGCGTGGTTCTGGGCCTTGCCGCGGTATCTGCCCTCGCCATGATGGCGCTTTACAACCCTGCCGCCGACCCCAGCCGCGTGTACTACGGCACCGACACCCGCGTGTTCTCGCTGCTGCTGGGCGCCTGGATGGCCTTTATCCCCGATAGCGATCTGGCGCCGGTGCGTCTCGCTCATCGTTTGGGGCTCAATCGCCTGGCTGGCGCCGCCAAGCACGGCAAGAACGCTGAGGACAAGCCTGGCAAGAAGGCCGACGAATCAGCCGATACCGCCCCGGCACAGCCGAGCGCCCTCGTGCGTTTTTGGTCCTCGCCCGCATCCATCGATGTCTTGGGCGTCGTGGGTCTGGTTGGCCTTGCCGCCATGGTCGCGCTCACCAACGGCTACACCGCCTTCCAATATCGCGGAGGCACGCTACTGTGCTCCATCCTCACGCTCATGGTTATTGCGGCATGTGTGCAGCCCCAGGGCATGGTCGCACGGGCTTTGGCCGCCGAGCCGCTTGTATGGATTGGCAAGCGCTCCTACAGCATCTACCTGTGGCACTATCCGCTGCTGCTCCTCATGAACCCGGTCGCCAACATCAGCGATACGCCCTGGTGGCAGTACATCTTGCAGGTACTTGTGGTGGTCGCCGCCGCCGAGTGCTCCTATCGCTTTATCGAAACGCCGTTTAGGAAGGGCGCCTTCGGCCGCACCGTCGCCGAATTCCGCGATGGCACCACCACGCCCGCCGGCTGGGTGCGCGCGCATATTCCCGTGTGCGCCGTTTGCGGCGTCGTGCTTGTCGTGGCGCTGGGTGGTCTGGTCTTTGTGCCCGACACATCCGCGCTGAGCGGCGAGGGCGCCGAAATCCTAAACAAGGAAGCCAAAAATGCAAAACCCCAGGACCAGCAGGCGGCCGATGACACCGACAAGGACAACGACGGCTTCCCCGACGGATCCTACGACCTGCTGATGATCGGCGACTCCGTGTCGCTGCGCGCCGTCGATTCCTTTGACGGCGTGTTCCCCCACAGTCACATCGATGCCGAAAAGGGCCGCCAGTTCGATGCGGGCCGCACAACATTTGAGGGTTATATCCAGCAGAACCTCGCCGGCAAGATCGTAGTCTTTGCGCTGGGCACCAACGGCCTAGTGACCGATGCCCAGATTGACGCCATCATGGCCGATGCCGGCAATCAGCGCACCGTCGTATTTGTAAACACGCGCAGCCCGCAGCCATGGGTCGGCGCCACCAATCAGGCCATCGCCAACGCCGCCACGCGCTATAAAAACGTTCGCGTTATCGACTGGTACGGATATAGTGCCAACCGCAACGATCTGTTCGACGGCGACGGCACGCACCTTTCGAACGCAGGTGTGACCGAGTACCTTAAGCTCATCCACGATGCCGTCAAGAAGGACCTGCCCGTGCACCCCGAGGATCACGTTAACGATCCGCAGCCGGCGGCCGTCAAATCCGCTGCTGACGCACTCGTCAACGCGCTCGCCTACAAACCGCACAAGCTAGGCGGCGACAAGTAACACACCGTCAAATCCGCTTGCACCCGGAGGGGGCGTTCCTTATGTGCCGGCACCTAGGGACACTCCTGGCGCGATCGATGAATGCCCTTCCGCGGCCAAATTCTGGGCTCCGCGCCACCCCGAGCGTCGTTTCCATGCCCCACACCCATAGCAAACTTCGAGCCGACTCCGAGAGGCCGTGGGCAAAAAACAGGCCTCAGCCCATGGCGGAGGCCTGTTAAGAACCCAAAAGAGGCGCTACGCGCTGTAGCCCATCGCCTGCAGCACAAACATGACGACTGTCAGCACCGTAATCACACCGATAGTCGCCCAGGTAAGCACATTCCACACGCGGCCGTTGCGGTTGGCGCCCATAATGTGTCGATCAGCGGCAATAAGCACCTGAAACACCAGAACCACGGGCAACAGCACGCCGTTAATGACCTGCGAGGTCATCATAATCTGGAACAGGTCAACACCGGGCATGAGCACCAGCACGGCAGAGATGCCGATGATGGCCGTAATGATGCCGCGATAGACCGGGGCCTCGTCCCAGCTGCGATCGGCGCCGCGCTCCCAGCCAAATGCCTCGCAGATGGCGCTGGACGTAACGCCTGGCAGCACACAGGCGGCCAAGAAGCTCGCCGCGACCAGGCCCGAGGCAAACAGCACCGTGGACCACTGGCCCGCGATGGGCTCCAACGCGCGGGCGGCGTCGGCAGCATCGCTGATCTGAATGCCCGCGGGGAACAGCACCGTACCGGTCGTGATGATAATAAAACCGGCGATGACATCAGCAGCGATCGAGCCGCTCACGGTATCGATGCGCTGTAGCACGATATCGTCCTCGCCCGCATTCTTATCGACCACGTTGTTCTGCGCCAAGAAGATCATCCACGGCGCGATGGTGGTACCGATCGTTGCGACCACAAGCGACACGTAGCTGGGGTCATTTTGGATGTTGGGCACAACCAGGTCGACCGCCACCTCGCCCCAGTTGGGGCCGGCCATAAATGCAGCAACGATGTAGGTCACGAACACGCAGCTCACCAGCAGCAGAATCTTCTCGATGCGCTGGAAGCTACCCGACATGGTAAGCATCCAAACCAGCAGCGCCACGAGCGGCACCGAGATGCTCGCCGGCACGCCAAAGAGGGCAAGGCCACTCGCGATACCCGCAAACTCCGAGATGGTCACGGCCGTGTTGGCGATCAGCAGCGCCGCCATGGCCAGCACGCTCCTGCGCACGCCAAAGCGCTCGCGAATGAGCGACGCTAGGCCCTTGCCTGTGACGCAGCCACAACGCGCCGCAGTCTCCTGCGTCACGATAAGCAGCACGGTCATGACGGGAAGCATCCACAGCATCTTGTAGCCATAGCTGGCACCGGCGCTGGAATACGTGGCGATGCCGCCGGCGTCATTGCCCGAAAGCGCCGCCAGAAGGCCAGGGCCCATGGCGCCAAAGATGGCCGCGATGGTCAGCTTTTGCTTGGTGCTCGCCTTTTGCTTCGTGTTTTGCACGCGACCACCTACCCCATGACCGACATGGTGAGCAACACCGCGGCGATGCAGTACGCCACGCACGAAATCATGACGGCAATGACGTTCATGGCGGTACCCGACGTATTGAGGTCGTGCCCATCACGCCAGAACAGCACCATCAGGTAAATCACGGCGCTCATGTTGCCAATCAGGCAGACGATGGCCGCAATGTTAAAGCAGCCGGTAAAGAGCTGCTCCTCAAACATGGGCGCGTCGGGGAATGCGGCGGTGCGCACCAGCTGGGCGCACAGGTAGGTCACGAGCGACAGGATCAGGCCCATGCCCGTGCTCTGGAAGAAGAACCCCAGATACGGCTTGGGCTCATCGTCATGGCCGTCGTACTCCAGGAAGTAGTTCTTGACGAACGACACCATACGCGAAGCAGCCAGCAGCACGAGCGGCATGGCGCACATGGGGAACACCACCAGATGCGCAGAGCCCAGCGCCGTTCCCAGCACTGTTGCCATGATGCACGAGGCAATACCCCACACGACAACCCAGTACTGGCGATGCACAAACCAGCTGAGCACATTCGTCGAGTCGTCGGACGCGCTATCGCCCGAACCGACGCCTGCGATCTGCAGGTCCTCCTGGTGCTCCTCGGCGATAACGTCCATGGCGTCGTCAAAGGTCACGATACCCAAGATGTGACGGTTCTCGTCGCAAACGGGGATGGCGACCAGGTCGTACTTGGTCATCTCGTCCGTTACGTCTTCCTGGTCATCGTCGGGCGACACATACACCAGGTCGCGATAGGCCAGCTGGCCCAGCGTGGCATCGCGGTCGGCCACGATGAGCGTGCGCAGCGAAAGGACGCCGGTGAGCATGCCGCTCGGGTCCTCGGTATAGACATAGTAGACGCTCTCGAAGTCCTCATCGAGCTTGCGGATCGCCTCGATGGCGTCACCGACCGTCGCCGTGGCGGGCAGGGAGACAAACTCCGAGGTCATGATGCGACCGGCAGTGTTGTCCTCATAGCCCAGCAGGTTACGAATCGCCTTCTCCTCCTGAACGCCCATCAGGCGCAACAGCTTCTCGGCCTTCTCGTAATCGAGCTCATCGATCAGGTCGGCGGCGTCGTCCGGGTCCATCATGGCCAGCATCGACGATGCATCGGTGTCGGACAGGCCCTCGAGCATCTCGGTCATAAGCTCGTCGTCGTCGAACTCCGAGATGGCCTCGGCGGCCTGGGCGGTGTCGAGCTGCGCGAACACCTGCGCACGCAGGCGCGGGTCGAGCTGCTCGATAATGTCGGCGATGTCAGCAGGGTGCAGCTCGCCAAGCGTCTTGTGCGACACCGAAAGCTGGATGTTCTTAGTCGAACGGTCGAGCAGGTCCATGTAGGACCAGGCGATGATGTCCTCGCCGAGCGGTTTGCCCAGGTGCTTCATAAAGCTCTCGACGACATGCTCGAGGGCGGGGCTGATCGCGCGCAGCAGACCACGGGCGCCAACTTCGGCACCCAGCAGACGCAGCTGATTTTCGCCCGACATGGAAAACTTGATGTCGTTGACGCGCACGACCTTCATGCCCTGCGTGTCGACAATCTGCTTGTTGAGCACGTCGCGCGCGAGCAAAAGTTCGGTCGGCTGCAGGTACGAAAAACGGATTTCGGTGGCCGGCGACTTAAGGTGTACGCCCGTCTCGTCGATACGGTCGACCCATTTGCGCCAGCTGATCATAAACGGCGTCTTGCCGGGTCCGCGGAACGCGAGCGACGTCACGTGCGGAAAAACTTCGCCGGTAGCAATGCCAAAATCGTTCACAACGCCGAGCTTTTCGCCATCGACGTCCAAGACCGGCAGTTTGAGCATCTCACTCAGATAATTCACTGGTGCTCCCCATCATTATCCCTTCGGACTGCGGCCATGCCGGCGCGCCATCCGTGGACTATTAGATATGTATACGCATGCGCGGGCGGCACGCCGCTCGGCGCTCACACCCCGTACATGCGCAAGAAGCACCTGCATGGGGTCATCGACTGTATGGTCGAGGTTTGGATTTCACCTGCAACCTTTCTCTTGACCCTTGTTATCCGCAGTAACTATAGCATCAGCATCGCGCCGTGGCGCCAAATTTATGCTCCAAACATCGCAGGCATACCAAACGCTGACGCATCCGTGACATAGTCATTGGGGACGTTCTTACATGACTAGTCTGTGGTGTCGTCATCTTCGGCGAGCTGGGGGAACACGGCGTTTTTGGGTATGGCGGCCTTCGTCAGCGAGGTGAGCTTTTTGCTCAGCGATGTATCCGTCTTGACCAGATCGCTCAATGTCACGATTTTGTAGCCGTCGGCAATAAGCCCGTCGATAATCTGCGGCAGCGCCTCGAGCGTCTGCTCGGCGCATTCATCGTTATCGGTCAGCAACACAATGTTGCCCGGCGTCACCGAATCGAGCACCGTCGAGACCTGCTCGTCGGCACCGTTGAGCAGCCAGTCGCCCGAATCGATATTCCACGAGACCACGGCAGACACCAGGTCCATCGCATCAATCCAGTTTTGCTCGTCAAAGGCTGCGTAGGGAGCACGCAAAAGCATCGTCGACGTTCCGGTCGCGGACTTGATCGCCTCGGTGCCCTTCGAAACCTGTTCGCGCACCGCATCGCGATCCTTGCCCTTAAGCGATTCGTCGCTGTAACTGTTGGAGCCGACCTCGCAGCCGGCATCGACAATCGCCTTGGCCGTGGCGGGCGAGGCCTCGGCCGCATCGCCCGACAGGAAGAACGTCGCGGTGACGCCCTTTTCCTTGAGCACCTGCAAGATCTGCTTGGTCGCTCCGCTCGGGCCCTCATCAAACGTCAGCGCCACGTACTTTTCGTTGCCCTTGGGCGCCACGCTCGCGCACTCGACCACGCAATCGGTGGCGGGCACGACCTCGCCGCGGTCCTGCGTCTTGCCCGACTGCTCGCCGACCCACACCTCGGAGCGACCCTGGATACCCCACGTCTTAACGTACTCGATGGCACCCGTGCCCTCGACCTTGAGCTTGGGCTCGATAACCGTCGCCTGGACCTCATGCTTCTCATACGTGTCGCGGCCGTCTTTGACCGTCACCTTCTCGCCGCCCGTAAGCTCGCGGCTTTTCCACTTGCCCTGTTTTATGCGCTTGCCGTCCACTTTTACCGACAGCTTTTCGCCGCCATGGCGAGTAAGCACGCTGTCGTCAACGGCCAGCAAGTCCCCGGCGTCGTAGGTATCGGTCAGCTCCTGGTCGTCGATGAGATTTTGCAGCGTAGAGCCGACGCGCACCGCAGTCTCCTGGCCGTTGAGGACGACATCCACGCTGCGGTTGACGTAGCCCACGACAGCAGCGATGAACAGCACGAGCGCGCAACCCACGGCGATGAGCGCATAGGGCAGGCGAGACGGACGGCGGGGAGTGCGGCCGTTGCCGATGCGAGCGCTGCGGTCGCTAAAGCCGCGGCTATGGTTGAGATACATCGCGCCGGGCTTACGGTGACGCTTGCGCTGACCGCTGGGCAGCTGCCCCAGATCGCGGCGCGCCGTCGGACGCGAGCCCGAGCGTCCGTGTGAATATGATCCGTTTTGGCGCATGTGCCCTCCCCCATAAACGCAGCAAGCCGGAGCAACAGGTCTCCGGCTTGCCTCCCATCATTTGGTACGTCGCTATTTGCTAGCTTTCGACGAGCCACCGCTCGCCTTTTGATATTCGTCCTTAAAGGCCTTGAACATACCGCGCGTCTTGCCGAGCTGCTTGCCCAGCGCGCGACTGCCCTTGTCCACGGCGACCGAGCCCTTGTCATCGAGCACCTTGGCGCCCTTCTTGACCTTATCGCCCACCACGACGCTTGCCTCGGCAGCCTTTGCGGCGGCGCCGCCCGAATACCCGAGCGACTTGACCTCGTCCGAAACGATCATCGCGCCGTCCGCATAGCCGCGCAGCATCGTCGGCGGCATCTGCGTGTCGCCCACCAGCACACTCGAGGCAGTGCCGGCGGTCACGTAGAACGTCTGCACGATGCCCGAACGCGGCTTGAACTCCACATCCGAGCAATAGCCCACGACATCGCCCGACTCCGTGCGCACGTCCATGCCAACCCAGATAATGCAATCGTCCAGGTTGATGTCGAGGCGCTTGGCCGCAGCGGCATCGTAGGTGCCCTTGACGTCGTCAACCGCGATGGCGCCCTCGTAGACGCCAATGGCATCGAGCGCCACAAATCGGTCGGGGCGCTCGATCATGCCCGCGATATCGGACTGGCGCACCATAAAGCCCACCACGCGCGTACCGCCCGGGGTAAAGACCGGAAAGTGAATCTTGCCGAGCTTTTTAGGGCTGCGCGGCGTGCCGTCTTTTTTGGTGCGCTTATCCTCGGTAGGCTTGCGATAGATCTTGGCGCCGACAAAATCCCCGGCGCGCATTATGCCTCGGTCGAAGGCTCCGCGGCCTCGGCGTCGGCCTCGACGGCGTTCTCGACCACGACATCGGCGGCGGGCGTCACGTTACCGCCCGAGATGGCGTCGTTGAGCTGCTCGCGCAGCTGGTCCATGCGCTCGCGGGCAAGGTCAACCTTGGCACGCAGGTCATCGGTCTTGGCGTCGACCATCGGGCCAAAATCGTTGACCGCAGCGCGGGCCTCCTCGGCACCGTGCTCGTAGGTGTCGCGCATGTTATCCCAGGCGTCATTGGCGATATCGGCAGCCATGGCGCGGGTCTCGGCGCCCGAGCGCGGAGCCAGGGCAACGCCGATGATGGCGCCGGCGGCGGCACCGAAGAGCGCACCCGAGATAAAGTTGAAAGTCTTACCCATGTTCATTCCTCTCCTGCGGGCACCTCGGCGCCCACCGTTTGAATGCTGTCCATTATACCCGCAGCACAGCGCTTGCCGTCTTGCTCATCTGCGTACGGTAAAGGCGCAGGTACATGATGGTGATAAGCGGGTGAGCCTACTCCTGCGGCATGGCAGGCATGGCCACTGTAGCGCCCGGGTCCTCGCCGGCGCCGTCAACGAGCGGCAGCGCTCCCTCGCGCGCGGGGGCCACCGGAGCCGTCGCCGCGCCACCGTAGACGGCAGCGGGGGCCTCGTGGCTTTCGGCGGTCGCGCCCTCGGTATCGATTGCCTCCTGCGGCTCGTCGTCAAAGCTCGGGACGCCCTGGGGCTCCGCGGACTCGGGCTCGGAAGCCGCCTCGGCAGGCGCCTCGTCGACAGGATCGACGGCAGCCTCGGCAGGCTCGACGCCCTCGGCCGTGTCCCCGGCCTCGCCCTCGGCGTTCGCGGCGGCGACGGCCTCGTGCGGGTCCTTGCCCTCGGCCTCGGCACGCATGCCCAGCACCAGGTTGCGCAAACCCGCGACCGTACCGTCCACATCGGGAGCGGGCTGGTCGGCATGCAGATAGGCCCAATCCATCATAAAGGTCGCCGAAGACAGCGCGCCGATGGCCAGCGCGTCGTCGGGACACGAAAGCTCGACCTCAAAGACACGCTCATCGTGCTCACTCACGCGGGTGCGGCCGCACGAAATGCTGCCGGCAAGCCCGGTCTCGTTCATGAGCTCGACCGTCACGTGCTCCAGCAGATGGCAAAGCTCGGTCTGGCCCATGCAGTCCTGGAATTCGCGACCGGAATCGCCCAGACACAGATGCTTGGCAATCGCGGGCACCAGGTAGTACACGCGCGCCGTAGCCTCGATGTCCTCCGAGGTCATGAGCGGCACGCCGGGGTTCACCAGCACATGCGCGCAGATCTTGTCCTCGCTGACGGTGACCTTAAGGATGTTGAACAGGCCTGCCATAACTCTCCCCTACTCTTCCTCGCCCTACTCGTCGCCATCGTGCGGGTCCGCAAAACCCGCGTCCGACGCCGCCGGCTTATCTGCCGAGGACTCGGAATCCTTCTTATCGGTTTCGGCCGGAGCGATCACGCGAATGAGCGAGATGCGCTGGCCACGCATCGACTGCACCTTAAACTTGTACCCCGCAACCTCAAACACCTCTCCGATGTCGGGCACCGAGTCGCAAAGCTCCAAAATCCAGCCGGCGATGGTCTCATAATCATCGCTTTCCTCGAGCGGCCAACCAAGCTCAATCGCGTCATCGCACGAAAAACGCCCATCGACGAGCCACTCGCGGCGCGAAAGGCGCGTGAGGTACTTGTTGTCGGGATCGAACTCGTCCTCGATCTCGCCCACGATCTCCTCGACGATGTCCTCGATGGTGATGATGCCGGCCGTGCCGCCGTACTCGTCCACGACCACCACGATCTGGTCGTGCGAGGTCTGCATCTCGGACAGCAGCGGCAGGATGTCCTTGGTGTCGGGCACAAAGGTGGCGTCGCGCAAAAAGTCGGCGATGGGCTGGTCGCCCTTGCCGTCGAGCGAAGGCTGGATCAGGTCCTTGATGTGCGCGATGCCGGCGACGTTGTCGGGATCCTCGTGATAGACGGGGATGCGGCTAAAGCCGGTCTGGCGCATGGCGGACAGCACGTCGGCGACCGTTTCGTCGTCCTCGCACATGGTGGTGTCCACGCGCGGCACCATGACCTCGCGGGCAACGGTGTCTCCCAGGTCGAAGATCTCGTGGATCATGCGCTTTTCCTCGTCGAGCAGATCGTCCTGCTCCGAGACCATGTATTTGATCTCTTCCTCCGAGACGTTTTGGCGGTCGTCGGCGCTCTTGATGCGCAGGATGCGGGCCAGGCCGTCGGAGCAGGCACCGGTCAGCCACACGAGCGGGCGGGCGATCTTTTGGAACACGGAGAGCGGTCCCACGACCTGCTTGGATACGCCTTCGGCATTAGCCAGGCCGATGCGCTTGGGCACAAGCTCGCCAACCACGATGGACACGAAGGCGACGGCGACGGTGATGATGACCGGCGCCAGGCCGCGCGCGATGGCGGAAAGCGGCGCGATGCCAAAGCTCATGAGCCACGTGGCAAGCGGGTCGGACAGGCTCGTCGAGGCGACGGCGGACGAGGCGAAGCCCACGAGCGTGATGGCGACCTGGATGGTGGCGAGCAGCTGGTCGGAGTCGGCGGCCAGCTTAATGGCGCGCTCGGCGCGCTTGTCGCCTTCCTCGGCATCGTGCTCCAACACGGCGCGCTTAGCCGTGGTGAGCGCCATCTCGGACATGGAGAAGTAGCCGTTGATGAGGGTCAAAACGAGGGTGGTGATAAGGGAGATGGTTATGTCCATCGGGAGTTTCTCGAACCTCCAAGATTCGGGCGTCAGGGTAAAACGTTGATGGCGGATACGGCAATTGTGCCGGCGCCCAAACGAGGACGCGGGCGCGCAGGCATGGTCGCTAGATTACGAAAAGGATCACCGCCATGAACTGGAAGATGCTGCCGGCGAGCACCCACAGGTGAAACACGCTGTGCAGATAGCGCACGTTTTTGGCGATATAGAACGGCACGCCCGCGGTGTAGCACACGCCGCCGACGGCGAGCAGGGCAAGCGCCACAGGGTTGAGCAGTGCCACGAGCTCGGGCAGCTTAAAGACAACGAGCCAGCCCATCAGCAGGTAGACCAGGCCGCTTACCCAGTGCGGTTGACGCTCACGCATAAAGCACTCGAGGGCGATGCCGATAATGGCGATGGCCCATACGGCAAAGAACAGCGCAGGGCCGCCGTCGTTTGCGAGCGTGATGAGGCAAAACGGCGTATAGCTGCCGGCTATGAGCAGGTAGATGCAGCTGTGGTCGATAATGCGGAACACGCGCTTGGCACCCGCGGGCTGAATCGCATGGTAGAGCGTGGAGGCAAGGTATTCGAGGATAATGCTGACACCATAGACAATCGCCGCGGCCATGTGGGCCGGGCCTCCGCCGCGCAGGGCAGCGAATACGATCAGGAGCACCAGGCCCGCGATACCCAGCAGGCAGCCGACACCATGGGTGACGGAGTTCATGATCTCCTCGCCCACCGTGTAGTGTGGAACGGCCGCGGTCTTGGGTCGCGGCTTAGAACTGTCGCTCGAATCGGACATGCCGGTTACATCCTCCAACGTAAAGAGTTCTCAACACTATATCAAAGCGTCTAGGTACGTGCGAAATTTGCACCATATGTGACCCTTTGTTTACCCATTCTTTGCTTGTTGACGCATCAACGGCGAACGTCCATAATGCGCTTGCATTAAATGTTGATGTATTAACATCTTATAGGAGAATACCGCATGGCTCAAAACGCACGTTCCCATCGAAAGCTCAAGATAGCCGGCATCGTTGCACTGGTGGTTGTCGTTGCGCTGCTCGGATTTGCCGGCAACTTTCTGTTTGACTTCGCGCTGAATCCCCGCGCGCCATACACCATGAAGATGATGCAGGATAGCAAGAACGACAAAGAAGGTGAGCAGCCGGATGCCGAGGGAACCGAGGCGCGGGCATGGTTTAAAGAGAATCGCGAGAGCAGCAGCCTTACCGCAGATGACGGAACCGAGCTCGCCGCTTGGTATTTTGCCGCCTCGGAGAACACCCACGATTACGCCGTCTGCCTGCATGGATATACCAACGAGCCCATCGGCATGGCCCGATACGCCAAGCGCTTCCACGACCGCGGCATGAACGTGCTCGCGCCTGCCGCCCGCGCCCACGAGCGCTCCGGCGGCGACTATATCGGCATGGGCTGGCCCGAACGGCTCGATGTCGTTGCATGGATTGAGCGGATTGTTCAGGCTGACCCCGAGGCGCGCATCCTGGTCTTTGGCGAGTCGATGGGTGCGGCAACCGCCATGAACGTCGCGGGGGAATCTCTGCCCGCAAACGTGAAATGCATTATCGAGGACTGCGGTTATACGAGTGTTTGGGACGAGTTTTCTCTGCAGCTCAAGGACGTGTTCGGCCTGCCCAGCTTTCCTTTGCTCGATGTAGCAAACTTGGTGTGCAACGTGCGCGCGGGCTACGACTTTCATAAGGCGAGCAGTGTGGAGCAACTCGAGCACGCAACGGTTCCCATGCTGTTTATCCACGGCGACCAGGACACCTTTGTGCCGTACGACATGCTCGACCAAAACTACGACGCGTGTGCCAGCAAAGTCAAGCAAAAGCTCACCATCCATGGCGCCACCCACGCCAAGAGTGCGCAAGTTGACCCCGAGCTCTACTGGAACACAGTCAACAACTTCCTCGACGAGTATTTTTAGGCGAATAGCACGGTTTACTGGTCTATCTGACCCCCTAGCACTTCCGAAAAGCCGCTCGTGGACGCTGTGCCCACGGGCGGCTTTTGCTAACGTTGCGCTACAAAGGCGCTTGTTTTGTCCAATAGCTAGGGGCTACTTAACCTCGATGAGCTCGTACTTGCTCGTGCCCAGGCCGATCTTCTCGGCGTGTGCGATACAGGTGCGCCAATCGGTGTCGGGATGCGTGATGCAGAAGGGGTCCTTGGCCTGATCGCCCTCCAGATGCTCGTGGTTGTGCTCCATCTTGGCCGCGCTATCGGTAAGCTCGGTGTTGGGCAGCGGCTCGGATGCCATGACGGCATCGGCACAGGCCTGGTCGATGGCAACCGGGTCGAAGCTCGCGAACATGCCGATATCGTTGACGATGGGCGTGTCGTTTTCGGGATGGCAGTCGCAGTTGGGGCTAATGTCCATGGCGAGCGAAATGTGGAAGCTCGGGCGGCCGTCGACGACGGCCTTGGTGTACTCGGCGATCTTACAGTTGAGCACGTCGGCCGCGGCGTCATAGCCGGGCTTGATGGCGTCCTGGTTGCACACGCCGATGCAGCGGCCGCAACCCACGCAGCGATCGTGGTCGATGGCGGCCACGTGGACCGTGCGGGTGTTACCGTTGGCAAGCTCGCGCTCGCGGGTGTCGTCAAACGAGATAGCGTTGTGCGCACAGACCTTTTCGCAGGCACGGCAGCCAACACAGTGCTCGGTCGCGACGTTCGGCTTGCCGGCGGCATGCTGCTCCATCTTGCCGGCACGGCTGCCGCCTCCCATGCCCAGGTTCTTCATGGCGCCGCCAAAGCCGGCCTGCTCATGGCCCTTAAAGTGGGTGAGGCTGATCACGATATCGGCGTCCATGAGAGCCTGACCGATCTTGGCCTCGCGCACGTACTCGCCGCCCTCGACCGGGACGAGTGCCTCGTCGGTGCCCTTGAGGCCGTCGGCGATGATGATCTGGCAGCCCGTGGCATACGGGGTAAAGCCGTTCTGATAGGCGGTATCGATGTGCTCGAGCGCGTTTTTGCGGCTACCCACATAGAGCGTATTGCAGTCGGTGAGGAAGGGCTTGCCTCCCAGCTCCTTCACGACATCCGCGACGGCGCGGGCGTAGTTGGGGCGCAAAAAGCTCAAATTGCCCAGCTCGCCAAAGTGAATCTTGATGGCGACGAACTTGTTCTCAAAGTCGATCTGCTCGATACCGGCGTGACGGATGAGGCGCTTGAGCTTGTCGAGCTGGCTCTCGCGAGCATGCGTGCGCAGGTTGGTGAAGTACACCTTAGCGGGTGCTGCGGGTGCAGTTGCGGTCATAGTTATATCCCCTCGGTCTATATGGCGTTACAGACATAGAGGATGGTACCCGCTGAAGCGGGGTTAATGTCAAGCACGGCGCCCAGTCATTGGGTAGTCATTGGGGACAGACTTAAATGACTGAAACCACTCATTGGGGACAGACTTAAATGAGTGCCGCCAGGGACAGTCCTTGCCGGCCCGGCCAGCGAGCCGGCGAATCGGCAAAGACCGTCCCCGATGACTAGTCGTTTAAGAACGTCCCCGATGACTACTCTTGGACTTTAAGGGCTTCGGCCAGGCTGACGCGCTTGATAGAACGCGTGTGTAGCAGCGCCACGACCAGGTAGGTCGCAAAGCCAATGCCCACGCACGCCGTCATGGACCAAGCGGGCACGTAGATCTCGATATTGCCGTTGTAGGCGAGCAGCATCGAGCGGAAGATGGCCGTGAGTGAACCAATAATGACCGGCAGGCTCAGCACGAGCGACGCCGCCACGCACAGCGTGATCGACCGGATGTACAGATGCGAGATCTCGCTATCGCGATAGCCAAAGACTTTCATGTAGCTGATCGAACGGGCGCTATGATCGATAACGGCCTTGGTCAGCAGGTACATAAACAGCAGGAAGATAAACACCGCGAGCCCGACCATCATTCCGATCATTTTGCTCATCATGCCGATGAACTGGTCGCCCACGGCGCGCATGTCGTCGGGCGTGGTGTCGCCGGCAAAGTAACGAGCATCGAGGTCGAGCTTCTCGTCGCTCACATAGCCGTTAAAGTAGGCGGCGTCGTTGTCGAACAGCTCGTTAAAGTCGTCGATACTCATATAGATATTCATGTCCGACTTGGAGCCCCAGGCACAGTCCTTGCCCGCGTACTCAAGGGAATAATGCTCGCCCTCGTACTTGTCGCCGAGCGTGACCTTCTGACCCTCGCTCCAGCCAAACTTATCGAGCAGACCACCGCCAAAGACGATGCGCCCATCGCCGACGTTGAGGTCTTTCCAATAGCGCGAATCGGTTGAAATGCCGTAGACGGAAATCGTCTCCTCGCCATTTCCATCGCCGCGGTCGTATTGCAGCTGGTAAACGGCGTATTTCTCAGCCTGTGCGATTGCGCCCGCGCCGTTGTCGGTCGTATTGACCGGGTGAATATCGTCGTTGTCAGTGTCAATCTTGGAGGCTTTGTCGATCAGGTCGATAGCCTCATCACGGTTGCAGCCGAGGGCATCGGCAAGATCATCGAGGCGCGCATAAAGCGCATCTTTCTTGTCCTGGACCTTGGCAAGCGCGTCCTGCGCTGCGGTCAGGCTCTCGGCAGACGAAGATGCGGTCGCGGCATCGGCTGCCGCCTGCGCCGCATCGGCCGCATCGTCAAGCTCATCATCGGCATCCTGGGCGGCGGAAAGCAGCGCGCCGTCAACCGACTGCAGGCGCTCGAGTGCCGACCACTGCTCGCGCTCCTCGGCGGTGCCCTCGAGCTCCAGCGGCGCCTTGAGCGTGTACTGGTGCTCGGCGACCAGGCTCGTCTCGAGGTTGTCCGCGTAGTGCGTCATCGTGGGCAGAATCGCCAGGCCAAAGAGCAGCAGCAGCGAGGCAAACGCAATGCCCACGAAGAGCGTGGCGAAGTTGCCCAGGTTGCGCAGGAAGATACGCAGGCGGAAGCGCGAGACAAAACCCATGCGCTCCGGCAGCTGCAGGCCGCGCTTGGTGCCCGACTTGCCGCTCGCTTCGTGACGAAGAAACTGCAACGGCGTCTTGCCCATTTTGCGAAGCAGACCCACCAGCGTGATGAGGATGAGCGCGGCGGCGGGAACCACGGCACACTTCACAAAGATCTCCCAGCTCCAGTACACCTGGAAGGGCGGCAGGCTGTACGAACCGTAATAGAGGCTGCGCATGGGCTCGGTAAAGAACACAACGCCGAGCGCAGTGCCCAAAAGCGCCGCGACCACGCCCACGATGGCGGGAAGCGCAAGGTAGTGTAGCACGATCTCGCGACGGCGATAACCGCTGGCGAGCAGTGTGCCAATGATGGCGCTCTCCTCCTCGATGGTGGCGTCGGTAAGGACCACAAAGACGAACGCCATGATCACGATGATGATGTCGAGCAGCGTCATCCACATCATAGAGTCGCCGTCCACGTCGTCGCGCGCGTAGCCAATACCCTGGTTGGAATCGGCGTCGATCAGATCGTCCACGCGCGCATCGGCATCGGTCAGCGCCTCGACCATATCCTGCTCCGCATCGATGCGGTCCGCAGTGGAGAGGTCGCGATCGGTAAAGGTAAAGGAGTAGGTGTAGGCGGGCGCGCCGCCGACGTCCTCGAGCGCGGCAAAGCCGGCGTCGGTGACCTCGGCCACGCCATAGGTGATGGTGTTCACCGTAAAGTCGGAGTTGTTGAGGAACAGCGCCTGGCTATCGGGCTGAGTCATGATGCCGCAGATGGTGTAGGTGCGACCCTCGAGCTCGACCTTATCGCCCACGGCGAGATCGTTGTTGGTGGCGAAGACACGGTCGATTGCCACCTCATCGTCCGTCTTGGGCTCCTTGCCCTCACAGTAGGACGCGATATCGACCTTGGTGCGGTGCGCATAGGTGCGCAGCGTGCGCTTGGTGCCGTCGTCGCCGGACGCCTTTTTGATGATGGCGTCGATGGAGAAGTTCTTGTAGAGCGTGACGCCGCCGACGTCCTCCGCCGCGCCTTCGGCAGCCTTAAGCTGCTCGTCGGTGGCCTCGAAAGAGGTGGTCACGCGGCCGTCCTCAATCGTGTACGCATCGCGCATGTCGTCGATAAGACAACCGATGGAATGCGCCGCGAGCAAAAAGCCCGATGTAAGGGCGATGCTTCCGCACATAAGCAAAAAGATGCCCAGGTACTTGCCGATATTGCGGCGCAGCTCGCGCGGGAGACGTTTTGCGAGAGGTGTCATGGCGCCGCCTACCAATCGAGCTCGGCGGCCGCGACGGGCGACTCGTTGAGCTCGTCCTCGACGATGTGCCCGTCGCGCAGGCGCAACACGCGATTGGCCATGCGCGCGATGGCGGCGTTGTGGGTGACAATGATGATGGTGCAGCCGTAGGTGCGGTTGACATCCTCCATGAGCTGCAAGATTTCCTTGGACGTCTTGTAGTCGAGCGCGCCCGTGGGCTCGTCGCACAGCAGCAGGCCCGGGTTTTTGACGAGCGCACGGCCGATGGCGCAGCGCTGCTGTTGGCCGCCCGAGACCTGGCGCGGGAACTTGTTGCGGTGATCGTAGAGACCCAGCGAACGCAGCAGGTCGTCGATGTCGAGTGGCTTTTTGGACAGGTGCGCCGTGACCTCGATGTTCTCCTTGATGGTGAGATCGGGCACCAGGTTGTAGAACTGGAAGACAAAGCCCAGCTCGCGGCGTCGGTATTCGCCCAAGTCGGCAGGCTTGAGCACCGTGAGGTCGCAGCCGTCCACCAGAATAGAGCCGGCATCGGCATCCTCCAGGCCGCCGATCAGGTTAAGAAACGTCGATTTGCCCGAACCCGAAGGCCCCAGCATGACGCAGATCTCGCCGCGATTGATGGACGTGTCGATGCCGTCGAGCACCGTAAGGCGCGCATCACCGTCGCCATAGTGCTTTTTGAGATCCTTAACCTGGACGTAGACTTTCTGCGCTGCCATGGTATCCCCCATTGTTAGCCTTGTACTACTTTATGAGGGTAATAGTAAACCTTGGCGAACTATTTTGGAGCGAGGCCTGGGATTTATTTCAGACTAGTCATTGGGGACGCTCTTAAATGACTAGGTGGCTAGGCGCGGGATTTAGCGCGTGCGAGGGCCAGGCCTACGGCGGCAATGGCGGCGGCGAAGAGCCCGGTGACGCCCAGGTCGCAGGCGATGTCTCCCAGCACGGTGGACGTCAAATCTGAGGCAAGCGCCTTGCCGATTGCGTCGTTCACCCAATACGTCGGCACAAAGTGCGCCACCGTCTGCACGGCCGAGCCCATCAGCGACAGCGGCATCCAGGCACCGCCCAAAAACGTCATGAGCATGCCGAGTAAGTTGCCCACGCCGTTGAGTAGCTCCTCGCGCGCACCCAGACTCGAAAGCGCAAAGCCAACGGCCAGCGGCGTGCACGCCAGGGCAAACGTCGCTGCCAGCGCCAGGCACACACGGCCCACGCCGACCTCGGCGACCGCGCCGGCAAAGCCCACGACGCCCATCATGCTCGAAACAAACCAGATGCAGACGGTGAGTACGGCGGCGGCCGCAAACACGGCAAGCGAACGCTGGCGCTCGGAGATTGGGCCGGCATCCATACGACGCACGCGCTCGGGCTCGTTCATGCCCGAGAACACCAGCCCCACCGACACGATGACCGACGAGATAATCGCGTACGCACCAAAGTTGAAATACGACTCGAGCGTGGCGGCGGCAGTCGAGTCGACCTTGACCTGCTCGATCTCGACCTCGGCACGCTCGGTGGCCGCATGCTCGGCGGCCTTGGCAACGTCGCCGTTAGAGGCGGCGGGCTCTAGGGCCGCCGCGGTGCCCGCAAGCGAGATCCAGCGCGAGGCCTCGGCAGACGAAAGCGCCGCCGCCATGGTGCCAGCACCGTAGGTCACATCGAGCTTGGGCAGAGACTCCCCCGCGCGGGCGGCCGCAACGAGGTCGTCCTCAAACCCCTCCGGGATAAAGAACACGCAGTCGGCGCTACCCTTGGCGCTGTTGCTCTTGGAAAGCGCGTCCGCAAGATCGTACGTATCGTCGTCGACGCCCGTGACCAGCTCAAAGCGCGAACCCAGATGCTTGGTAAGCGCACGCGAAAGGTCGCTGTCGTCGCGGTCGACCACGATCACGTTGGCATCATAGGGCTTGTACTCGGCGAGCTGCGACGAGTTCCAGCTCACCGATGCCGCGATAAACACACCCATCAGCGAAATGAACACCGTGTAGATAAGCAGGTAGAACGGGTGCGCGAGCGCCATGCGAAGCGCGGTCTTAAAGGTGCTCATAGCGGCTCCTTCCAAAGATCAGCGTGGCGGCGGCAACGAACAGCAGCGCCATAAGGACCAGTGCGCCGGCGCGAACGGCAAAGGGGTCCAGGTCCTCAAAGAAATACAGGCGATTGAACATGTCGCAGATGAGCTTGACGGGGTTGAGCCAGCACTCGGCCGGGCAGGCGCGGGCGACGTCGTCGGCAAGCGCCATCGCCGGCTCGCCGTAAAGGCCGGCGAACAGGGCGCACGTGGTAGCAAAGCCCGTGAGGATGCCCGACTTGGACGCCTTGCCGCCCTTAACGGGAAGCGTGCCCACAAAGAGCCCCAGGCCCGTGGCGGCAAGCGCGGAAGCGGCACCGCCCACCAGACACAGCCCCTCACGCCCGCCAAAGTCGACGCCCACGACCAGGCGCACGTAGCCGATCGCGATCGTCATCGAGGCAAAGGAGACCAGCCACGAGCCCACAAAGATGCCGGCCAGCGACGCCGTTTTGGAAAGGCCGCCCACGCAGCGACGCGCGCCAAGGCCCGACAGATTGGGTTGCAAATCGACGACACTCAAGGCGGCAAACTCGGCAGACATCATCGCGACCAGGCCAAAAAGCGCGTAATAGTAGATGACCGTGCCATCGGGCGTGATGCGTGTCAGGCTTACGCGGTGGGTGCCACCCTCGAGCGATAGGGCGCGCGCAACCGCCTCCGGGTCGGCGAGCGCCGCCGGGTTGTCTTGGGCAATCTGGGACATGAGCTCGGCATTTTGCGTATACGAGCTTGCCACCGTCTCCAGAATGCTGCGGTCGGTGAGCACCGACGACGCACGTGAGCCGTCATAGCTCGAAAGCAACGTAAGCTTGGGTACGCCTTCGGCGTCAACCGTATAGATGCCCGCGACCTCGCCGGCCTTAAGCGCACGGTTCGCATCGGCTGCGTCGTCGCACTCGTGGATCTCGAGCAGCTGATCGTCGCCCTCCTCGTCGAGCGACGTCGCCACGTCCTTAAAGGTCGAGGCGTCCCAGGCCTCATCCGCTACGACGGCCACCGGCACCGGGTCGACCGTGCCGTCGGAGCTCAGGTTCGCAAACATAAACATGAACATCGTGGAAAGCGCAATGGGAAAGAGAGCGCCCCAAACCCACGTGCCCGGCCGGCGCAGCAGCGTCTTGACCGTGGTGATGATGGTGCTGAACATGACTGCCCCCCCCTAGTCGCGCAGCTCGCGGCCGGTGATCTCGAGGAACACGTCGTTGAGGGTCGGCGGCTCGCTCCACACGCGGCCGAGCGCCACGTCGGCAGCGCGCAGCGTGTCGAGGATGTCGACCAGGTTGTGTGGGCTCGCTTCGCAGGTGCAGACGAGCTCGCCGCCAGACAGCTCAACCGAAAGCACGTGCTCGAGGGCGCGCAGCCGCTCGACCGTGGCGGGCTCGACGGCGCCGACCTCGACGGTCACGCGCTCGCCCATCTGAATCATGCGCTTGAGCTCGTCGTTGGTGCCCTGCGCCAGCACGCGGCCGCCGTCCATGATCATGATGCGGCTGCAGATTTGCTCGACTTCCTCCATGTAATGGCTGGTATACACCACCGTGGCGCCCTCGTCGCGCAGGCGGCAGATGCCCTCCAGGATGGCGTTGCGGCTCTGGGGGTCGACCGCCACCGTGGGCTCGTCAAAAAAGATGAGCTCGGGCTTGTGCGCGATGCCGCAGGCAATGTTGAGGCGACGCGCCAGGCCGCCCGAGAGCTTGCCGGGGCGGAACTTGGTAAAGTCGCCCAGGCCGACAAAGTCAATCGCCTCGTCCACGAGCGCGCGGCGGCGCTTGCGGTCGCTGATGTAAAGGCTACAGAAATAGTCGATATTCTCGCGCACCGTAAGCTCGTCAAACACCGCCACCTGCTGCGGCACCACGCCGATGCGGCGCTTGAGATCATAACGGGCGGGCGTCATGGGCTCGCCGAACAGCTCGATGGTGCCTTTGTCGTAGGCAAGCAGCTGCAGAATACAGTTGATGGACGTGGTCTTGCCCGAGCCGTTGGGACCCAGCAGACCAAAGATCTCGCCGGGGGCGATGCTCAGGTTAAAGTGGTCGAGCGCAATAAGGTCGTCATAGCGCTTGACGAGGTTTTCGACGTGGACGATGTCTGTCATGAGGCGGCCCTCCTGTTGATTGCGGCCCGGTACGATTGCATCATCGCAGGAGCCGCCGGCGCGCACCAGTGAGCTTTGTCACGAGTGCGAGGCTTGGCCGCGTGGCCCGCCGGCGCCCCCAATTTGCTGTACGGGAGGAATGTCACGGTTGCGCAGGCGGCCCCTCCACCACGCGCGGCTTCGCGTACAATACCCGTATGAACAGGCTTTTCGACAAATCGATCGTGCTGGCGTGCTGCATTGCGGCCGCTACGGGCCTTGCTGTGGACGCTCGCCTGGTCGCGGCGTTTTGCCTTGGCGTTATTGCCACCTCGTTGGCCGAGATCGCACAGGGGGAACGCACACGCCGTGTAAGCAAGGCCACGAGTTACGCTTACATCATCGCGGCCGTCTTTGCGCCGCCGTTTGTGCCGTTTGCGCCTCTCGCCCTCTATGACATCGCGCGGCGCGCGCACCGCGAGCATGCCTGGGTCGCGCTGGGCATTGGCTCCGTCCTTGTCTTTGCGCTCGTCGCGGACCTTCGCGCCGATGCGCTCACCGCCCGAACGCTCCTGCTGACCGCCATCCTTTCGGTTGCCGCCACCTTGCTATCGCTACGTACCGCCCAGTTGGAGCGCGAGCAGCAGCGCATGCGCCGTACCCGCGACGAACTGCAGGAACGAGCCCTCGTGCTCGAAGCGCGCAACCGCGACCTTGCCGATCGTCAGGACTACGAAGTCGAGCTCGCGACACTCGCCGAACGCGCCCGTATCGCGCGCGAGATCCACGATAACGTCGGCCACCAGCTCACGCGCGCCTCGCTGCAGACCGAGGCCCTGCGCGTCGTGCACGCCGACGAGCCCAGGGTTGCCGCCGATTTCGCCGACGTCAAACGCACGGTTGACGAGGCGCTCCAGCTTGTGCGCACCAGCGTCCACGCGCTCAACGACAACGCCGTCGACCTTTCCGTGCAGCTCGAACGCATTGTCGAAGGCGCGCGCTCGGACGGCGGTCCGCAGATTGAGCTTGAAGTTATGGCCGAGCATGCACCCGCAAACGTCGCCAACTGCTTTGCGGCGGTCCTGCGCGAGGCGCTCTCCAACACCATGCGCCACGCTTGCGCCCATACTGTCACCGTACGGTGCATGGAGCATCCGTCGTTTTACCAGCTCATCGTTACCGACGATGGCGCGGGCGAGGTCCAAGCAAGCAGCCGCGGCGCCGCGGAGGGCATGGGGCTTGCCTCCATGCGCGAGCGCATCGAGGCGCTTGGCGGCACCTTCTCCGCCAGCCCGCGTGCCGGCGCCAGCGGCTGGCGCGTGTTTGCCACCGTTCCCAAACAGCAAGGAGATGAGGGCCGATGAGGCTCATCGTTGTCGACGACGACCGCTTGGTGGTCGATTCGCTCAAGATTATCCTGGGCGCCCAGCCGCAAATCGAGGTAGTGGGCACCGGCGCCAATGGCGACGACGCGGTCGCGCTCTACGCCGAGCACGCGCCCGACATCGCGCTGCTCGACATTCAGATGCCGGGGCGTGACGGACTTTCGGCAGCACGCGAAATCCTTGAGCGCGACCCTGCGGCGCGCGTGGTGTTTCTGACGACATTCTCGGATGACGAGTACATTGTGTCGGCGCTCAAACTGGGCGCCCGCGGCTACCTGATCAAGACCGATGTCGCCGCCATTCCGCCAGCGTTGGTGCAAGTCATGGACGGCAAGCGCGTACTCGAGGGTAAGGCGATCGAGGATATCGATTTTGACGGAACGGGCGTCGAGGCGGACACGCTCCGCCGGCCCGCGGCCTTCGCCAGCCTGACCGACCGCGAGTTCGAAGTCGCCGAGCTCATCGCTCGTGGCCTCGACAACAAGGAGATCGCCGCCACCGCCTACATGGGCGAAGGCACCGTGCGCAACCACATCAGCTCGATCCTGGCAAAGATGGGCCTGCGCAACCGCACGCAAATCGCCATCGCCTACCTGCGAGGGTAATTACCCAACGACCGACCACCCCGGCATAGCAAAATGGCTGCCACCGATTTAATACCATTTCAAAACTATGCCGGTTTACTACGATGAATCGCCCACCTTCGACCACGGTAAATTGCGCGCTTGCAAAACCGCAGGTAGAACGCTTGCAATATTTAGAAAAATGCAGTCATGGTCGGGAATGTCGAATTCATCGTAGTAAACCGACATAGTTTTGTTCGGGCGGCCCTGCACGGGTGCCTCCGCAAGCCTCGCGGGACCAAAATGATCCGTTTTCTTCCGCCCGCGGAGATCGGCTGACGGCGCCCGCCACGAAATCAGCCCATCTACTACGTTTGACTCAATATTCCCGACCATGCCCGCTTTTCATGAAAAATCGCAGGCGTTCTACCTGCGATTTTGTTTTCGCGTTTTTTGGCATGGTTGAGGGTAGCGGCTTAAACGTAGTAGATGGGCCCATTTCGTGGCAGACGGGTCACGTGGCAGCCCTCGCAAGGCCAAAATGATCCGTTTTCCTCCGTCCCCGAGGGATCAGGGGCTGGTACTGATATGGTGTCATTTCAAAACGATGCCGGATTACGGGGCTAAAGTCGGGGCCCTCATCCATACCCGCGTTTTCTGCAAAATGACGGTTCGTCTACCTGCGGTTTTAATTTCGTGGTTTTCGATATGGTCGGAGGTTCGCAATCCAGCCCCGTAATCCGGCATAGTTTTGTTCGCGGCGGTCCAACCGCGCGTTTAAGCGCGGGGCCGGTGGGGCATTTTTGCCCCACCGGCCCCTATTCCAGCTCTATTCCGGTTTGGTTTCTACCGTGGGAGTCTTATCCGCCGCAACTGGGGTGCGGGCGGTATCCATAGTCAGGCAGTGCTTGGGGCAGCTCTCGATGCACTCGCCGCACACCACGCAGGCATACGGGTCGATCGACCAGGCGCCGCCTTTGCGATCGACCGCGAGCGCGCCCGCCGGGCAGCGGCGAGCGCACATGCCGCAGCAAATGCACACGTCCATGTCGTTGACGATGTGCCCGCGCAAGCGCTTGGGTGCCGCGAGCTTCTCCTGCGGATAGCACACTGTGACCGGCTGCTTGACCATAGAGCCCAAGGCCGTCTTGGCAAATGTCAGTAAACTCATGCCGCGCCTACCTTTCCGTGCAGCTAATGCAGGGGTCGATGGTCAGGATAATCATGGGCACGTTGGCAAGGAGCACGCCCTGCAGCGCATGCGTCAGACCCGCCAGGTTCTGCGACGTCGGCGTGCGCACGCGGAAACGGTCCAGGTTCTTGGTGCCGTTACCGCGCACATAGTAGTACGCCTCGCCGCGCGGCTGCTCAATCACAACCTCGCCGCGCGCGCCGTCGGCCGGCGTGAGCTTGGTGCGCCCGCCGATACCGTCGTGCGGGATCTTGCCCACAAGCTCCTTGATGATGTCCATGGCCTGCGTGACCTCGGCACAACGCACCTGGCAGCGGGCATAGCAGTCGCCGTCGGTAGCAACGATGGGCTCAAATGCTGCCAGGCCTGCATAGGCACCGTCGCCAAACATGCGCACGTCGTAGTCCACGCCCGAGGCGCGGCCGAACGGGCCGACCATCGAAAGCTCCAGCGCATCCTTCTTGCTGATCACGCCCACGCCATGCAGGCGCTCGCCGCAGCTATTGTCGTCCAAAAACGTATGCACCAGGGCCTCGTAGTCGGGACGCATGGCATCGAGCGTCTGGACAATACCCGCCAGCTCGGAGTCCTCGATGTCGTGCTTAAGGCCGCCGATTTCGTTGATCGAAAGGATCACGCGGCCGCCGCAGGTGCTCTCGAAGATCTTGAGAATCTGCTCGCGCAGCGTCCACGAACGATAGAACAGCGCCTCGAAGCCAAAGGCATCGGCGAGCAGGCCCAGCCACAGCAGATGCGAGTGGATGCGCGAAAGCTCGTGCAAAATGGTGCGGATATACTGCGCGCGGCCGGGCACCTCGATGTCGAGCATGCGCTCGCAGGCGCTGGCATAGCCATAGCTGTGGCCCACGGCGCAGATGCCGCAGATGCGCTCGGCGATGTAGCCAAACTGGTGCATGTCGCGCTTTTCGGTGAGCTTCTCGAGTCCGCGGTGCACAAAGCCGATCTGCGGAATTGCCTCGATGACGCGGTCGTCCTCGATCACCAGGTCCAGATGAAGCGGCTCGGGCAGCACCGGGTGCTGCGGGCCAAACGGAATAACGGAGCGATGTGCCATGGACCTTACGCCTCCTTTTTCTGCTTGTCGCGGGCGGCCTTGGCGGCAAGCGCCGCGCGGACCTTGGCCGCTTTCTCGGGATCCATGGCGGCGAGCTTTGCCTCCATCTCGGCAGCCTTGAGCGCGGCCTTGGCAGCAGCATCGTCATGCTGAGCATCGGAGCCGGTAGCCGCAGCGGGCTGGGCGGCAACAGCGTTCGCAGCATCGCCGGCACCCGCGGCGCCCTCCCCCGCAGCAGCAGCGGCAGCGGCCTTCTCGGCCGCAGCCTTGCGCGCCTTGGCCTCTGCGGCGGCACGGACCTTCATGGCTTTCTCGCGCGCGGCCTTCACCTCGGGTGTGATAACGCTCATGGGCTCGGCAGTCGAGACCTGGTAGAAAAAGCCCTTAAAGTCGATCTGCATATCGGTAATGGCAAGCCCAAACAGGTCGTGCGCCTCGTTCTCAAACGGGAATACCGCCGGATAATACGAGCTGATGGACGGAATCTCCTGGTACTGGTCGATGCCCTCGACCACCAGGTTCTCGATCGCATAGCTGCCATCCTGAGCGATCTGCTCCTGTGCAGCACGAACGTTGATAAACGTATAGACCAGGCGATACGTGCCGTCGTCGACGTTGCGCTCGGCATGCATTTGCACAAAGCGCGCGCCGACGCCCTTGAGCGCCTGGACATGCGACAGAAGCTCGTCGATCCCGACGGTGGTATAGATAGCCTTTTGCATTACTCGGCCTCCTTTGCAGCGGCGGGCGTCTCAGCAGATGCGTCGCCAGCGGCGGGCGCGGCGGGCTTCCCGGCAGGCGCGCCACCGGCACCGTCAGCCCCGGCCCCCGCGGCCACAAACCCGTCCTCGCCCAACTCAACGCCACCGTCCCAGGTAGCGGCGCCGCCCACGGTGAGCGGGTCGCCGCCGGCGCGCATCACGGCCTCCTTCTGGTCCAGGATGCCGCACGCCTCCACGATGGCATCGATCACCGTCTCGGGGCGAATGGCGCACCCGGGCGCGTACACGTCCACGGGAATCGCGCGGTCCACGCCGCCGATCACGTTATAGGCATCGCGGAACACGCCGCCCGAACACGCGCAGATACCGCAGGCCACCACACACTTGGGCTCGAGCATCTGGTTGTAGATCTGGCGCACGACGGGCAGGTTCTGGGCATTGACCGACCCCGTCACCAAAAAGATGTCCGCATGCTTGGGGTTGCCGGTGTTGACCACGCCAAAGCGCTCCGCATCGAACAGCGGCGTGAGCGAGGCCAGCACCTCGATATCGCATCCGTTGCAGCTCGAGCCGTCGTAATGAATAACCCACGGCGAGCGCGACATTTTATGATCCATGGATGCCGCCTCCTAAATAAACACGTCGACGAGGATGGGCATAAGGTTGAGCAGGCCAAACACCAGCGCCACGCCCCATCCGAGCCTAAAGCAGCTGCGCCAGGTGCTGCGTGCGAAGGTGTTGTCGATCAGCACCTCGACAAAGTACGTCGCGGCCATCACGACCAGGGCTACGACCCAGCTCACCGGGTTGTCCCAAACAAAGAACATGCCCACCCACATCAAAAACAGCACGGTCTCGCACCAGTGCATAAGGGTCATCTTGGCCAGCGTGCCGCCGCTCATCTCGGTGGCGACGCCCTGGACAATCTCCTGATGCGCGTGATGCGAGTACGAAAGATCGAACGGTGACTTGCGCAGCTTGATGGTAAGCACCGCGAGCAGCGCGAGGAAAATGGGCACGCTGTACACGATGATGGGGGCCGACTGCCCCGTCACGGCAATGGAATCGAAGCTATCGGTGGCAAGATACAGGCCCACGCTCATCAGCAGAACGGCGGGCTCGTAACTCATAACCTGCAGCAACTCGCGGTCGGCGCCGACCTGGGCAAACGGGCTTTGCGTCGAGGCAGATGCCAGCACCACAAAGATCGCGGCGAGCGTCACCATAAAGGCGCACAGCAACGTGTTGGAGCCCGACACAAAGATGCCGCCGCCCACCACGGTAAAGATGAGCGCGCACGCCATATAGGTATCGTCCATGGTGTTTACGCTGGCAGGGGCCTTGTGCAGGAGCTTGGCCACATCGTAGAAGGGTTGCAGCAGGCGCGGACCCACGCGGCCCTGCATGCGAGCGGACAGCTTGCGGTCGATGCCGTCGATCAGGCCGCCCACAAGCGGCGCAATCAAGGCAAACGCCACGGTACCAATAAAAATGCCCACGACGCCCGAACCTTCGAAATACTTGCCGCGCAGCACCGAGGGCGCGCTCATGGCAAGCCGCTCGGGTCCAATCCACGCGCAACACAGCAGCGCAAACAAGATAATGCTGCAGCACACGACGCTACCCGCGGGACCAATACGCTTCTCGCCAAGGGCGTCCTCCGAGTACCAATTGCGCTTTTCGGCCTTTACCTCGCGACCCATCGAACCGCGGAAATGGCGATATTTGTCGGTTCCCACACCCGAAAGATATACGTTTACGTGCGGTTTGTTGCTCACGCGGAATGACGTCAGCAGCACCACGGCGATAAACGCCACGATAACCACCATCAGATACATGGCGTCCTTGCCAATAACGTACGGCACGCGGCCAAACACCATGGCCAAGTAAGGCGACACCAGGCCGCTCGAGATAACCGGGAACGCCACACAGCACAGAATCAGCAGCGCGGCGATGGTGTTGAGCGCCATCCATTCAGTCTTATGGACATTGACCTCAACGTTTTGAGCCGTGGGGTCGACGCCCGAAAGCTTGGCAAGCCACTTGCCCCAGAAGTAAAACGTCGCGGCCGAGCCAAAGGCAAGCACCATGATCATGAGCACGTTGCCGGTCTGCGCAAACGCCACCAGAGCGCCCCACTTGGACACGAGCATGCCAAACGGCGCCACGAACATGCCCATGATGCCCAGCATCATCAAGCGCGTCAGGTGTGGCATACGGCTGAACATACCGTCCATGTCCTCGATATTGCGGCTGCCGATATGATGCTCGGCGGTGCCCACGCACAGGAACAGCAGCGACTTTGCCACCGTGTGGAACAGGATTAGGAAGATGGCGGCCCACACGGCCTCGGGCGCGCCGACACCCAGGCAGGCACTGATGAGGCCCAAGTTGGAAATGGTGGAGTACGCGAGCACGCGCTTGGCGTTGCTCTGCGAGACGGCCATGAGGGCAGCGAGCAAAAACGTGATGGCACCCACACTCGTGACCATAAAGCCGGTCACGGGATAGATGGCATAGAGCGGGCTCAGCTTGACCATTAGGAACACGCCGGCTTTGACCATGGTTGACGAGTGCAGCAGGGCACTCGTGGGCGTGGGGGCAACCATGGCACCCAGCAGCCAGGTGTGGAACGGCATCTGCGCGGCCTTAGTGAGTGCGGCGAGCGACAGCAGGATGACCGGCATCACCAGCAGCGCGGACTGCGCGGTTCCGGCGCCGGAAAGCTCGATCATGCCCGAGATGGTCAGCGGCATGCCGTTAACGTGCAGGTACATGAGTCCGGCCAAAAACGCGATGCCGCCCAGCATGTTGAGGATAATCTGGGTGAAGGCGTTCTTGATGGCCTCGGGCGTGCGCGTGTAGCCAATCATGAGGAACGAGCACACGGTGGTGATTTCCCAGCCGCAGAACAACCACTCAAGGTTGTCGCTCGTCACGATGACGAACATGGCCGAGAGGAACAGGAACATAAGCGCCAGGAACTGCGGGCGTCGGTCGGGCGCAGTCTGCCCGCGCAGCGCAGCCTCGTGCTCGTCATGGGCCTGGAAGTCCTTCATGTAGCCCAGGGCATACACGCAGATAAGGCTGCCGACAATGCCGACGGCGAGCACCATGATCACGCTCATGTAATCCAGGTAGAGCGGCGTTGCCGTGACGGCTTCGGCCGCGGGCAGCGTCATGGCTGCAAAGGCGAGCGAGCCCACCAGCTGGACTATGCCGAGCACCGTGGTGAGCGCGTTCCTATATTTATACGCGTTGTATAGGATGACGGCGCACAGGATGACATCGATGGCGGAGCTGATGATCGAGAGCACATGCGAGGTGCCGGAGGCAACCTCAAAGCTCTGCGGGCCCGCGCCAAAAAACATGACGGCGACTACAACTGTCACCGCCATAATGATGCCGGAACCTATGAGCCCCACCGCATCGCGGGCGCGGTCACCGCGCGCGAGCAGCATGCCCAGCGCCGGTACCAGCGGAAACAGGGTAAGGAAATACAGTAGCGTCATACCATCACTCCCCCATGCAAAAACGCTGCAATTGTTTAACGTTATAGCTCAATTGAGGAGTAGCGGCGGCGGGTTTTCGGTCAACTGGGGAGTTTTGTACGTGCGGGGTAAGGAGTCTGTCCGCATTGGAGCAGAGGGGCGGCAAGAAAAATGCGCCCCTGTGGGCGCACCATCCCGTTCGCTATTCCGCCTTTTTAACGCGCGGCTTGCGGCCGCGCGGCTTATCGACCAGCGCGGACTCACCGCTCTCGCGATACTGGCGGCACCAAGCCTTGACTGAAGACTCGCTGGGAATCTTGTGCTTGATCATAGCCTCGCGAACCGTCAGGCCGTTTTCCAAACGGTCCTTAACCACGGCGAGCTTTACGTCGTACGAATAGGTGTGATGACGAGCGCCCGCGTTGAGCACGGCGTCGGCACCGCCCACGGCATATGCGCGGGCCCACTGACGAGCCGTGGCCTGGGGAATGCCAAGCTCCGCAGCGAGGGCGCGATGACCGACCCCCTCTTGGAGGATCTCAACGGCGCGCTGCCTAACCTCGGGCGCATGCGTGCGAGTCCTAGTTGCTTCCGACATACCTGCCACTTCTTAGCCTTAACCGTTAATCTGCCTTCTTACGTGCAAGTTAGATAGTAGCATTTTACTGTTTGCTCAAAGCAGTTAATTAAAATAGACGCGGCGTTATCTGGGCATTTGGCACCAAATTACGACATTTCTTTATCGATTATTTACGCTGGTAGCTGACTCACGGCTAATCGTCATTCGCTTGTCAACAAAATTGGCATCTCTTTATGTCCTTTGGTATAGAGGATATGGTTATTAACCCCTCCCCCAATAATTTTGAGTGATCTGCGAGGCAGTAGACGTCCTCACTCCTCATGATTACCGCGCATTGCCATCCACCGGAGCAAAACAAAAAGGGCGAGACCTGCGCGCTTGCAGGCCCCGCACCGGTTGACATCCGACGGGACACAGCCGGGCGAGACGGATCCGTGCTACCGCCCCGCCTGGCCGCGAAGTTAACTACAGCTCGTTGGCCGCGTGATATGCCGTGCGAATGGCGCTCGCGATGTCGGCGGTGCGCTCGCCCGAGCAGTCTCCCACGCAGGTCACGGGCACCGTCACGCCATCCAGGTCAAACGCGTTGGCCTTGGAGCCCACGGCCATCACCACGTAATCGCAGGCGATCTTTACCGGCTCCTCGGCGCCGTCCTCGGTAGTGCGAATGGCCTCCACGCCCTCGTCGGTAATGGCGGTCAGGCGGGTCTTCACGTGCTGCTCCACGTTGTGCTCTGCAAAGTCGCTCATAATCAGCGGCAGAATGGTCTCGGACTCGCCCGCGGCAATCTTGTCGAGCATCTCGACAATCGCCACCTCGCAGCCGCGCTGCAGCAGGTACTCGGCAGTCTCGGTGCCCACCAGGCCACCGCCAATGACGGCGACGCGGCCGTTGAGCTCCGCCTTGCCGGCCAGCACGTCCCAACTCGAGACGACCTTCTCCGAGTCGGCGCCCGGAACGGGGATGACCACGTCGTGCGCGCCCACGGCCACAATCGCGGCGTCGGCGGCGTTGAGGTCCTCAGCGGTAGCGGCATGGCTGAGCTCAACCTTCACGCCCAGGCCGGGCAGAATCTTCTCGTAGTACTCAACGGAACGCATGATCTCGTCCTTGCGCGGAGGCGCGGCCGCCAGCACAATCTGGCCGCCCAGATGATCGCTCGCCTCGTAGATGGTCACGTCGTAGCCGCGCTTGGCCGCCACGCGTGCGGCCTCCAGGCCGGCGATGCCGCCGCCCACCACGGCGATCTTCTTGTCGCCCTCGCCCGGCTTGATGGCGATGGTCGCCTCGTCGCCGTTCTCGGCGTTGAGCACGCACGAGATGTACTTGCGATTTTGAATCGCGTCGACGCAGCCCTTGTTGCAGTTGAGGCACTCGCGGATGGGCTCACCCGTGGCGGCCTTCAGCGCAATGTCGGGGTCGCACATGAGCGAGCGGCCATAGGCGATGATGTCAGCCGAGCCATCCTCCAGGATCTTCTCGCCGGCCTCGACCGAGACAACACGGCCCACGGTTGCCACCGGCACGGAGACCAGGGCCTTGACGCGCTCGGCCACCGGCAGCGTCCAGTTGTAGGGCATGGCACCCATGGGTGGAATGGTGTCGCCCATGTTGCCGGTGTGGTTGGCCTGTGCAACCTGGATCATATCGATGCCCGCGCCCTCGAGCAGCTTGGCAAACTCGCAGGCCTCGTCGGGCTGCAGGCCGCCCTTGCCGCGCGGCGTGCCGTCGGGGTTCTCCATGATCACGGGGAGCTTGTACTCCACCATCAGCTGCGGCGCGGCCTCCTTAATGGCGGCGACGACCTCCAGCGCATAGCGAACGCGGTTCTCGAACGAGCCACCGTACTCGTCGGTGCGCTGGTTGAGGATGGCCGAGCACAGCGAACCCACCAGGCGGTCGCCGTGGACCTCGATGGCGTCGATGCCGGCCTGCTGCGCGCGGGCGGCCGAGGCAGCGATGGCCTCCTTGATCTGGGTGAGCTGCTCTACGCTCGCCTCGTTCACAAAGTGCTGCATGTCGTGGTGCAGCTTGGCGTATGCCTGATTGCGAATCTCGTTGGACTCGGCCATCTTGGCGGCAAAGGTCTCCTCGTCGCCGGCGGCCTTGGCCTCCTGCGCGGCCTTGGCAGCGGCCATGGAGCCCATGACCATGCGGCCGACACCGGGCACGTCGTACTCGGGGTGGAACAGCTGCAGCGCAACCTTGGCACCGTGCTTGTGGACGGCGTCGGCCAGAGCCTTAAACGTGGGGATCTGGGCGTCGGTTGCCAGCTTGGGCGTGGGGCTCGCGGTCATGACGGGAGCGACGTCGCCGATGACGATGTAACTCACGCCGCCACGGGCCAAGCGCTCGTAAAAAGCCAGGCTGCGCTCGCCAATGGAGCCGTCACGCTCCTCGTAGCCGGTGGTCAGCGGCGGAAACATAATGCGGTTTTTGAGCTCAAGGGGGCCAACCGTAATGGGCTGAAGCAGCTTGGATGCAGGTGCGGTCATGGACATTCCTCTCTTGTAGGCGCGGCGGCGATGTTGCCGCGTAGTTGTCTAGAGGATATGGCATGGAGGCACAGCAGCACAACGGAAATCGGCGAATATCAGGTGGCGGCAGGTGGATGGGGCAGAGCGGCCCGTCGGTTTGTCTCAATCTGTAACAGTTACGCGACAAAACCGGGTCTTACTGTTACAGATCGAGACAAACCAAACCCGCCTGCTAAAAAATCTCAATCTATAACAACAACTCGGCAAAATCCGTCCCTCGTGTTACAGATTTAGACAAACGAAGACCGTCCTGCCGAAACATCTCGATCTGTAACACTTAGCCGCCCAAATCGGGTCTAGATGTTACAGATCGAGATTTTGTTTAAGAAGCCGAGAATTGGACCGAAAACACAGTCCCGGGATAACAAAAAAGCTCGCCGGCTAGGCCGACGAGCTGCAAGTTCTTGGTCGCGGGGGCAGGATTTGAACCTACGACCTCCGGGTTATGAGACCGGAGTAATTATTGTTAATCATAGTAAATGAATTCTAATTATAGGAAAGAGAATAGCAGGTATTGAGTTATTTTTGCCTGTGCTTTATTTCGATTTACAAAAAGTCTCACCCGCAATTCACCCGCAAAACTACACTTGTGGGTGAATTTCTTTCGCAATTCGGGATACGATACTCCCTGCCCGTGCCTTTAAAGGCACGGGCAGGGAGTATCGTATCAACCCCGTCAGCAGGAGACGCCCTATGGCCATCGAAAAGGGCCGCAAGCCCAACACCTGGCTCATCACCTTTAACCTTCCGGAAAAAGATGCCAGTGGAAAATATAAGCGGGCACCCAAGCGAACCATACACGGGCTCAAATCGGATGCCAAAAGGGAACTTGCCCGTTACCGGGTCGAATACGAAAGCGGACAGGCAGCTGGGTCGAAAAATACAGTCGCAAGCTATTCGGGCAAGTTCCACGCCCAACATAAGTTGAACTCACCCCTCGCCTACGACCGGGAGGCCTTGGAAATCAAAAAGATCGAAAGGCTATTCCGTGGCGTAGCGCTCACATCCCTGACTCCTTCGAGGATCCGCAATGCATATTCGTCAGAACGTGCAAGGCGTGCAATATGGACGGAAGGGTGCGGAGACGAAAGACCACTTTCAGAAAACGGCCTCTACAAGGTCCATGTCAAACTAAGACAGGTGCTTAAGCAGGCATACCGAGATGGGGAAATCCCCAGCAATCCCGCTGATATGGTCGATTTTCCAAAACCACCTCAGGAGAACAAAAGAAATAGCCTCACCCTCTCTGAGGCCCGAAGGTTCAGAAAGGCCGTCCTACGCAAAATTGAGACAGAGGGGGACGCAAAATACGTCGGGATCCTCATCATCCTCGGAACGGGCTGCCGTCGCGGAGAGATGCTGGGGCTTAGCTGGGGTGATATTGATTTCGCCAGCAATACCATCACGTTTTATAACCAGTACGCCAAGGACAAAGTCCTTCGTAATCCCAAAATGGGCTCGGCGGGCCGGCGTGTCTGCATGGACGATGCCCTGGCACGAATTCTTGCTGTCTGGAAAAACAGCCAACGCCTCAACCTGGAGCATATCAACGGCCTTCGCCTGAAGCATTCCATGGAGCCTTTGGCTCTGGACAGCCTCATGCCGGTCGTTAACGGAAAATACGGGCAGAGGATTGACCCCGACGGTTTTGACAAGTTCTTCCGCAACTTCTGCGTCGACAACGGATGGGGCGAATATACGAAGGACGTCGTCACCAAAACCTATGGTGGGAGAACCTTCACGCGAGGAAAGGGCTATCAGGGCCTGACGGTCCATGAGCTTCGGCACACCGTCGCTAGCCTTCTCGTTGCCGAGGGCCTGGACGTCAAGACCGTTCAGACCCAGCTTGGCCACAAGTCTGCCTCGACCACGCTCAACATCTACGCCCACGCCTTTGAGGAACGCTCTCGCGAGGCCGGGAACACCATTGGCCGCCTGCTGAACGGGTAGACCCGCACCCTTAGTCGTTTAAGACTCAGGTGCAGAATATTCCACTGTAAATGAAGGGTACCGCCCGCTCCTGCGCTTAAACGTCCAGCCATCCCGTTCCATATCGTGCATCACGGAGTCAACTTCCGCTTCCTTACCCGGTGCCCCGATGCACTCGCATATCGACGACAAAGTGAAGGAGCCCCCGACCAAATGCGCCGCGATCACACGTTTGATCCGTCGAGCCCTTTCCTCCTTCTTCACCTTCTTGTTATAAGAATCCCTACAGTTCGCATCGCAGTACTGGCGAGGCCTTTCCCCTCTGTGGATTACAAAGGCCCTGCCACAATTTCGGCAGGCCACGGACCTACCTTCTGTCGCCTGTCGCGCGAAGGCGCACCAGATACGCTCCAGCGCGCACTCATAGAACTCTGTCGAAACTCTTCCCAACTCATAATCAAGAGAATTGCGCCTTGTGTGGATTCTGACCATGACGTCATATAAGTTGCCGTACATTTTGTACCAAACTGGATTCGGGTAAAGAATCGAGTTCACAAACACCGAATAGTCTCCGTCGTCGGGAAGCGCCCCAAATCGATACGGGTCTGAACCGGTCTCGTAATCGACACTACCGCCCTCGATGCGGACCACGTAAAGGGCATCAACGGAATCGCCATTCCGAACGCAAACAGACCGCGCGCCATCCCGAGGAGAAACAACAAACCCCCTTGATGACTCTGACAGTTTTTTGTTCTGATACAGGTCGAAACGCCTCTTGGCCCAGTCGCTGTGACGAATAAAGATAGGGTAGGGAGACGGCTCGCACCTTACGCCATTCTTGCTTTCGAATCCACCTCGATAGCACACACCCGCCGGTTCGTCGGAAGCCGACACAGCCGGAAACGCGCGATGGTATTCACTTTCTCCGACGGTGATCATCCTACCGTAAGCTCCCGGAAATCCGAGATCCGAGATATAGACCGCCTTAAGAACCCGAAGCTCATCGGTAACCGCCCTGCACAGTTCGACCTCTGAAGACATAAATCGCCAGTATGCCTCATCGCTTGCGGCATCTCTCATTCTCATCGCACACGATAGCGCACCGGCAGCCGCCCTCCACCAGTCAACTGGTTCTCGAACCGTGAGGCCACAGACCATGCCGCTGTCAAAATCATATACGCCAAAAAGGGGTCCGATTTCATAGGCAAGATCAACGAGCTCCTCGCAGGAAGAGTCGACAAGACGGTATTCATTCTCCCTATCGGCGACATGCGCCAGGCACCTAGGATCCTCTCCAGCACGAACCTGAGCAATATAGGTGCGCCCGGAAATAGGCTCAACAAGGTTGATTAGCCTTGATATGACATCACTCAAGTCGACCATCGGTACCGGGGCATCCCGATTAAACGGCGTGTCGCCAAAGGCAAAAACGATATCGCCGTCTTCGATGTCAACGGTAAAGCAATTCCCCAACAGGCCGGTTTCTTTATCAAGTGCGAGCCCTGCCCGTTGCTGCCGTCTCAGCCCGTTCTGCAATCTTAACTCCCGTTTAACTATTCAAAATCAATTCATTTTCGCAGCTAATCAGCCTGTTTCAGACCTGATACCCGAACTTGCCAGCAGCCATTCCTCGCCATAGAAAACCAAGCGAAACTACAGTCAGCTCGAGCGAAGGACTTATACCCACGATTCAAGAGGAGTTGTCATGGTCAACCAAATCGCCAGTCGCAACGGCCCGCTTTACTGGTCTCCGGACCGTGTCATGGCCGAGTTGGGCGTCAGCCGCCCCACCGCTTACAAGCTGATGCACGCCTCCGGCGCGTGCATCAAGGCCATGCGCCATATCCGCGTGTTCGCACCCGACTTCATCCGCTATATCAACTCGATGCATAGCGAGGAGGACAAGAATGCCTAGTCCCGGTCATACGCCCACCGTGCCGCCGGCTTTCCGCAGCGGCATCCGTCCCCTGCTCGACCGCCTCGATGCCGTCTTCACCGGTGTCGACGGCCGCGTTACCTTCGAGCCCGCTCCGCTCAGCACCGAGCTCAACGGTCTCGGCGAGGAGCTCGTGCTCCTCACCGGCGTCGCCGGCGGCGGCAAGACGGACCTCATCTTGAACATGGGCCTCTCCATGGCGCGTCACCGTCGCGTGGTGATCGCCAGCTACGAGATCGCCCGCGCGGCCTGCGTCCGTCGCATCCTTCCCGCCGCGTCGTGCCTCGTCCCCGGCGGCACGCCGCTCACCGAGGCGGACTTTAGCGCCGAGGACAAGCGCGAGGCTGCCGATGACACTGTCGCGGCCGTCCGCTCCATCGCCGACAACCTCATCATCGTCGACGATCTCACTATGGACGACGTCCGAGGCCATAGCATCGAGGGCCTCACCGAGGCCGTGCACGCCATCGCCATCCGCGACGGCATCCCGCCGGCGGTGATTGTCGACTACGCCCAGCTCGTCACCGTGTCCACACCGGCATTCTCGACGACGGACATCCTCGACCGCGTGTCCTTCGGCCTCGCACAGATGGCACACCACGAGCGCACCCCCGTCATCGCCGTCGCCATCACCGGCAAGGACGGCAGCTTCCGCGGCACCGCCAAGCTCGAGTTCGACGCGGACGTCATCCTTGCAATCAAGACCGACCGCGACGATGCCGGCAACGGCAGCCGCGAGCTCCACGTTGACATCAAGAAGAACCGTAACGGCGCTGCCGGCGGCCGCGTCGATCTGACGTACTGGCCGGCGTATCACCACTTCGCCGCCGTCGCATAGCAATCTGCGGGGCGCATTTGCGCCCCGCCCAACCCCAAGGAGCGTCATATGGGCACCATTAACACCAAAAACAAGATCGTCCAGAAGGGCTACGGCCTCCCCCTCGTCATCGATGTCGCCGGCCGCCGCTACACCTACCGCGGCAACGACAACCCCCGTTTCCTCAACCTTGGGTCGCTTCTGACCGCGAAGAGCATCTGGATGCTTCGCTTCAAGCGCAAGATCGATGGCCTTCCGGAGGCTTTCATCGACTTCAGCAACACCCGTCAGCCGCTTGATCCCGTCGAGTATCTCGCCGTCATCGATGAGCTCTACGGCATCCCCGACGATGAGCTCGTCAAAATCGCCGCACGTCGCTACATTGTCGATGGCTTCGACGAGGCACACGACGTCTTCTGCGATCGCTATTCGGCTCGCCTTGAAAACTTCGCGCAGGATCTCGGGATCTTCACCGCGATTCCGGCCCAGTATCTCGATATCGTCCCAAACAACCCCTTCACCTTCCAGGATATCGAGGACCTTGACTATTAGTTGATCGCCTGCCGCCGCCCACACGGGCGGCGGTTTTTCTTCGATAGAAAGAGAAAACATGTCCACAAAAAATGTAAGCGTAAAGCTCGACTCAAGGCTCTATACCGCCCTCAAGACGCGGGCCGAACTCAATAAGTCCAACGTCAGCGACGAAATCCGCTCGCTCCTGCGCTCGGCGCTCGCCGCGGAGGGGCTCGACCTCTACGGCAACGAGGTCGCGGGCTTCATCCGCGGCGTCGTCGACGCGCGGATGGACGTCGCCGCGCTCGACATCGAGCGCAAGCTCGACGCCGCCGAGGACCGCATCGCCGCGGTCCTCTCGCGCCCCATGACCGCCGCCATCATGGCCGGCCTCATGTCGGCCGACGTCCTCAAGGCCTCCTACGCCTCGCTCGACGACGTCCCCGTCGCGGACATCTGGAAGAACTACCTCGCGCAGGCCGGCGAGCTCAGCCGCGCCGGACTCGGCCGAATCGACGAGGTGAAGCTCCACGCGCGCGAGCGCGCCGATGGCTAGCCCGCCCGTCATCGTCAACCACTCCGTCGTCCGCGCGGGGACGTCCGCGAGGGCGACCGCCGCGGGCCTGGCGGCATACGCCGGCACCCGCCGCGGCGTCGTCATCGAGGTCAGCGAGGCCGACGGCAGGAGGCTCGGCGTGGACGGCCTGGCCGCCTACGCCGCGAACAGGACCGGCTCGACCGGCGGCCTCTGGGGCGCGAGCGGCCCGGTCGCCGTGGCGGAGGCGAGGCGCGCAATCGCCCAGAACGGCGGCGCGGTTCTCACCACCGTCGTCACGGTCCCGAACGACATCGCCCCAGCTGCCGGCCTCGACCGCCTGGACGCCTGGCAGGCGCTGGTGCGCTCCGAGTGGCCGAGGCTCTTCTCCGAGATGACCGGCGTGCCCGAGAGCCGCGTGGAGTTCTACGCGGCGATGCACGTCAACGGCACGAGCCACCACGTCCACATCCTCACGGTCGACCGCGCGGGCGACTGGGACTCCCTGCTGCCCAAGGGGAAGATGGAGGCGGCGCGGCTCGAGATCTCCTCGAAGGCCATGGCGCCGCTGCTGCGGGAGGCCTACATCGAGCGCGACCTCGCGAGGGAGGCGGCGCTGGACGCCGTCGCCCGCATCGACCGGAACCGCTTCGACATCGAGCTGCCGCCGGACGGAAGGATCGAGGCCGCCCACCTCAGGCGTTTCCACCCGGAGGCCTCCGCCGCGCTGAGGGAGGCCCTCGACCGGGCAGCCTCCGACTCCCCCGAGCTCGCCGGCGCGCTGGACCGCCACAGGAAAGCCGTCGAGAGGTGCGCCGACCTCAAGTGCCTGACCGGGGAGGCGCGGGACGTCTACACCCGCAAGGCGGCCGCCGACCTCGGCCTCCGGTGCGAGAACGCGGCGCTGCGAGTCATGGTCCCGGACAGAACGCCGATTCGCGAACAAATACCGGCGCGACGCGCCGCCCCGGCAGCCGGCCCGGCGACGGATAGGCGGAGGGAGGCCGGGTTCGCCACCGAAGCCCGAGCCTGCATCCCGAAGGCGCGCCTCGAGAGGATCGCGCGAAAGGTCGCGCACGGCAGGACCCTCGAGCCGGCAGACCTCAGGGGATGTCCCACGGCAGACCGGGCCTTCAGGCATGCGCCGTCGCCCGGTCCGGCCCTCGGGCGGGCAGCCGCGATGGCGGCACTGGTCGCCAGGGAGACCGCGCGGGACGCCGGGGGGCGCGACATGGGGGACGAGGCCGGCGAGAAGGCGCTGCGGCTCATCGCCGCGGCCCTGAGGATCCTCGCTTCCGGCGGCACCAGGCAAACGAACGTCCCCGCAGTGAAGATAGCGAACAGGATAGAGAGGACGATCACGAGATGAAACCGAAATCCTTCAACCGCAACATGAAAAGGGAGCTCGCCGGCACGCTCGTGGGCCACGGCATCGCCGCCGGCGTCGCCTGCGTCGCGACCGTCAGCGCCTGGGCCTACGCCAGATGGTGGACCGTATCCCTCATCTCGGGCTTCTCCGCCCTACTGCGGCTGCCCGCGGGCGACCCGGGCCCCGAGCCCACCCACGTCTTCCGCAACCCCTTCGAAGCGGCCGCCGACGCGGCGGCGTCGGGCGAGGCGGGCGAGCTTCTCGCGGCCCTCGCCCTCGTCGCGACAACCGTCCTCATCCTCGGCCTCGTTTCTTGGGCCCGCTCATGGGCGAGTCTCCACGACGGGACGTTCGCCGGCGACCGCGCGCCCACGCGCACGCACGGGGACGCCTGGCTCGAGTCGAGGCCGTCCAGGGTCGCGAGGCGCTGCCCTCCCTGGGACGGGAAGGCCGCCGCGGAGGGGCTCGTGGCGGCCGGCTGCATCGGTGGCGGGATCGCGATGGTCCCCGCCGTCCACTGCCTCATAAGGGCGGGCAGCGGCGCAGGCAAGACGAGGAGATCTCTTGCCGTCAGCGTGGCCGCGGCGATCGACCGCAACGCACACGGAATCCCGACGTCCGTCATCGTCCACGACCCGAAGTCCGAGATCCGCGCATGGACCGAGCCGCTCGCCCGGAGGGCCGGGATGGAGGTCGTCGCCGTCCGGCTCGACGAGCCCGTCAAGTCGGCGAGGTTCAACTCCCTCGACCGCGCCATCTCCGCACTCGGGACGGAGGGCGTCGCCGGCGCCGTGGCGGAGCTCCGCGAGCTGTCGTCCGCCATCGTGCCCGATGCCTTCTCCTCTGGCCAGAGGTTCTTCACGGACGCCAGCCGCAACCTGCTGACCGGCCTCTGCCTGCTCGCGATAACGGACGAGCGGATCCCCGACGGCGCGCGGAACCTCTCGACCGTGCTCGCGCTCCTGGAACCCCGCGACGGGAAGAGCGCCGTGAAGTCGCTGGAGGAGCTCGCCGCGGACCTGCCGGCGGGAAACCCGGCGCGCCAGTTCCTCCTCGTCGCCTCGTCGAACGGCGGCGGAGGGGAGGCCCTCGTCTCCACCGCGCGCAACTACCTCATGTCCTTCTGCGACGACGACGTCAGCCGAATGCTCTGGGACGGCGAGGTCGACCTCGCATCGGTCGGGCGCAAGCCCACCATCCTCTACATCGCCAGCGCGACGGACCGAGGGGACCGCGGCGCGCTCGTCTCGTGCATCTTCTCCCAGGCGCTGTCGGCGCTGCGCGAGACCGCGCGCCTGTCCGGCGGCAGGCTGCCGGCGGAGACCCTGCTCGCCATCGACGAGGGGTCCGGGATCCCCAAGATCCCCCGCCTCCTCGGCGATCTCGCGGAGGTCCGCAGCATCGGGCTGCACGTCGTCTTCGTGCTCCAGAACACCCGCCTGCTCGAGGCCCGGTGCGGCTACTCCAGGGCAGAGTCGGACGCGCTGCTGGCGCTGCTCGGCACCCAGGTCGTCCTCTCGGTAGAGTCCGTCGGCGAGGCGGAGGAGATCAGCAAGCGACTCGGCGACTACAGTGTCAAGACGACCGGGCAGAGCTCAACCAAGGGGACGCAGAGCTCCTCGTCCGGCAAGTCGTTCTCCGTGGCGCGCCGTCCGCTGATCACCCCGTCGGAGCTCATGGCCTGGAGCGCGCGCGAGAACGGCGCGCTCGTGATCGACGCGGAGGGACCGATGGCGCTCGCCAGCCGCGACATCACCGAGACGTTCCTGGGGCCGCTGCTGGGCCTGACGTCGCCGGAGGCCGAGGGCGCGCTGCTCGCGCGGGCGCTCGAGGGGGAGGTCCGCAACGCCGGTCCGGCACCGGTATGGCGCATCCCGGAGAAGCCGAAAAAGCCCAAGGGGTCGCCGTCCGGCGGCAGGAAGCGCAAGGTGTCCGCCGCGCCCGACGGGTTCTGACGCGTCGTACGGCCCTGCCTGCGAAAACGGCCCGCCGTCATACGGCGCGCGAGGCGCGTATGACGGCGGGCCGTGGCCGCCTTCCGGGTTAACCGGCCACGCCACCAGCGGAAACGAACTCGGCGCGCCGAGTTGCGCCGCAAAATACCGGGCGCCCGTAGTGCGCCCTTATCCTGCTCCCACCGTCCAAGGCACTTGGGCGGCGGGAGTTCCGCATCCCCGGGAAAAGAAAAGCGCGGCCCATCCGGACCGCGCTTGCGCTCTCCTCCTATTTCACCCCGCGACGTAGACCGTCCGGCCCGTCTCGCAGTCGATGGTCTCGGCATCCCCGAAACCGACCCGGACGGCCGCCCATCCGCCGGCGGCTGCCAACGCGTCGGCCTCGGACCTCGCGGCGACGATGAGGCGCTCGAGCTCGGCCGAGCCCGCCGGCGCGGTCCCCGCCTCGAACGC
>CATZLI010000010.1 GCA_958421275.1 uncultured Collinsella sp.
TCAATGGTATACGGGTGCATCATCGACGTCTTCAATACAGAAAATATCAGTGCGGGATGTTTTGGGAAATAACCCAAAACCGGCCATGTGGGGTCCTGTGTAGTCACCCGTTAGGCGGAACTCTCCTAATTATTTGGATGAGTCGTTTACTTACTTGTACTGTTACCGTCTTCCCGCTCTTGTTGGGGTATGCTTTGTTCGTATGTAAACGTATGACATGTTGATGGGGGAGGGTGCTATGGCTCGCGAGAGTGCTCGTTCTAAGGATACGGCTAAGCCTGGCATCAAGGAAGTTGCGGCGGTGGCGGGGGTTTCGCCTACTACGGTATCTCGTGTGCTTAATAATCGTGGCTATATTAGCCAAGAGACCCGCGATAAGGTCCATGCCGCGATGAAGCGCATCAACTATACGCCCAACGATATCGCCCGTGCCATGCTCAACGGTCGCCTGAATCTTATCGGTATGATCGTCCCCTATGTCAGCAGTCCGTTTCATGCCCAAGTGGTTCAAGTCATTGAGCATACCCTGGCCGAAAACGGTTTTAAGATGCTGCTGTGCAATAGCGCCAATCGACCCGAGCTTGAGCGCTCTTATATCGACATGCTTCGACGCAATATGGTTGATGGCGTCATCGTCAACTCGCTTAATATCGGTGCCGAGGCGTATGCCGAGATGGGCTTGAGTCTGGTTGGTATCGACTGCGACCTTGGCGAGGCCTCTGTTCAGATTGCGAGCGACAGCTATAGTATCGGCGAACTTGCCACGCGTCGCCTGATCGATGACGGGTGTTCGCGCATCCTGTGCCTGCGCAGCAATAGCCGCATGCGCATGCCTGCCAATAAGCGTACCGATGCCTACCTCGATGTTGTTGAGCAGGCCGGTTTGCCCGCGCTTGTCCGTGAGGTCGAGTTCGTTAAGCCCGACGACGAAAAGAGCGCGGTCGTTGCGAAGATCCTCGATGAGAACCCCGATATTGACGGCATCTTTGCGGGAGACGACACGATGGCGGCTATCTGTCTTAACGTGATGAAGCAGCGCGGCTTGAGCGCTCCGGGCGATATTAAGGTCGTGGGCGCGGATGGTGCCCGCCGCACTATGACGTTTATGCCTGACTTAACAACCGTACGCCAAGATATCGATCGCATCGGAGAGCTCGCGGCGCAATCCATCATTGCTCTTATTAACGGCGAAAAGCCCGAATCGAATATCAAGCTCCCCGTTGAACTCATTGAGGGTAAAACCGCGTAGTTCATCCCGTGCCAAAAGAATTCCTCAAACACCTCTGATGACCGTTCGCCGGCATATGTCAACCGTTTGCCGACGACTGGAACTGCGAAAAGACGTATCGGTGTGAAAACGTTTGACATATGAAAACGATTGACATATCTTGCAGTTGTACCGAGTTAGTATCTCGTGAGAAAGGAAGTCTCGGATGCACAAGGTGTATTACCAGCCTGAGGGAATTTGGGTAGGCGACATCATGCCGTACGGCGAGGACGGCACGTTCTATCTCTATCATCAGCGTGACACGCGAAACCCCGGACCTTTCGGAGAGCCGTTTGGCTGGGCACTCGCGACAACCAAGGACTTCGTCAATTACAAAGACTTTGGCGAGAGCCTTGAGCGTGGCGGCGACGAGGAAGTCGACCAGTATGTTTATGCCGGCACGGTGTTTAAGGTGGGCGACAAGTACCATGCGCTCTACACTGGTTGCAATCGCGATAAGGTCAAGGCACGCTTGATGAAGCAGGTTCTTCTTCACGCAACGAGTGACGACGCCGTCAAGTGGGAGAAGAACATCGCCGAGACGCTGCTTCCGCCCCAGGAGGGTTACGATGACCGCAACTGGCGCGATCCCTTTGTGCTTTGGGATGAGGAGAACGAAGAGTACATGCTCATCCTCGGCACGCGTGTGGGCGAGGACAAGCGTCTGATGACCGGTCGTCTGGTCAAGTTCACCTCCAAGGACCTGGATACCTGGGAGTTCCAGGGCGACTGGTGGAATCCGGGCCTGTACACCATGTTCGAGATGCCTGATCTCTTTAAGATGGGCGACTGGTGGTATCTGGTGTTCTCCGAGTACAGTGATGGCAACAAGACCCGTTACCGCATGTCTCGCTCTATCAACGGTCCTTGGATCACTCCTGCGGACGATTCCTTCGATGGCCGCGCGTACTATGCCGCGCGTACCGCATTTGACGGCGAGCGCCGCGTTCTCTTTGGTTGGGTTCCTACGCGTGACGAGGGCGGCGACCCCAGCTCTTACCTGTGGGGTGGCACCTTTATGCCCCTCGAGATCGTTCAGCGTGCCGACGGAACGCTCGGCACCAAGCTTCCTGACAGCATGCTTGGCGCCTTTGGCGAGGCTAAGGCAGTCGAGGCCTTTGAGCTCTCCTGCGAGTCGGGCAAGGTCGAGCAGGTGCTCGCCGCGGATGCCGGTTCCACCTATATGCTCGATGCCGACATCGAGCTCGCCGGTGACGCTGCCGGCTTCTCGGTGAAGCTTGCCGAGGACGCCGAGTCCGGTCTTGCCTATGAGTTCCGCGCCAACCTGCGTGAGGGCAAGCTCGAGTTTACGGCGGCCCCCCAGTATCCGTGGTTCCAGGTCAACAACATGGGCCTCGAGCGTCCGTTGTTCTTTAAGGGCGAGGGCACTCATCATGTGCGCCTGGTCGTTGACGACGATATCGCGACCATCTTTGTCGATGATGTTGCGCTTAACGCGCGCTTCTGCAATAAGCAGGGCCAGGGTGTGGCGCTGACGGTCACCGACGGTACGCTCAAGTGCGCAAATGCAACGATCGCGTCTCTGTAATGGCATCAAAACGTCTTATGATTTCGTAAAGGAATGGAGAGGAACATGGACTACAAAGTAGTGTCTCAGCAAGTCGTCGATAACGTCGGCGGTTTGGAGAACATCGAGGGCGCCACGCATTGCGTTACGCGTCTGCGTCTGGTGCTCAAGGATACGAGCAAGTACAACAAGGCCGAGCTCGAGAACATCGATGGCGTCAAGGGCGTGCTGTACAACAGCGGCCAGCTCATGATCATCTTCGGTACCGGTACCGTCAACAAGGTCTACGATGAGTTTATGGCTCTGACGGGCGTTAAGGAGATCAGCGCTTCCGAGGTCAAGGGCGCCGAGGCGGACAAGAAGGGCAAGTTCTTCTCGGTCCTCAAGGTATTCTCGGACATCTTTATCCCCATCATTCCCGCCTTCGTCGGCGCCGCTATCATCATCGGCCTTAAGTCGCTGATCGTTGCCAACGGCCTCTTTGGCATGGAGGGCAGCCTTGCCGATCACAGCGAGTTCCTCAAGAACCTCGCAAGCTTCTTTGCCATTATCGCCACCACGTTTGACTACCTGCCTGTCCTGGTTATGTACAGCGCGGTGAAGCGTTTTGGCGGTAACCCGATTCTGGGCATACTCGTCGGTATCGTCATGGTTCACCCGAGCCTTATGAACCGTAACGCGTTCGTTATGGACCCGACGGGTGCTGAGTACTGGAACTTCGGTCCGCTCTCCATTCCCATGGTTGCTTTCCAGGGCGGCGTGTTCCCTGCAATCCTGACTGCCTGGTTTATGGCCAAGGTCGAGAAGATTGCCCAGAAGTACATCCCCGAGGTCGTTTCGTTCGTCTTTGTCCCGACCGTTACCCTGATTCTTGCTAACGTCGCCCTGTTCACCGTGTTCGGCCCGCTCGGCAACCTGATCGGCGACGTCCTCGCCGGCGTAATCGATATCCTGTACAACAGGATGGGCGTCTTCGGTGCCTTTGTCTTTGCCGCATTCCTGCAGCCGCTCGTCGTTACCGGTACGCATCAGTTCATCCAGGGTATCGAGGCAAACCTCGTTGCCACGACTGGCTTCAACTACATCCAGGCAATCTGGTCGGTTTCCATCATCGCCCAGGGCGGCGGCGCCATCGGCATGTACCTCATTCACAAGAAGCATTCCAAAGAGCGCAACATCTGCATGTCGTCCTTTATCCCGACGCTGGTCGGTATCTCCGAGCCCGCAATCTTTGCTGCAAACATGCGCTACTCGATCATCCCGTTCATCTGCGCTTGCATCGGTGCAGGCTGCGGCGGTGCCTTCGTGAAGCTCTTTGAGGTGCGCGCCATCGGTCAGGGTCTGACCGGCGTGCTTGGCCTGCTCATCGTTACGCCCGAGACGCTCGTGTGGTATGTGGCTGGCAATCTCATCGCCTTCATCGTGCCGATCGTCTTGATCTTTGCCTACAACAAGGCAAAGGGCGTGCCGACCACCGATGAAGAGGGCGCTGGCTTCGACGTTAGCTTCTAGTTGAGCCGTTCAGCGTAATGTGCGGATAAGTCCATTTGGGGAAGGGCGTTCGGCTCGTGTGAGTCGAGCGTCCTTTCCTATAGACGAGAAGGTCAATGGCGATGTTTAATCAAAAAAACAAGGTGATGCGTGCGGACTATGAGCAGTGGCGTGCCGGACAGGATGAGACGGCGGCTCGCATCGCGTCCGACCCCGATAGGCTTTTGTTCCATGTGGAGCCTGAGCTTGGCTGGCTCAACGACCCCAATGGTTTGGTTCAGATTGGTGATACGTATCACATCTATCATCAATACGATCCGTTCGATGCTGCGCATGGCGGTCCAGTGCTTTGGAACCATCTGACGACAAAGGATTTTGTGACGTACGAGAATCACGGTCCCGTGCTGTTCCCCGATTCCGATTTGGATTCGAGTGGAGCGTATTCTGGTTCTGCCTTTGTACGTGATGGCAAGATTCACTACTTCTATACCGGCAACGTTAAGCATTTTGACCGTGATGATTACGACTACGTGTTGACGGGCCGTGAGCAAAACCAGATTCATATGGTTGCCGAGAATCCTGACGAATTGGGCGAGAAGCATATGGCTGTTGGGCCGGTCGATTACCCCGACGATATCGGTACGCACGTACGCGACCCCAAGATCCTTGAGCACGATGGTATCTACTACATGGTTTTGGGCGCTCGTACGAAAGACGACCGTGGCTGTGTGCTTGTCTATACTTCACGCGATCTAGAGGGCTGGAGCTATGCGACGCGCATTGAGCTGGGCGAGAAGTTTGGCTTTATGTGGGAGTGCCCTGATCTGTTTGAGCTTGATGGCGAGCTTGTTCTCGTTTGCTGTCCGCAGGGTGTGCCTGCCGATGGTTGGCGTTACCGCAATCCGCATCAGTGCGTGTGGTTCCCTATCGAGGCCGATTGGGAGGCGCCGAGTTTTAAGATCACCGGGCAGGGCATGCCCCCGATGGTCGATGCCGGTTTTGATTTCTATGCTCCGCAGTCCTTTGAGGATGCTGCAGGCCGGCGTTTGATGATCGGATGGTCGGGTTGCCCCGATGCGACGGCGGAAAACCCGACGGTGGCGCGCGGGTGGCAGTGCGCGTTGACGGTGCCGCGAGAGCTGAGCATGCGCGATGGTAAGCTCTGCCAGCAGCCGGCGCACGAGATTGGGAGGATGCGCGGCGACTGCGTTCGCGCGACAGGCGGTGAAACCGTTGAGGAGCCGGGCCGCCTGTTTGATCTTGTGGTTTCCTGCGAGGGCGCCAAGATGGTCGAGCTCGAAATCCGCAAGGGTGTCTTTGTGCGTTATACGGACGGGATGCTTACCCTCGATATGGGTGACGAAGGCTATGGGCGCGACCAGAGGTCGATTGAGCTCGGCGAGCTTCGCGACCTACGCGTGCTTTCGGACACTACGATGGTCGAGATTTTTGCAAATGGCGGCGAGACGGCACTTACGAGCCGTACCTATTCGCCGGCGGTTCCGGCGATGGAGCTGCACGCCGAGGGTGCGGCATCGATGGATTTCTACCGCCTCGCGCATTAACCGTGCGTGGAGCACGATTTGACTTGCCGGGCGGAATGTGTCGCAGTTGCCGCAGCGAACTACCGTTTATCGTGTATAGCTACCGTTTGCGGAGTAAGTAACACATTGTTGCAAACCGTGTAGAATCCTAAATAAGCACGGAGTTTTCCAGGGAGACGCTGTCCTTTGTTGTGTGCAAGGGGCGGCGTCTCTTTGGTGCTTGGATGCTGTTGTGCAACAGTGCGGCGGCGCGTGCCATGTATTGAAAAGCCAATGTTGAGATGGGTCGTGATAATAATGGGCAAGTACGTAATCGTGGTTGAGTCTGGGTCGGATGTGACGCCGGAGCTTTGCGAACGCTACGGCATCGTGCGCGTGCCCATGCATGTCACGATTGGTGACGAGACCGTCGAGGACGGTTCGATCGATCCGCTCGAGATTTATTCACGCTGCAACGAGTTTGGCGTAATGCCCAAAACCAGCGGCTGCGCGCCTGCGGATTTTGCTCACGTGTACGACCGTATCCATGCCGAGCAGCCCGATGCGACCATTCTGCATCTTGCGTACTCCGAGGCCACGACCTGCTCGCATCAATCATCGAAGATCGCCGCCAAGGGGCGCGACTACGTCTACTCCATGGACACGCGCTTTGTCTCGGTGGGCCAGTCGCTCGTTGTCGTCGAGACCGCCAAATACATCGAGGCTCACCCCGATGCCACCGTCGACGAGATCTTTGCATTTACGAATTCCGTCATGGACCGCGTGCTGCTGGGCTTTGTTCCTACCGATCTTGCCTTTCTTAAGGCGGGCGGTCGCTTGTCCAACGTCGCATTCCTTGGCGCCCATCTGCTCAAGATTAAGCCCTGCATTGAGGTGACGGGCGGCAAGTTCGTGGCGACCAAGAAGTTCCGCGGCTCTATGCTCAAGTGCGCCCGCGCCTTTATTGACCACATGGTTGCGAAGGGCGAGATTGACTACTCGCACATTGGCCTGGCGTATTCGGTGGGCCTTTCCCAGGAGCTGCGCGATGACATGGAGGTCTATGCGCATGATCTGGGCTTTAAGGACGTTACCTGGACTCAGGTCGGCGGCGTCATCTCGAGCCATTGCGGCCCGACCGCCTTCGGTGCGGTGCTCACGCTTAAGGCGTAAAGGCCGCAGGCGAGCGTTCTTCAGTCTGACATCTCGACGTAGACCCCAACCATGGTGATGGGGGATAGATTAAAACGTGCCATTCTATCCCGAGACGTTTAAACGCAAACGCATGGGCTAGAATGGCTCTGGCATTTTAATTGGTTACATCCAAGGAGAGGCAAGGTAGCGCGAATGGCAGAAATGACGCTTGAGGGTGTGGACGCTCGTCCCGAGGACTCTGCGTTTGCCCTTGGCCGCGTGCATTCGATCGAGACGATGGGAACGGTCGACGGACCCGGCATCCGCTTTGTGGTGTTTGTTCAGGGCTGTCCCATGCGCTGCGCGTATTGCCACAATCCCGATACCTGGTCGGTCAACGGCGGCACCATGGTGACCGTCGAGCACCTGATGGATGAGTTCCAGAGTAACCACGAGTTCTATCGCAGCGGTGGCATTACGGTGTCCGGCGGCGAGCCTCTCCTGCAGCCTGAGTTTTTGGCCGATCTGTTTCATGCCATGCATAACAACCCCGATGGCCGTGTGCATACCTGCCTGGATAGCTGTGGCTATGCATTTGACCCCAACCACCCCGAGAAGTTTGATGCCGTGCTCAACGAGACCGACATGGTACTGCTCGATATCAAGCATGCCGACCCGGTCGAGCATAAAAAGCTGACCGGTTGTGATCCCGCACGCATCCTGGCGTTTGGTGATGAGCTTGCGCGTCGCAAGATTAAGGTCGTTATCCGTCACGTGGTGGTACCGGGCATTACCGACACGGTGGAGGAGTGCGAGGCGCTCGGTCGTTTAATCGCCCCGTGGCATAACGTGGTGGGCTTGGAAATGCTGCCGTATCACACGATGGGCGTCGTCAAGTACGAGCAACTGGGCATTCCCTATAAGCTTGAGGGCGTTCCACAGATGGATACCGCGCGCATGCCCGAGCTGCGCAATGCCGTCATGGCCGGTATGAAAAAGCGCCGTGCGGAGCTCAGGTCGGCCATCGGCTAACAAGCCATTTTTGCCCCTTTATGATACCCGAGCTGTACTGGCCTAACGGCTTGGTGCTGACGCGGTTGAGCCAAAATGCTGGTACCATACCGTGGATAAGCAATTTGCACGGATTTGGGGGATGGCATGGCAACCATCGCGATCATAGGCGCACTCGAAAAAGAGGTTGCGCAGATTAAGGAAGAGCTGAGTGGCGCGCATGAGTCGCAGGAGGCGGGCTTGACCGTTGTGAGCGGTGAGCTCGACGGTTTGTCCGTTGTTGCTACGACCGCTGGCATGGGAACCGTAAACGCCGCGGCGGCAACGCAGCATCTCATCAGCAAATATGCCCCGCAGGCCGTTGTGTTTTCGGGCATTGCGGGTGGCCTAAACCCTAAGCTCCATATTAACGACGTGGTTATAGGCAAGTGTCTGCGTTATCTGGATACCGACACGACGCTCATTGCCGAGTCGGCACCGGGGCTTGAGGAATTTGCCTCGACACCGGCTTTGGTTGATATTGCAGCTGTCGTGCTTGTCGAGCATGGGTTTGTGGACGCATCGTCGGATATGGCGGCTGCCGAGAAGGACCCCAAGCAGTTCCTGTGTGGCACTATCGCCACGGGTGACCGCTTTGTTACGGGTGACGCCATGCGTAACGCTGCGATTGAGGCCACGCATGCCGATTGCGTCGAGATGGAGGGTGCGGCAATTGCGCACATCGCGGCCAAGAATGGTGTCGATTGCCTAGTGCTGCGCGCTATCAGCGATAATTGTGACGAGGCATATGACGCGTTTTGCGAGCGCGAGTTCGATCTGGATGAGTACGCTCGCACCGCGAGCGGCATCACGCTTGACATCGTTCGTAGTATCGCCGCCGCGCAATAGCACGCCCGTTTTGTAAAAACCTACGACCAAGGAGTGTCCATGGCCGATTCAATTAACTACCAGCTTGCCAAGTTCGTCGCCAGCTACGGCAAGGTTTCGCAGATTCCCGAGTCCACCTGCCCTGAGGTGAGCTTCGTCGGCCGCTCCAACGTGGGCAAGTCCTCCATCATGAACAAGCTATTTGGCCGCAAGAACCTGGTCAAGGTTTCAAGCACGCCGGGCAAGACGAGCAACATCAATTTCTTCGAGGCCGACGACGTGCACTTTGTGGACCTGCCGGGCTACGGTTTCGCCCGTCGTTCCAAGGCCGAGCGCGACCGCTGGGCTGAGCTTATCGGCGACTTCTTTGACTCCGAGCGCAGCTTTAACCTGGTCGTATCGCTGGTGGATATTCGTCACGACCCCAGTAAGCTCGACCATGACATGATCGACTACCTGCAGGGCAACGAGTTCAACTTTATCGTCTGCCTCACCAAGGCCGACAAGCTCAGCCGCACCCAACAGGCCCGCCAGGCAGCAGCCATCAAAAAACAGCTCAACGTCCCGGCCGAGAACGTAATCATCACAAGCTCCCAGACCGGCGTGGGCATCGACGAACTCAAGCGCCGCATCGCCGAGGCCTGCCTCTAGTAAGGGCTCCAGCCTAGCAAGAGCCCCTATCAATAAAGGGCCATATATTTCAGCCCGGCGCCCCTTCAAAGCGTGGGTCCCTGTAGACATCCTCAGCAAGGTAGGCGCAGGGACGGTCGGGATGTTCCCTCAAAATCATTCCGCAGCGCGAAGGCCCCTTGTCCGTCGCTCCGTAGGAGCAGGGCAAGGGGCCTTCATGCGCGAGGACGATTTTGAGGGAACATCCCGACCGTCCCGGACAGGTATATGAGGAGGATGTCTACAGGTATTCGATCTGGGCGCCTTCCGTGTCGCACGTGAGGATATGCGTGTCGCACTTGGGGAACTGTTCGCGCAGCTTGACCTGCAGGAATTTTGCCACGATGGTGTCGTCGGTCACCGCCATAAGGGTCGAGCCCGAACCGCTGATCCAGATGGTCTTGGCGCCGCCGTTAAGGCAGGTGTCGCGCACGGCGTTGTAGTCGGGAATCAGACGGCGACGATAGGGTTCCTGGATGCGGTCGTCATTGGCGGCGGCAATCAGGTCGAGGTTACCAGTCTCCAAGCCGCGCGTCATACCGGCGATGCGGCCCATCTGCCACACGGCGGTGGAGAGCGGAATCTCCTGCGGCACGACCTTGCGCGCCTCGCTCGTGTGTACCTCGTAGGGCGGAATCACGGTAATAAAACGCAGGCGATCGCTCACCTCGTAGCGCAGGCACTGGGGGAGCGAGTCGGTCGGCGTAAAGGAGCAGACGGCGCCGCCCAGGATGGCGGGGGCGACGTTATCGGGATGGCCCTCGACTTCGGTGGCAATGCGAACAAGCTCGGCGCGGTCGACGGTGTGGCCTGTCAGTGCGGCGGCGGCCATAATGCCGGCGACGACGCAGGTGGAGCTGGAGCCTAGGCCGCGGGCGACGGGAACGTCAGTCTGAATGTCGATGGCAACGGGAAAAGCCGGCTCGCCCCATGCGGCCAGTGCATCGACAAAGCTGACGTAGACCAGGTTGTCCTCGTTTTGGAACTCCTCGGGGCAGCCCGTGATGGTGAGCCTGTCGGTGCGCTCGAAGGTGAAGTGCGAGTAGAGGCTGACGGCCATGCCGAGGGTATCGTAGCCGATGCCTAGGTTGGCGCTGGTTGCTGGGACGGTGATTTTGATCATGTGGGTCCTCCTGGGCGGTCTGCCTGTTTAGTTCGCTGCTCGGGCAGTCCTGGCTCGCTCGGAAAGCACATTAAGTGCTTTCCGGCTTGTGCGGAACTCGCGACGAACTAAACAGGCAGACCCGCTCGCATGCTCGTCATCATCCCGAAAGCTAAATAAAAAGAAGGTGCGCCGGCTTTCGCCGGCGCTTAATAAGGGGTCTAGTTGGTGCTCATTCGTTTTGCTGCAGACTCGACGTAGCTTGCCATCTCATCGACGTTGCAGACGTCTTCGAAGCGGACGGGCTTGGACTCGAGCTCGGCGAGTTGGACCGGGGCAACCGTGTTGGTTGCCTGCTCGAGCACTCGCATGGCCTCAAAGTCGTCCTCGGGAACGTCGAGGCCCAGGGCGTCGCAGCAGGCACGCGGGAACTTGTAAGGGCTGGCGGTCGAAAGCAGCACGCGGGCCTTGGCGCCCTCGGCGGGGGCGACCTTTTCGAAGACGTGATAGCCGCAAGCGGTGTGCGGGTCGATCACGTAGCCGTTCGCGTCCCAGCAGCTCTTGATGGCGGCGCGGACCTCGTCCTCGCTGGCCCAACCGCAGCCAAAGACGCTCTGAATCTTTGCCAGCAGCTCGGCGGGCACCTCGTAGCGGCCGGTCTGGGCAAGCTGCTCCATAAGGTCGGCAACGAGTTCGCAGTCGCCATCGGACAGGAAGTAGAGCATGCGCTCGAGGTTGGAGCTGATGAGGATGTCCATCGACGGCGAGATGGTCGTGAAGAACGGTCGGTTACGGTCGTAAACGCCGGTGGTCAGGAAGTCGGCAAGCACATTGTTCTTGTCGCTCGCCACGACGAGCTTGGCGACGGGCAGACCCATGCGCTTGGCATAGTAGCCGGCCAGGATGTCGCCAAAGTTGCCGGTCGGTACGCAGAACTCCACGGCGTCGCCGGCCTCGATGGCGCCGGCGCGCAGCAGCTGCGCATAAGCGGCAAAGTAGTAGACTACCTGTGGCACCAGGCGGCCGACGTTGATGGAGTTGGCACTCGAAAGCACCGTGCCGGCGGCCTCAAGACGCTCGGCAAGCTCCTTATCGGCAAAGATGCGCTTGACGGCACTCTGGGCATCGTCGAAGTTGCCGCGGATGCCGCAGACGGCGACGTTATCGCCCTCCTGCGTGGACATCTGCAGATTCTGCACGCGGCTGACTTTGCCTTCGGGATAAAAGACGGTGATGCCCGTGCCCGGAGCGTCGGCAAAACCGGCGAGTGCTGCCTTGCCCGTGTCGCCCGATGTGGCGGTGACGATCATGATGCGCTCGGCGCCGCCGTCCTTGGCGGAAGTGCGGGCCATCAGACGGGGGAGCATCTGCAGAGCGACGTCCTTAAAAGCGCTCGTGGGGCCGCCAAAGAGCTCCATCACATAGGTTTGCGGGGCGTCGGCACCCGGTGCGGCGTCGAGTTTGACGAGCGGCGTGACCTCTTCGCTCGCAAACGTGCCGCGGTATGCCTCGTCGACACACGCCGAAATTTCTTCGGCCGTGTAATCATTCAGTAACATTCCCAACACATCTTGAGCGATTTCAAAGTACGATTTAGCTGCAAGCGAGCTGATATCGACCTGCTGGGTGCCAAGCTCGTCCGAGACAAACAAACCCCCGTCGGGAGCGATGCCGGTGCGGATTGCCACCTTACTTGAGCACGATAAAGTGCGTCCTCGTGTACTATGATAAGTTCCCATATAACACTGCTCCTCGGATGCCTTGGTCCCAATCGGTGAAACCATGGTATCAGAGCGCACAAAATAGGTTCGCAGAGGCTTTTTAGAAAGGTAACCTCAAGCCCATGATTAAGATTGCCAAGTTTGGCGGCTCGTCGGTCGCCGACGCCGAACACTTCAAGAAGATCAAGGCCATCGTCGATGCCGACCCTGCCCGCCGTTTTGTGGTGGTTTCCGCCTGCGGCCGCCGCTTTAAGGGCGACACTAAGGTAACCGACCTGCTCTACCTGGTTAACGCGCACGTTAAGTATCACGTGTCGTGCGAGGAACTACTCGAGGACATCGGCCAGCGCTATTTTGATATCGCTGACGAGTTGGAGCTCACCTATTCCATCCGCGAGGAGTTCGCGGCCTTTGCCGAGCGCGCCCGCTCGGGCGGCTACTCTACCGAGGAGCTCGTGAGCCGTGGCGAGTACTTCACCGCTCGCCTGATGGCGGAGTACCTGGGCCTGCCGTTCTTGGACGCCGCGACGGTTGTGGCGTTCCATCATGACGGTACGCTCAGCATGAATCGCACCTCCGAGCTGGTGCAGGAGTACGGCCAGCAGGGCGGCTTTGTTATGCCCGGTTTCTACGGCGCGACGCGTGAGGGCCAGATCAAGCTGCTCGACCGTGGTGGCGGCGATATTTCCGGCTCGATCTTGGCTAAGTGCCTGGGTGCCGACCTGTACGAGAACTGGACCGACGTCTCGGGCTTCTATTCTGCCGATCCGCGTATTGTTCCCGAGGCTCAGCCCATTGCGCGCGTTACCTACGAGGAGCTGCGCGAGCTTTCTTACATGGGTGCAAGCGTCCTGCACGAGGAGGCTGTGTTCCCCGTGCGCGAGGCCGGCATTCCGCTGGTCATCAAGAACACCAATGCGCCGCAGGACCCCGGCACCATCATTAGCGAGACGGCTGACGAGGGCGAGGCAGAGCCCATCATTACCGGCGTGACCGGCAAGCGCGGCTTTGTCGCCATCAATGTCGCCCGCGACCGCACCAAGCCCCGTGTTGGCTTTATGCGCCGTGCGCTTTCGGTGTTCGAGCGTTATGACGTTTCCGTCGAGCATATGCCCACCGGTGTCGACCGCTTTGGCGCCGTGGTGCAGGAGCAGGACGTTCACGATTCGCTGTACTCGCTCGTGGGCGACATTCAGCAGGAGGTCGAGCCGCTCGAGATCGAGGTTGTCGAGGGCCTGGCGCTTATCGCGACCGTCGGCCGTAACCTGCGTGGCCGCGCAGGTATCTCGGGCCATCTGTTTGGCATGCTTGGCCAGGCCGGCGTGAGCGTGCGCATGATTTCGCAGAGCTGCGACGAGATCAATATCATCATCGGTGTGGAGGAGAAGGACTTTGATCTGGCGATTCAGACCATTTACCGCGCCTTCTCCGACGAGAACGGCATTGTGAAGGTCTCCGATCTGGAGGCTCCCGCGCCGGTCGATCCCGCTCTGGTCTCGCTCCACAAGTAGCTGCTATCCCAGTAGATTTTTGGACTTGCCTCAAAAATCTATGGCGGGGCGTTTCGTTTCGGTTTCGTTTCGACGGGGCGGGTTTCGTGCCCGCCCCGTTCTTGTATACACTGGCAACAATAATCGGCCTGCTTGGCGTGCGGGCAAAAGCCACAACCTTTAAAGGGGGAAGCATGAAACAGTACACGGTTGCTATTTTGGGCGCGACGGGAGCCGTGGGCACCCAGATGCTCGAGTGCCTCAACGAGCAGGAGTTCCCGGTTGGCAAGCTCAAGCTGCTGGCGAGCGCGCGTTCTGCGGGCAAGACCGTCGAGTTCCGTGGCGAGCAGATCGTGATCGAAGAGGCTTGTCCCGAGGCCTTTGAGGGCTGTGACATTGTGCTTGGAGCTGCCGGCGACGACATCGCGAAGGAGCTACTGCCCGAGGCCGTCAAGCGCGGCGCCGTCGTGGTCGACAACAGCCATGCCTTCCGCATGGATCCCGAGGTGCCGCTGGTTGTGCCCGAGATCAATGCCGACGACATCAAGTGGCATCACGGCCTTATCGCCAACCCCAACTGCGCGACCATTATCGGCCTGGTTCCCACGTGGCCGCTGCATCAGCTCGCTGGCGTGAAGCGCATGATCGTCTCGACGTACCAGGCGGCTTCGGGTGCTGGCGCCCCCGGTATGGCCGAGCTCGAGGCTCAGCTGGCCGCCCTGGGCCGTGGCGAGGAGATTCCCGAGCCGCGCGCGTTTGCCGCCCAGCTCGCGAGCAACCTGATTCCGCAGATTGGCGGCGTCAAGGAGGAGGGCTTTACCTCCGAGGAGATGAAGTTGCAAAACGAGGGCCGCAAGATCATGCATCTGCCCGAGCTGCGCGTGAACTGCACCTGTGTGCGCGTGCCCGTGCTGCGCTCGCACTCCGAGAGCATCACGCTTGAGTTCGAGCGCGACATCACGGTGGAAGAGGCCCGTGCCGCGCTGGCTGCCGCTCCGGGTGTCAAGCTAGTTGACGACATGAGCGCCGAGGATGCGCACGACCGCTTCCCCATGCCGATGGACACCTCCGACCAGGACCTGATTTGGGTCGGTCGCGTACGCCGCGACATCTCGAACCCCGAGGCCGCGCGTGGCATCACCTTCTGGTGCTGCGGCGACCAAATCCGTAAGGGCGCGGCAACCAACGCCGTCCAGATCGCCAAGCTGCTCTGCGAGTAACGGTGGATCTGTCCGGCGGGGGCCGGGCTTGGTTTTCAGAACGTCCTCGACCATGTGTGGCGCCTTGTCCTGCTCCTTCGGAGCCGCGGACAAGGCGCCACACTGGTCTGCGGAGTGTTCTGAAAACCAAGCCCGGCCCCCGCCTGCGGTGACGCTGCTGCAAGCGGTCTGCGATGGGGTCGTTGTTGGTTGGGGCCGCTGGGCTGATGCAGGGGCGCGTGGTTGTTGCGGGCCCTGGTCCCGGCGGCGGCCTCGGCGCTTTGCGCCTGCCGCCTTTGGGGACTTTGGGGTCGATTGGGGTTGTCTGCACAATTCGCGGTATTATGTTGCGGAGTTTTGAAAGGAGCCGCTGGTGGTCACGACGACGTTTGCTTCGCCTTTGGGCGAAATCCTGCTTGCCGCTGATGGCCGCGGTTTGACGGGGCTTTGGTTTGAGGGGCAGGAGCACTTTGGCTCCACGCTTCTCAAAGAAGATCCCGAACATGTTGAAGGCGCCGATGCGGTTTCCGGTACTGGTGGCATGTCGTCGGTAAGTCCCGCAAATGGTGCGGCTACTTCGGTGCTTGAGCGTTCTTGGGTTTGGCTGAATGCTTATTTTGCAGGGCAGGAGCCTCGGTTTACACCGCCGTTGCATATGATTGGTACGGCGTTTCAGCGCGAGGTTTGGTTTGAGCTACTTTCTATCTCGCGTGGCGAGGTCGCTACGTATGGTGAGATCGCCCAGCGTGTTGCGGCTCGACATCGTGTACCGGGAAACGAAGCACCTGTTGTGTCTCCCCGTGCCGTGGGGGCCGCGGTCGCGCGGAATCCTATTTCGATCATTGTGCCGTGCCATCGCGTGGTTGCCGCCGACGGCTCGCTTAACGGATATGCCGGCGGGCTTGACCGCAAGGAGTGGCTGCTTCGGCTCGAGGGCGCGTACGAGGAATAACGTTCGAGCACTTTGCATAGCCAAGACGCCGTGAAAGAACGGGATGCGCTTTCCGAATGGCGTCCCAAACGGAAACCGTGTCCCGGAATACAGCCTTAGAGTGGGATGCCGTTTCCGGTTGAGACCACTTGCTTGGACATCTTTCTACGCCCGCTTCTGCAGGGCATAGATCGACTTATCCATGTTGAACAGGTAAGCCGCGACGCAGACGATGAAGAATGCCGGCAGATTACCGAAACCGAAGACTTCGCAGCCAATCAGGATGGGTGCGAGCAGCGTATTGGTGGCGCTGCCAAAGACGGCTGCGTAGCCCAGCGCGGCGCAAAGCGCGATGGACATGCCGAGTTGAGCCTCGTTATGGCGACATCTGGGTAACAGAAAGGCCCGCGTTCCTCAGAGGCAAGATAGGCAATTCTGCTTTTGAGGTAGATCTCAATTCTGCCGACCGCATCAAACATTAACTGCCGGAGGGCTCGGTCAAATTCATACGTGTAGATGATGGTTTCGAATGTTGTGCCTTCGCGAAAGATGGTAATCCCGGACTTGCATTTGGTTTTGTAGGGAAACCAGTAGGCCGACAGTCTGTAGTGGCCGACTTCGACCAAAGCTCGCTCGAGTTCGCTTTGATCAGAGCACTTAAGACCCCTGTATTCTGTCAATAGTGCTATTTGTTCGTTGATGGATATCCGCGACTTCCGGTATTTCATTTAAGCCTCTTGATAGAAAAAGAGCTGGAGTTGCGCATCGTTGAGAGGCTTTCCAGCTTTAGCAAAACAAACTTATAAGATGCGACGGGCCGCGTCAAGATAATTACCGGACGGCCTAGGAGGCGGCTGGTTGGCTGGCTTAAAACCTAGCGCGTGAGATGACGCTCCACGCTATTCAGCGCGCTTGATAGGATGACGAACCACAGTCTTAAGTTTCTCCGGTGCACATTTGCGTGGATCGGAGAGATAGATTTTGTGATGGAAACGGGTGTCTGAGAAGTCGGGGACATAGCCCTGCTCGGTCGTGTATTCATTCATAGCGCCTACGGTCGCCGGTTCGTTGTCGTAGGGCCCGGTGTGCATGCATTGAACGCAGAGGCCCTCGTCAACTTTAAGCAGCTCGACGGCAGAAAAGTCAAGTTTCTTTTTGGTCGTGGCTTCCGCGACTGCCCAGTCAAAGTCATCTCGGGTGACGAAATCGGGCAGGCGAATGCACGAGATAAAGTTGAAATCGTCCTTGCGTACATAATCGATGTCGCCGCTCGGGGAGTCTTGCCACCAGAAACCCTCGAGCGGCGGTACCGCAAAGTCGAAATAGCCCTTGATACTCCTTGAGCCTTTCTTCGACATCTTGACGGTATAGGCGATGCCGTAAAGCAGCGGCAGGGCGTTTTGATACTCGCCACCTTCGGTATTTGGGTCGCCCTTTCCGCGAACGGCAACGTAGCTCATAGGCGGGACAGTTACGATGCTCGGCTTGCTTGCAGGTTTGTAGAGCTCCTTGCATTCCTTCTTAAAGTCGAACGCCATGTTGGCCGCCTTTCTGCGTATTGGCCTGCTTAGATAACGGAATCATATCATAGAAACGAACAGCTGTTCGAATGATTTTGCTGACAGATAGAGATGCGTGCGTTGTGTTTGGCGGTCGGCCTGACCCCGTCGATGATTTCTCTGCCTTCCCGGCGCTTGCCTGCGCTCCCCGTTTCCCCATATAAAACCTGCCAAAATGAACCTGTCCCTTTTTGGTCGGCGTGAAATGGGTAATACTAAAGAGTTATCCGACCAGATGGGAATTAATCGATGGCTTATATCGAATTCAAAGACGTCATCAAGGCGTACGGCGAGGGCGATGCCCGCATTCACGCGCTCGACGGCGCGAGCTTTACCGTTGAGCGCGGCGAGCTCGCCATTATCCTGGGCGCCTCGGGTGCCGGCAAGACTACGGCGCTCAACATCCTGGGTGGCATGGATACGGTAACCTCCGGCACTGTGACGGTGGACGGGCGCGACGTGAGCTCCGCCAACGAGGCACAGCTCGTGGAATACCGCCGTGCCGACGTCGGCTTTGTCTTCCAGTTCTACAATCTGGTCCCCAACCTGACGGCGCTCGAAAATGTCGAGCTTGCGGCGCAGATTTGCCCCGATTCGCTCGATGCCGAGCAAACGCTTCGTCAGGTTGGCCTGGGCGACCGTCTTGCTAACTTTCCGGCGCAGCTTTCGGGCGGCGAGCAGCAGCGCGTGTCCATCGCCCGCGCGCTGGCCAAAAACCCCAAGTTGCTCCTGTGCGACGAGCCCACGGGCGCACTCGACTATAAAACCGGCAAGCAGATCTTGCAGCTGCTGCAGGATACCTGCCGCAAGCAGGGCATTACGGTCATCATCATCACGCACAACTCCGCGCTCGCGCCCATGGCCGATCGCCTGATCCGCTTTAAGAGCGGGCGCGTGGAGAGCGAGACGGTCCAGCAAAATCCCGTGCCGATCGAGACAATCGAGTGGTAGTGCCCATGAATCAGGATCGCCAAAACAGCCTACGCCGCGACGCGCAGAACACGGAGCGCGAGCAGGATTTTACGACCTACCGCACTGCCCAAAGCTCAAACGATATGGTGCCGGCGGTGTTTCGCCGTGGCATCTACCGCACAATCCGAGGCAGTCTTAAGCGCTTCTTGTCCATCGTGGTCATCACCGCGCTCGGCGTGAGTGTGATGTGCGGTCTTAAGGCGGGTTGCGAGGATCTGTGCGATTCGGTCGACGCTTACTTTGACCAGCAGAATGTTTATGACATCAACGTGCAGTCGACCTATGGTCTTACGCGCGACGATCTTGCTGCGATCCAAGAGGTCGATGGCGTCGAGACGGCCGAGGGCATCTATACCGAGACTGCCTATACCGCCGTTGGTACCACGCGCGAGCGCGTAGTCGTGCAGAGCCTTTCCAAAGAGAATATCGATCAACCGGTGCTGGTGAGCGGCGATTTGCCCGAGAGCGCCGGCGAGGTCGCGGTGACTTCGAAATTCCTGAAGGCTTCGGGCAAAAAGCTCGGCGATACGGTGAGTTTTGCCGCCAATGATGCGAGCTCGTCGAACCAAAGCGCCAAGGACCAGTTTGCCGCGGGCGATTACACCATTACGGCCGAGGTTCTCGATCCTACTGATGTGAGCTCCGACTCGACCGTCAACGCCTTTCGCGCTGCTTCGACTGCGGACTATAAGTTCTATGTGAGCGAGGATGCCGCGGCATCTTCTTCCTACTCCGCGGTCCACGTGATCGTCGAGGGGGCCAAGAGCCTCAACTCCTATTCGGATGCCTACGCGGCAAAGATTAATGAGGCCAAGGGCAATATCGAGAAGATCCGCGAGGAGCGTGAGAAGGCGCGCGCTCAGGAGCTGACGGTCGACACGCCGGCAAGCTTGGATGCGGCCGAGCGCCAGGCCGCCATGCTCTTTGGGATCGAGCAGGATAACATCAACCGCATGACAGAGGGCAGCGAGGAGCGTGTGCAGGCGCAAGCCGACCTGGACCAGCGCTGCGCCGCCGCCGACCAGCATTTTGCCGATGCCCGCGCCGAGCTTTCCGACCTAGGCGAATGCACCTGGTACATCCAGGACCGCGGCAATATCGCAAGCTACTCGAGCGTGGAAAGCGATAGCTCGTCAATTGAGGCCATCGCCACGGTGTTCCCGTTCATCTTCTTTATCGTCGCCGTGCTCATCAGCCTTACCACCGCCACACGTATGGTCGAGGAGGAGCGCACGCTCATTGGCCTGTACAAGGCGCTCGGCTATTCGCGCGGACGTATCCTGTCCAAATACGTGGACTATGCGCTGTGGGCTTGTCTGATCGGCGGCGTGCTCGGCAACATCATCGGCTTTGTGGGGCTGCCGCTGTTCCTGTTTACGGTGTTCGATGACATGTACTCTCTGCCCCAGATGCTGCTTTCGTACGACATCGTGTCGTCGCTCGTGTCGGTTGCGCTGTTTGCCGTGGGCGTGGTGGGCGCCACGATTATCGCCTGCCGCCACGAGATGGCCGAGACGCCGGCTTCGCTCATGCGCCCCAAGGCGCCGCGTGCCGGCTCGCGCATCTTGCTTGAGCGCATCGGCTTTATCTGGCACCGCATGGGCTTTTTGAACAAGGTGGCAGCGCGTAACCTGTTCCGCTACAAAAAGCGTGCCCTTATGACCATCTTCGGTATCGCCGGCTGCACGGCGCTCGTGATCTGCGGCATGGGCATCCGCGATACGTCGGTGGCGCTTTCGCCCAAACAGTACGGGCATATCACGCGCTATGACCTGCTGGCGGTTGCCAATCCCGATGACTTTACGCAGACGTGCGCGGCGCTCGACGAGCGAAGCGCGGCCAAGGATTCCGACGTGACCGTGACTTCGACGCTGCCGATCATGACCGACAACGTTACCTTTACGTTTGGCGGCAAGAGCGAGACCGTACAGCTCATTGTGATTCCCGACGACCGCACGGGTGACTTGGGTGACTACGTGCGCCTGGAGGATGAGTCCAAAGAACCGCTCGCCTTGCGTGACGGGGACGTGTACTTGAGCAAGAGCTCGCAACTGGTGCTGGGGATTCAGCCGGGCGACACAGCGCACGTCCAGGATTCGTCGCTCAACGTCGCCAAGGTCAAGGTTAGCGACATTTCGCTCAACTATCTGGGCAACACGCTCTATATGACGCAGAGCACCTATGAGCGCGCGTTCGACCGAAGCGCGCGTCTTAACGGCATCTTTGCGCTGCTTAAGGGCTCATCTTCTGACCAGATTGCGTTTAGCAAGAAGCTTAAGAGCGACGGTTGGCTCACCATCTCGAGCACGGCCGAGCATTGGGAAAATTATGAGGCGAACTTCACTATCATCAATTCCGTCGTGGTACTTGTGACCTTTATGGCGGCGTGCCTGTCGTTTGTGGTGGTGTTTACGCTGTCCAACACCAACATCTCCGAGCGCGAGCGCGAGCTGGCGACCATCAAGGTGCTGGGCTTCCGCCGCGGCGAGGTGCACCACTACGTCAACAAGGAGACGTTGATCCTCACGGCGATTGGCGCCGCGCTGGGCGTGCCGCTGGGTAGCCTGCTGGCCGAGAGCTTCACGTACATTCTGCAGATGCCGTCGCTCTACTTTGACGTTGAGGTCGAGCCGCTGAGTTATGTGCTCGCCGTAGTGCTTTCCTTTGTCTTTACGTTTATCGTCAACCTCGTCACCAACCGAACGCTCAACAAGATCGACATGGTCGGCGCCCTCAAGAGCGCCGAGTAGCCTGCCAAAAAGGGACAGGTTTATTTTGGCAGGTTTTATCTGGGCAAACGCCGGGCAGCCTATAGGTGGCCCGGCGTTTGCCCCGTTTTGCTGGGGATGTTTGTCGTTCGGTGCTCTTACTGGCCAATCCAGTGTTGCACATAGCTCTTAATGTCCTCGGTAAAACCGTCAAGGTCGTCAAGGGTGATCACGCTGTCGATAAGCAAATTGGCTATCTCGCGGTGCATTGTGCTGCGGCGAATGTCGTTTGCAATTACGCCTGAGGACAGCTTGTCTCTATTGAGGCTCTCTTCTAGTGCCCAAAATCTACTGGACGCTTCGCTGTCGCCATTCAGTATCTCAACGTACTGGCCGATGAGCTTTTCCATATAACGTTCTTGCCATTGAGGAAGCGTTTTCTTAAACAGCTTCCAGTCGCTTTCGGCTACGTCGCGCATATGTCCTCCGCTCGTCAAACGGGCTTTTCATTTGCCTTTTATTCTATTTGCTTTTCGCTCTCAGGCGTGGATGAGAGGCGCTCTTTAGCCTTCGAGATTGGGCTTGAATGGGTTGTATGCCACAAAACGGGCCTATCTACTACGTTTAATTGGATACCCTCAACCATACCGGGAAAACAAAAAACAAAACCGCAGGTAGAAGGCCTGTCGATTTTCGAAAAGGCGGTCATGGTTGGCCCCATCGAGTTAAACGTAGTAGATGGCCCCATTTCGTGGCGGACCATCAAACGAACGCCGATGCTTGTGCTGTAGCCGCTCCGATCATACGTAAGTTGCGGTGGAATAGTTCCTAGATTCAGCCATTTGCGGGCTAAGCAGGAACTATTTCACCGCAACTGAATTTCAGGCCAGGCACCCGCAGCAAGAAGACGAATAACCTCGGCGAGTATGTAAACGCAGGGCCCTCCGACCCCGCCCGACGATTTCGATTGGCGACCTTTGACGGAGTCAAGGGAGGAGCCAAATCGAAATACGTCGGGCGGGGTCGGAGGGCCCGATGGGATGAATTTCGGCTGAGGCTATTCGTCGCCGAAGCTGATGCCCAACGCCTTGGCCTCGCGCACCAGATCGCTCTGGGGATCGACATACTTGAGCTTGCCGGCGACATCCTCGAGCGGCATGTGACACATCTTGCCGTCACGCAGGGCGATCATGTAGCCAAACTCGCCGCGTAGACAGCCCAGTGCCGCCTCGACGCCGCACTGGGTCGCAAAGATGCGGTCCTGGGCGTCGGGCTGGCCGCCGCGCTGCGTGTGGCCGGGGATGGCGACGCGGGTCTCGCGACCGGTCTTGGCCTCGATCTCCTTGGCGATGTCGTAGACGATCGACGGGCTCGTGCGCTCGGCGAGTTTCTTCTTGTACTCCTTCTTGGACAGCGCCGCGTCCTCCTTGGAGATAGCGCCCTCGGCGACGGCCACGATGGTAAAGCGGCTGCCGGTCTCCATGCGATGCTCGATGGTCTTGATGACGTTATCCATGTCGTAGGGGATCTCGGGAATCAAGATGACATCCGCGCCGCCCGCGACGCCGGCGTATAGCGGGATCCAGCCAACCTTGTGGCCCATGATCTCGATAACGAACACGCGGCCGTGACTCGAAGCGGTGGTGTGAATGTCGTCGATGCACTTGGTGGCGACGTCGATGGCGCTCGTAAAGCCAAACGTCAGCTCGGTGCCCCAGGTGTCGTTATCGATGGTCTTAGGCAGGGCGATAACGTTGAGGCCCTCTTCGCGCAGACGGTTGGCGGTCTTGGTGGAGCCGTTGCCGCCCAGCATAAACAGGCAGTCGAGCTGCAGCTTATGATAGGTGTGGACCATTGCCGGCACCTTCTCGACGCCGTCGGCCTCGGGAATATCCAGGCGCTTGAACGGCGTACGGCTCGTGCCCAGGATGGTGCCGCCACGGGTAAGGATGCCGCTAAAATCGGCGGGCGTCATGACGCGGAACCGGCTGTAGATAAGGCCCTGGTAGCCGTCCTCAAAACCATAGATCTCAATAGGCTCTTCGCTATTGGTCATAAGCGTTTTGACAATGCCGCGCATGGTGGCGTTGAGCGCCTGGCAGTCGCCGCCACTGGTAAGAAGACCGATCCTAAGCATGATGAATCCTTCCGGGCAAGTTATAACATGCGCATAAGTTTACCCCCGCACACTGTTGATACGGGGGTAAAACGTGTTAGCTCAAGCGTATAGAAATGTAAACAACGTCAGGCGAGCGTAAGGTCGACGAGCCTGGGTCCTTACAGTGCGAAGGCGTCGACGTCGCCCCAGTGGCGGCGCAGTGTAATGGCGGCGGCGGGTTCGGTATTGTCAAAGACGACCGACCATTGCGTATTGCTGGTGATGTCTTCCGGATTGGGTTCTTGCGCTGCGGCACGCAGGGCTTTCCAGACAATCGTTTCGTCCTGGGCACCGACATGGGCGTCAAGGACATCGGCGATTGCGACGGCGCGCTCTTTACCATGGCCCAGCTCGCCATTCTTTTGGTTGGGCAGCACTTCGTCGCCATAGCAGGCGTAGAAGTTCGTAACCTGGCGTACAGGAGTCGCTTTGAAAGCACGGTCCGGATCGCGCGGATCCCACTCTACTACGCGCGCGTCACCGGCGGCGTCGTTGATAAAGAAGTGGTAATCGCGTCCTGCCATGGCGTGCATGTCGTAGGCGGAAAGCAGGTCGACAGCTTCTTGCGTGGTGGCGGCACGGTCGAGCACCAGGCGGATGGCGAGCGAGGTATTGATGACGGGGCGCTGCGTGTCCTGGTCACAGGGCTTGGAGTCCAGAGTGAGTACGGCAATGGACACGCCGCATTCGTTAACACCGTCGAGCTGGGCAAACGGGCCCATGAGTGCGGCGGCGCGTCCGCCGACGGAGTCAAGCGGAGTGTTATCGCCCAGGTTGTTAAGGGCGACAAACCCGATGGAGGCATAGCCGTCGCGTGGGTGATTGCGCACCAGCAGCGCCGAGGTGTCGTCCTTAAAGTCGTAATTGCGACCGGTGCGCACGCGGCCTTCGGCATCTACGGCGACAAAAGCGCTGCAGGCAAACTGGGGCGCCTGGACATGTACCGGCACACCGGGCAGCACCTGCGCCACCACGGCATCGATGTAGGCCTGGTCGTCGCGCACGCCAGCGGCGATGATGCGATCAAGATCGTAGTCGTAGGCGATGTCGATTGCGTACAGGTCATAGCTATCCGCGTAGCCGGTCAAGCGTTTGAGCGACGCGGCGGACTTGATTTGCTTGCGGTAAACGATACCGGTGGCAGCGGCAAGGCCGACGGCGACTCCCGCGACACCGCAGGCGATGGCAATGTTACGTGGCTTCATGACGGCTCCTCTCGTCCTGTTAGCGTAATTGTCGCAAAAGGAGCGCGGGCATGATGGCTCAACTTGGTGAGCGGCGCGGGATTAAACATGGAATGAAGAGTGCGGCGCTGGCGTGGCGGGGTATGCTGGAGGGGACCATCAACCCAGCGAAAGGGGAGAGCATGACGGATCAGGAAACGCCCGAGCGCGCGCATGTGACGGCCGACGATATCGAGGCCGCCAACGACCTCATCGACTTTATCGAGGCATGTCCCAGCATGTTCCATACGGCGGCGACCATTATGGCCGAGCTCGACGAGGCGGGCTTTACCTACCTGCCCGAGAACGCGGCGTGGGATATCGAGCCGGGCGGTCGCTATTACACGCAGCGCAACACCTCGAGCGTTGTTGCCTTTAAGGTGGGCGAGGACCTGGCTGCTACGTGGGGCGAGGACGGCGTTGCCGGCGACTATCATTTTCAACTGACGGCGTCGCACAGCGATTCGCCTACGTTTAAGGTTAAGGCCGTGCCCGAGCTCGACGGCGCAGGCGAGACGCTGCGCCTGAACACCGAGGCATACGGCGGCATGATCGACTACACCTGGTTCGATCGCCCGCTGGCGCTCGCGGGCCGCGTGTTGGTGCGCGAGGGCGACCGTATCGAGAGCCGCCTGCTTGCCACCGAGTGCGAGGTCGCTATCATTCCGAGCCTTGCCATCCATATGAATCGTGGCGTTAACGAGGGCTTTGCGCCCAACCGCGCCGTCGACCTGTGCCCGCTCATCAGCGCCGGCGAGCTTAAGCAGGGCGACTTTGATGCTCTGATCGCCGACGAGTTGGACGTTGAGCCCGAGCAGATTCTGGGTCGCGATCTGTTCCTGGTCAATCGTCAGGATGCGCGCATTTGGGGCTGGGCCGACGAGTTTATCTCGACGCCCAAGCTCGACGACCTGGCCTGCGCCTATACCTCGCTGCAGGCATTTTTGGGTGCTGAGAACGCGCGCGATATCTCGGTCTTCTGCTGCTTTGATAACGAGGAGGTTGGCTCCGAGACCAAGCAGGGAGCCATGTCGACGTTCTTGGCCGATGCGCTGCGCCGCATTAACGGATCGTTGGGCTTTGACGACGAGTCGTACCATCGCGCCCTTGCCGCATCGATGCTCGTGAGCTGCGACAACGCACATGCCGTGCACCCCAACCACGCCGAGAAGTGCGACGCCCGCAATCAGGTTGTGCTCAACGGCGGCATCGTCATCAAGGAAGCCGCCAACCAGCACTACTGCACCGATGCCTTTAGCCGCGCGGTGTTCCAGGCCATCTGCGATGACGCCGACGTGCCCACGCAGGCCTTCGCCAACAAGAGTGATATGGCGGGTGGTTCTACGCTGGGCAATCTGTCGAACATGCAGGCGAGCATGCATGCCGTGGACGTGGGCCTGCCGCAGCTTGCCATGCACTCGAGCTACGAGACCGGCGGCGTGCGCGACGTGATGTGTGCCATCCGCGCCCTCACGGCCTTCTACGAGCGCGACCTCCATATCAATGGAGCCGAAAGCGTGGAGCTCTAAATGCAAGCCGAAGACGAGAAGACCGAGGGCAGGTCTCAACTAATCGATCAGGGGTCGAAGCTGTTCGCCACCGCTTGCCATGAATCGGGAATCGACGTGTCCAACGCGTGGCCAGCGAGCGATGAAGAACTCAAGCGTAGCGCCTATTCGGACCGCTATGATGAGGAGACGGACTGGCTCTAATAAGCGAAGTGTCGAAAACGCTAGATGTATGTTTGATATCACTTTGGCGAGAGTGTCGCAGACAGAACTACCGGTATGGCGCAAGCCAACCTGACCCCATTGCACCAAACCTACCAAAAAGGGACAGGTTCATTTTGGCAGGTTTTATCTGGGAAAATGCCGCAATGCCAACAGCTGGACGGAATTGTTGAGACACCGCAGGTTGAGCAAGCGTCAGCGAGCGATGTCCAGAGCGAACAAGTTGGCATGAAAAAGGCAAGGCATAGACCTTCTGGTCATGCCTTGCCTTTTGAATGACAAATTGTCGCTCTGGGCGGCGCGCAGCGTCGACCGGTCCGCCGTTCGTTAGAACGGCGGAACCCTAATGTTCGATCCAACAACGTAAAGTTTCGCCGGCTTGCAGGTGACGCAGGTTCTCCGCGGCGATGTCGACCACATTGTTGAGCGTGGCTGCCAGGTGGAACCAGCCGGAGACGTGTGGCGTGATGAGCATGTTGGGCGCATTCCACAGTGGGCTTGTCTCAGGCAGCGGTTCGGGGTCGGTGACGTCGACCGCGGCGCCGGCGAGATGTCCCGACTCCAGAGCGGCAACCAAATCGTCGGCAACCACAAGATCGCCGCGGCCGCCGTTGGCAAAGAAGGCGCCCGGTTTCATCGCGGCGAAGAACTCGGCGTTCGCCAGACCGCGCGTCTCGGGCGTGCTGGGCATAAAGGACGTGACGATGTCAGCCTCGGCCAGGCGCTCGGGGAGGGCGTCCATGCCGTCCATGTCCTCAAACACAATGGGGTAGACGAGTGGATGGCGCTTGATGCCGCGGACGTGCGCGCCCATGTTGCGGCAGAGTGTGGCGAAGTGGCCGCCGATATCGCCCGCGCCTAGCACCAGCACATTGGCGTTCTTGAGCGAGGTGACCGGCCCCAAATCCTCCCAGCGATGCTCGCGCTGCAAGTCGTGGTAGCCGGGCAGGCGCTTCATCATAGAAAGGACCATGGCAAACATATGCTCGCTTACGGCCTGGCCGTAGGCGCCCACCGAGCAGGAAAGCTTAGCGTCGGCTGGCACGGTGCCGGCGGCCAAGTAGTCGTCATAGCCGGCGGTCTGCAATTGCAACAGCTGGAGATGCTCGCATGCCGTGAGCATGCCAGGGTCGATGTTGCCCAAGATCACGTCGGCATCGGCGACCTGCTCGCGCGTGGCGGCGTCGGAGCTCGTGTAGATAAAGTCCTCGCCCGGAGCGCTCGACTCAAGAATTGCGCGATGGCGGTCATTGACGGGCAGCAAAACCAGGATGTTCACAAGCAGTCCTCTCCGCTCGACCTGCCAAAAAGGGACAGGTTTATTTTGGCAGGTTTTATCAGGCAAAACGTTTAAATAAAACGCCGGATGCAAGACGAGCGTGCCCGTCAGCATCCGGCGCATCCACGGCTACCAGCTCAGCAGCTCGTAGCCGTCCTCGGTCACCACGAGCTGTACCTCGCACTGGGCCGAATCGCTGCCGTCCTTGGTGCGCACGCACCAGCCGTCACCCTTGCTGATCTTGATGTCGGGCGCTCCGGCGTTGACCATGGGCTCGATGGTAAAGACCATGCCCGGAGCCATGATGGTGTCCACATCGGGTGCCTCGGTGGTAAAGCCCACAAACGGGTCCTCGTGGAACTCCTTACCGATGCCGTGTCCGCCGTACTCGCGTACCACGCTAAAGCCGGCGTCCTCGACCGTCTTTTGCACGGCCTCGGCCATCACGGACAGCGGCAGCCACGGCTTGACGGCAGCCAGACCCGCCTCCACGCTGGCGCGGGTGACGTCGACCAGGCGCTGGCGCTCGGCAGAGACCTCGCCGATGCAGAACATGCGGCTCGAATCACTAAAGTAGCCGTCAAGAATCGTGGAGCAGTCGACGTTGATGATGTCGCCCTCGTGCAGCACGTCCGTATCGCAGGGGATGCCGTGACAGACCACGTCGTTGATCGAGGTGCAAACGCTCTTGGGGTAGCCCTCATAGTTGAGGTCGGCCGGCGTGCCGCCGTGCTCGACGGTGTAGTCGTAGATCATCTGGTCGATCTGGTTGGTGGTCATGCCCGCGGCGATGTGTTCGCCTACGTAATCGAGCACGCCCACGTTGATGGCGGCCGAGCGCTTGATGCCCTCGATATCGGCGGGCGCCTTGTAGAGCGTGCGGGGCAAAACCTCCCAGCCCTCTTCCCATAGGCGCTCAAGGCGCTCATCAAAGGCGCTATGGCATTTCTTATATTTTTTGCCGCTGCCGCACCAGCAAGCGTCGTTGCGGCCGGGCACAGGTCCGTTGTCAAACAATGGCTAACTTCCTTTCATCCGCAGCTAGTATAGCCCACCCACGCGTCCATAAAAGTTGCGGTGATATAGTTCCGATTTAAGCGGTTTAACAGCATAAATAGGAACTATATCACCGCAACTGATGGAGTGGGATGGCGGACACTGGCTGCTGCGTGGCTTTGCTAGTAGCTCACCTGGCAGGGAATGCCGAGGGCGCGCACGCGCGCGGCGATGGCGTCGAGCGCCTCGGGCGCTGCTTTGGCAAGGCCAGCGACCGGCGTCTCGCGTGCGACGGTGTAGATGGTCGCCTCCTGCGGGCGAATGCGCTCGAGCGCCGCGAGCCAAGGACCAACGTACTCCTCACCGGTGTTGTCGATGAGCCTGCCCTGATACTCGCCGGTCAAAAAGATCGTCTGGATAATGACATGACCGTTAAAGCTCGCGAACGTCTCAATCTGATGCTCCACGTCGTAGGGTCCAACGGGTTGATCGAGCAGCTGGATAAATGCCGGGTCGACCGTATCGAGCTTGAGGATGTTGTCGTCGACCATCATGAGCGCATCGTGCACCTGGGGACGGTCGGCGCGTGTGCCGTTGGAGAGCACGGCAATCTTGGTGTTTGGGGCCAGCTGGTCGCGAAGCGCGACGGCACCGGCGATGGTCTGCGGAAACTCCGGCGCGGCGGTGGGCTCGCCATTGCCGGCAAACGTGATTACATCGGGCAGCTCACCCTCGATTACCATCTCGTGCAGCTTGGCCTCGAGTGCGTCGAGCACCACGGCAGCCGTGTTATACGGCTCGTGGCAGGGGCGCTCGGCGTTGAGGCCGTTTTCGCAGTAAATGCAGTCGAACGTGCAGATTTTGCCGCTGGCCGGCATCATGTTGACGCCGAGCGAGAGACCAAGGCGACGGCTGCGAACGGGCCCAAAGATGGGGCTGGCATTCAAAAACGTAGACATAGGCATATGCTCCTCAAGACAATTGTGCCTAAGCATAGCATCGGCTCCAAAGCAGGGTGCGGGCTCTTGCTTTACAAGTTTCGTTTTTTCACGTCGCCCATTATGCCGCGCCATGAAAAGCCTCGGGTCGGGTAAAGTTAATCTGTTAACAAGGTGTAAGGCAATGTGGGTCCATCCAACCGCGCTGACGTGCAACTGGATGAGCATTGATGATGGGGGCACAACATGAATTTTACGGTCGAGAATGTGGGCACCACGATTGCCTGTCGCGAATATGCCGGCCCAGATGTGTCGCCTGATGCTCCTGCCTTGGTGTGCGTGCACGGCGCTTGTGTCGACGGCACATTTTTCGACGGTATCGCTTGTGAGCTCAGCCGCAACTACCGCGTAATTGCCTACGACCGCCGCGGCTGCGGTGGCAGCAGCGATGCGGCAGACGGCAGCTATGATCTTGCCGCTCAGGCCGCCGACCTGCAAGCCGTGATCGAACACGTTGGCGCTCCGACAAATGTGCTTGCGCATAGCGCCGGTACGTTGGTGGCGCTGGAGCTTCTTCGCGCCGAACCCCATCTCGTCGCCCGTGCGATTCTGCATGAGCCGGCTGTGTCGGCCGAAGGCGTCGGCATGGGCGCAGCTCCGGTTTTGCTCGATATGATTGCGGCTGGAAAGGTTTCAAGGGCGCTCCGGCTTTTCTTGGGAGCCCTCGGCGACTTGGACCCCGAAGCTCCCGGGACGACCGAAGCGGAAGCCAAACATGCCCTGCGCAATGGTCGTTGCTTTATGGCTAATGAATACGGAACAAATATGACATATGCTCCCGACTGGGAGCGCGTCCGCGCGTCAAAGGCGGTGTCGGCCGTGTTTTTGGGCGAGCTTTCGGTCGATACACCCCGCGAGGCTGGCACGCGAGCGGCTGCCGAATATCTCGATTGCCCCCTTGTGACGATCCCGGGCGCGCATAACGGTCTGCGCGATCGCCCCGTTACGGCGGCAAACGCCGTTCGCGATGTCTTGGAGCGTTAGCACGCTCGATGACCTGCGGGGAGAGGGGCTGTTAGCGTTTCGTCATTGTTAACGAATGCGCCCATAACCGCGCGCCCGCGGCTCCATTACCGCCGTTTGCCAGGTCATAAAAATGTAACGATAATCGCGCGTTTGCCTTCAGCTGTTAGATGCTACCCTTGTACCAATTGATATGCACCGTTGCCGTGCGTAACGATAGAAAGGGCCCCATATGCTCAATAATCACGAGGCCAATCTAACCGACGAGGAGGCTGCCGCCGAGGTCGCCCGTGTCGCGAAGACCTACCCCGTGGTACGTTTGCTGTCGGCCGATCAGATTAAGAGCGAGCCTAACTGCCTGCTCGCCGGCAATCGCTGCCCTTGTCTGCGTCAGTCGAGTCTTGAGGCCTTGGCAGATTCGGGTGAGGTATCGGAGCAGCTGCTCAATGATGGTACCGAGTACCGCGCTCGCCTGCGCCCTCTGAAGGTTGAGGGCGAGCCTCACGTCCTGCTGATGGTGCGTCCGATCGATGAGCAAGAGGCTGCAGAAGAGGACATCGTCTACACCGATGTGCTGACGAGTGTGCGCAATCGCCGATATTACGAGGAAAAGCTCCGTAGCGCCCGCATGAATGCCGGCGTTGCGGTGATCGACCTTGATGATTTTAGGGTCTTCAACGATACGTGTGGCCGTCATGCCGGCGACCTTGCGCTCGGTGCTGTGGCGACGGCCATACGCAGCGGAATTCGTTCGACTGACGAGCTTGTACGCTATGGCTGCGACAAGTTTGTGGTCGTCATGCCCAATATTCCCTCCGATGACTTCACCCGTCGCCTGCACCAGGTGTCCGATGCCGTTCATGCCACGATTGTTCCGGGCTATGAGTACGTGAGCTTGACGGCATGTGTTGGCGGTGTTCGCATTCATGGCGAGACGGTCGATGAAGGAGTTGGCCGCGCTGTCCAGTTATTGAGCCGCGCTAAGGCAAAAGCCGGTACGGTCGTGACCGATGCCGATTCCATCGAAGCCTTCCAAAGCGAAAAGCCTTTGGTGCTTATTGTCGATGACTCCGAGATGAACCGAGCCATTCTCAACGAGATGCTCAAGGACGAGTATTGCATCCTCGAGGCCGACAACGGTCGTACGGCGCTCGACATGGTCGACCGCTATGGCGATGAGTTGTCGCTCGTGCTGCTGGATATTGTCATGCCGGGCATAAGCGGCTTTGAGGTGCTGGCCGATCTGTCGCGCCGATCGGATATCGACAATCTGCCTTTCATCATGATTTCGAGCGAAGATTCCGATGATATGGTTCTGCGCGCGTACGAGCTGGGCGCCTCGGACTATATCAACCGCCCGTTTGACTCCCGTGTCGTGCGCCGGCGTGTAAGCAACACCATCCGCCTATACGCCAAACAGCGCCGCCTGACGAGTTTGCTGTCCCAGCAGTACAACGAGCGCGTCAAGAACAGTCGCATGCTCATCGACATCATGGCCGGCGTTATGGAGCTTCGCAATGGCGAGAGCGGCAGGCACGTTACGAACATCGAGAAGCTGACCGAGCTGCTGCTTGGCTGTCTGGTCCAGCGTAGCGGCACGATCTCCCTCGACAATGAGGAACGCTCTACGATTGCCCTGGCTTCGGCGCTGCACGATATCGGCAAGATGTCGATTGACGATGCAATTCTCAACAAACCCGGGCGCCTTACGCCCGAGGAGTTCGAGATTATGAAGACGCATACCACGATGGGCGCCGACATGCTGCGTGAGCTGGGCCGCCATCACGTCGGCAATGCGCTTATGGAATATGCGTACCAGATTGCGCGTTGGCATCACGAGCGCTGGGACGGCAAGGGCTATCCCGATGGCCTTAAGGGCGACGAGATTCCCATTGCCGCGCAGGTGGTCTCGGTGGCCGACGTGTATGATGCGCTGACGAGCGTGCGCGTGTACAAGGACGCTATCCCGCACAAGGAGGCGATCCAGATGATCCTGGACGGTAAGTGCGGCACCTTTAACCCGCTGTTGCTCGACTGCCTGCTCGAGGTGCAAGACCGTATTGCCGAGACGTTGGCACGCCCCGCCGACGTCGTCGCGTTTCCCACGATTTAGTTTGACCAAAGGAGTTTTAACCCATGATTTCCATGCGTGAGGCGTATGAGAAGATCGGCGCAAATTATGATGACGCGTGCGCTCGGCTGATGGGCGAGGAAATGCTTGCCCGCTTTGCCCTCAAGTTTTTGGATGACGAGAGCATGGACAAGCTGGAGGCCGCCATGGCGGCAGGAGACGCCGAAGGTGCGTTTATGGCAGCGCACACGCTCAAGGGCGTGAGCCAGAACTTGGGATTCGATAATCTGTACGAGCCGGCGGTCGTGGTGACCGAGGCGCTGCGCGGCGCCGATGCCGTTGACGACGCTCGCGAGGGAATGCATGCGCTGCAGCAGCAATATGCGGCTACGATGTCGGCTCTGCGCGAGGCGGCCGAATAAGAGCTTGCGAGCCTTGGACTGTGTGCCGGCAGCATATAGGTAATAGGGCGCCCCGCCGGACCATGTGGCCGGCGGGGCGCCCTTATCTGTTATGCGGTTCGCGAGCTAGCGGGCCTGCTTTACCTTGGCCGCTGCCTCGACAAACGACTTCCACAGGTTAAAGTCGGTCTCGAGCGTCTTCCACGTGTACTCAGGGTGCCATTGCACGCCCAGGCAGAAAGGCTGGCCTTCGACTTCGATGCACTCGGGAACGCCGTCGGTTGCCTTGGCGACCAAGCGCGTGCTTTTACCCAGACGATCGACGCAGCAGTGATGTGCCGAGTTGGTCTGGATCAGCCTGTGCCCGCCAACCGCGCGCTCCAGAAGCGAGCCCGGCACGACCTCGACGGGATGTACAGGGTCGTTGAGCACGTGGGTATGGCGCCACTGCGTGCGCCCCTCGCGAGCGCCCAGGCTCGGTACGTCCATGCACAGGGTGCCGCCAGTGGCGACATTGAGCAACTGCGTGCCGCGGCAGGTGGTAAAGAGCGGCTTTTTGGCACGGAGCACCTCGCCGACCAGCTTAAACTCAAAGCTATCGCGAATCTCGCAGCAGAGGGTGGGGTCGTAGGGTCGATCATCGCCCCAGCGCTTGGGGTTGACGTCCGGGCCGCCGGGAATGGCGATGCCGTCGGCGATATCGACGTAATGACGGATAACCTCAATGTCCTCGGTGATGGACATCTGCAGCGGCAGACCGCCGGCGGCAAGGATGGCATCGACAAAGACACTTGCGATCTCCTCGTTGGGGGAGAGCGTTTCGCTCAAAAACGGCTTCGCCTCTTCCCAGCGCGGCGCGACGAGGATGAGTGGGCGGTCGGCGGGGGCGACGTCGACGTGCGGGGTGTAGGACGATGAGGTGCGGGTTCCGATCATGGTTGCGGCTTTCGAATCCGGGTGGACATGGCACAGGGGTGGCGCGGGGCAAACGTTACTGATGAATTTGCCCGCGTGGCAATTGGGTTAGTGGCCCTTGATGGAGTTGAGGAAGTCCTGGGCGCGCTTGGTCTGGGGATGGTCGAAGAACTCGTCGGGTGTGCCGGTTTCCACGATCTGGCCGTCGGCCATAAACACGACGCGATCGGCAACGCGGCGTGCGAAGTTCATCTCGTGCGTGATGACGATCATCGTCATGCCCTGCTGGGCTAGACGGACCATGACCTCGAGCACCTCGTTGATCATCTCGGGGTCAAGGGCGCTCGTGGGCTCGTCAAAGAGCATGGCCTTGGGTTGCATGGCAAGCGAGCGGGCGATGGCTACGCGCTGCTGTTGGCCGCCCGAAAGCTGTGCGGGCACCTTATCGGCCTGCTCGGCAACGCCCACGCGGCCCAGCAGGTCCATGGCGCGCTCGCGGGCCTCGTCCTTGGAGACACCCAGTACGTCGACCGGTCCCAGCATGACGTTCTGCAGGACGGTCATATGTGCGAACAGGTTGAACTGCTGAAACACCATGCCCAGCTCGGCACGCATGCGGGCAAGATCCTTGCCTTCCTGCGGCAGGGGCTCGCCCTCGATGAGGATCTCGCCCGAGTCGATGGTTTCCAGACGGTTGATGGTGCGGCACATGGTCGACTTGCCCGAGCCCGAGGGTCCAATCACAACGACGACCTCGCCGCGGTCGACCGAGAGATTGATGTCGTTGAGGACGTGCAGATCGCCATAGTGCTTATCGACGTGTCTGAGCTCGATCAGCGGCTGATTGCCGGTGGAAGAGGTGCTCTGTGCCATGGTGCTCGGCTCCTTATGACTCGAAATGGTAAAGCGTTAGCGGATGATGGTCGCGCCGGTCTTGTGCGAAACATAGACAGCGGCCTTGTTGATCGCGACGTTGATGAGGATGTAGATGACCGCGATTACCAGGTAGACCGACACGAGGGCGTCGTAGTTGGTAATGAGCACGCGGGCGTTTTGCATGAGGTCGGGGTAGCTCACCACATAGGCGACGGTGGTGTCTTTGACTACGACCACAAGCTGCGAAATCAACGACGGAATGATAAACCGAATAGCCTGCGGCAACACGATTTTAAAGGTGATTTTGGCCTTGGAGAGACCGAGCGCCTGGGCGGCCTCGACCTGGCCGCGCGGCACGGCATTGACGCCGGCGCGGAAAATCTCGGCCAGCACGCCGGCTGCAGCGAGCGCGACGGGAAGCGTGAGCATCCAAAACGACGGCAGCGAGATCTTGTACTGGGGCAGCACCAAAAAGAAGAAGTAGATAAACAGCAGGCTCGGCACACCGCGGAAGAAATCGGTGAGCACACGGCAAACCAGCTGGAGCGGCTTAATGTCGCTGGTGCGGCCGAGCATAAGGGCTAGGCCCAGCACCAGCGCGATGGCGCCAGCGGTGAGTGCGACTTTAACGGTGCCCTCAAAGCCGGCAAGCAAGAACTTCCAGGTGGTGAGGTGCGTAAAGAAATACCAATAGTGGACCGAAAGCTGGCCGGTCACATAAAAGCGCTGCAGTACCAGGGCGACGAGCACGGCGACGGCAACGAGCGAGATAGCGGTGCCGATGCGAATCTTGGCGCGCATCTTGGGGCCGGGAGCCTCGTAGAGCGCATCGCGCATGGTAAGTGCAGGGGAGGAATGCTTGCTCATCGGAGGATCCTCACCTTCTTATCGATGTAGTTGCCAATGTGGCTCACCACAAAGGTCGTGCCCAGGTAGCCGAGCGCCGAGATAAAGAACGCGGCGACGCCGCCAAGTGAGCGCGTGTTGATATAGCTCACCACGCCGGTGAGCTCCTGCGGTTTAAGCGGCACCTGGCTGCCGAGCGCGGTGGTGAGCATGACGGCGATAAAGAGGTTCGTCATGGGCAGCACGCTCGAGCGCAGCGCCTGCGGAATCACGATCTTGGCGAGGATACGGCTGAAGCTCATGCCCAGCGAGCGGGCGGCTTCCACCTGGCCGACGCCGACGGTGTTGATGCCGCTCATAAAGTTCTCGGAGCCAAAGGCCGAGCCCAAAAGGACCGTGGCGACGATAACGCAGGTGCGGTAGGGCAGGACGACCTTAAGCGGCGGCAGTGCATAGACGACGATGATGAGCAGCGCGATGCCGGGGATGTTACGGAAGACCTGGACATACAGGTCGCCAAAGACGCGCGGCGGCTTGAGCGGCGACACGCGCATCACAGTGACGGCGACGGCCAGCACCATGGCGATGGCAAACGACTCAAGCGTCATGCCCCAGGTTGCTAGCAGCGCGTCGATATAGTTCTGGCCATAGAGCGACCAGAGCTCGGAGAGACTCATGCGGACCTCCCGCCGATAAGGAAAGGGGCTCCCGTGTGTACGGAAGCCCCGACAACTCAGTGAGGAAACAGTTTAGCGCAATAAAGCGAATCGTGCGTTTCCGTATGGTTTCGCAGCGGCTGATGCCCAGCTTGCGAGCTTAGGCGCCGACCTCGGGGGGCTCGGGAACATTGGTGTCGCCCGTGCGGTCGCCGATGCAGATCTGCCACAGCTCAGTCCAGGTGCCGTCGTCCTCGATCTTCTTAAGGAAGTCGTTGACAAAGGCAACGCCGTCGGAATCGAGCGGCAGACCGATGCCATAAGGCTCCTTGCTGCCGAAGGGCTTGCCGGCGATCTTGTACTTACCGGGCTCGCGGACCAGGGCGCTCTGCTGCATGTTGTTATCGATGACGTAGGCGTCAACGCGGCCCTGCTGGAGTGCCTGGCGGGCCTCCTCGTCGGTCTTGAACTCCTGCTGGCTGGCCTTGGGGGCGAACTCCTCCAGGATGGCGGGGCCGTTGGAGCCGGACTGGACGGCGACGTTCTTGTCGGCCAGGTCGTCGACGCTCTTGATGTCGTCGTTATCGGCGAGCACCAGGATAGCCTGCTGGGTGTAGTAGTAGGGACCGGCAAAGGAGACGAGCTTCTTGCGCTCGTCAGTGATGGTGTAGGTGGCAAAGACAGCGTCGACCTGGCCGTTCTGCAGGACGGACTCACGCGTGTCCGAGGTCACCTGGGTGATCTCGACCTTGTTCTCACCCAGAATGTAGTTGGACAGGAGCTGTGCGATACCGGCATCGAAGCCGCGGGTCTGACCGTCTTTCTCGTTGAGGAGGGAGAAGAGCGTGGAGGTCTGAACGCCACCGATCTTAAAGACGCCGGCGTCCTTGACGGCCGTCGCCCAGGTGCTGGCGGCGATGGCGTCGTTATCGGCTTTGGGACCGTTGCCGACGAGCTTGTCGAATGCCTTAGCGTCGAGCGTGGTGGAAGCCTCGGTATCATTGGAGCTCTTGGAGGAGCCGGCGGCGGAACCCTTGTCGGCCTCGGCGCTGGTGTCGGAGCAGCCGGCAAGACCAAGGCCGGCGACGGTTGCGAAGGTGGCGGCAACGAAGCCGCGGCGGTCGAGAACGACCTGCTGGGAGAGGTTCTTGCTCATGGGAGAACACCTTTCTCAATAAAATCCCTAGCGGTTGAGTAGAGTTATACCCTATCCCGCTCAAATGGGTCAACACGAAATAACTCAGAAACATACTTACCTTATGGGTTATTCTACCTACCAAAAAGGGACAGGCACCTTTGTGGCGGTTCTTGCAGATGTGGTGGCCTGTCTCGCTGCTTTGTCTCAATCTGTAACATCTGCAGCCGTTTTTGCCGAGTAACTGTTACAGATCGAGATTTTCTCTTCAGGGGAATTCGAATGTCTCGATCTGTAACAGTTAGACGGGAATTCAGGCCATAGATGTTACAGATTGAGATAATCGCGTCGCGAAAATAAAAACCTCCGCAGGGATGCTTTCCTTGCGGAGGTTTTCTTACTCGTTGAGTAGCCTTACGGCTTCGGCGGCCATGTTCTCGACCGTCATGCCGTTCTGCGCGAGCAGTTCGTTGGGATCGTAGCGGTCGGGAAAGCCCTTGGCGATGCCAAAGGTGCGCGTGCGCAACGGCGTGCATGCCAGATAGCATGCCACGCGCTCGCCCCAGCCGCCGTCCAAGATGCCGTCCTCGAGGGTGACGACGACGCGATGCTCGGCGGCAAGACTGTCGAGGAACTCGCGGTCGAGCTCGGTTGCAAAGCGCGGGTTGACGAGCGTGGCCTCGATGCCGTACTCGGCAGTCAGACGGTTTGCCACGCGCTCACCCAGCTCAAAGAAATCGCCAAGCGCGAGCACGGCAACGTCGCGGCCCTGACGCACCACGTTGTAGCGAACGGCGCTGTAGTCGGTGTCTTCGGTGGGCGCAAGGTCGGGGCGGCTTACCAGACCGATGCCCGGTACGCGGATTGCCACGGGATGCTCGCGGTGGTCGAGCGACCAGCTCAGCATGGACAGATATTCCTCCATGCAGGCCGGCGCCAAGTAGTGCATGTTGGGAAGACCGCCCAGCATGGAAATATCAAAGAACGAAAGGTGCGTCTCGGACGTGGTGCCAAAGATCGACGCACCAAACACCAAAATGGTTGCCGGGGCGTCGTTGAGGCACAGGTCGTGCCACAGCTCGTCGTAGGCGCGCTGCAAAAACGTGCCGTACACACCAAAGACTGGCTTGGCGCCCGAGCGAGCAAGCGCGGTGGCAAAGGTCACGGCGTGCTCCTCGGCAATGCCCACATCGACGAACTGTTTGCCGGCGGCAGCGCGAAGCTCGGGCGTAAAACCCATGATGTAGGGCGTGGCGGCCGTGATGCCCACGACCTGCGGATCGCGCTCGATGGCGGCACTGAGCGCCTCGCCCGTAATGTCGGCATAGGTGCGCGGCGCAGGCTCGCTCGGATGGCCCGGGCAGAGCTTGCGCCCGGTCGCCATGTCAAACGGACCCACGTGGTGCCAGCGCTCGGGGTCGCTTTGGGCTGGCTCAAAGCCCTTGCCCTTGGCGGTGGAGACGTGCAGCACGATGGGATGATCGATATTGCGCAGTTCCTGCAGCGCGTCGACGAGGGCCAACACATCGTTACCGGCGTCCAGATAGCGGTAGTCGAGCCCCATCGCGCGGAAAACGTTGCGCTCGCAGGTGCCGTTGCTGGCGCGCAGCTCGGCCAGATTGCGATACAGGCCGCCATGGTTCTCGGCAATGGACTGGTCGTTATCGTTGACGATGATGATCAGGTTGCTATCGAGTTCGGCGGCATTGTTAAAGCCCTCAAACGCCAGGCCGCCCGAAAGCGAGCCGTCGCCAATGATGGTGATGACGTTGTACGCATCGCCCGCCAGGTCGCGAGCGTGCGCTAGGCCGCAGCCCAGGCTCACCGAGGTCGAGGTGTGACCCATGGCGAACAGGTCGTGCTCGGACTCGTCGGGATTGGCAAAGCCAGAGGCCTCGCCGTAGCGTGCCGGGTCGATATAAGTGTACGCGCGCCCGGTCAGCGCCTTATGGGCGTAGGTCTGGTGCGAAACGTCAAAGACAATTTTGTCGATGGGGGAGTTAAACACGCGATGAAGCGCAACCGTAAGCTCAACGACGCCCAGGTTGGGGGCAACGTGCCCGCCGACGGCGGCGGAGCTTTCGAGGATGGCGTGGCGAATCTCGTCGCAGAGCTGCGGGAGCTCGGCACGATTAAGAGCCTTGACGTCCTCGGGCGTTGTCGTTTGCGTAAGCAGCATCGTTGTGGGTTACTCCATGCGAATCGAGCGCCGGCGCTCCCTCGGCCGACACAATTGCACAAGACAGTCTCGCACATTTTGGCGTTTGATATGTGACGGCGGCGCGGTAATTCGCCAACTGGTGGGGCAAAACGTTTTGTCCGATGCCATACTGATGTGTTCCATGATGTTTTTATCGATCGTGCACAGGCTGTGGCTTGCCGCCGTGAGCCGCTGGAGGGAGGCAGCATGTCCGATGCCGTTCGTGCCGAGAAAATCGCGCGCGAAGTAGACCATGCTGCCCGTCAACTGGCACAGGCGGGCCGTCTGGACCTGACGCGCGAGTTTATCCAGCATGGCGACGTGACGGTCTATGCGCATGTGACTTCGGTAGCGCGGGCGAGCCTGTCCTTTGCCGAGCGCCTGGGCCGCGTCGGTGTTTCGGTCGACCGTGCCTCGCTGCTGCGCGGAGCCCTGTTACACGATTACTTTCTCTACGATTGGCACGACCCAGACCCGAGCCATCGACTGCACGGATTCCGGCATCCATTTTTTGCTCTGGCGCGTGCCGAGGAAGATTTTGATCTGACGCCGCGCGAGCGGAATATTATCGTGCGCCATATGTTTCCGCTGGTGCCGGTGCCGCCGACGTGTCGTGAGGCATGGATTGTGTGCCTGGCGGATAAATGGTGCGCTCTGCGCGAGACGATCGCCGGCCGTCTGCCGCGCAAGGACGAGGCAGACGATGGCGTGAGCGGCGAATCGAGCGAAAAGAGGAGAGGGTAGACGGTGGGGACCGCGATTGATATGGCGTTTGGCAGCGCGACGCTTGCCGCCTGCCCACTCTCGGCACTGGTGCTCTCGTTTGCCTTTTACGGGTTTTGCGGTTGGGCATGGGAGTCGACAGTATGCGCCATGCTCAATCACGGACGATTTGCCAACAGTGGCTTTTTGCTGGGGCCGTGTTGTCCTATCTATGGTGTGGGCGGCATTGCCTGCTGGCTGCTGTTGCGCGGGATTCCGGATGCCTCGAGCCAGTTTGTCGCTGCAGCGCTCGTATGCAGCGTGATTGAGTACAGCGTAGGCGTGCTGTTGGAAAAAACAACGGGCGCTCGCTTTTGGGACTATTCGCATCTGCCGTTTAACCTGCACGGACGTATCTGTCTGTACTGGGCCTGCGCGTTTGGCCTGGGTGCGTTGTGCATTTGCCGTTTAGTGGAGCCGGCATTGCTGGGGCTGCTTGGCCATCTGCCGGTGCTGATTGTGCGGTTGTCCGCCTTTATCGTCGCGGTCGCGATGATGGTCGACGCGTTGTGCTCATTGGCGAGCTGGCGGCGTCTGTCTGATCAGCTGGAGCGCGTCCGGGCCGACCTTGCCGACCGCATCAACGAGTCGCTTGCCGACGCGTCCGACTCAATGCTCGAGCGCATTCCCGATTCTACGATTGACTCGGTGGCACAGACGCACATCCGTAGCCGTGCCGTTAACGCGTGGCTGGCCGAGCTGGGTGACGCCGCGCTCGATGCCCTGCGCGAGAAGGCTTCGATGCCGACGTTTATCGCGGATGGTGCTCGCGGCCTGGCGCTTGCCGCCCGCCGCGTGGCCGATGCCGCGCCGAACATGCCGCGTCCGTCGCTCAGTCGTCGCCTTGCCGGCAAGCGCATGAGCCGTCCGGTGCCAAGCGTGTCGCTCAGCCGACGCGACCTGCGCTTCTTCAATGCCTTCCCGCGTCTGCGCATCAATCGCTACGAAGGTGTCATTCGAGCAACTAATCTCCGCGACCGCGCCCACGAGCTGTTTCGGCGCTAGCCGGGACGGGCGCGCTCGCGGCTTCCTTGCTCGCGTATTTCCCGTTGGTTTCGCGCCCGTTGCCGCGCCGTTTCCAAGATTGCGGTGCCGTTGGAGACGGCAAGAGTTGGGTCGAGCCGGTCGAGGAGGTTATCCGCATCCGCGCCGGCGAACATGGCCCCTCTGCGGTGTAGGACAATCTTTCGCCTGACGGGCGTGCCTCTCTTGGGATGCGCCCGTTCTCGTCTACAATATCGTGCAGACGAAGGAGAGGCGTATCCATGATCAAGATGTTTGCGAGTGACTTAGACGGAACGCTGCTGAACGCCCTGCACGAGGCAGATGGGACCATCCGCCGTGCCATTCGCGAGCTGACCGAGGCCGGCCTGCATGTGGTTCCCGCGACCGGGCGCTCGACGCTGCCGATTGGCGAGCATGGCTTTACGGGCCTGGCACTCGACGCCTGCTGCTCCAATGGGTCCATCGTGCGCGACAGCCATGGCGAGGTGCTCAGGACCTGGACCATCGACTCGCAGATTACCGAGGAGCTGCTCAAGGAGTTTCCGGATATCTGTTTTGACTGCTCCACGCCCGATGGCATGTTCTCGAGTGGATCGTTCGAGATGCACCAGGCAGGCTTTAAAAAAGACAGTCCTATCAAGCGCATCGTGATGCGCGGTATGCGTGCACGTGGCGGGTACCACGAGGAACAGTATTTCGACCAGTCGATCGGTGACATCCTGCGCCACGATGTGTGCAAGATCAACTGTCGCGTGACCTCGCCCGAGCTGGAGCGCGACCTTAAGGCGTATTTGGCCGAGCGCTCGGACCGTGTGGTCAACGCGCCGTTTGATCCGGTGATGTTCGAGATCACGGACGTGGCGTGCAACAAGGGCGAGAGTGTGGCCTGGCTGGCGGGCTACTACGGCATTGCCGAGGACGAGGTCGCGGTTTACGGAGACGGCGGCAACGACATTGCCATGCTCAAACGCTTCCGCCATAGCTACGCGACCAAAAACGGCAGTGACGCGGCCAAGGCCGCCGCGAGCGCGACTATCGGTAGCTGCATGGCCCACGCCGTTCCCAAACACATGCTTGCCACCATGCACAAGCAGAATTCCTGCACCGTAATCGAATAATGTGACAAAGGGACAGCCCTTTTGTCACAGGTGACGCTGGTCTCTTGAAATACGAACAAACATTCGCATATCTAACTGCGCTTTGATAGAATTGATACTGTTGGCGGCAGTTCCATGTGCCGGGCAACGCCCTCCATCTGATGGGAGGTGATGCCCATGACCGATCTGATTGATTTCGTGAGACTTCTGACCGCTTTGGTCTCGTTCTCCACGGCGCTCGTCGGGCTTTCCGAGGCACTCAAGCAACGTTCGAAGCAACGTAAAAGGGGTCGCCGCCGCTAAGGCGTTGACCCCTTAATCCAAGCAACGGCGCTGCCCAGCTTTCCAGAACTTGGGCTGCCGTCGACACTATTCTACCCACGAATGACATTTTGAACAATCGGCAATGCCGCTCCAAAAGCCAGGCACAACTGGCACAACCTAGGCGGTCGCTGAATGTGACAAAGGGACTGCCCTTTGTCACATTCCAAATATTGCCTTTACGTGTTGATACACACGGTGTGCAATAATACTCGCACTGTGCAATAGCGTACAGTCTGAGTAACAAGGAGGACGCTTGTCCCAGCTCGAGAAATGTGATCGCCGGTCCCTTCGCTCGCAGCGCGCCCTTCGCCAGGCGCTTGCCAGCGAGCTTGCCGAAAGCGGCGACCTTTCGCGCATTAACGTCGCGTCGCTCACCGAGCGCGCCGGTCTTACGCGTCGAACGTTCTATTCGCACTACCGCGATATCCCCGACTTTATCAGCCAGATCGAGGACGGCCTGCTTGCCGAGATTCGCGAGCGGGTGGAGCTTATCACCGCAGCTCAATTACCCGATCTTTACCGCAACATCGACGAGCTCGAGCCGGCACCCGGTTCGGTTGAGCTGCTTCGCTATCTTGCGGCTAATCGCGACCTTATCGGGGCCCTACTGGGCCCGGGCGGCGACCCCGCCTTTATTAAAAAGATCATCGATACCGCACGCGAGGCCGTGGTGCCGCGTGCACAGACGGGCATCTTGGGCCTGGCACTGGGCACCTTCTTTGACTACTACGTTACCTATGTCGTGAGTGCCGAGGTCGGCCTGATTCAGCGCTGGTTTGAGCGTGGGCTCACCGAATCGCCCGAGACCATGGCGCGCATTATGACGGTTATCGCCTTTGTGCGCCCCGGCGACCTGTATGGCCAACCCATCGATATCAACGTGCCGGAATACGGCATGAAGCTATTGAATCTGCAGCTCGAGGACGCGGTCGACACCACCGCAACCGTCGAGTCCAACAACTAAGAGGAGAGACAATGAGCAAACTCGTCGAGGGCATCAAGGACCGCATGGTCGCTGCCGCACGCGAGGCCGCGCCCGCCGTGGTGGACGCCGCGCAGAAGGCCGCGACCGCAGCTGCCGAGAAAGTTGCCGAGGCAGTTGCCGATGCCAAGAACGCGGCAGGGGAGACGTCCGTCGCTAGCGGGCCCGCCACCGCCGCTGAGCCCGTAGCCGCCGCCCAGGCCCCCGAAGGCGCGATCTTCAACCCCGAGGCCGCCCGCGGCAACCTGCACCTGGGCATCGACGTGGGCTCCACCACCGTTAAGCTCGCTGTGCTCAACGACGACAACCAGATTGTCTACGCCAAGTACCAGCGTCACCACACCGACGTCCGCGCTTGCGCCCGCGACTTGTTCGAGGGCGCTGCGACCGTGCTGCCGACGGCCCAGATGACCTGCGCCATTACCGGCTCGGGCGGCCTGCTGCTGTCCCAGTGGCTCGACCTGGAGTTTGTCCAGGAGGTCATTGCCAGCAAGCGCGCCGTCGAGACTCTCATCCCGGCCACCGATGTTGCCATCGAGCTGGGCGGCGAGGACGCCAAGATCATCTACTTCGACAACGGCATCGAGCAGCGCATGAACGGCACCTGCGCCGGCGGCACGGGCGCCTTCATCGACCAGATGGCCACTCTGCTGCACACCGACGCCAGCGGCCTTAACGAACTCGCGGCCAACGCCACCACCATCTATCCCATTGCCAGCCGCTGCGGCGTTTTTGCCAAGACCGACGTGCAGCCGCTGCTCAACGAAGGCGCCCGTCCCGAGGACGTGGCCGCCTCCATCTTCCAGGCTGTCGTGACCCAGACCATCTCGGGCCTGGCGTGCGGCCGTCCCATCCGCGGCAACGTCGCCTTCCTGGGCGGCCCGCTGCAGTATCTCTCCGAGCTGCGCCATCGCTTCTACCTCACGCTCAACCTGGACGAGGAGCACCGCATTGTGCCCCAAAACGCCCACCTGTTTGTGGCGAGCGGCGCCGCCATGGCGCATGAGTCCAACAAGCTCAGCACGTTCCCGCAGCTCATCGAGGCTATCGATGCCCTGGGTGACACACAGGGTGCCGAGGTCGAGCGCCTGGATCCGCTCTTTGCCACCGACGAGGACTTCGCCGAGTTCAAGGGTCGCCACGACACCGAGGTCGTCCCCAAGGGCAAGCTCGACGGCTACGCCGGCCGCGTGTTCATCGGCATCGACGCCGGCTCCACCACCATGAAGGCCGCACTCGTGGGCGAGGACGGCCAGCTGTTGCACACCTGGTACGGCAATAACAACGGTGACATCCTGGGCACGGCCAAGGTCATCATGGCTGATTTCTACAACCACATCCCCGCGGGCTGCACCATTGGCCACGTGACCACCACGGGCTACGGCGAGGCGCTGCTCATCGAGGCCCTCAAGGCCGATTCCGGCGAGATCGAGACCGTTGCGCACCTGCGCGGCGCCAAGGCATTCCTGCCCGGCGTCGAGTTCATCCTGGACATCGGCGGCCAGGACATGAAATGCCTGCGCGTCAAGGACGGTGTTATCGAGCACATCATGCTCAACGAGGCCTGCTCGTCGGGTTGCGGTAGCTTTATCGAGAGCTTCGCCGTCTCTATGAACATGGACGTGCGCGCGTTCGCCGATGCCGCCATCCATGCTAAGGCCCCCGTCGACCTGGGCAGCCGCTGCACGGTCTTTATGAACTCGCGCGTCAAGCAGGCGCAAAAGGAAGGCGCCACGGTGGGCGATATCGCGGCAGGTCTGTCTTATTCCGTCATCAAGAATGCCCTGTTCAAGGTCATTAAGCTGCGCGATCCCAAGGAGATCGGCAGCCAGGTAATCGTCCAGGGCGGCACCTTTATGTCCGATGCCACGCTGCGCGCGTTTGAGCAGCTCACCGGCGTTCATGCCGTGCGTCCCGACATCGCTGGCTGCATGGGCGCCTACGGTGCGGCCCTGCTCGCCCGCGATCGCGCCGGCGCCGACGGCACTTCGACCATCCTTTCGGCCGAGGACATCGCGCACCTCACCGTGACGCAAAAGCATGTCCGCTGCGGCCGTTGCTCTAACAACTGCCAGCTCACCGTCAACGACTTTGGCGGCGGCAGGCGCTTCATTACCGGTAACCGCTGCGAGAAGGGCGCCGGCCACAAAAAGCAGAAGACCGAGGCCCCCAACCTCTTCAAAAAGAAAAACGATCTGCTGTTTAACCGCGAGGTGCTGAGCCCCGACGAGGCCCCGCGCGGCACCGTCGGCATCCCGCGCGCACTCAACATGTACGAGAACTACCCCTTCTGGCATGCGTTCTTTACGCGCCTGGGCTTTAGCGTGCAGCTGTCCGACCAGTCGAGCAAAAAGACCTACCAGGCGGGCATCGAGTCCATGCCGTCCGAGAGCGTGTGCTATCCGGCCAAGATGAGCCACGGCCACGTGATGAACCTCATCGACCGTGACGTCGACTTTATCTGGATGCCGTGCGTGCGTTGGGAGCGCAAGGAGGATCCGACTGCCGGTAACTGCTATAACTGCCCCATCGTCATGAGCTACCCCACGGCGCTGGCGCTCAATATCGACGAGATTCGCGAGCAGAACATCGAGTTCCTGTACCCGTTTGTGCCCTATCACGACAAGACCGAGCTCAAGCGCCGTCTGTACCAGGTACTCGCCGTCGACCGTGTGGCCGATGCTGAGGCCGGTCGCGGTCGCGTGCGCGGTCCCAAGATCACGCGCTCCGAGGTCGATGCCGCCGTCAACGCTGCTTTTGAGGCCGATGCGCGTTTCCACGAGGACATCCAGACCATGGGCGAGGAGGCTCTCAAGTGGGTCGAGGACCACGGCGGCCACGGCATCGTACTCGCCGGTCGTCCCTACCATAACGACCCCGAGATCAACCACGCCCTGCCCGAGCTTATCTCGAGCTTTGGCTTTGCGGTCTTTACCGAGGATTCGCTTGCGCATCTGGTAAAGCCCGAGCGTCCGATTCGCGTCGTCGATCAGTGGATGTACCACAGCCGTCTGTACGCCGTCGCCCGTTTTGTGACGATGCGCAACGACCTGGACCTGATTCAGCTCAACTCCTTCGGCTGCGGCTTGGACGCCCTGACCACCGACCAGGTGCAGGAGATTCTGGAGGCCAGCGGCAAGATCTACACCGTGCTCAAGATCGACGAGGTATCCAACCTGGGTGCCGCGCGCATCCGCATCCGCTCGCTCATGGCAGCGCTCAAGGACCAGGAGGCCGAGCGCCTGGCCGATGCCACGGCCGCGGGCGAGGCCTACGAGCAAGGCGACGCCGCGCCGGTGGCGCCTTCCACGGATGCCCCTGCGTTCGCGAGCCGTAAGTACACGTTCGAGGCTCAGCGCGAGAGTGCTTCGACCGCGTGGCCCAAGGTGCCCTTTACCGAGCAGATGCGCGAGGAGGGCTACACCATCCTGTGCCCGCAGATGGCGCCGATTCACTTTGACCTGGTCAAAGAGGTGTTCCGCGGTGCCGGCTACAACTTGGAGCTGCTGCCCTCGACCGACCACGATGCCGTCGAGGCTGGCCTGCGCTACGTGAACAATGACATTTGCTATCCGTCGATCCTGGTGACGGGCCAGATTATGGAGGCCATCGAGAGCGGTCGGTACGACCTGTCCAAGACGGCCGTGGTTATCAGCCAGACCGGCGGCGGCTGCCGTGCCACCAACTACATCGCACTCATCCGCAAGGCCCTGCGCGAGAGCGGCCACCCCGAGATCCCGGTGATCTCGCTTTCGGCCGTGGCGCTCGGTGAGGACAACCCCGGCTTTAAGATTACGCCGGCACTGCTTAAGCAGGCAGTCTACGCAGTGCTCTTTGGTGACGTCATGATGCAGATGCTCTATCGTTGCCGCCCGTACGAGGCCACGCCCGGTGCCGCCAACGCACTCTACGAGGAGTACATGGCGCGCGCCCGCAAGTTGGCGCCCAAGTTCAACCGCCACAACTACACCAAGCTGTGCCGCGAGGCCATCCGCGCGTTCGACACCATGCCGCTTGCGGGCGAGGGCACCAAGCCGCGCGTGGGCGTGGTCGGCGAGATCCTTGTCAAGTTCCATCCCACGGCCAACAACCACGTGGTCGACGTTATCGAGCGCGAGGGCTGCGAGGCCGTGGTGCCGGGCCTGCTCGACTTCTTCCTGTACTCCATGAGCAACGCCGAGCTGCAGAAGGACGAGCTGGGAAGCTCTGCCACTACGCGCGCTGGTATGCAGGCGCTCATCAAGCTCGTGGACTGGATGCGCACGCCGGTGGAGGAGATGCTCGAGAAGTCCCGCCGCTTTGAGGCACCCGAGCGCATCGGCACCATGGCCGACAAGGCCCGTACGGTGCTTTCGGTGTGCAACAACATGGGCGAGGGCTGGCTGCTCACGGCCGAGATGCTCGACCTGATCGACCACGGCGCGCCCAACATCATCTGCACGCAGCCCTTCGCGTGCCTGCCTAACCACGTGGTGGGCAAGGCCGTGATCAAGGAGCTGCGCCGCCAGCATCCCGAGAGCAACATCGTCGCGGTGGACTACGACCCCGGTGCGTCCGAGGTCAACCAGCTCAACCGCATCAAGCTCATGATTAGCGTGGCCAAGGAGAACATGCGCGCCGGCAAGGGCTTTAAGCTCGAGAAGGTGGCACCGCTCGCGATGGACGAGGTCACCGGCCAGATGCGTGCCCATGACGGCTGCGTGAGCTGCGGGCCGGCCAGCGAAGAGGCCGTTGCATCGGTCGCCGAGCGTCTGGGACGCGGCATTAAGAAGTAACTGGCCTGCTTTGGGCTAGATATGAGACAAACGGGTGGTAGCCATACCGGCTACCACCCGTTTTTTGCTGGACATATGTTGCGCAAATGACCTTGCTACAGCCTTCCGTGGGCTTGCCCGATTTTTGGGCTGGCTCGGGCTTTGAGGGCAAATTGCTGCAGGCCCAAGGCGATTTTTCGCTCAACGCGGGCCAGCACAGCGTGACGTATCTGCCGAGTTCTGACACGGCAACGACCGGTCGCTACCAGGTGCTGCTGTACGACAACAACTTTGGTACGGCCGAGAGCTATCCCAAGTTCGACTGGGGTCAGCTGGGCGCCGCGGTGGTGACCGACTACAGCAAGGGAACGCATTCGTTTGGGCGAATCTTTACGGTGGACGAGACCGCGCGCACCTACGAGCTTGTGGACCAGATCGCAGTGCCGTTTTCGGGCTACGTGAGCAGCGCGCAGCGCGTCGGCGATTCGAATAGCATGCTCGTGGCATCGGGCATGGCCAAGACCTTTGCCGAGTACGATCGCTATGGACTGCTCATCGCTACATACGAGATGGAAGCCGAGAAGTACATCTACCGCGTGTACAAGTACGAGCTGTAGCGCTGCGCTCCGCATCACTTTACGTCAAATTCCACGCGATCGAGCTCGGGCACATTGAGGTCGATGAGCTTCCGGGCGACGTGGCGGTCGCGTGCCCCGAGCGCCTCGCTTGTCGTCACATGGGCGACAATCTCGCGCTCGACGATGCCTTCCTCCTCGCCTTCGGTAGCCGAGGTCTCGACGGCGACGGTGTAATCCTTAAAGCCCGGCAGCACCGCGGCAAGTTCGCGCGTAGTTTCGGTGACGCCGTAGCCGTCCTGCACGCCGGCCTGCGCCGAGCCAATAGACCCCGCGGTCATAACGATGCAGGGGATGGCAAAGATCGCCGTGCCCACAATAATGCGGCGGCGCACCTTACGTGACAGCTCACCGACCTCGGCGTCTTCTTCGGCAGTCACAATGCCGTCGCCGTTGAGGTCGCGCTTGAGCGGCACGCGCAAAAGAAGCAGCACGGCTTCGGCGGCCAGTGCGATAAAGACCACGTTGATGCCAAACTCGTAGAGCGCCGAGAGAAACAGCGACCCGCTTGCGATGGCGATGCCATAGCCCGCCGCGCACAGGGGCGGCATGAGCGCGGTTGCCACGGCCACGCCGGCGATGAGCGTGGCGGGTTCCTGGTCGCGCGAGTTGCCCAGCCCGCCTGCAAAGCCGCCTGCGAGTGCGACGGTAAGGTCCCAGACGGTGGGTGTCGAGTTGTCGATGATGGCGGCCGTGGTGGTGCCAAGGGGCGAGAGCTTAAAGTACAACGTGGACGTGACCAGGCAAAAGACCATCTGCAGCGCAAGGCCGGCGACGGCTTCGACGGTAATCTCGCGGTCGAGCGTGGCGATGCCATATGCCATGGCAAGGACCGAGCCCATAAGCGGGCAGATGAGCATGGCGCCCACGATGGCGATGTCCGAATCGATATCGAGGCCGATGCTCGCGATCAACATGGCGATGATGAGGATGCACAGGTGAGAGCCGGTCAGGCGTGCTCCGTTTACAAAGCGCTTGCGGATTACGTGGTAGGGCGCGCGACCTTCGCGAATGTTGAACGCGCGCTTTAAAAAGCGACCAGCCTGCTCGGCAGCCTCACTATGAGTAGGGCGGATGCCGTGGCGCCGGTGATGGCGTTCGCGTAGTCGCTTGATCTGTTGTTTGTCGAGTTCCATGTCCACCTCGTTCCAGCGCGGTCCGCGCAACGCGCCCGTTGTCCTAACTCTACACCGTGGCGGGCGGGGTGTCTGTTGGATGCGGAATCCGATAGGGCGGATGACGCGGGAGCAAATGCAAATCACAGGCTCAATTCCATCCCGCGAGAATATGATGCACCAGCTCCTTCAAATGTGACGAAACTGTGAAGCACGAGAGCGTGAATTTAAAAAAATCCGCCGGTGACCAATGTTGCGCAACAGAATTCAAAAATCAGCTCCTACATTTTGAAGCGTATGGATACATCCGTGTCAAAGGGAGAAAGCCATGGCAAACTACAGTCCACAACACTTTGAGCCTCGGGCCAAGGCCGTCAACGTCAAGGGCGTTGCCAACCGCGCCGTCGCAACCGTTTTGACGGCGGGCCTCATCGCTCAGCCGCTCATGTCGCCGCTGGCGGCAATCGCCGCGCCGTCAACCGATAACGGCGATTCTGTTCAGGGGGGGGGTAGTTCTGTAGAGAATACCGTTACCGCCGGTAACCAAGCGGTCGTAAAGACGGCTGCCCAGCTGGCCGAGGAGTCGGCAAAGCAGCTCAAGGACGCTCAGGCCGCCTACGATGCCGCCCAGAAGAAGGCCGACGCGGCGGGCCAGTCTCAAAAGCAGGCGCAGCAGCAAAAGAATCAGGCCTCGCAGGCCGTGACCGATAACGCCGCCGAGCAGAACGAGGCCGAGGTAGCCGCGCTTCAGGAGAAGATTGACGAGCTTAAAGCGGCCGTCGAAAAGACCGAGCAGCAGCAGAAGAAGCTGGGCGACCTGAACGATCAGCTCGAACAGGCCAACAAGAGCGTCGATGAAAAGACCCAGGCGCTCAAGGATGCCGAGACAAAGCGCGACGAAGCCAAGAAGGCCCTCGATGATGCCCAGGCCAAGCTCGAGGCCATGGGTATGGACGAGTACGAGGCCGCCAAGAAGGCCGTCGAGGACGCGCAGGCAAAGCTCGATGACGCCAATAAGGCCGTTACTGCTGCACAGGCCAATCTGGACCAGGCCAAGGCTGCCGAGGCCAGCGCCCAGCAGGAAAAGCAGAATATCGAGGCAGCTTTGACGACTGCCCAGGCCAAGAAGCAGGAGACTGCCGCTGCTCTCGCAGCCGCAACCACCGCGCGCGATAACGCCCAGCAGAAGTTCAACCAGGCGCAGGCCGCGCTCGATGCTGCCGTCTCGGGTACGGGTGTTGACCTGAGCGCGCTTGAGGCCGCCAAGATCGCTGCTGCTGGTGAGCTCAAGACCGCGCAGGACGCGCTCGAAGCCGCGACGACTGCAGACGCCACCGCACAGGCGAATCTGCAGGCTGCGCAGACTACCGTCACCGCCGCGCAGGAGAAGGCCAACGCCGCCAACGCTGCTGTGGCATCTGCCCAGTCTGCATACGATGCGGTAAACAGGGAGTACAAGGACGCGGCCAGTAAGCGTGACGCCGCGAAGACGGCATACGAGCAGGCCCAGCAGACCGAGGCCGACAAGAAGGCGGAGTACGACCGACTCGTCGAGGTTCGTCAGCAGAAGAGCAACGAGTTCGATCAGGCTCGTGCTGAAGTAACCGACGCGCATAATGCATACGACGCCGCAAACGCCGAGGTCGAGAAGCTTAACCAGCAGATTGTCGACCTCAAGTCGAACATGACCGTAGACCAGAATGTCATCAGCCAGGGCATGTTCGGCTTCATGAACTACATTATCGGCGGCAGCCAGTTCACAGCAACGCAGAAGTCGAATGCAAGCACTGCCGTATCGATGCTCATGGGGACGACGGATAAACAGGACTGGTATGACAAGTACGTCGATCAGGACATGTCTCGCGACACCAATCCGCTTTCCTTGGAGCAGATGCGCAACGCCCTGACCTACCTCGATACCCAGAACAACCTTCGCAAGGCGAACGGCCAGTCGGAGCTCAGCGTCAGCCTCCGCATGACTGCGGCAGCCGCACTTAATACATCATATTCATCGAACATCTGGGGACACTCGAACTGCTATTTCGATCAAGGTGAGAACCTTGCAGGCGGCGGCGGAGCATACACCGGAGGCGAAACCGAGGATACCCTCGGCTGGCCATATACCGGTCTCTACACCCAGGAGAAAGAGGCATTCGATAAGTACGTTGCACAGTATGGCGACGAACTCGGCAGCCACCGATATGATTCCTACTATATCTACCAGCACTACAACAGCATCTACCATGAGTGCGGACACTATCTCAACATCATCGATGCCGGTGCGAAGGCTATCGGCATCGCAACCGGTAGCGGTAAGAACACCGATTCCGAGGTAACCATTTTCGACTATAGTGGAAGCACGGGGCAGAAGGACTTCACTGTCTCCGAGTTCAAGAAGCTCGTCACCGACTATATCGATTCCGCCTACAATGCAGGCGGCACTCAGGAGCAGAAGGAGCAGCTGAAGCAGCTACAGAGTAAGCTGGCGGAGGCGCAGAAGAACTTCGGGACTGCCGGAACGGCTTATTCTGACGCATTGGATAAGCAAGAAAGCGCTCGCGACGCCTATACCGCGGCCGACACGAACGTGAACACCGCCAAGGGTGAGTACGAGATGGCCAAGTCCGGCACCGCCGCCGCGAAGACGGCATACGACGCCGCGAAGGACGCGCTCGGCGGAATCGACATCGAGTCCCTCAAGCAGAACCTCGATGCCGCCAAGAGCAAGGCCGCTACTGCCCAGGCAGCTCTCGATAAGGCAAACGCTACGCTTGCTGACAGCAAGACGAAGGCAGCCGAGGCCGCTGCTCACAAGGCGAAGGCTCGCAGCGCCCGCGATGCCGCCAAGGCAAAATCCGATCAGGCCAATGAGGCGTATGACAACGCCACTGCTTCGGTCAAGGATCTTACCGCCAAGCGCGAGGCCGCCAAGACGGATCTTGCGAACAAGCAGGGCACGCTTGACGATGCCAAGAAGGCCGACGACACTGCCCAGGCTGGCGTTGACAAGGCCCAGACCGCAGATACGCAAGCCGCGACCGCTCTTTCGGACGCCAAGCAGGCAGTTGCCGCCAAGACGCAGGCCCTGTCCGACGCACAGGCGAAGGTCAAGGCCGCCGAGGACGAGCTTGCCACCGCAAACAAGGCCTTCGAGCGCTTCGCCGGTGCCCAGAAGGCGGTCGACGACGCCAAGGCCGCCTATGACGCTGCCGTCGCCGGTGTCGCCGATGCCCAGAAGCAGCTCGAGGCCGCCAACGAAGCCGTCGTCGATGCGAACCTCGATATCGTCAAGGCCAAGGCCGAGCTTGCCAACGATGAGGCACTCAAGGCCGATCTTGAGGCTGTCGACCACAAGGCATCCCTTGCCGCGGGAACGACGGGCAACGAGAAGCTGGTCAAGCTGAATGCCGCCTACGCTCGCTATAAGGCTGCCGTCGATGCCGCCGCTGGCCTCAAGGCTGCCCTGAGCGATGCCGATGCCAAGCTGTCCGATGCCAACGACGTCTATGCCGCCGCGCTTGCCGAGCTTGGCGATGCCAAGGATGCCCTGGCTGCCGCACAGGCCGAGTACGACAAGTATCATCCCAAGGCTGAGCCGCAGGCCAAGCCTCAGGTTGCGCAGGCCGCTGCAAAGGCCCCCGTTGCCAAGAAACAGGCTGCGCCTGCCGCGCTCGCCCAGACCGGTGATGACTCCGCACTTGCGGGTGAGGTCTTCGTCATCGGTGGCATAACGCTCGTGGCCGCAGGCGTGACGCTGGGTGATCGTCGTCGCAAGCAGATGTAGCGTTTCGAGCGTAGTTTCTGCAACGAATTTCGGTTCATAGCAGGAGCGCTTCGATGGCTTAACCGATAAGGCCGGCGCGCTGTCATACGCAGCGCGCTGGCCTTTCTTTGTTTCGATATCAAAAAGCCCGGTCGGTAGCCGCGAAAGCTACCGACCGGGCAAATCGTAGGCAATATGGTTGCTGTCGAGCAGCTGCTCAGCCTATCCCAGCAGACTCAGACCGACGGAGACAAACGCCAGGATAACGCCGACGATGGACTCGCCGCCCAGCAGGCCGCTGGCGACAACCAGGCCCTGCTCCTGAAAGGCGGCGTCCTTGGCAGCTCTCTCCTCGTCAGAAAGACCAGCGGTGGCGTCGCGGTGGGCGGACCACTTGTCGTAGGCGAGCTTGACGCAGGAGCCCAGGAATGCCGTGAGTGACATGTAGAACGGCAGGTACACGCCCAGGCCGATCATCATGGCCGGAATGCCGAGCCAGTACATGACGATGCCGGCGATAAAGCCGCCTGCGAACCACGGCACGCTCGGGATGCCCGAGACCATGGTGGCGACCACACTTGCCTGCGCGGCAACGAAGCTCTTGTCGGGACCAAAGGCGTCCGGACCATAGGCGGTGACGAGTGCGACCATGACGGCGGCGGCGACCAGGGCGCCCACGATGCCGCCGATGGCTTGGCCGATCCACTGCGCACGCGGGTTGGTGCCCAGCACGGCGCCGGCCTTAAAGTCGTTCATGACGTCGCCCGCAAGGCCGCACGCCACGGCTACGATGCCGGCGATAAAGAACAGCTTGACCTGAGCGATCTGTGCGAAGGCAGCCACGATGAGCATAACGATGAGGCCAAAGATCTCCATGGGGTCGATGCCCGTCTGGCCGCAGCTCTGTGCGCTCATGATGGTGGTGACAAAGGTGAACAGCGTCACGATGACGGCCGGAACGGGGCCAAGGTCAAGCGCGATGGCGACGATCACGGCGATGGCGGCAGCGCTCAGGCCGATGATGCCGGCGTCGAGCTTAAGGGAGCCCGAGATGAGCGACTGCTCGTCGGTGTCGGTGGAGCTGTCGGCGGCAAGACCGCGGACGATACCGGCGACCTGCGGCAGGATGTCCTTGAGGACGACGGCGACGCCAAAGCCCATCATGAGGCCCATGCCCAGGGACTTGACGATGCCCTGCGCAGTCACAACGTCGAATAGGCCGGCAGCGGTTCCGCCAACGATGATGCCAAAATTGCCCAGCAGCGCGCCGGCAAACCAGAAAGCGACCGGGGCGAAGCCCACGAGGAAGCCGACGGAGAGCAACATGGGCGAGTTGTAGATGGCAAAGGTCACGCCGGGGATATTGAGCGTGCACAGCATGCTGGGCACCACCCCCAGAGCGTCGCGAAGCACGCTGTAGATGCCGGCGATGGCCATGGAGCCAAAGAGCTGCTTGCCGGTCTTGCCGCCGGCCTCCGTCGCGCGCAGGGTCTGAGCTGCGGCGTTGCCGGTGGGGAACTCAAGCGCGGCGTCCACGATAAAGTGACGGTGGATGAGTGCCGTGGCCAGCAGGCCCAGGATAGTGCCGGCGAGTGCCACGATAAACATGTCGAGCCAGCTGATCTGGTCGGCATAGCCCAGCATCCAGGCGCCCGGGATAGTAAACGCCAGGCCGCCGGCGACCATGGCGCCTGCGGACATGATGGTGTGGGTGACGTTTGCCTCGTTGAGGCTGGCGTTGCCCATAAGCTTAAGGAAGAACAGCGAGATGACGGCAGCGAAGACGATCGGCCAGGGGAGTGCGCCCATCTTGAGGGCAGTGTAGGCCGAGCTTGCCGTGATGATCACGCAGCCAAGGACGCCGATGACGACGCCGCGCAGCGTGAGTTGCCCGCGCATCGAAGCACGGTTCGAGGGATTGCTCATATAGAACTCCTTTGCGTATATCCGCTTCCCCCGGGAGCGCCGCTACGGATACGGCGCGGGAAGTCGGGTTACCAAGGGCCGCCGCGTGAGCTCGCGCGCGACCGCGCACCAGTATAGCCGCAAGCTAGTCATTTTGGGACGGGGCTATTTTAGCTACCCCTGTTTGCCGAATGATTATTCTGGGACGGGGATTTAAAAATCATTAGGTACGCAATGATTTTTAAATCCCCGTCCCAGAATAATCATCGGGATATACTGCTGGGCAGACGAAAGGAGCGCCGACGATGCTTAATGGGTGCGCATATATATTGACGGTCGACGTGGGCAACACGTTCATTCGCTTTGGCCTGTTTGCAGAGGATTCGGCCGCGGCGCAGGAATGTCCGCTTGCGACGTGCGAGATCACCACGCCGTCGAGCATCACAGCAGACGAGGCGCGCATGCGTCTCGTGCAGGTCATGGCCGCGCTGGCGGCCGATGCGGGCATGCCCGGCGCGCTCGTTCCCGCGGCCGCAGTGCTGAGCTGCGTGGTCCCGGCGCTCGAGCGCCCGTGGAAGACGGCGCTTTCCCGCACCTGCACAGGACGCGTGCTCACCGTGGGGCCGGGACTTAAGACCGGCATGCCCGTGCACTACGACGACCCGGCCGAGATCGGCCCCGACCGCATTGCCGATGCCGTGGCGGCACGCGCCGTCTACGGCTCTCCCTGTATCGTGATCGACCTGGGTACGACGACCAATATCGAGGTCATCGACGCGCACGGTACCTTTGTGGGCGGCGTCATCGCGCCGGGTCTGGCGCTCGGCGCCCGCTCGCTTTCGGCGGCTGCGGCGCGTCTACCCCAGGTCGAGCCCTCGGCACCGACGCATGTGATCGGCCGTAACACGCGCGAGGCCATGCGCTCGGGAGTGGTCTTGGGCGAGGTAGCCCGCATCGACGGCATGCTCGACATGGTGCTTGCCGAGATGCGCTCGACCAAGGCGGCGGGGGAGGATGGCGTGCCCATCGTCATCACCGGCGACGATGCCGAGGCGCTCGCGGCGTTGGTCGGCCACAGCCTGACGGTAGATGACGCACTGACGCTGCGGGGTCTCGCCGAGCTCTACCGCATCAACCAAAAGCCCCGCCGCGTGTAAAAGCGAGGGCGCCGGTGGGACAAACGCCTCCACCTTTCACCTGCTACAATGGGTCAAACTATTGCGATTACGGAGGTGTCTGCCATGTCGGACGATCTTCATCAAACTTCGTCAGGCAAGCGCCTGGACGTCATTAGCTGGGACGAGTTCTTTATGAGCGTGGCCATCGCCGCGCAGCGCCGCAGCAAGGACCCCAACACGCAGGTGGGTGCGTGCATCGCCAGCACCAACCACCGCATCCTTTCGGTGGGCTACAACGGTACACCCTCGGCGCTCAACGATGACTTTTTCCCGTGGGGTACGAGCGACGACCCGCTGCAGGACAAGCACAACTACGTGGTCCATGCCGAGGCCAACGCCGTGCTCAACTACCGTGGCTCGCTCAAGGACCTCGAGGGTTCCACGGTCTACGTCACGCTGTTCCCGTGCCACGACTGCGCCAAGATCCTGGCGCAGGTGGGCGTGGGCGAGGTTGTCTACCTGGACAACAAGTACGCCGACACCGATGATGGGCGCATCAGCCGCCGCATCCTCGACTCCTGTGGCATCAGCTACCGCCAGGTTATCGTCGATGTTCACATCGGCACCGAGGGGCAGGCTCAGCAGTAGCGCGTGGCAACGCCAGCTGGCAACAAAAGGCAGCCAAAAGAGCCCCGTCCCAAATTGACTACTCGTGAAAGTCGCGTCTGCGCGCATGGACGGCTCGTGAGCGGGTACACGGCTGTAGTAACATAGCTTCTGTCCGCGGGCGCGCCCGCGTAATTGTGAGAAAGGAGCCCCTGTGGCTGTTAACGAAGAGCTGCTTAAGAAGGTTCTTGAAGAGATTCGCCCCAACCTGCAGGCCGACGGCGGCGATATGGAGTATGTGGGCGTTGACGACGAGGGCGTCGTCAAACTGGAGCTGCAGGGCGCTTGCGCCGGCTGCCCCATGAGCTCGCTGACCCTGTCCATGGGCATCGAGCGCATCCTGAAGGAGCATGTGCCCGGCGTTACCCGTGTCGAGCAGGTCAATGCCTCCGGCGAGACCGACGACCTGTACGACGAGTACGCGCCGTTCTAAGATGCGAAAGCTGCGGACGGCATACTCCGCATAGACGTTACGCCCAAATATGCGGCTGCGAGCGCAAGGCCCGCGGCCGCATTTGTATGTAGGGAGTAGGAGGGTCGACATGCTCAACGACTTCTACCATATGCTTGATCCTGTCGCGATCTCGGCGGGCCCCATCACCATCTACTGGTACGGCCTGGCCTACGTGGTCGGCGCTCTGCTCACGGCGGTCGTCATGTACCGCACACAGCGTCGCTGGGGCTTTAACATCACGATTGACGACCTGACGAGTGTCGTGGTCGGCGTGGTCTTTGGCCTCATTATCGGTGCGCGCCTGTTCTACGTCGTCTTTTATGGTGATGGCTACTACTGGGCGCACCCGCTCGAGATCTTTGCCACCAACGAGGGCGGCATGAGCTTCCATGGCGGCTTGGTGGGCGGCATTATCGGCGGCATCATTGTGTGCCGCATGTATAAGCTCGATGCCTGGACTTTGGCAGACCTTGCCGTCATAGGCGCGCCGCTGGCCTTGTGCCTGGGCCGTTGTGCCAACTTTGTCAACGGTGAGCTGTGGGGCAAGCCGACCGATCTGCCATGGGGCGTGGTCTTTGGCGGGGCTGCGGGCGATATGCCGCGTCACCCCTCCCAGCTCTACGAGGCATTTCTTGAGGGCATCGTGCTCTTTTGCATTCTGCAGGTGCTCAGCCGCAAAAAGCCGCTACTGCCCCAAGGCACGTTTATGGGCGTGTTTGTGATGGGTTACGGCATCGTCCGCTTCCTCATTGAGTTTGTGCGCGTGCCCGATGCCCAGCTGGGCTATCTGCTTGGTGGCGTCATCACGATGGGTCAGCTGCTGAGCCTGCCGCTCGTAATCGCGGGCCTGGCGCTCATCATCTTTGCTCGTCGCCGCAACCAACCCCAGCGCATCTACCTCGACGCCTAACCACCACAAAGGGGACAGGCACCTTTGTGGCGGTTCGCTGGGCAACGATGACAGAACAATAACGTTTCCCCAGATAAAACCTGCCAAAATAAACCTGTCCCTATTTGGCAGGTTTCTAGAAAGGCTTTCGGACTGTGAAGGATTCCGACCTCTCCACAACGGCTGCGCGCGACGCTGCCCGCATCGTCTGGTTTAAGCGCTACCCCGCCAAGCAGACGCTCATCGCATTTTTGCTCGCGCTGTTGGCGACCACGGCGTTTTCCATCGATCCTGCCCCGGTGTCGAGCAACGCAGTCTTGGCGATTGACCCCAAAGCCTCGGGCATGCTGTACGTGTGCTACGAGGTGCTCCTCTCGTTTGCCGGCCATACCGACGCGGTCATGCTGCTTGCACTTGCCTGCCTGCTCACCTTGCCGTTTCGCTACGTGTTCTTTGGCCGTGGCGACACCTGGCGTCCATCGATCATTCTGCCGTCGCTGCTCTTCGCCATCTGCATGGTGTTCGGCCGCAGCTACGATCTCACCGACTCGGCCGAGATTGTCCTTGGCGACAAAGCCCGCATCATCTGCGCCTGGATTGGCGGCGCGGGCTGGATGCTCTTGGCGGTCGTTGCCTTCTACCTTGCCTTTGAGTGTCTAGATTGGCTGAGCTCTCGGCGCATTCCGTTTTCCGAAGCGCACTTTGGCCGCGTATGGCGTGTGACTCACGCCGTGCTCTCGGTCCATCCCTTTGCCGAGCCCTTCCTGGTGCTTATGATCGCCTGGACGCCCACGCTCATCGCTTCGCTGCCTGGCCTTTTTATGGGAGATACGGGCGCGCAGATTCGCCAGTGGTTCAACTATCCCAACGGCACGAGCGACTACCTGCGCCTACTCAACCCCAACGTGCTGCTCAACGGGCATCATCCTGTAGTGCACACGGCCATTATCGGCTCGTGCGTTCAGCTGGGGCTTTCACTGTTCAACAGCGCCAACGCAGGTCTTGCCATCTATACCTGCGCTCAATTTGTCATCACGGCTGCCTGCATGGCCTATTCCATTTCGTCGCTGCGCAAACTGGGCGTGAGCCTGCCGGTTCGCGGTGCGATCCTGCTGTTCTTTGCGTTTATGCCGATGTTCTCTAACTACGCGGCGTTGCTCACCAAAGACGTGCTCTTTGCCGACGCGTTCTTGGTGCTGCTGGTACAGACCGTCAAGCTCGTGGCATGTGGCTTGCCCCGTCGTGATGCCAATGTCGAGCGAGCGGGCGAGAAAGCCCCCGTGCTCTTTGCGCGCCACGACTGGCTGCTGCTCGCTCTGGGCGCCATGGGTTCCACGTTTCTGCGCAACGGCGGCCTGGTGTTTCCCCTGGCGGCATGCGTAATCGCGGCGGCGTTTTGCGTATGGGACGTGCATGTGGCTCGTCGTGCAGCCAAGCAGACTGGCGCTGCGCCTTCGGGCGCCATCCCGCGTTTCCGCTGGGTTGGCGTTCTCGCGGTGCTCGCGCTCTGCCTTGCCTCTAATATGTACTTCACCAAGGTCTTTATGCCGGCGCACGACATTACGCCCGGCTCCAAGCGCGAAATCCTTTCGATTCCGTTCCAGCAGACGGCTCGTTTCGTCCAAAAGCACGACGGCCTCAACTCGGGCGTCAACCCTACGGTTAAGGAGGACGGCACCATCGTGGAGGCTCCTTGCGACGGCTTGGTGACCGACGAAGAGCGTGCCGCGATCGATCGTGTACTCAAGTACGAGAACCTGGGCCGCCGCTACAACCCCGACAAGTCCGATGCCGTCAAGAACTGCTTTAACGAGTACGCCTCGCAGGAGGACATCGATGCCTATTTTGAGGTATGGGCTCAGATGTTTAAGAAGGATCCCGAGTGCTATATTTCGGCGCTTATCAATAACTACTATGGTTATTTTTATCCGAGCGCGCGCGATGCCTGGGTCTACAGCACGGCGCGTAGCGCCGAGATCATGGCGCGTCCCGACAACCTCAAGTACTTCGACTTCCATCCGGTTGACAGCAACGTGGTGCGCTGGTGTGACCACCTGATCAATCTGTACCGTGTGGCGGTGCAGCGCATCCCGTTTATCTCGCTCACCATGAGCTCGGCCACCTATGTGTGGATCATGATCGCCGTGGTGGTCTACCTGCTGCGTCGTCATTCATGGCGTGCGCTGGCGATCTGGGTGCCGCTGTTGGGCGTACTCGCCGTGTGCCTGATTGGCCCGTGCAACGGCTCGACCTACATGCGCTACCTGTATCCGGTCATCGCCTGCATGCCCTTCGCCATCGGCGCCACCGTCACCCGCAGCGACTTCCTCTGGTCCTAACTTGGTGCATTGGGGTCAGGTTTCTTTGCACCAAAGGGGGCATCATCACGACGCCTTCATTTTGGGGTTTATCTCGCAGGCCAGTAGGTATATCATAACGACGTTTGTTTATATTGCCCGAGCATCTGCGCTGGGCTTTAGGTCGAAACCGATAGGAGACACGTATGTCCGGACACTCTAAGTGGGCCACAACCAAGCATCGTAAGGGCGCGCAGGACGCCAAGCGTTCCGCCCTCTTCTCCAAGCTCAGCCGCAACATCACCGTTGCTGCCCGTCTCGGCGGTGACCCGCTGCCCGAGAACAACGCCAGCCTCGCCGCTGCTGTTGCCAAGGCCAAGGCTCAGTCCATGCCTAAGGACAAGATCAAGTCCGCTATCGACAAGGCTTTTGGTTCGGGTGCTGACGCCGCCGTCTACGAGAACATCGTGTACGAGGGCTACGGTCCTGCCGGTGTCGCCGTCTACGTCGACTGCCTGACCGACAACCGCAACCGCACCGCCGCTGATGTCCGTTCCGCCTTCTCCCACGCTGGTGGCAACCTGGGTACCTCCGGCTCCGTCGCCTTCCAGTTTGAGCGCAAGGGCCAGATCGTCGTCGCCAAGGAGATCCTGGACGAGAACGCCAAGAAGGAGACCATGATCGCCAACGGTGCTGCCGGTGACGAGGATGAGTTTATGATGGCCATCGCCGAGGCCGGTGGCGAGGACTACGAGGATGCCGGCGAGGAGTGGATCGTCTGGACTACTGCCAACGAGGTCATGGCTGTCTCCAAGGCGCTCGAGGAGCAGGGCGTCCAGGTCAAGGGCTCCGAGACCACCATGGTCCCGACCACCCCGACCGAGGTTTCTGGCGCCGACGCCAAGAAGGTTCAGCGCCTCATCGACCGTCTTGAGGAGCTCGACGACGTCCAGGATGTTTACAGCACCATGGACATGACCGACGAGGTCATCGCTGCCCTCGAGGAGGAGTAGCGCCCGCACGGGTTAAGCCGTGCATATCTGGGCATAATGAAGCGAGCATGCAAGCCTCGTGGAATAGATGAGCCGGATCCGCGTGCGTAGAGCACCGGACCCGGCTCTTTTATAATGATGCGAACCGTTTTGCATTTTGAGAGCCGAGATTTGAAGGGAGCGCCACGTGCGCGTACTCAAACGAGCCCTAGCGATCGTGTATCTTGCCGCCGCCATCGTGGCGCTGGGTACGCTTGTCTGCCAGTTTTGGGGGCCGTATACGTATCGCTTTATGCTGCTGATGCGCGACCCCATGCCGCGCATTGTCGTGACGGCATGCGGCGGTGTCGTGGCGCTCGGCGTGCTCGTGGGTTTCTTCCGCCTGATGTTTGCTCGTCGCGAGCCGTCCTGCGTGCATCCGGCGGGGGAGCGCAATATCGAGGTCACGCTCGCTGCCCTCTCCTCGTGTGCTCGTACCGCGGCAGAGCGCGACAACCGAGTGATGATCGAGCATGTCGAGGCGCGCGTGCAGGGCTCCGACGAATCGCACGTCCGTTTTAAGGTCGACGCCATCGCGCTCGACGACCGGGATGTGGCCTCCCAAGCTATCGCGATGCAGCAACGTATCGAGGAGGCCTGCGACACTATGCTCGGCACGCCGGGCACGACTGCGCGCGTTCGTTTTTTGCCATCCAAGACTACCGTCCAGACCGTGGAGGTTTCCGGTGAGTGATACCAATCAAGACAAGACCGTCCGCACCCCGCGCCTGACTATCGATCAGAGCGCCGCGCCGGCAGGCGAGGTCGTCGATCCTAAGGTGGAGGGTACCGAGTCACATGACGCGGTCGCCGATGATTTTGATGAGGCCATGGGTCTCATCAAGGGTACGGGGGCAGCCATCTGGAGCTATGCCGTCCGTCATCCCAACACCACGCTTGGAGCCGTCGCTGGTTTTGTGCTCGCCGTGCTGGTGCTCACGCTCGGCCTGTGGGATACGCTCGTCATCGCTTTCTTTGTGCTGATAGGCGCCGTGATTGGCCAGATCCGCGACGGCGAGAACGGGATCGTCAACTTCTTCGGCCGTCTGTTTAGCGGCCGCTAGTATGTATTCGACCGCCGCGTGTGCGGTGGGCATAAGGAGGAACCATGGCTTTTAACACGAAGGTCGATGTGGCCGATACTGAGCCCGAGGCAGACGAGACCGTCGCCGCCGAGGCCGAGGACGTAACGCTCGAGGACGAGGCGCTCGTCGAGGCCGAACCCGCCGACGATGCGGACGAGGATGATGAGGAAACAGACGAGTCCGAGGACTCGCTGACCTATTCCAACGGTGTAATCGAGAAGATCGTCGCCATGGCCACCCGCGAGGTGCCGCACGTCCTGGGCATGAAGGGCAACCTCATGCACTTTGTGCAGGAGCAGTTTGGTGCCGAGAACCTGACCAAGGGCGTGACGGTCGAGGTCACCGATGACAACCGCGTGGTCGTCAACATTTCCGTCATTATCGAGTACGGCGCCTACGCGCCCGCGATTTTCGACGACGTCAAGGCGCGCGTGACCGAGCGTCTGGCCGCGATGACCGGCCTTGAGGTGGCAGGCGTCAACCTACGCATCGAGGATGTCATCACCCCCGAGGAGTACGAGCACCGCACCAACCAGCACGAGTAACCTACCAAAAAGGGATGTTTATTTTAGCAGGTTTTATCTGCGAAAACGTCAAACGGCCGGCCGCACGGATGTATGTGCGGCCGGCCGTTATTTGTATGTCCCCGATGTAGGCATACCGCTCGTCTAACTAGGGGTTGCAATCGTCGTGTTCCGCGTTACCCTAATGGGCGCATTGTTTCCAAATTGTTAACGAGGGGTTGCCGTAATGGCTGACGAGCACGAAACAGAAAGCCAGGCATGGGCGATTGAGGCTGCCGCGGCAGAGGCGGCATCGCGAGCTGCCGAGGAGGTACATCGTCCTCCCGTGGTGCCGATGGAGCGCGTGGTTGATCGCACCGATATCGAGCGCGGCGAGCGTGCCGGCCAAAAGCGTAGCCAGGAGCCAGGCTTCCCGCGCTTTTTCGCCGAGCTCAATCTGGGCCTGATTCTTACGGCCTTTGCCATCGTTGCGTTTAAAACCCCTAATCACTTTGCTTTTGGCGGCACCTCGGGCGTGTCGGTTATTCTGTCCACGCTGTTCCCGACCCTGCCCGTCGGCGTCTTTATGTGGATTATCAACGCGGTTCTCGTCGTTTTGGGCTTTATCTTTTTGGAGCGCAAGGCAATCCTGTGGAGCGTCTTCGCCTCGTTTGCGCTGTCCGCCTATGTTTCGCTTTTCGAGCTCTTTATCCCGACCAGTGTCTCGATGACGGGCGATATGTGGCTCGACCTGTGTTTTGCCGTGATTCTGCCGGCGCTCGGCAGCGCCATCGTCTTTGATATCGGCGCCTCGACGGGTGGCACGGACATTCTTGCCATGATCCTCAAGCGCCGCACGACGCTCGAGATTGGCCGCGCCCTGCTGCTGGTCGATATCGGCATCGTGGCCATCGCGGCCTTCTTGTACGGCCCGCGTGTCGGTCTGTATTGCGTGCTCGGCCTGTTTGCCAAGACGCTTGTGGTCGACAAAGCCATCGAGAGCATTCACCTTCGTAAGGTCTGCACGGTCATTTGTTCCGAGCCCCTTAAGGTCGAGGAGTTTATCGTCAAGCATCTCAACCGTACGGCGACCATTAGTCGCGGCTACGGTGCCTTCTCGGGCAAGTGCGTGACGGTGATCATGAGCGTGCTGAGCCGTCGCGAGGCCGTGCAACTGCGCCGCTATGCGCGCGAGGTCGATCCGGGTGCCTTTATCACGATTGTCGACAGTTCCGAGATCGTCGGCAAGGGTTTCCGCGGCACGAACTAGCGCGAACGCATTCATCAAACAATCGAAAAGCGCCTCGCGCGTTGCAAATACGTCATCTAAGAGTATTTGAACTCACATTGGGTGATAATGATGCCAAAGACATCGTTTGCGATCCAGGTGATTCGCTCTAGATACGAAGGGATGATTCTATGTTCTGCTCGCAGTGTGGCGCCCCCATGGGCGATAACGACAAGTTCTGCGGCGTGTGTGGTGCTCCTAATGCCGGTGCCGCTGGCCCCGCTCCCCAGGGACAGCCTCAGCCCCAGCAGTTTGTTCCGCAACCGCCCGTGGCGAATGCGCCAAAGGGCTGTGTGGTTCAGGCGTTCCAGGATATGACCAAGACCCCGGGCGTGCTTCAGCGTGTATGCCAAATCGCGTTTTTGCCGGCGCTGATTTGCGTTGTGTCGGTGCTCGTGTTGTTTATTCCCGTTATTGGCGGCATTGCGGCTGCCATCGGCTTTTTGGCAGCTTGCATTGCGAGCGTGTGCGGTTCCGGCTTTGGCATCGAGTGGGGTCGCGATCTGTCGCTTAAGATCGATGACGGCATGGATCGTCCGCTGATGCGTTCCACGTCGTTTGGTCTCGGAGTCTTTTCGAGCGTTATTTCGGTCGTGCTCGAGGTTATCGCTGCCATTCCCGTTATCGGTGTAGTGCTTTCGCTGGTGGAGGGCGTGGCGCTTGGTGCCGCAGGCTCGTACTCCTACTATGGCTCCTATGCGCTCGAGGCTGCGCTGTTCGGTGCGCTCGGCCTGCTTGTCCTGGCTATGATTGCCACGGCAGTCTTGGGGGTCTTCTTTAAGATGTTCGCCGACATTGCCGTGATGCACTTTGCGGTGACCGGGCGCGTTGAGAGCGCGTTTTCGCTCGACAAGGTCTGGGCGGCGTTTAAGCACAACAAGACCAAGCTGTTCTGCGCTTCGTTCCTTCCCGAGTTTTTGACGGGCCTGGTTTCCAACGCCATTACGTGGATCTTGACAGCTGTCTTTGGTGCCATCGCCGGAATTGGCGCGTACGGCTATTACTATCGCCCCACGGGTATCGAGGCGATTGTTACCGCCGGTGGTGTCACGCTCGTATTGTTCCTGGTGCTGATTGCATTCGTCACGGTGTTCCTTACGGTCTTTGGCAAGATGCTCAAGCACCGTGCCGTTGGCTATTGGGCTGCACGTTATGCAAGCGAATGGGCCGATGAGGACAAGGACGACGTTTTGACTTTTGTGCTCCCGGGTGAGAAGAAGCCTGCTCCTGCGGGATTCAATCCCACGGCAGCCACTGGTGCTGCGCCTGCCCCGGCACCCGCGCCTGCACCTGCCCCGGCACCCGCGCCTGCCCCTGCCCCGGCACCTGCTCCTGTCCCCGCACCGGCGTCCGAGGCGACGCCTGCGGAGCCCGATTGGGATGCCGTTGCCACGCCGGCGGATGAGCCGGGCGATAATCCTGCTGCCGAAAACAATCAAACCGAATAGCCGGTCGAGGCGCCCTGGGCAACTGAGCCCGGGGTGCCTTTTTCTACTGCGAAAGCAAGAAAATGCCTGGGAAAACGGTTGCAGCAAAATTTCTCGGAAATTGGTCAATGTTGCGCAACAACGTCGCGGCTATTGTTGAGAACGTAGACGTGTAAGGTTTGAAGGCGTGCGACGCCTTAGGAAAAGGAGAGGCTCATGTTCTGTCCCACTTGTGGTTCTCCCATTTCGGATGATGCCAAATTCTGCCCTGTTTGCGGATCCGCCGTTGGTGCCGCTTCTGCCGCTCCGGCCCCGCAGCCCCAGCCCGCTCCGGCCCAGGCTATTCAGCCCGTGCCCCAGCCTCAGCAGCAGTACACCGGTCAATACGCCCAACAGTCCGCATCCGCTCCGATGGGCTATGGCCCCATTAAGGCTGACCGCAGCCTGATCGGCTGGCTGCTGCTCTCTCTTGTGACCTGCGGTATCTATTCGTTCTACTTCCTGTATTGCTTGGCACGCGACGTCAACACGTTGTGTCAGGATGACGGCGATTACACGCCGGGTCTGGCGGAATTCATCCTTCTATCGTTTGTGACCTGCGGCTTCTACGCGTACTACTGGTATTACAAGATTGGCAACCGCCTGCAGGCCAACGCTCCTCGCTACGGCCTGGTGTTCCAGGAAAACGGCACCACCGTTCTTCTGTGGCAGATCTTCGGCGCGCTCCTGTGCGGCCTTGGTCCCATCTTCGCTATGAACATCATCATCAATAATACCAATGCCATGGCAACGGCTTACAACACTCGCCTTGGCGCTCGTGCCTAACAATAAGGGCGGCGTGAACAGCTCCCAGGGACATAGGGGCACGGCAGAGCTCCTTCGCCGCGCCCTTTTTTGCACCGGCGCGCTCTTTGTCGCCTGGCTCGCGCTCTACCTGCTCGATATCGGCTGCATTTTTCGAATGATGACGGGCGCTCCTTGTCCGGGATGCGGCATGACGAGGGCGTGGCTGGCGGCGCTGCGTCTCGATTTTGCGGCGGCCTTTGCCTACCATCCGCTGTTTTGGGTGGTGCCGATTGCGTTTGTGCTCGCGTTCGTGCGCGAGGAGGTGGCATCGAGCAAGCTAAAGCGTGGTGTCGACATTGCAGTCACCGTGTTGTGCATGCTGGTCATCGCCGTATGGATCGTGCGCCTCATCAATCCGGTAGATGCCGGCCTACTCTTTGGCGGCCATGCGCCCGCCGGAGTCCCCGACGACATCATCCACCTCGAACCCCCACGCTGGCTCACCATCCTTCGCTCTTTCCTGTCGTGACGGAGGACGCGCTAGAAAAGCGGTCGACACATAAGCGGGGGCGAACGTTGAGATAACGTTCGCCCCCGCTTTGCTCTAGCCAGGTTGTTATGGGTGGGCGTGATGGCTACTCGTCGCGCTTCTCCTCGTGGCGAGCGGCAGCCCGCGCATCGTGGATGCCCTTGATTGCAGCATGGCGAGCGGTGCGAGCATCGTGCATGGCGTCGCGCGCCTCAGCGGCTGTTGCCTTGGCAGAGCGCAGCTTGGCGGCCAAGTCGGGGTTGGTCTCGGCAACCGCGGCGATCGTGGGGCCGTCGAGCTCCTCTTGCGTGGGCTCGGCCAAAAAGTCGATAGCATACTGGGCGGCCACCATGGAGCCCTTTGCCAGCACGGTCTCGTCGATCTTGTAGAAGCAGGAATGTTGGGCGTACGTGGCACCAATCTTGGGGTTGCGCGTACCTACAAAGGCGAGCACGCCCGGCACGCGGCGCAGGTACTCCGAAAAATCCTCGCCCGAAAGCGTGCCACGGTAATGGCCTTGACCGGTGGGGCCCAGGCACTTGATTACAGCCTGACGGCAGCGCTCGCTCGAGGCGACCTCGTTTTCGACCTTGTAGTTGGCGATGGTGTAGTCGGTGAGCTCAGCCTCGGCGCCCAGAGCTGCCGCGGTATGCTCCACGATGCGGCGCATGAGCTCCGGCATTTCCTCGTGGGTCGAATCGCCGTAGGTGCGCACTGTGCCGGCGAGGTAGGCCGTGCCGGCGATAACGTTGCGCGCGGTGCCGCCGTGCAGCTCGCCGACGGTGATGACAGCCGGCTCGTAGGGGCTAATCTCGCGCGAGACGATGGTCTGCAGGGCGTTGACGATCTCTGCCGCAACCATAACGGCGTCGTGGCCGCGCTGGGGCATGGCGCCATGGCACGAGGTGCCGCGGACGTCGATGCGGAACCAGTCGGTATTTGCCATGCGTGGGCCGGGCTCGCAGCTTACGGTACCGGCGTCGACCTCGCTCCAGATGTGCGCGGCGTAGGCGCCATCGACGCCGTCGAGCACACCCGTGCCAATCATGAGTTTGGCGCCCTGGCCGTTTTCCTCGCTGGGCTGGAATACGATGCGAATCTCGCCGTGGATGTCATCGGTCATGTGGCGCAGAATCTGCAACGTGCCGAGCATCATGGCGATATGGCAGTCGTGACCGCAGGCGTGCATGCAGCCCTCATTGACGCTGGCGAACTCCTCGCCGGTCTGCTCAGTGACGGGCAGGGCGTCGATATCGGCGCGCAGCAGGATGCGGCGGCGCGGCGTGCCGTCCTCGCGGTAGGCATCCGGCGCGGTGCCGCGAAGCGTCGCCACCAGGCCCGTCTTGAGCGGACGCTCGTAGGGGATATTCATGGCGTCGAGCTGGTTGGCGATGTCGGAAGTCGTGCGCTCCTCGGCAAGGCTCAGCTCCGGGTGCTTATGGAAGTGCCGGCGCTGCTTGATGATGTAGGGTTCAAACTCGGCGGCGATATCCTGGATGGCCGCGGTGACGTCGTCTGCCGCGCGAACCTCGGTTGCCGCCATAATCTGCTGTGCCTTGGTCTTCGTCATGGTCGATTTGCTCCTTGTTGGCTCGATCGCAAAATCGTACAGGCTCTCTCCAGTATGCCACCTGCCGCTAGGGCTGGTAAAGCTGCCGTTTGCCGCTTGGCATTTTGTAACCGAGGCGGGGGAGTACACTCGGGGGTGTTGAATTTCCTGCCAGAGATGGGGATGCCCATGCAACATATCGATCGGATTATTCGCTCCAAGAACGTCTTTACCGCGCAAGACGGCATCGATTCCGCCCGCGAGCTGGCGATTGCCATCGCGGGCGACCGCATCGTCGCAGTCGGTGCGCCCGATGACGTAATTGCCGCCGCACCTGCCGCCACGCCGGTGGTCGATTACGGCGAGCAGTTTGTCTGCCCCGGTTTCCATGATGCGCATCTGCACTTCTTCCATACCTCGGTCGGCTCCTCGCCGTACATGCTCATGGATATGGGCACGTCCGAGGCGGCACTGGTACAACATGCGCTCGAGTTTTCCCAGGACCTGCCCGATGACGCCTGGGTTGTGACGCAGGGCTGGCGCGACTACCGTTGGGACCCGCCCGAGCATCCTACCAAGGCGTCGCTCGATGCGGCATTCCCCGATCGTCCCTGCGTTATGTATTCGGGCGACGGGCACACGCTTTGGCTCAACAGCCGCGCACTCGAGGCGCTCGGCGTCACGCGCGACAGCGAGCCGCCAGCGGGCGGCAGCTACGACAAGGACGCAAGCGGCGAGCTTACGGGCATTGCTCACGAAGCGGCTGCCATGCAGTTGTTGCCGCGCTGCCTTGAGTGGCTGGGCGAAGATCGCATCGCAAGCGCTTACGCCGATCAAATGAGGCGCATGGCCGAGCAGGGCATCACCTCGATCTGCGATATGTCGCTCATGCCCATGCCAGGCTGCGATTTTATCCGCGACGACGTCTACGACAAACTGCAGACAGCCGGCAAGCTGGGCATTCGTGCCCATCTGTTCCCCACGCTGTTGGATGACCAGTCGCGTCTAGAAGAGCTCCAGGTACGTTATGCGAACAACGCGCTGCTTTCGGCGCCGGGTTTTAAGCAGTTCTTCGATGGCGTGTCGAGTGAACACACGGCATATCTCACCGAGCCCTATACCAATCCGCGCTTCCCGGGCGACCAGGGCCGTCTGACAGTCCCGGCTGAGCGCATGCGAAAATTGGTTCTGGCGGCTGCGGAGCGCGGTCACACCGTGCGCATCCACGTTATTGGTGACGGTGCGATTCATGCCGCGCTGGATATCTTCGAGGAAGCAGCCGACCTGTACGGCCTGCCCCAGCACGGCCATAACACGCTCGAGCACCTGGAGAACCTTCTGCCCGAGGACATCGACCGCCTGCGCAAGCTCAACGTGGTTGCTTCGAGCCAGCCCTGCCATATCACGCTCGACCCGGGTGGTCCGGAGCGCGACCTGGGCTTGGAGCGCAGCCGCATCATGTGGCCGTTCGCAACCTATAAGCAGCGCGGCATTCGACAAGCCTTCGGTACCGATAGCCCCATCACAGCTGTTACAAGCATGAACGTGCTCTACACGGCTATCACGCGCCAGGACCCCAAAAGCCACTGGCCCGAGGGCGGCTGGTTGCCGAGCGAGCGTATCGACGCGGCAACGGCCCTGCGCAACTACACCCTGGGCAGCGCCTATGCGGTAGGCGACGAGCAAAACCTCGGCAGCCTGGAACCCGGCAAATACGCCGACCTGGTAGTCCTGGATCAAAACCCACTCACCATCGACCCCCAAGAACTGCAAGCCACCAAGGTTCAGGCCACCTACCTGGCAGGTAACGTAATCTACGAGCGCTAGCCTCATACCCCACTCATAGGGGGCACGTTTCAGCAACGTGCCCCTTTCTTGTTCGCAACATCTGCATCGCCATTTTGCTGCACTGACTTTTCTGAATGCCGGGCCCGAATTAGTTAACCTGGCTCCCGGGGCGGACCGGAGGGCATGAAGTTTGTCGCGAGTTCCGCACGCAAAGGAAAGCACTTAATGTGCTTTCCGTCTT
>CATZLI010000011.1 GCA_958421275.1 uncultured Collinsella sp.
GCGCATTCGGCGAGATGCGTTTGCGAAAGTGGTCAATTTTAGATTAGCGCTAACAGGCCGTCCTGCGCAACCACCGGGGGCTGACGTCGGTCAAGCGCGTGAAGGCGGTGTTCTGGTGGTGCCACGCGCACTCGGGGGACGCGAGGACGGCGCGCGAGAAGCTCGCCACGATGCCGACCGACGCGGACATCGACTTCCTGTTCAGCGTCTACTCCGCCTCGCCGTCGCGCGAGGACGGAGGGCCGGAGTGGGGCGACAGGGCCGTGTGGGAGGACCTCCACCACAGGGACCCGTACCCGTTCTGGCTGGATTAATGGATGGAAACGGGTGTTCTATCGGGACACACATTTTGTCCTATAAGCCGCAAATACGGCGGAGGAGGAGGGATTCGAACCCGCCAGGGCGCGGAGCGTAAAGAAAACGCGCCCGTGGCGCGTTTTTAGCGCAGCGCGGTCGGCGCAAGCCGACCGGATAAATTTTGAGCTCCGCTCAAAATTTGGACACCCCCTTATTCAGCCACGCCCCCATCGCGTTCGATCCCAGCCCATATCTCAAACATGTACACCACCCTCCAAAGATGTCAAAAAATGTCGTTTTTGGAGTGTGATGTACATGTTTGCGTATGACGCGCACCGAGCATGAGTCGATTTGCTCGCATCCGGTATATTTCCCCACCTCAACGGACATAAGAATTTGGTGTCAGCTCGAAGCGAGAGGTCCCCAATGGATACTCCTGTTCTCATTTCGCATAAAACGGCGTGGCTCGTCCATCATGCACCGCGGAACCTGGTTCAAGCCGTCGCACAACGCGACTACCAGATAGGCGTGCGGGACCTCTCTACCCAGCAACGCATCGCGCGCATTCGGCAGGCACTTACCGACTGCGGCATTCCGTCCACCATGCTCAAGACTATCGACATCTCCGTAGTATTTGCTTTCGAGCGAATTCGCACCAACGGTGTCACTTGCCACGTTCTCGGCCAAAACCTACCCTACGACCATATTGACGAGCTTACGCCCGGCATCTTTATCACCGACGAAGCCTTCACCTTCGTGCTCGCTGCCGAGTGGATGGATAGGATCGAATACCTCGAGTATGGTTACGAAGTTTGCGGCGACTATCGCATGGGGCTCAATCCCTCTGACCCTTACACTGAGCAACCAACCACCACCTCCAAGGACGAAATTGTCGAGCTACTCGATCGGCACCCCGGCAAACCCGGCGCCACACGCGCCAGACTCGCGCTCAGACACATCTACGACCACTCAGCCTCGCCCATGGAGACCGCATCGTCCATCACCCTCTCGCTCCCAACAAGCGAAGGCGGCGTTGGTATCCGAGGTATCGAGCTCAACAGACCACTCGAAATCCCTCAACGTCTTCGGCATTGCACAAAAGCCCGAACGCTCAAAATCGACGCTCTTGTTACCTATAAGCGCAGAGAACTCGGCATCGAATATAAGGGCGGCTTTCACGATGAGACCGAGCGCAAGGGCGCAGATGCGGAACGAGAGGCCGTGCTCGCCCAAATGGGATATCGAATCGTTACGCTCACCTCGGCACAGTTCGCGAATCAGCTTGCCTTTCACCGCGCCATGAACAGCATTCGCGAAGCACTCGGTATGCCCCGCTGCACGGACGCCGAGTACCAGCGAAAGCAGAACGAACTGCGCAAGGCACTTATCCGCAACTGGAAGAGCGCGCAGGGCGAAGACGCGCCTTCCGAGTAGCGTCATCCCAGCACGCCCCAACCAAAACATGTACATCACCCTCCAAAACCGACATTTTTTGACATCTTTGGAGGCTGATGTACACGTTTGGTGCCTACGCCCCCACCCAGTCCCAACCGTTTACCGAGCAATAGGGTCGCCACGCCCGCCAACCATGTACTATGTACGGGCATTGTCTAAACCCACAATCCAAAGGACCCCATCTTGCCCGTCGTCGCCGCCATAACCATTACCTCACATGCCTCGGATGCCATGGTCGCTATTCCGTTTTGGCTCGAGATGTTCGCTGTTGTCGCTGCATCGATCTCGGGTGTACTGGTTGCGCGCGAGCACAAGCTCGACCTGGTGGGCGCGGTCGCGCTCGCGGTGGTCTGCGGTCTGGGCGGCGGTCTTTTGCGCGATATGACGCTGCAGGTGGGCAACGTTTACATCCTCAACCAGCCGATGGCGCTCCCGCTTTCCATTGCCACGGCAGCCATCATCTATATCTTCCCGGCTATCGTCGACAAGCCCGAAAAACTCATTCCCCTGCTCGACATCATCTCGGTCGGCATCTACGCCGCCACTGGAGCAGACAAGGCGCTGGTCTACGGCTTTGCGCCGGCGGTGTGCATCATGATGGGCTTTTTCACCGCGGTGGGCGGCGGCATGTTGCGCGACGGCTTTATGGGCGTGGTTCCGGGCATTTTCCAACGTACTAACTTTTACGCCATCGCCGCCATCGCCGGATCGACAAGCTACGTGTGTCTCGTTATGAGCGGCATCATGAGCAATGTCGCCGCGCTGATCGTATGCGTTGTCGTGACCATGGGTCTGCGCTGGCTCTCGCTGCGCTTTGACATCAAAAGCCCCACCGAGGAAGACATCGCACGCTTTTTGCACCGCAAAAAATAGGTGGCGCGGGCCCATCCTTCGAAATGCAACCGAGAGGTTCTTTTAGAGCGCCCGCGCGTTGGGTACCCTGTTAGGTATATGCCGAACACCTAGCAAAAGGATCAACCATGGCTTTCAATCAAACCGCGGCGGCGCCGTCACACAAGATGCGTCGCTGCCTGCTTATGGCATTCGCGCTCATCGCGCTGGCGCTCACTGCACTTCCCACGGCGTCGTTCGCCGGCACAGACACCGCCGGCAACGTACTTGCAACCGAAGCTGACTCGGATCCGTCCAGCGCCGAGGGTGACCTGTACTGGGCCGGCCAAAGCCTTAACCTAGACGATGCCTCCATCGGCCGCGATATTATCGCGGCGGGCGAGAGCCTATCGATTCGCGACTGCACCGTAGGCGGCGCTATTCGCCTGGCGGCGCGCACCATCGATATCTCCAAAACCGCAATCGATGGCAGCGTGACGGTAGCCGGTCAGCATGTCGTGCTCAACACCGGTAGCACCGCCAACTGTTTTTACGCGATGGGCGAGACGGTTGCCCTGCGCGGCTCTACCAAGTCGGCAGCGCTCGCGGGCGACACGGTGACCATCGATGGCACCGTCGAGGGCGATGTCGAGGTTTGGGCCGACAAACTCATCCTAGGCAAGAACGCCCACATCACCGGCACCGTGAACGCGCACGTCTCCGAGGACCCCGAGCGCGCCGCGGGAGCCGAAGTCGGCGCGCTCAAGATCGACCGCACCGAGAACGAAGATACTTCCACCGTTAACGATGTCATCGGCGGTATCGTCGCCGCGGCACTCTCGACCTGCTTTGTCGCCCTGCTACTCGAGCTCGTCTTTCCGCGCGCGACCGCCAGCGCCGCCGGCATGCTCCACCAGCGCCCCACGCCCCTGTGGGTGAGCGGTCTTCTGGGTACGATTGCTATAGCCCCCGCCGTCCTACTGTTGATTATCTCTATCGCTGGCCTGTCGCTTGCCGGAGCCCTCATGTGCGGCGTTATCGGCATCGCATTGGTGTCGAGCGCCTTTGCGGGGTGCGCGATCGCCCGCATGGTCGGACACAGCCAAAACCGCTACGCCATGGCAGCCGTGGGTGGCATCGCCGCAGGCGCCCTCACAGGGCTTCCCCTCGTAGGCGGCTTCATCAGCGGCGTGGCCTTTGTCTTTATGCTCGGCTACATCATCCAGATCATCTGGCGCAACGCCCGCCTCAAGCCGCAGCAGCCGACTAACACGCCGGGACTCCCCACCGCTTAGCAGCTAACCGCCACAAAGATGCCAAGCACCTTTGTGGCGGCGCAAACGAACCTGCCCCTTGCACAAGAAAGGGCGCCGACCATCGCGGTCGACGCCCTTTCTTGTTAGACGCTATAAAGCCCAGCGCTTATTTGTTGACCTGGCCGGCGCGAACGGCAGCCTTCTTGCGGTCGGTGGCGTTGAGCAGACGCTTGCGCAGGCGGATGTTCTTGGGAGTGATCTCCACCAGCTCATCGTCGGCGATGTACTCCAGCGCCTCCTCCAGTGAGAAGGTGCGGGGCGGCACCAGCTGGACGGAGATATCGGAGGTCGAGGAACGCTGGTTGCCCAGGTTCTTGGTACGGGCGATGTTGACGACCATGTCGCCGGCCTTGCTGCGCTCGCCCACGATCATGCCCTCATAGCACTCGGTGCCCGGCTCAACAAACAGCTGGCCGCGCTCCTGCAGCGTACCCAGAGCGTAGGCAACGGCCTTCTCGGTGGTCATGGAGATCATGGCGCCGTTCTGACGGTTGCCGATCTCGCCGGCGTAAGGACCATACTCCAGGAAGGTGTGGTAGAACACGCCCTCGCCGTGGGTGACGTTCATGATGCGGTTCTTAAGACCTATGATGCCGCGGGTCGGAATCTTAAACTCGAGGTGCGTCACGATGCCCGAGGTATCCATGCTCGTCATGATGCCGCCGGAGGTGCCGAAGACCTCAACGACCTTGCCCGAGTACTCGTCCGGGCACTCGACGACGGCCTGCTCGACAGGCTCCATCTTGTTGCCGTTCTCGTCCTTCTTAAACAGAACGCGGGGACGGCCGACCTGGAACTCAAAGCCCTCGCGGCGCATGGACTCCATCAGGACGGACAGGTGCAGAATGCCGCGGCCCGAGACCTCGACGCCGCTCTTGTCCTCGAGCTCCTCGATCTTCATAGTCACGTTGTTCTCGGCCTCGTTGAACAGGCGCTCCTTGAGCTGACGGGCGCCCACGATGTCGCCATCACGGCCGACGAGCGGGGAGGTCGAAGCCTCAAAGACGATGGACAGGGTCGGCGGGTCGATCTCGATGGGCTCGAGCTCGACAGGGTTCTCGGGATCGGTGTAGACATCGCCGATATCGGTGCGGTCGATACCCACGACAGCGGCGATGTCGCCTGCGCCGACTTCCTGGCACTCGGTGCGGCCCAGGTAGTCGAAGGTAAAGAGCTGCTTGACGGTAGCGGTGGCGCTGGAGCCGTCGTTCTTGACAACCAGGATCTGGTCGCCCTGGTGGATGGTGCCAGAGTACACGCGGCCGATACCGATGCGACCGACGAAGTTGGAGTGGTCGATGGTCACGCACTGCATGGCCAGCGGGGCGTTCTCGTCAACCTCGGGCGCGGGCATGTCGTCAATGATCATATCGAGCAGCGGATACATGTCCATGTTGCCGTCGTTGGGGTCAAGGCGGGCAAAGCCATTCATGGCGCTGGCGTAGACCACGTGCTCCATGGCGAACTCAAGCTGGTCGTCGGTAGCGCCCAGGTCGGCCATAAGGTCGAGGCAGTCGTTGTAGGCCTTCTCGGGGTTGGCACCCGGACGGTCGATCTTGTTGATGACGATCATGATCTTAAGGCCGGTGTCGATAGCGTGACGCAGCACGAAGCGGGTCTGGGGCATGGGGCCCTCAAAAGCGTCGACCAGCAGCAGGGCGCCGTCGGCCATACGCAGCACGCGCTCGACCTCGCCGCCAAAGTCGGCGTGGCCCGGGGTGTCGATGACGTTGATCTTGACGTCCTTGTACTCGATAGAGATGTTCTTGGCGAGAATCGTAATGCCGCGCTCGCGCTCCTGGTCGTTGGAATCCAGGACGCGGTCCTCGACCTGCTGGTTGGCACGGAAGGCGTCCGTGGCACGCAGGAGCTTGTCGACCATCGTCGTCTTGCCGTGGTCGACGTGAGCGATGATGGCGATGTTCCTCAGATTGTCTACGCGCATGTAGTTCCCCTATCTTCTATCTATATACAACCGGCACGCGTATGCGACCCACCCAGCAATGCAACGCTCGGCGGGAATATTGAGCCTTTTACCGAAAACTCGTTTATTTTAGCGATTTTAGATGAGAGGGGTTTCCTCACCTGCAGGTTCAGGGTCGCTCCACATAAAACCATCGCCGGCGCCCATGCCCTCATACAGCACATATGCCGAAAAACCACTCTCGAGCGTGGTTTCGAAGAAGCTCACGAGCAGAGCGTCGTGATAGCCGCCGTCAATCTCGACGCAGCCGGTGTAGCCGATGGCATATCGGGCGATACGGCCCAGGCCCTCGTCCTTAAGACCCATCTTGTGCTCGGAGATAAAGTTGGTGGCCGCCTCCAGGCACGCCTCTTCGCCGTCCTCGTCGAGCGCCGCCAGATAGCGGTTGGAAGCAGCGTCCTCAATTGCCACGACCACGCCCGGGTTCTCGCCCGCAGCCAGGTCGTCCAAGAAGGCGCCGATCAGATCGCACACCATGGCGTCGAGCTCGGCGGAGACGTTACCGGCGTCCTGCATATCCTGTGCCATCTTTAGACCTTCCCATCGAGTCTGGCGTCGTTACAGTTCTTGTGCCTCGGCGGCGATCTTGGCGGCAGCGTCGCGGGCGCGCATCATGTCCGCCGCGCGCTTGTCGAGCACCTTGATCTGACTGGTCAGCATTACTGCATCGGCCACACCCCAGATCACCAGGCCCGTAGAGATCGAAAACCCAAGCGCACCAACTGTACCACGAAGGCGCGAGCAGATTGCCGCGACAAGGACGGAGACGACAACCATCTTGATAAACGAGCCGCGGCGCTCGCGAAGCGTGCGGGCCTGCGTCACATAGGCAATGCGAGCCGCCTCAGAAGCCTCCGAGCGCATCTGGGCCTCGCGCGCAATGGCCGCCGCCTCAGCCGATACGCGGGTACCCATCAGCGACTTCTCCGCTCGCGTGCCAGACATTTAGAAGTCATCGGGGGAGAGCGTATGGACGAACTCGTCGAACTTCTCGAACTCCTGCTCGTCGTCAACTTCCTCGGCATGGGCAGAAACGGTGCCCAGGCGATTCATGATGTCGTCCTCCACAAACATGGGGGCATTGCTGCGCACGGCAAGGGCAATGGCATCACTGGGACGGGCGTCGATCTTGCGCTCGCCACCATCGGCCAGTACGACGATCGTCGCGTAGAACACCGGCGGCTCGGCGCGAACGATCTCGATGCGCTCGAGCTTGGCGCCCAGGGCGCCAACAGTATCGAGCAACAAGTCATGGGTAATCGGGCGCTCGGCGCGGCCGCTATCGATACCACGGCTAATGGCAGCAGCTTCAAACGAACCAGTCTGAATGGAAAGGGAGCGCAGCGGCGCGGGCGAGTCCGATTTGCTGCAGCGCTCGCGAAGCACGATAAGCGATGGCACGGGACCGGCGGCCATGACGATGGTCTCTATGTCGACACGAACCATGGAACACCTCCGGTACGTAGCGGTTAACACGCGGCGAGGTCGCCGCATTGAATAGCTATACTACCCAATCTTTCGCACAGCACACAAAACCAAAATGAGATTTATCGCAGACAAGAAAAAAGCCCCGAGGCAACGCCCCAGGGCTCTTCACAGTTTTGATGGTGGACCTGACAAGATTCGAACTTGTGACCTCCCGGTTATCAGCCGGACGCTCTAACCAACTGAGCTACAGGTCCATCATGGTGGAGGTTAGGGGGATCGAACCCCTGACCTCAGGCTTGCAAAGCCCGCGCTCTCCCAGCTGAGCTAAACCCCCACGGAGACAGTAATAAACACCCCAGCGGCGACTCGGCTCTCGCTGGGGTGTTTATTGCGAAAGAAAGTGGTGGACCTGACAAGATTCGAACTTGTGACCTCCCGGTTATCAGCCGGACGCTCTAACCAACTGAGCTACAGGTCCATCGCGCAAGGGATATATTAGACGAGTCGTTACGCGCGCGTCAACAACTTTTTTGAAAATCTTTGAGGGGTGTCGGCCCCGGCTGCCCGGCGGCATGCGAAGTCGCCTGCTCGGACAGTCCTGCTCGCACGGAGAGCACATTAAGTGCTCTCCGGCTCGTGCGGAACTCGCGATCGACTTCGCATGCCGCCGGGCAGCCGGGGCCGACGCGGGGTTCAATTTTCAAAAAAGCGGTCGGCGCGCAGTGCGCCGACCGCCGATATATGGGGTCTGATATTTTCTAACAGTTAGGGCCTCTTACTCGTCAAGGAGATCTTCCGGCATGTCGTTGCCGTCGCCTAGATCGACAGGGGTTTCTTCGGGGGCGGAGCCGTTTTCTATGGCTTCGCCCTCGGGCTTCTCTTTGGCGGTCGTCATGCGGGCTACGGCGCAGATGCGGTCGTTGTCGTCGACGGTCATCATCTTGACGCCCTGGGTGGCACGGCCGGTCTGACTGATCTCGTCGGTCTTGACGCGAATGACCGTCGCGCCCTCCGTCACAATGAACAGCTCGTGCTGCGGGCCCACCGTCTTCATGGCCGCGAGGTTACCCTTACGCTCGGTCATTTGGATGGTGTAGACGCCCTGGCCGCCGCGGTTCTGCTCCGGGTAGTCCGCGACCGGCGTGCGCTTGCCGTAGCCGCGCTCGGTAATGACGAACAGATCGCCGTTGCCGTTAGTGACTTCCATGCCCAGAACGCTCACGCCGTCCTTCATGCCGATACCGCGAACGCCGCTGGTATCGCGGCCGGTGGCGCGCACCTGCTCCTCGGAGAACATGATCGCCTTGCCCGCGGTGGTGGCCAAGATAATCTTATCGCCCTCGCGCACGCGGCGCACGTTGAGCAGCGCGTCGTCGTCACGCAGGTTGATGGCAATGAGTCCATCGCGACGGCTGCGGTCATATGCGCTCATCACGGTCTTCTTGACCATGCCGCTCTTGGTGGCAAACATCAGGTACTCGTCGGCGGGGAACTCGCGGCAGCTGATGACGCTCGCGATCTTCTCGCCGTCCTCAAAGGGCAGCAGGTTGACAATTGCGGTGCCGCGAGCCTGGCGCGTACCCACCGGCAGTTCGTGCACCTTCAGGCGATAGACCTTGCCCTTGCTCGAGAAGAACAGCACGTACTCGTGCGTGGACGCGATGAACATCTCATCGATAACGTCGTCCTCTTTGAGGTTGACGCCCGACACGCCCTTGCCACCGCGCTTCTGGGCACGGTAGGCGGCAACCGGGATACGCTTAACGTAGCCGGTGTGGGTGATGGTCACGACCATATCCTCGTCGGCGATGAGGTCCTCGACATCCAGGTCCTTCTCGACCTGGCTGATCTCGGTGCGGCGCTTATCGCCGAACTTCTTGGAGATCTCGCGCATCTCTTCCTTGATGACGCCCAGGATCTTCTCCTCATGCGCCAGCAGGTCCTCGTAGTAGGCGATGGCGCGGCGCAGGCCGTCCAACTCTTCCTGAATCTTGTCGCGCTCCAGGCCGGTCAGGCGGCGCAGCTTCATCTCGAGGATGGCCGTGGTCTGCTCGGGCGTAAAGCCGAAGCGCTCGATCAGGCGGCTGCTGGCCTCGGAGTCGGTCTGCGAGGAGCGGATAATGCTGATGACCTCGTCGATATGGTCGAGAGCCATCAAGTAGCCCTCGAGGATATGGGCGCGCGCCTGGGCCTTCTTAAGGTCGAAGCGGGTGCGGCGGGTGACGACGTCGACCTGGTGGTCGATGTAGTGCTGCAGCATCTCGCGCAGGCTCAGGCATTTGGGAACGCCGTTGACGAGCGCCAGGTTGTTGGCGCCAAAGGTCGTCTGCAGTGAGGTGTACTTATACAGGTTGTTGAGCACGACCTGCGGAATGACGCCCTTCTTGAGCTCGATGACCAGACGGATGCCCTTCTGGTTGGACTCGTCGCGCATGTCCGAGATGCCCTCGATGCGCTTGTCGTTTACGAGCTGGGCGATCTTCTCCTGCAGGGTGCCCTTGTTGACCATGTAGGGAATCTCGGTAAAGACCAGACGACTGCGGCCGGTCTTGGTGGATTCCACGTGGGCCTTGGCACGCACGGTAATGGAGCCGCGGCCGGTCTCATAGCTCTGCCTAATGCCTGCGCTGCCCATGATGATGGCACCGGTGGGGAAGTCCGGACCGGGCATGATCTGCATAAGCTCGTCGACGGTAGCATCGGGATTGTCGATCAGGTAGCAGGTTGCCCCGATCGCCTCGGTGAGGTTATGCGGGGCGATATTGGTGGCCATGCCGACAGCGATGCCCTGGCTGCCGTTGACCAGCAGGTTGGGGAAGCGCGCGGGCAGTGCCACGGGCTCGGCGAGCGACTCGTCGTAGTTGGGCTGCCAGTCGACGGTATCCTTTTGCAAGTCGCGCAGCAGCTCCATGGCAGGCTTTGCCAGACGGCTCTCGGTATAGCGCATTGCCGCCGCGCCGTCGCCGTCGATATTGCCGAAGTTGCCGTGACCGTCGATGAGCGGCGTGCGCATGGAGAACCACTGCGCCAAGCGGACCATGGCCTCGTAGACCGCAAAGTCACCGTGCGGGTGGTACTTACCGATAACTTCGCCGACCGTCCACGCCGACTTCTTGTGCGGGCGGTTGGGGTAGATGCCGCTCTCGTTCATCGCGTACAGGATGCGGCGGTGTACCGGCTTTAAGCCGTCGCGCACGTCCGGCAGGGCACGCGCTGTGATAACCGACATCGAATACTCGATGAACGACTGCTTCATCTCGCGACCGAACTCCGAAATCTGGAGCTGGCCGCCGTTGATGTCCTCGCCGGCCGAGGCGCCACGATCGACTTCGCCAAAGCTCTCCTCGAGCTCACCGTCGTCGTCCTCTTCCTCATCATCATCGGCATCGGGGTTATAGGCGTCCGGATCGCCGTCCTCGCCCTGCTCAGCACGGGCAAGCAGGCGCTTCAGATCATCGGGCATACCGGCATCGCCGGCCTCGTCCATACCCTCGTTATTGTTGATATCGTCTGCCACGTTACCTCCTCTTAAGCGTCAAGGAATCGTGCATCATGTGCATGCTTCTCGATGTACTCGCGGCGATAGCCGACCTCGGAACCCATCAGCTCGCGCACGGCGCGGTCCGCCACCACGGCGTCCTCGATCGACACACGCTGCAGAATGCGGGTCTTTGGGTCCATCGTCGTCGAGGCAAGCTGTTTGGGGTCCATCTCGCCCAGGCCCTTGTAGCGCTGGACGGTATAGCCCTTGCGCTTTTTGGTGATCTTGCCGTCCTTGGCCTTGCCGTCCTCGTCGTTATCATCGGGGTTCAGGCCCAGACTCTGGATGGTATCGCGCAGGATCTCGTCTTCGGGCTGGCGGCCGTTGGGATACACGTAGTGGATCTTGTTGCGCACCTTAATGCCAAAGATGGGCGGGCAGGCAACATAGACGTAGCCGGCATCGATCAGCGGACGCATGTACTTGTAGAAGAACGTCAGCAGCAGGATGCGGATATGCGCGCCGTCGACGTCTGCATCGGTCATGATGATGATCTTGTGGTAGCGCGCCTTGGTGATATCGAAATCGCCGCCGTCGCCGGCACTCGTCGTGACGCCGCAGCCGATCGCGGTAATCAGCGACTGGATGGTGTCACTCGAGAACGCGCGATGGTCACCAACGCGCTCGACGTTCAAAATCTTGCCGCGCAGGGGCAGAATCGCCTGGATGTCTCGGCGACGGCCGTCCTTGGCCGAACCGCCTGCCGAGTCGCCCTCTACGATGAAGAGCTCGGTCAGCTCGGCATCGCGCACCGAGCAGTCAGCGAGCTTACCGGGCAGGGACGCCGTCTCGAGCAGGCTCTTGCGACGGGTCGCTTCGCGCGCCTTGCGGGCGGCGTTGCGCGCCTTGCAGGCCTGTTGCGCCTTCTTGACGATCTCGCGGGCGGGCTTGGGATGCTCCTCCAAGTAATCGGCGAGGCCGTCGGTCACGATCTTGAGCGTCAGCGCGCGCATATAGGAGCTGCCGAGCTTGGCCTTGGTCTGGCCCTCAAACTGCGGATCGGGCAGCTTGACCGAGATAACGGCCGAAAGGCCCTCGCGCACATCGTCGCCGGTCAGATTGGCGTCTTTTTCCTTGAGCAGGTTCTGCTTGCGCGCATAGTCGTTGATCACGCGGGTGAGCGCGGTGCGGAAGCCCTCAAGGTGCATGCCGCCCTCGGGGGTGTAGATGTCGTTGGCAAACGACATGACGTTCTCGCCGTAGCCGCTATTCCACTGCAGGGAAACCTCAACCTCGCCCATCTTGGCCACAGGTGCGTCCGGGTCCGATTTGCCCTCGATGTAGATAGGCTCCTTAAAGGCCTCGGGGACGTCCTTGCCCTCGTTAAGGAACTTGACGAAGTCGATGATGCCGCCCTCGTAGCAAAACTCCTCCACGTGGGGAGTAGACTCGCGCTCGTCAGTCAGCACGATTTTGAGGTTCTTATTGAGGAACGCCGTCTCCTGCAGACGGTTGTGCAGCGTATCGAAATCGTAAATGCAGGTCTCGAAGATCTCGTCGTCGGGCCAGAAGGTGACGGTGGTGCCCGTCGAATCCGAGGTGCCCACGACCTCCATCTTCTTGACGGTCTTGCCGCGCGAGAACTCCATCTCGTAGGTGTTGCCGTCGCGACGAACCTGAACGACCACGCGCTTGGACAGTGCGTTGACGACGGAGATGCCAACGCCGTGCAGGCCGCCCGAGACCTTATAGGCCGAATTATCGAACTTACCGCCGGCGTGCAAAATCGTCATGACGACCTCGAGCGTCGGGATCTTTTTAACAGGGTGCTCGTCGACGGGGATACCGCGCCCGTTGTCGACGACCGTGATGGAGTTGTCGGCGTGGACCGTCACCTGGATCTCGGTGCAGAAACCGGCCATGGCCTCGTCGACGGAGTTGTCAACGATCTCCCACACCAGGTGATGCAGACCGCTGGCGCTCGTCGAGCCGATATACATGCCCGGGCGCTTACGAACGGCCTCGAGACCTTCGAGAATCTTAATCTCGCCGCCATCGTAATCGTTTTCGTTTGCCACACGTCCTCCTTCAGTCAAGAAAATGTGTACAGCTTTACTAGTTTATCGTAAAAAAATACCCTCGGGAACGAGGGTATTTGGCTCTACAAGGCCACCAGATGCGATTTAAGGCTCTTTTTTGCTTTGCACGCCCTTGGCCCACTCGGCACTGGCTCTCATGGCGTTCTCGAGGGCCTCGCGCAGTTTTTGGTCTTCGATGGGCGCCACTTGGCGCTCAATCTCGGTGCGCTCGGCATCGCTGAGGTCGGCGTGTGGGGCCGGCGGGCGCTCGGTCGCCGCTGGGCGAAGGCGCTCCTTGGCGGCGGGCGGCGTGTGACCGGGCGCGGTGGTTTTGAACACCAGGCCATCCACATGCGCACCGGCGCGCTCCATGCGCGCGCGGATGATCTCGCGCAACAACGTCATTTCCTGCGTCCACGAGGGCGAGTCGAGATATACCAGCAGCTCATTGGACTCTGGCAGGTAGCGCAGGCCCGTCACATGCCGCCCCTCGCGCGTGCCCGAGCACACCGCGTTCCACGCGCGATAGACCGCGCGCGACTCCTCGGCGGCCTCCATCTGCGCACGGCGCTCAGGGGTCGCAGCCGCCAGGATGCGCTGGCGCTCTGCGTTCAAAAAGCCACTGAAGGCGACCGTTTCGCTCTCGCGCTCGTAATTAGCACGTCTCACCCATGCTCACCACCTTGGCTCGATCAAGCAGGTCATCGGTAAAGTACCCCAGGTTGGTCGTGGTTATGACCGTCTGGATATCATCGCCGATTAGCCGCAGGAAAGCACCGCGGCGTTCGCCGTCGAGTTCGCTCATCACGTCGTCCAAAAGCAGCAGTGGGGCGGTGCCCAGGACATCGCGAGCCACGGCCACCTCCGCCACCTTCCAGGCCAGAACCAACGTTCGCTGCTGACCTTGGCTGGCAAATGAACGGGCGGAGCGACCCGCCACAGCAAACTCAATCTCGTCGCGATGCGGTCCCACCAACGTCACGCCGCGGCGAATTTCCTCGTCGGCGTGCTCATCAAGGGCAGCCAGCATGCGCTCGTACGCCCAGCCCTTCAGCTCTTCGCGATCATCGACCTGGGGCAAATCCCCCAGCGTGGACGCATAGGACACGTTGGCGGCTTCACCGGACGCCACTTGCCCGTAGGCAGTACGCACATGGCCCGCCAGCCGGTCGAGCAGGGCCAACCGGTGCACGAGCAGAGCCGCGCCCGCGCGGGCAATCGAATCGTTCCACGCGCCGAGCATCTCGCGGCAGCACCAGGCCTCCTTGAGCAAGGCGTTACGCTGGGTCACGCAGCGACCATAGGTGCTCGCAAGATCGGCATAGCGTGCGCTCAGTTGCATGCCAAAGTCGTCGAGGGCGGCGCGGCGCACACTGGCGCCTCGCTTAACCATGTCCAGATGGTCGGGGCAAAACAGCACGCTCGGCAGAACCCCGCGCACACCGGCGGCAGAGCATCTCTTGCCGTTGCGGCTAAACGAGCGTTTACCGTCCTCCGCGCTCAATCCCATATCAAGTACGCGGCCGCCGCCCTCGAGCCTCAGCTCGATCTTGCACGAGCCCACGCCATCATGGACGAGCTCGGCTGCGGTCGGATGCCTAAACGAGGCGCCGCTCGTCAGCAGCTGCAGCGCCTCTATGAGATTGGTCTTTCCCGCCGCGTTGGGTCCCGCAAGTATCGTCACGCCCTCGTCCAGGGCAAGACGATAGCTCTCGAAACTGCGGTAGTGCGCGACGGAAAGATCGCGGGCGAACATGGTCATGGCGCAGCGCTAGATGCGAACCGGCATGACCAGGTACAGGTAGTTGATCTTGTCGTAGGACTTGAAGATGCCCGCCTGCGAGTAGCTCTTGAGCTCCAGCGTGATCTCCTTCTCCTTGGACAGGGCATTGAGGCAGCCGAAGATGTAGTGGTAGTTGAAGGCGATGGTACCCGACTCGCCCTCGGCCTCGACATCGATCGTCTCCTGCGCAAGGTCCTGGTCATTGGAGATGGAGGACAGGCCCATCTGCCCGTTCTCGACATCGATCTCGAACTTGACGGCGGGGTTGGCGCTCGCGATAACGGCCACGCGCTTGAGGGCGGCGTTAAAGGCGGCGACGTCGATCTTGACGCTCGTCACGCACGAATCGGGGATGAGCTGCTTGTAGTTGGGGTACACGCCCTCGATGCGGCGCGACACGTAGGTGGTGTTGCCGGCCTCGAAGACGACTTGGGTGTCGGTAGCCCCGATCATGATGGTCGCCTGGCTGTCCATGATGTTCAGTGCGTCGTTAAAGGCGTCAGCCGGAACGTTGAGCTCAAAGGAGCCTTCGAGGGTCGAGGTCTCGACCTGCGTATCGCACACGGCCAAACGGAAGGAATCGGTCGCCACCAGGCGCACGGTGTTGTTCTCGACCTTCATGTGCACGCCACCCAGGATGGGGCGGGCCTTGTCGGTCGAGGTGACGCGCCACACGCGGCCGACCATCTCGGACAAGATATCGGTCGGCAGTTCCACGGCGCTCTCGATGGCATAGGCCGGAAACACGGGGAAGTCATTAGCATCAAGCGTGTTCAGGCGGAAAGAGCTCTTCTCGCAACCAATCAGCACCTGGCGCTCGGACAGCTCAAAGGTGACCGGGGCATCGGGGAGGGTCTTGGTGATATTGGAGAGCATCTTACAGGGGATAACCATCTCGCCCTCTTCTTCGACATGCGCCGCGATGCGATGACGGATCGAGATGGTGTAGTTAGAGGTCTGGAATTCCAAGATGCCGTCTTGGGCCTTGACGAGCACGCCCGACAGGATGGGAAGGGTGGATGCCGAAGCGACACCCTTCATAACGACGCCGATGGCTTGTGTAAGCGAGCTCTGGCTGACGGTGAACTTCATCTTTTAATACCTTTCTATAGATATAAATATCTTAATAATAGTAATAGCACTGACGAAACTGTTGATTACTCCCAAAGACGCAGGTCAGACCCAGAAAGAGAATCGACAGCAGCCTGTGTGCAACAGGGGTGGTTTTCCACGTTCAAAACCTGCGCAAAACTTTTCATCACCGCGGGTTGGGTTTTAGACACCTTATGCCCGTGGTTTCGACAAGTTTTCAACAGGTGTCTCTATTTCCCTACGAGCGCAGTGTAATTTTATCGCGCAGCGACTTGAGGTCTTCGGTGACGGTGCGGTCTTCCTGGATCATCTTCTGGACCTTTTTGTAGCTCGTGCTGACGGTCGAGTGGTTGCGGTTGCCAAATTCGGCGCCCACCGCCGTGGTCGTCATTTCGCACATCTCGATGGCCAGGTAGATAGCGATATGGCGTGCTTTGGCGATATTGGCGTTGCGACGCGGGCCGATGAGCTCCTCGTGCGTCACGCCGTACTGCTCTTCGATGACGGACTGAACCGTCTGGACGTTGATCTTTTTGGCCGATGTGTCGAAGTACTGGCTGGCGATGGCGTCGATATCGTCAAAGGTGAGCTCCCCGCCCTCGCGCTCACGGTCGCCCGCCTCGCCGGCGCAGCGCTCGCAAAAGCTCTCGAGTTCGCGGATGTTGGTGCCCGAGACCTCGGCCATGTGTTTAAAGTGCTCGTCGGTCAGGTGTCCGCCGTCGCCCCCATAGGCCGCCAGCAGTGAGTCGTCGCCCGCCTCGGGAGCGGCGACGATGGTGTTCTCGTAATAGCGCTGCAAGATCTTGTATTTCATCTCGTAGCTGGGCTCTGCGACCAGGCAGAGCATTCCGGCGTTGAAGCGGCTGGTCAGACGCTCGTCCATGCTCAGGTCCTTGGGGGCGCGGTCTGCCGCGATGACGACCTTCTTGTTGTTGCGGATGAACTCGTCCATGAGCTGGAAAAAGTAGTCCACACTCGCGCGCTTGCCGATGATGTTTTGGATGTCATCGATGATGAGCACGTCCACGCCGTGGTACGCCTGCATGATGGGGGCGTTGCTCTTCTTTTGACGGTCGAACTCGGTCATCAGGTCGTCCAGATATGCCTGGGAGTTGGCATACTTGACCTTGATCTCGGGCGACTTCTCGGCGAGCTCGTTTTTGATGGCGAGCAGCAGATGGGTCTTGCCCAGCCCCGATTTGCCATAGATGAACAGGGATGTGCATGTGCCGCGCTCGTCCGCGAGGGCGGCAAACTTGAGTGCCGAGCGATAGGCATGGCTGTTCTCGGGGCCGTAGACAAAGTTCTCAAAGGTAAATTTTGAGTTCGCGGCGAGCGGGGCTCCATCCGTATTCTGCTCGGCCGGCACGGTCGGTGCTGGCATGGGTGAAGCGGGGGCCGCAGCTTGCGTGGATTTAGTCGGCGCTCCGCCCTTCATCTGGTTCATCATGCGACGAAAATCGTCGGCCGAGAGCGTGTTCTTGATTGCAATGCCCGAATCCGCGCCCGCCGCTGCGTCGTGAGCGATGGGCATGTGCGTGACGGGTGCGTTCGTTGACGTCGCCGCCGCGCTCGTCAACGGTGCCATTGTTTCACGGGAAACATCGCTGTGCTGGTGCTCGATTGTCGGCACATCGCCTGCGGAGGCCGGCACCGCCGGGGAAGCAGCGGGAGCCGTGGCGGGCGCCGTGGCGGCAGCGGATTCCGTCGCGGCGCCTTGCGGTGCCACGATGTCGAGAGCAATCGGTGCAAAGGCGATTTCTTCCAGATAGGCCTCAATAGTCGGCTGATGCTTTTTGAGCTGCGCGATGGCAAAGCGCGAGGGGGCCTCGATCGTGAGCGTATCTTCGGTCAGGCTTATGGCGCGCGATTGCCCCAGCATGTTGATGAGGCGTGCATCTTGGCCGTCGCGCTGGCAAAAGGCGATGGCATCCCCCAGGATGATGCTTGCTTCCTCGTCCACTGTCTCTCCCGTTCTTTAGCTCTGAGCTCGCACGCGAGCGGCGCCGAGTTCGGTCAGATGGTATTTCTGGCCATGCTTGATGACCAAGCCGGCCTGCGCCAAGTCATTGAGCGTGCGTGACCAAGTGGGGGCCGAGTTTCCAAACGCCCTCGCAAGATCGGTTGCGCCGCACGCTTGATTTTGCGCCAGATAGCCCAGCGCGGCGTTGCCGCGATCGCTTACGAACACGTCCGGTTGTGGCTGTGCATACTGATTTACTGCATTAGGATACATCATTTGAGCTGCTGGTTGTTGAGAACTCTGCGTCGGCGGCATTTGCTGTTGAAAACTTTGAGGCCACTGTTGGTAAGGCTGCGGAGGCGTCTGCTGGGCCCAGGGGTTGTACTGCTGCTGCGGCATCTGCTGGTACGGCTGCTGATATCCCTGCTGGTACTGCTGCGGGAACTGCTGGCCATACCCCAGTGGCGGCATCTGCTGATATGGATATCCCTGTTGGTACGGCTGATAGCCCATTTGCTGGCCACCCGGCGCCCCCGTCGCCTGCTGCATTGCTGCTGCATCCTGATCAGCCAGCGGCATGGCCTCTGGCATGTTTGGCGGCATCGACATAGATGCCGCCTGGGGTTCTTGTGTGGGAAGCATTCCGGGCTGCTGCATCTGTCCCACGGGGGGCTGCATCTGCTGCGTTGCCACGGGCTGCTGCGCAAAAGCTCCCGGCAGGGGATATGTGGGCTGCTCCGTCTCGGGCCGCACGGCAGCGCCGCGTCCGCCGGCACGCTCGATTTCCTGCACGCGTTTAGGGTTCAGGCTTACCGTAACCACGGTGCCGTTGCCCATGTTGTCCTCGATGGATACGGCACCGCCGGCGTTTTCCAAATACTCCTGCACCATGGGAAACCCTGCTCCGGTTCCACGGATATAGCGCTTCATCTTGCTGTTTGCGCTGGTAACGCCAAAGTCGAAAGCACGTTCCTTGTCGTCGATGCCGGGTCCTTGGTCAGCAAAGCGGATGGTGTCTCCGCCGTCCAGAATCGAGATGATGGGCTCGGCAAAGTGTGCGTGGATAAAGTTTTCGACAATCTCGCGGATGACCATGAGCGAGATATGGCCACCTTGTTCTTTCATGCACTGGTAGACGGTGTTGGTCGTCTCTTCCAAATACGTGCGGACATCTTGCGGATCAATGACGATCACCCGCGGTGTCGACAGCATGTCGTCATAGACGGCGATGCGCGCGGCGTACATGGCTTTTGGCGCCTGCGTGGTCGTCTGCTCGCCTTCCGCACGCTCTTCGCGCACGCCGGTGATGTGCTCGTTGTCGGGTGCCGGGTCTCCGGAATCGACCATGGTGTAAAAGTCGTCAGACATGCCGCTCGCAATCTTTCAAAAGGTTTCGAACAAATAGTAGCTCACCGTGCAACGTTTCTCATCTTTCGACAACTTTTCAAAACTTGTTGAAAACTTTGGAAAACGGGTGAAAAGTTCTCAACATTGCCAACATGACCTGTTGAAAACTCGATGAAATATCGTGAAAGGTTGCCATGAGGCGCAAATTTCGGTTGTGCTTATGGGGGAACCGTGTGAACTGCGCAACCTTTTACCTTTGATTTCTTGACATTTGAACATTGATTTCCCTACAATCTTCAAGCTCACGTGTCTATATCTGCGTCCGCGTCCCCGCGGACACTCGAAATGCAGCAGGAGGAACTTAAGATGAAGCGTACGTATCAGCCTAATAAGCGTAAGCGTGCCAAGACCCATGGCTTCCGTGCCCGTATGGCCACTAAGGGTGGTCGTGCCGTGCTCGCCCGTCGTCGCGCCAAGGGCCGCAAGCGTCTCACTGTCTAGCAGCGATACACACATCTCGCATGAAGACTATTAAGTCTCGGCAAGATTTCGAGCATGTGTTCAGTCAGGGGCGTCGTTTCAATCACCCTCTGATTCGAATGACCATATGTGAATCGGTTGGCGAAGGCGACTCCGGAAGGGTCGCCTTCGTTGGTGCTAAGCGACTCGGTTGTGCCGTCGTGCGCAACCGATCTAAGCGTGTGATGCGCGAGGCCGCCCGCAGCTGCGGATTTCCCGTTGCGGGTTATGACATCATCTTGTTTGCAACTCCCAAGACGAGGGTTTCCTCGCCGCAGGAGATGGACAAGGCGTTGCGTTCGCTTATGAAGCGCGCCGGCGTTGCCGGGGAGGAGCGATGAGCAATCACGTTTTGCGACGTGTTGCCATCGCTCCTATTCGCATATATCAACAGGTTATTTCGCCCTTATTGCCTGACGCCTGCATTTATTACCCAACGTGCTCGCAATACGCCATCCAGGCGATTGAGAAGCACGGTGTTTTGAGAGGCTGCTGGCTTGCCGTGAGGCGCATCGCTCGCTGCAATCCCCTGCACGTCGGCGGTTATGACCCTGTGCCCTAGCGGGCACTCGCTATCGGAGGAAAACTTACATGTGGGATTGGATCGTTAACATCCTTTTCGAGCTGCTCAAGCTCATCCAGACCTTTGCGGTCGACTGGGGCCTGTCCATCATCATCCTGGTGGTCATCATCCGTCTGCTGCTGACGCCGCTTATGCTCAAGTCGACCAAGTCGACGGCTCGCATGCAGGTGCTGCAGCCCAAGATGCTCGAGATCCAGGAGCGCTATGCCGACGATCCCCAGCGTCAGGCCGAGGAGATGCAGAAGTTCTACAGCGAGAACAAGTTCAACCCCATGGCTGGCTGTCTGCCGCTGCTGATTCAGATGCCTATCCTGTTCGCCCTGTTTACATTGCTGCGCAACCTGCCGCAGTACTTTAACGACGGCACGTTCTCGTTCTTCAACATCCTGCCCGACCTGACCACCACGCCGAGCGCTTCCTTTGCCGATGGCTTTATGGTTGCACTGCCTGCGCTGGTTTGCCTGATCCTGTTTGCCGTCCTGACCCTGATTCCGCAGCTCTATATGTCGCGCAACCAGACCGGCCAGCAGGCTCAGAGCATGCGTATGATGGCCGTTGTCATGACGGTCATGATGCTTTGGATGGGCTGGAGCCTTCCCGTTGGTGTTCTGCTGTACTACGACGTCTCTTCTGCTTGGCAGGTTATCCAGCAGATTTTTGTGACGCAGAAGGTCATCGACAAGGCGAAGGCCGATGAGGAGGAGCGTCTTAAGAACGCTCCGCTGCAGGTTGAGGTCACTCGTCGCGAGAAGAAGCCGCGCCCGCACAAGAAGAAGTAGTGGGATATCAATCTTATTTAGGTACCTAACTTTTGGAGTACGTTATGTCTGAAGAGATCATCGAGGATATGCTTGAGGAGGTTGCCCCGCAGGTCGCGGGCGATTATCCCGAGATTGCACAGCGCTACAAGGCTGGTGAAGAGCTGACCGATGAGGAGCTCGACACCATTGCCGATATTGCGATTTCCATCCTGCGTTCCATCCTTTCGCACTTCGATGCCGCCAACTCTCCTATCGATGAGTATGAGGGCGACGAGGGTGAGCTGATTTTGGATGTAACGGCTCCCGACCTTGCTGTTCTCATTGGCCGTCATGGTCGCACTCTTGATGCTCTTCAGGTTATGTTCTCTTTGCTGGTGAGCCGCAAGCTTGGCTTTAGGTATCCGGTTGTAGTGGACGTCGAGGGATACAAGAGTCGCCGTCAGGATAAGGTCGCCTCCATGGCTCAGTCTGCTGCCGAGCGTGCCATCCGCACTCATAAGAGTGTTTCGCTTCCGCCCATGAATGCCTACGAGCGCCGACTGGTTCACATTGCACTTCGTGGCAACGATGCAGTCGATACTCATTCTGAGGGTTCTGACCCTGATCGCCATGTGGTGATTGTTGCTCGATAATCTACTCGAGCTTATGCTAGGGGGACGTGGTTTCCACGTCCCCTTTTTTTGTCAAAAGTTCTCGATACACTGATTTTTGTCAGAAAGGAGCTTTCGTTGTTAGTACTTACTGATCAGCAGGCTGACGAGATGTTGAGTCGTCTAACTTCCTATTGCAAAGAGTATTCCTTGAGCGTAACTGATGTTGAGCTGAGGAAATGTATCCAGCATTTGGATTTGGTTCTTGAAACAAATAAGACAACCAATCTCACCCGTATTCTTAACGTAGAAGATGCTGTAGTACTTCATATCCTCGACTCACTTGTTTTGCTCCCCTATATCAATAAGGCTCCTGAGGGAGCTTTGCTCGATATGGGAACAGGTGCGGGCTTCCCTGGTATTCCATTAACCATAACCACGCATCGTAAAGCTACTTATATTGACTCTGTTGGCAAGAAGGTTGATGCTGTTAATTCCTTTGTCCATGCTCTTGGATTGAAACATGCTCATGCGGTTCATGATCGTCTTGAAGAATATGCTCGAAGCCATAAGAAGCAGTTCTCTGTTGTAACCGCCCGTGCACTGGCCCCTCTACCGATTCTTGTTGAGTATGCGGCTCCGTACCTCAAGGATGGAGGGCTATTTGTTATCACCAAGGGCAATCCTTCGGATGAGGAGCTTGCTTCTGGCATGTCAGCTGCAAAGATTTGCGGCTTCACTTTGCTTCTGAATGACGCTATCGATTTGCCTGAGGGCCTGGGCCACAGGGAGTTCATTGTTCTTAAGAAGAGTCATCCAGCATCCGTCTCATTGCCTCGTGCAAATGGCATGGCAAAGAAGAATCCGCTTGCCTAGATGTTTCACGTGAAACATAATGGATACTAACAACTTGCGGTGTTTCACGTGAAACATGGCGGTTGATATCGAATCGGAATGTTTCACGTGAAACATCCTCCGTTTGACAGCTTTAATACACACCAGGAGGGACCGTGGGATTTCGCGACGTTAAGCGTTCTAAGAGTGCAAAAGACACGCGTATCATTGCAATCATCAATCAAAAAGGTGGCGTCGGTAAGTCAACGACGGCTGTAAACCTTGCAGCAGCACTGGGTGAGCAGGGTCGTAAGACGCTGATTGTCGATTTTGATCCGCAAGGAAACAGCACTAGCGGATTTGGAATTGAAAAAGAAGACCTTGATCACTGCATCTATGATGCATTGTTGAATGATGTGTCGGCAGAATCGCTTGTTCTTGATACAAATTGCAAAAAGGTATTCGTAATTCCGGCTACAATTCAGCTTGCAGGCGCAGAAATTGAACTCGTAAGCGCAATTGCTCGTGAAACCCGTCTCAAAGATTTGCTTGAGCCGATTCAGGACGAGTTCGATTTTATTTTCATTGACTGTCCCCCTTCGCTCGGCCTGCTTACTATCAACGCCTTGACCGCAGCAGACAGCGTTTTGATTCCGATCCAATGCGAGTATTATGCACTTGAAGGCGTTACGAAGCTGCTTGAGTCAATGAAGATGGTCAAATCACGTCTGAACAAGGGCTTAGATACCTATGGTGTGCTTATGACCATGTATGACTCGCGTACTTCTCTATCGAATCAGGTTGTTGAGGAGGTTCAATCGTACTTTGGTGATAAGGCGTTTAAGACGCTGATCCCCCGTACGGTTAAAATCTCCGAAGCTCCGTCTTTTGGAGAACCGGTAATTACCTATGCACCTCAAAATAAGGGTGCAAAAGCGTATATGAACCTTGCAAAAGAGGTGATCAAGCGTGCCTAGTGTAAAGAAACGTGGCGGATTAGGACGTGGACTCAATGCTTTGGTCTCAGAGGCCGAGTATGAGACTGGTGGTTCGGCTGCATCGGCTTCGAATGCTGCGTCTGAAACAAAATTACCTATTGAGGATATCGTTCCCAACCCAAATCAGCCCCGAATTCACTTTAACGAAACTGAACTTCGCGAGTTGAGCGAGTCAATTCAAGAACATGGCGTTTTGCAGCCGCTTTTGGTTCGCAAGCATGGAAATGGCTATGAGATCATCGCTGGTGAACGTCGTTACCAGGCGTCAAAACTTGCTGGTCTTGAGGAACTGCCAGTCATCATTAAGGATGTTAATGATGAAGAGATGCTAGCTCTTGCTCTTATCGAAAACCTTCAGCGTTCTGATCTAAATCCTGTCGAAGAGGCTAAGGGCTACCGCCAGCTTATCGATGCCAGCGGTATGACCCAGGAAGCATTGTCAAAGGCTGTAAGCAAGTCGCGCTCTGCAATTACAAACTCGCTGCGCCTTCTTGATCTTCCCGAAGTTGTTCAGCAGATGATTTTTGAGGGCAAACTTACTGCTGGTCATGCACGTGCGATTCTCGCAGTTCCCTATGAGGATGCTCGAATTCGACTTGCTGAGAAGGTTGTTGCAGAGGGCCTTTCCGTAAGAGCGACAGAAAATCTTGCTCCGTTGTTTTCTGCCGGAGAGACACATAAGACTCCGAGGCCTGCAACGCCTCAGTCTTTTAAAAAGGCTGCCCGCGTGCTTCGTCAGGTTTTTAATACCAACGTGCGTGTGAAGAGCTCGCGTGGAAAGAATAAGATTGAGATTGAGTTTAAAGACGAGGAAGAGCTCTCTCGTATTCTTGGCGAAATGATTCAGTTTGATCAAGGAGGCCAAGATGAGGAATAGGATTTTTACTGTGATTGCATTGGCGACGACTGTCGCTGCTGGTGCCTTTGCTGGCTATAAGATCGCGACAGACGATGAACTTCGAGGTCGTTTGCTTCGTAGTGCGCAAGATATTGTCGATACATCCAAGAAGAAAATGGATGTTATGACAGAAGATGTTGCCATGCGCACCGCTCAGGTAACGAAGAATCCCAAGATTAATCAAGGTTGGGTTAGCAACCAATGGGAAAATGTAGGTTATTAGGTACCTAACAATTACTTAGCATATTATGAGGGGTCCTTGTCTAATTCACGAGGCAAGGAGCCCTTATTTTGACCGTAAAAAATGGGACAGGTAGCAGCTGATTCAAAATTAAGCTCAATAAATGAAACGGCCACGGTTGCATATCCTGCAACCGTGGCCGTTCAATGTTTCACATGAAACGTTTTGGGGTGCGACTCCCCTATGCGTTCTTCTGAACTTTGAAGCGCTGCTTCAGCTGTCCGCAGGCGGCGTCAATATCGTTACCACGGGAGTTACGAATCGTGGTCTCGATGCCACGGGACTCAAGACGACGCTGAAGATCCTCAACCTTATGAATCGGCGACGGCTTGAGCGGGCTACCCTCAATGTCGTTAAGCTGAATAAGGTTAACGTGGCACAGCGTTCCCTCGCAGAAGTCGCAGAGCGCCTGCATCTCGGGATTCGTATCGTTGACGCCTTCGATCATGGCATACTCATAGGTCGGGCGGCGGCCAGTCTTCTCGGTGTAGAGCTGAAGCGCCTCGTGAAGGCGAAGCAGTGTGTACTTCTTAACACCGGGCATGAGCTTGTTGCGCGTCGACTGGATGGCGGAATGCAGGGAAACGGCAAGCGTGAACTGCTCGGGGATATCGGCAAATTTGCGAATACCGGGAATAACGCCGCTGGTAGAGACGGTGAGGTGACGAGCGCCGATACCGATGCCATCGGGGTCGTTGAGGATTCGCAGCGCCTTGAGAACCTCGTCGTAGTTGGCAAACGGCTCGCCCTGGCCCATGAAGACGACGCTCGTGGCACGCTCGCCAAAGTCGTTGGATACATGAAGTACCTGGTCGACGATCTCTTGAGCGGTCAGAGAGCGCTTGAGGCCGTTGAGACCGGTAGCGCAAAAGGCGCAGCCCATGCCACAGCCAGCCTGGGTGGAAACGCAGACGGAAAGCTTGTTACGACGGGGCATACCGACAGTCTCGACGGAAACGCCGTCGTGGTACTCGAGCAGATACTTGCGAGAGCCATCTTTGGAAACCTGCTTGGTTAGTTCAGTCGGCGTGTCAAAGGTAAAAGCCTCTTTAAGCTGCTCGCGGAAAGCCTTGGGAAGGTTGGTCATATCGTCAAACGAACAAACGTTCTTCTCGAAGACCCATTCGATGAGCTGCTTCGCGCGGAAGGTGGGCTGGCCAAGTTCGGCCACAAGGTCGCGAATATCGTTTTGGCTCAAGTCGCGAATGTCCTGAGATTTAGTCCTGGGATTCATGGAAGCCTTTCGATTTTGGGGAAACGTAGAGGGTATCGCTACAATATGGTATCAGCTGCAGAAATTATAGAGGAGGAGTCTGCCCATGCCGGGTAAAAGCCTAGAGAACATGCACGTAGCGGTCTTGGCGGGCGGTCATTCCGCTGAGCGCGAGATCTCGCTCAATTCGGGAAAGAACGTCGTGGTTGCCTTGAAGGAGGCCGGCTACACTTCGGTGGAGCTGCTCGACACGGCTACCGATGATTTTATGGTAACCATGGCGACCGGCGGCTTTGACGTGGCGTTTATCGCCATGCACGGTGCCGGCGGCGAGGATGGCGCCATGCAGGGCGCCATGGAGACCCTGGGTATCCCCTACACGGCCTCGGGTGTGCTTGCCAGCGCCTGCAGTGCCGACAAGGAGGTCTCTAAGCTCCTGTACGCCAAGGCGGGCATTCCTGTTGCCCCCGGCCTTGCGCTCGAGGTGGGCGATGAAGTCGATATCGATCATATCGTCGAGGTTTGTGGCGAGCGCTGCTTTGTGAAGCCGGCCGTCAACGGTTCCAGCTATGGCATTTCCCTGGTCCATGAGCCCTCCGAGCTGCCCGCGGCAATCGCCAAGGCGTTTGAGTACGGCGACAAAGTGCTGGTCGAGAAGTGCATCGAGGGTACCGAGATCACCGTCGGTGTATACGGTGAAGATGACGTGCGCGCCCTGCCGATTGTCGAGATTCGTAAGCCCGAGGACTGCGAGTTCTACGATCTGGACGTGAAATATGTCGACCCTACGGACATCCATCGCATTCCGGCGCAGATTTCACCCGAGAACTACGCTCGTGCCCAGGAGCTTGCCTGTGCCGCTCACAAGGCGCTCGGTTGCCTGGGCATCTCGCGCAGCGATTTTATCGTGAGCGAGGACGGCCCCGTTATCCTCGAGACCAATACCATTCCCGGCATGACCGATACGTCGCTGTATCCGGATGAGATCCGCCACACCGACGACATGACGTTCCCGCAGGTCTGTGACAGCCTGATCCGTATGGGCCTTCGTCGAGCGGGCATTGCATGCTAATCGAGGACGCGGTTTCGTCAGGAACGCCGCAGTTTGTCATCGACTCCTATGCCACGCTTGCCGAACGCGCCAAAACGCAGTCCTTCGGCCTTATCGAGGAAGATGTGATCGTCCTCGATACCGAGACCACAGGTCTTTCGGTGCAGGACAACGAGCTGATCGAGATCTCGGCGGCCCGTCTTTCGGGCCGCGAGATCGTCGACCGCTTCGATACCTTCGTGCATCCCAAGCAGCTGATTCCCGCCGAGATTACCGAGCTCACGAGCATTACAAATGCCGATGTGGCAGATGCCCCGTCGGCCGTTGAGGCCGTCGCCGCTCTCGCCGATTTTGTCGGTGGTTGCCCGGTAATCGCACATAACGCCACGTTCGACCGCTCGTTTATCGAGTCGGTCAAAGGCGGCGTCAACGTGAGCGATATTTGGATCGATTCGCTGGCGCTGTCGCGCATCGCGCTTCCGCGCCTGGCCTCGCACAAGCTGTCTTTTATGGCCGATCTGTTTGGCTGTGACTCGGTATCACACCGTGCCAATGCCGACGTCGACGCCCTGTGTGGCGTATGGCGCGTGTTGCTCGTGGCACTCACCGACTTGCCCCAGGGCCTCATGGCGCGCCTAGCCGACATGCATCCGGACGTGCCTTGGTCCTATCGTCCAATCTTCTCATTCTTGGCGGGGCAGAACCCTGGTTCTATCTTCTCTCTCAGCGCCGCTCGTGCTGACGTTCTCAAGGCCGATCGCGCCGACGATCGGGTGGACGCCGACGAACTGCCGGTACTCAAGATGCCGAGTCGTGAGGAGATTGAGGCAGACTATGCGCCAGGTGGCCTGGTCAATCGCATGTATCCCACCTACGAGCCGCGTGATGAGCAGATCGCGATGGCGCTCGAGGTCCGCGATGCGCTGGTCACGGGCACTCATCGTGTAATTGAGGCGGGCACGGGCGTCGGCAAATCGATGGCCTATCTGGTGCCTTTTGCCGAGGCAGCACGCCGTAACAACATCACGGTTGGTATTGCGACCAAATCGAACAATCTTGCCGACCAGCTCATGTACCATGAGCTGCCAAAACTTGCCGAGCAACTGGACGGTGGTCTGTCATTTTGTGCTCTCAAGGGGTATGACCACTATCCGTGCCTGCGCAAGCTTGAGCGCATGAGCCGCGGCCAGGTCGAGATTACCACCAAGCGCGATCCGGCGGACACGCTCACGGCGGTCGCGGTCATTATGGCGTACGTCTGCCAATCAGCCGATGGCGACCTCGACTCGCTTGGCATTCGGTGGCGCAGCGTCAACCGCCCCGACTTTACGACGGCCTCGCGCGAGTGTGCTCGTCGCCTCTGCCCGTTTTTCCCTGAAAAATGCTTGGTCCACGGCGCTCGCCGTCGTGCGGCGCATGCCGACGTGGTGGTTACCAACCATTCCCTGCTGTTCCGCAATGTTGCGGCCGAGGGCAGGATTTTGCCTCCGATTCGTCATTGGGTAATCGACGAGGCTCATTCTATCGAGCGCGAGGCGCGCCGTCAGTGGGCGCGCGTGGTGTCGGCGGACGAATCACGCGTTCTGTTTGAGCGCCTGGGTGGCTCGAGCACCGGTGCGCTAAGCCAGGTCTCCCGTGATTTGGCAACCTCTGAGGGCTCTACGCTCTATCTGGGCCTTACTGCCAAGGCGACGTCGACGGTTGCGCGCGCGAGCATGGCAATCGCCGACGTGTTCGATGGCGTTCGCGAGCTCGGCCGCCGTGCCCGTGGGGGTTATGACAATGCCAATCTATGGATTGGCCCCGAGCTGCGCGAATCTGACGACTGGCATGATTTCTTACAGTCGGCCTACGCTGCCATCGACGCATTGGAACAAGCTGACAAGTGCGTCGACGCGCTGGTGCAAGCCGTCGCCGCCGACAAGCCCGAGGTTGTTGTCGACTTGGGCGATATCTCGCGCCGCCTGCACGAGCTGGCCGAGAACCTCAAGCTCATCATCGGCGGCACCGATGAACACTACGTGTATTCGCTGCAGGTCAATCGCAGGTTGCGTGCCGGCGGAGAGTCAATGACCGCAGAGCGCATCGACATTGGCGAGGCCTTGGCAACCGAGTGGCTGCCCGAGGTTCACACGGCTATCTTTGCCTCGGCGACCATGACGGTGTCCAAAAGCTTTGAACACTTTAACCACGCGGTCGGCCTCGATCGCATCGGTGCTTCAACATCCTCATCGCTGCACTTGGACTCGAGCTACGACTTTGATTCGAATATGGCTGTAGTCGTTGCGGGCGATATACCCGATCCGCGCGATCGTGAGAGCTATCTTACGGCGCTCGAGCGCGTGCTGGTCGACGCCCATCTTGCCATGGGCGGATCGGTGCTCACACTGTTCACCAATCGGCGCGACATGGAAGACCTGTACACCCGCGTTGAGCCCAAGATGGCCCGTGCGGGTCTGGAACTCAACTGCCAGCAGCGCAACTCATCTCCTCGTCGCCTGCGCGACCGGTTTATCAACGAGCCGACCTCGTCGCTTTTTGCGCTTAAGGCCTTCTGGGAGGGATTCGACGCCAGCGGCGAGACGCTGCGCTGCGTCATCATTCCCAAGCTGCCGTTCTCGAGCCCCACGGACCCGCTCTCGTGCGAGCGCAACTTGCGCGAAGACCGCGCTTGGGCGCGCTATTCGCTGCCCGAGGCGGTGCTCGAGGTCAAGCAGGCGGCCGGCCGCCTTATCCGCTCGTCGACCGATTGCGGCGTGCTGATTCTGGCCGACCCGCGCCTGGTGACGAAGGGCTACGGAAAGAAGTTCTTAACGTCGCTGCCCACGAGCTCCTACCAGCGCATCGAATCGGCGCAGATCGGGCACTATCTGCAACTGTGGCGCGCACGCCACGAGCGGCGGCGCTAAAGCGGACAAACGAGGGTTTTTGCCATATCGCACAGACGCTTTGACAGGGCGGGGTCATCCAAGATGCGGATGGCTCCGCCCGCTGCGATTACCTGGCTCAGTAGCCAACGCTCGGAGCCGTAATGCACGGTTACCATTGCCATGTCTGCCCCGCTGCGCTCGATTAGGGTGATGCCGGCCCAGTCCAGATGTTCCGCCATATCGAATGGCATCAAGAGCTTTGCGCTACGCTGCGTCCGGGCAAGGGAATCGTGGAGGGATGCGACGTCCGGTGCGTGAGACACGACGGAGTCTTCCGTCAAGGTGAGTCCCTCGATTTTATCCATGCGATAGGTGCGCTGCTCATCGACTGCGATGTCCCAGGCAATCAAGTATGTTTGGTCGCCGTTTGCCGTAATGCGCAAGGGGTCGACCAGACGCTCGCGTGGCCGTGCATCGTCCATCGAGCGATACGAGATGCGGCAGCGAACGCCGTCCTGAATGGCGCAGCTCAGCTGCTGCCAGTGCGACCCGTGGTTGACGGTGTCAAAGACGCGCTGGTTATAGCCGAGCTCTTCGGGTAGAAGAGCATGCCGAATCCGGGCTGCCGTCTGTGGCTCGATCCCCAACGATTCAAGTTCGTGGTTGAGCACAGCGCCCTCGGCGGCACTCAGGCGCAACGGTAGAACACGCCCGGCGTCGCCGGTGAGGGCCACACGCTCGCCGCGGCATTCGCAGATGATGCGCGCGCCCGATTCTCGGTCCGCGAGCGTCGAGACGATCTCGAGAATCTCGTCGAGCGACACCCCTGTGATGTCAAAGCGGCTGCAAATCTCGGCTCGTGTCATGCCGCTCTCGCCGGCGGCGTAGAGGGCCTCCATAATGTCGATGGCGCGCGAGAGTCTCTGCTCGCTGGTGAGTTTACGCACGGGCATGCTCGTGCACCGTCCTTTCAATGAGGCGGTTCCACGCCTGCTTGAGCGATTTGGGGGCCACGGGCCTCATGCCGTCCACGGCGTGGGCCATGCAAAATGAGGCAGCGGCTTCAAGGTCACGCACGTCAACGGTCCAGGTCCATCCCGCATCGGTGTGTGCGAGCTCACCTCGCCCGCGCGTGAGGCCGTTGATCATATCGATCTGCGTCTGAGGGGCGAACGAGAACGTGGCTGCAACGGGCGGTCGGTCGGCAAAATCGAATTCAAAGAACAGATAGTCGTTGAGATTGAAGTCCGCAGGGATGGCGTAGGCCTTCGAAGGACGCCAAGCGCGAACGATACGGTCGCAGCGGAATGTCCTGATGTCGTCGGTGACATTGTCGAGGCCGCAGAAGTACGCCACGCCCTCGCGTTCGAACATGCCGTAGACGCAGACGGTACGTTCTTTCTGCTCGCCGCGTCCGTTCTGATATAAAAATCGCAGCGCGCATCGCTCGGCAAAGGCGCTCCATACCGCATCGACGGTGGGAGAGCGGCGGATTGGTGCTTCGTCCACCGTCGTCCTACCGGTGAGATAGGCAATCTTGGAGCGAATATCGGCAAGCGGTGCGGCAAAAGTGGATGAGCCGGCCGCTAGTGTCTGGTCGATAGCGTTGAGCAGGATATCGGCGTCGTCTGCGGTAATGAGGCCGCCTGCCGCAAACGTGTGCTCGCGGTCGATTGTCCACGAGCTTTCCTCGGTCTCCTGCGCGCCGGTGGGGCGAACCTCCTTGATTAAGATGCCGCGTTCGAGCAGCTTGTCACGATCGCGTCGAAACTTGCGCTTATCCGAGTCGATATTGCCCGAGCCATATCCCAGGTCGGAATCCAAGACGATCTGCTCGGTCGTCAGCGGTTCGGGGGAGCTATTGAGCACAAAGAAAAGATTGAGGATGCGCTGAGCCGTTTTATCGAAACTGGGCTCCGAATTTCCCTTTTTAATTGTCTCGGTCGTGTCGCTTGCCGTCATAGAGTCCTCGCATGAGAAGGTGGTTTGCTGCCATGATTTTAGTCCGATATGGAGATTAGGCTATATCCTTGTCCGCTCGGGGCGTTAAGATGGCCCGAATTCGGTCGTTTGCGCTCGCTCGGGGTATACTTTCGACTATATACGGTTCTAATGTGCATGCATTGGGCCTATTTGTCGGATTATGGATGTGGAGCGCACATGGCGAACACCCAGAACTATATTAACCACCTGCTGCAGAACACCGGCATTACGCCGGCATGCAGCGAAGAAGAGCGCTTGGCTGCCGAAGATATCGCTCAGATCTTCCGCAACCACGGCTTTGACCCCGAGGTTCAGGAGTTCAATGCCCCGGCGCCCAGTAGGTTGGCATTTGCCGTTACCGGTATTCTTGCGTTTGCCGGCGCCCTGCTGATGGGCATCGGCGGCGGTATCGGCTTGGTCGGCACCTTGCTGGCCATTGTCGGCGCCGTTCTTTACGTGCTCGAGCGCACGGGCCACCCCGTGGTTTCGCGCCTGGGCAAGACGGGCGTGAGCCAAAATGTCATCGCCTACCACAAGGCCTCGGGCCCGCTCGCGTCCCCGCGTAACCGCCCGGTGGTCGTTGTCGCACACTACGACTCTCCCCGTGCTGAGCTGCTCGCCCGCGAGCCTTATGCTTCGTATCGTGCGCTCATCGCCAAGCTGTTGCCCGTTGCCACGGTTGCCCCCGCTGCCGTTGCCATCCTGCGTATTCTGCCGCTCCCCGGCGCGCTCAAGGTTCTGCTGTGGATTGTCGCGATCCTCGCTTCCCTCGTTGCACTCGCCAACGCGGTAAACATCATCTCTAACCGCCACATTCTTCCCTATACGTCTGGCGCGGTGTGCAACAAGTCTTCTGTCGCCGCTATGCTCGGCGTTATGGACAACGTTGCTCCCTTCCAGGGCGAAAACGAGTTTCCCGACGATGTTCCGTTCGATACCTATTTTGGGGAGCGGAAGCGTCGTGCCGAGGAAATGGCGCGCGCAGCGGCGGAATATGCCGCGGCCCAGCAGCAAAACGACTACGGCAACACCATCGAGTATGAAGAGCCTACCTACGCCGAGGACGAATTCGGTCAGCCGATTGCTCCCGACGCTCAGACCGAGCCCGAACAGGGTGAGGCTTTCGACGAGCAAATCGAGGGCTTTGAGGGTGCGTCTGCCGACGAGACGCTGATCGGCGCTATCGTGCCCGAGGATCAGAATCAGGCTGCCCAAGCCGAAGAGTTCAATGACGAGGTTCCCGCTGCCGAGCCGGCGGAGGAGCCTGCCGAGCCCGAGCCCAAGCTCTATCGCAACGCCGCCGGCAACATCCGCTTTGGTTCGGATGCCATCCGTGCGCTCGGAATGCTTCCCGAGTCCTGCACGCTCGATTACGAGGAGGGCGAGGAGCCAACGTTTGAGCCCGAGCCTGCCCCCGTCGTGGCTGCGCCTGCGCCCGTTGTCGCTGCGGATGATGAGTCTGCCGCGGTTACCGCTGCCGTTGCCGATCCCGAGGCGGTGTCCGCGTTCGATCCCGCGGCAGGACTGGACATTTTGGCTCCCGCCGCACCGGCGCAAGACGTTGCGGACGAGTCTGACGACGATTACGTTGAACAACCGAGGCGCGTGTCTTACGAGAGCGATACTGATTTCTCGGCCGAGATTCCCGCGGCAACGCCGCATGCCGACATTGCATCCGCGTTCTCGTCGATTGGCGCCAGCGCTTCCAACTTCTTTAAGGGTGCGTTTGCAAAGGGCAAGAAATTTGTCGACGATTTCGAGGAGAAGCGCGCTGCCGCACGCGAGGCTGCCGAGCAGGAGGCTATCGCTCAGCAGCAGGCAGCCGAGGCGGCACGTGAGCTCGCGGCGCAAGAGTTCGAGCAGAACGAGGCTATGCAGTCCGCGCCCGTCGAAGCCGCCGAAGCTACAACGTCCTTTGAGTCCCAGCAACCGGCGTCCGCGGATGTTGTTGAAGCGACGACGTCTTTCGAGGCTCAGCAGCACGTCGATAGCACCATGTCGTTTGATGCCGCGCAGTTCGATTCCACGATAACGTTTGAAAAACAGGGCACCGCGATTGCCGAGCCCCTTCCTGTTTCCGATGAGCAGGGCGACGCGGCAGACGATGACGAGCCTGTTGATGCTGCCGAAATCCAAGATGCCGCCGAGGACGAGCCCGTCGAGGCCAACTCTGACGAAGAGCAATACGCGGCAGCCGAGCAAGATGATTCGACCGAGGTCGAGCAGGAGGAAGTGCCTGCGGTTTCCGAGACTCCCGAGACGGATGAGTCGAGGCCTTATTCCACGCAGATTTTCACCATGCCGACCCCGAGTGGTTCCGGTGCCACGGTTGCCAATGTCGCTCCCACCCAGGACGAAACGGTCGATTCCCTTATGGCCCAGATTTCCTCCCAGGCATCGCCGCGCCCGCAGATGAATGTTCCCGATCCGGCGTCGGCACCGTCGCCTGCACCTTCCTCGTCTCCGCTGGCTTCGGTCCCCGATCCGTCGCTGCCGTCTATGAAGCAGGCAAACGTTGCGTCTCGCACGTCGCTGTTCGACCTTCCCGATCCCTCCGCACAGGTCAACGACCCCTTTGCTACCGCCCAAGGCCCCGAACCCACATCGGCACCCGTTGCGCCTCCTATGCCCGTTGCGTCGGGCGCACAGCCGATCGAGACCATTTCGGCTCCCGCCCCGGCGGCACCCAAGTCTCGTAAGCGCGGCCTGGGTGGTCTGTTCGGCCGTAAAAAGAAAAACGAGCAGGACAGCATGAGTGACTGGCTGGGCGTCGAAGACGATTACGATGCCAAGAAGTCCGGTCGCGGTATCGGTTCGTGGGATAACTTCGAGGACGATAACGATGGCTGGAAGGGTGGCGCTACGTCTTCCGATGGCGCTTCTTCCGAAGATATGCTCTCGGCTGTCGCCTCTATGGGCGATGATGAGCTGCTCGGTCACGATATCTGGTTTGTGGCAACGGGCGCCTCGGATTGTGATGGCGCTGGCATGAAGGCCTTCTTGGCTTCGCATCGCGATAAGCTCCGCGGCGTATTCTTTATCAATCTTGAATCCGTCGGCGCCGGTAGGCTTTCGGTGGTGACGGTCGAGGGCGAACAACAACTGCTCAAGGGCGATCGCCGCATCATGAACCTGGTCAGCAAGGTCTGCAAGTCGTTCCATGTCGATTGTGGCGCGCTCGAGATGCCCTATGCCAAGACCGATGCCTATGCTGCGCTCGAGGCGAGCCGCCGAGCCCTTACCATCGCCGGCGTGGACGGCACGCGTCTGGCTTGCGCTCGTACCGAGGACGACCTGCCCCACAATGTCAACCCGACGAACATTGCTACGGTATCCGAGGTCGTGACCGAGGTTATCCGCCGTTCGTAGACGGAGCTCTAAGGAGTCAACGTGTTTTCGTATATTAAGCGCCATTGGCCTGTCTACGTGATTTTGACCTTGATTGCCATTGCGTTAGGATTTGGGGCTGCCTACATCGTGGGCGCAAAGGGCTCGACCCCCGCCTCCGCAATCAGCGAAGAGGTGGAGCAAGAACAGAGTACGGGTGCTGATGGGATTCCTGAGTCCGAGCAAGCAATCGTTGATGGTGGATCTTCGTCTGCAGAGTAGATACGGCGATTTACATGATTGAAAGCGGGTGAGCCGGGGGACTGGCTCGCCCGCTTTTTGATCGCGCTAGCGCTTCTTTGGGATCGACCTAAGGCGAGCGAACCATAGGGCTGCGGCACCCGAGGTCAGGAACGCGGTGATGCAAGCGGCGATGGGAACTGCTCCTGTTGCCGGTAGGTCCTGCGGTAGGGTACAGCGTTGAATGACACAGTCCTCGTCATGTGACTCAAGTTTATCGCCGCCGCCGTTGCGGCAAAGATCGACGTGTGCGCTGTTGGTGAGTGCAGTTTGGGGCGTATAAGCCGACGTTGCCTGCATGTGCACGACTGCGCCCCGAGCGTCTGTGCCAAGGATTGCTTTGGCATCGTCAAGGTCGTCGTGCTCATCTTTGAGATCATCGCGGGTCCAAGAATCCGCATCGCTTCGAGTCGTAAAGTCGGCGGCTACCGCACCGTATTCAATTCGAATGCCCGTTACGACGGTATTGGGTGTAAGGTCGAGCTCTTCCGCCTCGAGTGTGGTGGATTCCGTGGTCGAGACATCCGCCTTCCAGAGGCGCCAGCCGTCGTAATCGACGAGGCGACAGTCCTCACCAAGGCTCTCTTTTACTTCGTCGGACTCAAGCCAAGGATTTTCGTGCCCATCGTCAAGTGTCGCGTTTGCCGGCTCACCGACGTCTGTCGAGTCCAACGGCGTCGTGCGATACCATACGTTGCACAGACCGTTGAGGTCGCCGATGGCGACGGGGGTTTCGATTGAGATGAATCTCGCTGTGCCGTCTTTGGCGCACTCAAGATCATCGGTAATCGTAAACTCATCAACCCAAGTAGCGGAATCGTTTCGAGCATCGATGGTATAGGAGAAAAGCCCATCACTATTGGTTTGCGTCGTGGCGCGGTTTTTACCATCGCCGTTAGCAAACAGGCCCTTTTCGATAGGTTGGACAAGTTCCTGACGCTTGTCGACCTGTCCCTTGATCTCGATGGGCGCATCCTTCATCGCGACGGTTTGGACTTCTCCCGTATCCTTTATTTCAAACGTTATTTCCTCGGCAAGGTCATAGGTCCGCGGAGACATCATTTCGCGCAACGAGTAGGTGCCGGGTGCAAGATGTTCGACGCGGTGTGGCTTGTCGGATGAGGTCCAGGAGTCTATTTCGGTTTTATCGGGACCATATAAGGTGAGTTGTGCGCCTTCCACTTCCTGCTCACCGCTTGTATCGACCTTGGAGATATCAACCTTGGTGTAATCGTCGGATACGTTAAGCCGTGCTTCTACAACGGGTGTTTTCTGGTCGGCATAAGTAAGGTCGACAATATGGGTTGTCCGATCGAGCAAGAAGCCTGCCGGCGCTTGAGTCTCGACAACCTCGTAGCGTGCGGTGCCAAGTCCCAGCGGGAGGTTGTCCGCGCGTGCTTCTCCAGTTTCATCCGTCGTGACGGTCGCGACAGTCTCACCGTCGAGCGCGGCAATGCTACCGTCGGGGCGCACGATATCACCCGAGGCACGGATCTCAAAGACGGCGCCCGCGAGGCTGCTGCCGTCTATGGCATCGGTTTTAACGATCCTGATGTTTCCGGTCGCGGCGTGGTCATAATACGAGGCGACTGCAACGGGCGTTAGGTTCATGTCGGCGGGTATGTTTACCTCGATCTCTTCGCCGACAAGATAGGGCTCTTTGGCCGAGGTTTCGCGTACATAATAGGTGCCCGGCACGAGCGATTCGGGCAGTGTGACGGTCCCGGTCGCGTCAGTCGTAAAGGTGTCCATTACGTCATGTGCTGGATACCAGCAAGTTTGTGAGACAGGTTCGTGATTGCTGTCGAGGAGTTGGAAGGTGAATCCGGCTAGGGGAACAGAAGCGCCTGTTTGGGCATCGCGTTTTACAATCTGGAGATGCGTCGACAGAGCGTGGTTGTCCACGATATATTGAAGCTCGGCGCCGTCGGAAATCTGATTGGCCCCGACGGTCCATTCCCCTGCACGTTTAAAACCCTCGGGGACGGTTTCCGGAACCTCGCGAACCGTGTAGCCGGCACGGTCGTATGGGACGGCTCCGTGGACACCGGCGGGTCGCTTGCCTGTGCCGAACCATGCTTCGGGCTGATCTTTGGTGGAGGCAAAGCCATAGATGTTTGTGGTCAGTGTGCCAACAACCTGCTGAGAGCTGTTGCTGACAACCTCAAAGACAACACCACCCGCCGGCTGCTCCAGGCCGGATTGGTCGCTATTGCCGTAATCCTTGAATTTGGAAAGCTCAAGGTTAAACGCAATGGGGATATCGGAAACGCGAGATTCGATCTCGACCACGCCTGAATCGCCGAGCTGGTCGGCTCCAACGGTATAGGTCCAGCTGTCGTTGGATGGCAGGTAGCCCTCGGGGGCTTTTGATTCGTAGATGGTAAAGGTTCCTAAGGGGACATCGGCGAGGGTGGCCCGACCGCTTTCGTCGGTCGTGAGGATTTGCGCCCATCCAGGGGTTGATTGCGACACACACGTGAACTCTGCTCCTGCGAGTGAAGAGCCTACCTGGGGGCCGGCATTCGTCGCGGTATCGAGTTTTACGATACGCAGGTTGATGGTGCCGGGCTGTTCATCAATGGCGACCCGCCCGCCGTCATTCCCCGTGGTAAAGGCGATGCGATCGTGGCGGGGGACATAGCCGGCCGGCGCCTTCGTTTCAACTAGGTAGTATGCTGTGTTGGGCAGAAGTGTTGCTTGCGCCCGACCGTTGCTGTCCATCTGGATGGTGCCAACACGTGCGTCGCTGGCGCTCTCAAAAACATCGAATGTTGCCCCGGCAAACTGATAAGTATTGTTTCCGCTGGTAATGGCAGCGTTTGCAGACTGCTTTTGGAAGGAAACAGAGACCGCCGGCAGTACATAGAGCATGTCCTGACGTTTGCTGCCGCCCGATACGGCTCCTAGATAGCGCCGCGCGCGGTGCGGAGCGGCTTTGATGCTTCCTGATTTTGCGCTGTCGTGGAGCCACCGCGCCGCCGCCACGACTTCATCGTCGGCGGTAAAGTGCCCGCTCTTGGTTTTGCCCTGAGCGGTCGTGTAAGAGTAGGTACCGTCGACATGGGTAGTGCCGTTGAGCATCCATACGGCAAGCTGGGTTGCGGCGCGGGCACGATCGGGTGAAAGATGGTAACCGCCAAACGACGTGGCGGTAGGATATCCGTGACAAACGATTGCCGCGAACTCGTCGTCGAGCCACACCCAGCCTTGATCAAAGTTGAGCCATGGGCCGCCCGGCTTGGTGGGGCCGGGGCGCTCCTGGTTCATGCAGTAGGCAATCGAGGCGTCTTGAGCTTCATACTTGCCGATGAGGAAGGGCCCACAATCATCGCTAATAGTGCGGAAGCCGAGCTGGTCGTAGCCATCGACGGCAAATGCGGCTCCCGGTGCCAGGCAGCCGAAAAGCAGGAAGAGGAGCAGGAGCAGCGGACCTGTTGCGATTGCGCTGTGGACAGAGTGCGTGGGTGCGTTGGACATGGCTGCTCCTTATCCCTCGTGCGCCGCACGGGGAGGCTGCGACGCGTAGGATGAGGCTACCCCCGAGGTTCATGCGGGTAAGTACCGGAGCCTGACCAAAAGCTTGCCCAATTCCTGACAAATTGAGCTCAAATACAACAATCAAGCAAAAGTGCAGGTAGAAGATAGGGAGAACAGGAAGTCAAAGGTCCTCGTCTCCACAATTGGCGTGATTTTCAAACGAATCTCCACAGCTAAAACAAGCATCACCACCCTTGTATCGAACAAGACAACCGCGTTATACTAGCCAACACACAAGCGGGCATCGCCAAGTGGTAAGGCATCAGCTTCCCAAGCTGACACTCGCGGGTTCGAGTCCCGTTGCCCGCTCCATCGAGTGCGGGAGACATGGGGACGGCCAATTCAACAAAGTCTTCCCCCGCGGCTTCGTGAGGCTGAGGGGCTCGCCTGAAGCCGGTGCGGATTTGCGAAGCAAATGCGCAGACGTCCCGTTGCTCGCTCCAATTCCAAAATGTTAGGTTAATGCCTGCTGCCCATACTTGCACCTGCGCACGGTACAATGGTTAGGTTACGACCAACGTGCCAATAACCAAAAAGGAGCCGCTATGATCGATCGCTATACCCGCCCGGAGATGGGACACATCTTCTCCCTCGAGAACAAGTACGCCATTTGGCAGGAGATCGAGGTTCTGGCCTGCGAGGCCCAGGCGGAGCTCGGCAAGATCGGTATTTCCAAAGACGAGGCCCAGTGGATCCGCGACCATGCCAACTTTGAGAAGGCGAAGGTCGATGAGATCGAGGAAGTCACGCGCCACGACGTCATTGCCTTCCTGACCAACATGAAGGAATACATCGATGCCGATGTTCCCGAGGGCGACCCCAAGCCCAGCCGCTGGGTTCACTATGGCATGACCAGCTCCGATCTGGGCGACACGGCCCTGTGCTACCAGCTCACCCAGGCCTGCGACCTGATCATCGAGGACGTCAAAAAACTCGGCGAGATTTGCAAGCGTCGCGCTTTTGAGGAGCGCAACACGCTCTGTGCCGGCCGCACTCATGGCATCCACGCCGAGCCGATGACCTTCGGCATGAAGTTTGGCTCTTGGGCCTGGGAACTCAAGCGCGATCTGGATCGTCTTGAGGACGCCCGCAAGAATGTTGCCTTCGGTGCTATCTCGGGCGCTGTCGGCACGTACAGCTCCATCGAGCCGTTCGTCGAGGAGTACGTCTGCGAGCACCTGGGCCTGGTCCACGATCCTCTGTCCACGCAGGTCATCAGCCGCGATCACCATGCCTACCTTGCCGGCGTGCTTGCCACTACAGCGGCCACCTGTGAGCGCATCGCTACCGAGGTTCGCAATCTACAGAAGACCGATACGCTCGAGGCCGAGGAGCCGTTCCGTAAGGGCCAAAAGGGCAGCTCAGCCATGCCGCACAAGCGCAACCCCATCACCATGGAGAAAGTCTGCGGTCTGTCGCGCGTCGTGAAGTCCAACGCCCAGGTTGCCTTCGATAACGTCGCCCTGTGGCACGAGCGTGACATTTCGCACTCCTCTGCCGAGCGCGTCGCCCAGGCCGATAGCTTCATCGCCCTCGACCACATGTTCCAGTGCCTCATCCGCGTTATCGACGGCCTGCAGCTGTATCCCGCCCGCATGATGGCCAACCTCAATAAGACCCGCGGCCTCATCTTCTCCTCCAAGGTGCTGCTCGCCCTTGTCGATACGGGCATCACCCGCGAGGACGCGTACGCCATTGTGCAGGAGAACGCTATGGCAACCTGGCACGAGGTACAGGATTGTGTCTCCGGCCCCACCTTTAAGGAGCGTCTCGAGGCCGACCCGCGCTGCACCGTCAGTCAGGAGAAGCTCGACGAGATCTTTGATCCGTGGGACTTCCTCACCCGTATCGACACGGTCTTTGATCGTCTGGAGCAGCTGAGCTTCGAGTAGGCTCGGGCATAACGTTAGCTTTTTAGGGCGCTTTGCTGGTAATGTGTGTTGCCGGCAAAGCGCCTCGTTGCATTTAGGGAAAGACGGGGATAATAGTCGTCTCGAATAACATTCTGAGAGGGGATCGCATGATTTCGTTTGATTACAAGCCTCAGGGCGTGTGTGCTCGCAATATTCACCTTGACCTTTCCGATGACGGCAACAAGGTGATGGGCGTTGAATTTACCGGCGGCTGCGACGGCAATCTCAAGGCTATCTCCAAGCTGGTCGAGGGCGCTCCTGCCGATCGCGTAATCGAGGTTCTCGCCGGTAATACCTGCGGTATGAAAAAGACCTCCTGCGCCGACCAGCTTACACGCGCTATCGAGGCCGCTCGCGCCGAGATCGCCTAATGGGTATCGCCGATCACATCAAGAACGGAATATCGCGTCGCGGCTTCGTACTCGGTGGGGCTGCCGCGGGCGCTGCCACGGTACTTGCCGGATGCTCGAAAAAAACGGGCACCAGCGATGATGCCGCCGGCGAGCCGCAGGTTATCAAGGACGATTCCAAGATCATCTCGATTACGGATGAGTACGAGGCAGTCGACATCGATCTTGAGCCGGCGGCGTCGTGGACGCTGCCTCTGGGTACGCTGCTGTACTACTGCGACGGCGATTACGCCGCGGCGATGATGGCGCCCGCATCGGCGCTGCACGCCAACACACTCGGTGTGCTCAACCTGGGTGATGGCTCGCTTACCACATTAATCGAGGATCCTATCGAGGGCACGGGATATGCATTCTACGATGTCCGTGCCGGCGACGGCGTATTCGCGTGGGTTGAGATGAACTTTGCCAATTCATCGTGGAAGCTCTACGCTCAAAATCTGTCGGGCGCTTCGCTCTCTGGCGACGTGGTTGAGCTCGATCGAGGTGGCAAGGACTATGATCCGCCCCTGTTCACGGCGTTCGGGTCATCGGTCATCTGGTATAAAATGCCTTCGGCAGGCGGCAATAAAACGAGTGGTGATTCGTTTTGCTATCGTCGCTCGCTTGATGAATCCAAGGCCGAGGTAATTTGGAAATCGACGGGCCGCTTTGCATCGGCCCCGCGCGCGAGCGACGGCATTTTGACCATCTCGCCGCGTGTCCGCAACGACGAGGGCGTCTACTACGGCATAACGGCAATCGATCTGACCGACGGCAACAACACCAAACGTGCCCAGCTAGTTCTTCCCTCGTCAGTCTCGCCTTTCGAGGCCGTATATATGGGCGATACCTTCGTGTTTTCTATCGAGGCGGCCTATAGTGGCGTGGGCAGCCTGGGCAACATGGGCACGTATATCGGTAATGAGGGAGGGCCGTATCTCTTCCTGTCCCGCGAGCCGCTTGCATGTGCGGCTGGCAAGAAGAATAAATACCTTGTTAAGGTACAGGCGTCGCATTTCCTGATCGACACCTCTGCCAAGACCTATGGCTCGCTGCTGTCGCCCGACCGCGCTTTGGAGTATGGCGATTATCCAGCTACGGCGGGAAAGTCGGACTCATTCCTTACGTACGCCACGGTGCGCAACAGCCAGGGTATACCAGAGACAGTCACTGCACGCCTATTCTCTCTTTAAGCTTAGAGGGGTTAAAAAGGCGCCAACAGGGGAATAAACGCGTTGTAATTGTGAGTACCGCCCGCCGAGCTGCCGCGTCATAGCGGCATCTGGCGGGCTCAGGTGCGTTAAAATGGGCTTGTTCTTAGCTAATTGAGACAGGGGGGGCCGTGTTATGGCTTCAGATGCAAAAAAGATTCTGCTGGTCGAGGATGAGAAGGCAATCCGTGACGCCGTCGCTGCCTATCTCGAGCGCGAAGGCTACTGGGTTGTGGGCGTCGGCGACGGCCAGTCCGCGATCGAGGAGTTCGAGAAGCATCAGTTCGACCTGGTCGTGCTCGACCTTATGCTCCCCAAGATCCCCGGCGAGCGCGTTTGCCGCACCATTCGCGATACCTCGGATGTCCCCATCATCATGCTGACGGCTAAGGGCGAGATCGAGGACCGTATTATCGGTCTTGAGCTCGGCGCCGACGACTATCTGATTAAGCCGTTCTCGCCGCGCGAGCTCGTCGCCCGCGTTCGCGCTCTGTTCCGCCGTGCCCATCAGGCCGACGAGCCCGCCGTCGAGGTACTCGACTTCGGCGATCTGGTCATCGATATCTCGGGCCACAAGATCTTGGTCGAGGGCAAGGAAGTCGATCTGACGGCTTCCGAGTTCAAGCTGCTCACCACGCTTGCCCGCCATCCCGGCCGTGTGTATAACCGCATGGAGCTGGTCGAGAAAGTGCTCGGGTATGACTTTGAGGGCTATGAGCGCACCATCGATAGCCACGTGAAGAATCTTCGCGCCAAGCTGGGCGATGATCCCAAGAAGCCCAAGTGGCTCTACACCGTCCATGGTGTCGGCTATCGCTTCGAGGCTCCGGCCAAGACCGATAAGTCGGACGAGAAATAGGGAAATCACATATGACACCTGCGCGCTTTGAAATCGGACAAAAGCACAAGCAGGAGAGCGAGGCGGGTTCCAAGGCTAGTTGGAACACGCCTCGTTCCGATTCACGGCCAACGATGAGCTATCCCTCGCGCATGGCACTTGCTTTTGCTCTGACATCGCTCATGACAGTATTGGTGCTGGTGGGCGTTGTCTCTGTTGTGTGGGGCACAGTCTTTTCGGATTACACACGCTCCAATATCGTCGAAATCGCAAATTCCGCTGCCGAGAAGTTGGCGACCTCATATGAGGAAAACGGCTCTTGGACCGCAGGAGAACTGCGCACGGTCGCAACGTCGAGTTTGGTTTCCGACGATCTGGGCATGCAGGTCGTCAATAAAAAGGGCGTGATCGTTTATGACGATTCCTGGCCCTCGGCAAGCGCCACCGCCGATGTACGCGAAAACCAGGCTACGACCGACGACACGAGCGGCAAGAGGGCATCGCATAGCCCGGTCTCGTCTGCTCCAACCGACTCCGATAGCGTTGCTAACGTCGAGATTGTAACGTCTTCCGGCGAGCATGTCGGACAGGTAAAGCTGTGGGCCATCGGCTCCGACGCTCTGCTCACCAAGGCGGACTCTGCGTTTAGGGAGAAGACCTTTAACGCCATGGCCCTCGCCGCGGTTGTTGCAATCTGCATTTCGGTCGTTATCGGATCGCTCGTGTCGCGCATGCTCACCAAGCCGATTCATCGCATCACCAGTACCGCAAAGCAAATCCGTGACGGCGACCTGTCGGCTCGCACGGGACTGCGCGGTGATGACGAGATCGATCAGCTGGGTGAGACCTTCGATGAGATGGCCACTTCGCTCGAGAAGGATATGAAACACGAGAAGCGCCTGACCTCAGACGTTGCACATGAGCTTCGCACGCCGCTTATGGCCATGCTCGCAACGGTCGAGGCCATGCAGGATGGCGTGTATCCCACCGACGATGAGCATTTGGAGACCGTTGCTTCCGAGACGCGCCGCCTGGCTCGTCTGGTGCAGCAGATGCTCGACCTGTCGCGCATGGAAAACAGCACGGCTCCGCTCAACCTTGAGCCGGTGGACATGGTTCCTTTCGTGCGTTCCATCGTCAATGCCCAGGAGCGCCTGTTTGTCGACCGCGATCTGCGCCTGCGTTTTGCGGACGAGACCCAGGGTCACGACGATGTCGTCGAGGCCGATCCCGACATGATCACGCAATGTGTTATCAACCTCATGAGCAACGCCATGCGCTACACCCCCGAGGGCGGTTGGGTCGTGGTGTCGGTGCTCAGTGACCGCAAGCACGTCAGCATTGCCGTTTCTGATACCGGCATCGGTATTGCCAAGGACGATTTGTCGCGCATCTTCGGGCGGTTTTGGCGCGCCGATGCCAGCCGCGCCCGCGAAGCTGGCGGCCTGGGCGTTGGCCTCGCCGTGACCAAGCAGATCGTCGAGCGTCACCATGGCTACATATCCGTGGAGTCGGAGCTTGGAAAGGGTACGACTTTTACAATTCATCTGCCCCGCGAGCACACGGCAGACGCGGCATCTACTACAATGGAGCACTAGCTTTTCGCTATTCGGTGAAGGAGGGGCCGCGTCCCTGCCGCTCCGAGTTTGCGAAAACATGCGGGAAAGAACCCGCATTTCTGTCGTATTTAGGTAAGGAGTGACTCACGTGACAACGATGGAGCGTCGTCCGGATTCCCGTGGCAAGGTTCGTGATATTTACGATGCCGGTGACAACCTGCTGATGGTCGCCACCGACCGCATTTCTGCGTTCGACTTCATTCTTCCCGACGAGATTCCGTTTAAGGGAGAGGTACTCAATCGCATCTCGGCATTCTGGTTCGATAAGTTTGCCGACATCGTCCCCAACCATCTCGTTTCCATCGACCCGGCGGAGTTCCCCGAGGAGTTTGCTGAGTATCGTGACTACCTCGCTGGCCGCGCCATGCTGGTTAAGAAGGCCCAGACGATTCCTATCGAGTGCATCGTCCGCGGCTATCTGACCGGTTCGGGCAAGAAGACCTACGACGAGAACGGCACCGTCTGCGGCATCCAGCTGCCTGAGGGCCTGACCGAGGCTTCCAAGCTTCCTGAGCCGCTGTTCACGCCGTCCACGAAGGCCGAGATCGGTGACCACGACGAGAACATCTCGTTCGAGCGTTGCTGCGAGATCGTGGGCGAGGACATCGCCACGCAGATTCGTGACCTTTCCCTCAAGATCTACAAGGCTGCCGCCGAGTACGCCGCGACCCGTGGCATCATCATTGCCGACACCAAGTTCGAGTTTGGTGTTATTGATGGCAAGGTCACGCTGATCGACGAGTGTCTCACGCCCGACTCCAGCCGTTTCTGGCCTGCTGCCAGCTACGAGGAGGGCAAGATCCAGCCTAGCTACGACAAGCAATTCGTCCGCAATTGGCTCAAGGCCAACTGGGATATGACGGGGGAGACCCCGCACCTGCCCGCCGAGGTCATCGATGGCACGTCCGAGCGCTATCGCGAGGCCTTCCAGATCATCACGGGCTCCCAGTTCACAAGCATGAAGGAGAACGCATAAGTGAGTACCCGTAGCGCCACGAACAAGCGCACGCAATCCCACGAAGTTACCGGGGTTGCGCGCAAGTCTGCCGCATCTGCTAAGCCCGCCCGCCAAGCAGCGAGCTCCGTTCGCGTCGTGCCGGCTTCGTCTAAGGCACGCCGCAAAGAGCTCGAGAAGGGCGAGAACCTCGAGGGCCTCTCTAAAGAGGAGAAGCGCGCCCGCAAGGCTAAGCAGCGCGCCAAGGAGGACCGCATCTATACGGTGTCGAATATCCTCCTCAAGCAGGACGAGGACTACACCAAGCGCCGTCGCATCTGGTGGATTGTGCTCGCCATTGGCATGGTGCTCGTCGTGGCAATTTGGGCCTCGCTGTACTTCGCTCCCGCTGGCATGGTGTCCAGCCCTGTCCAGATGGTCGGCATTGTTTTGTCCTACGTCATCATTTTGGGCGACTTTATCTATGACTTCGCTCGTATTCGTCCCTTGCGCAACATGTACCGCGCGCAGGCCGAGGGCATGTCCGAGAACAAGCTCAACGCTCTTATTGAGCGCGCGGCTGCCGAGGAGGACAAGAAGGACTCCAAGAAGAAGTAGCGTTTGCATACATACTTATCGCTAAGATATAAGGCGCGTCGTTTTTGCGGCGCGCCTTTTTACTGTTCTATAGATAGATGGAGTGGCACATGATTCGAGCTGCCCTGACGGTCGAAGAGGCTCTGGAGGGCATGAAGGCCCTGGAGCCCAAGATTAAAAACTACGCGCGCCTGGTCGTCCGCAAGGGCGTAAACGTCAAGCCCGGCCAGGAGGTCGTCGTTCAGTCTCCGGTCGAGTGCGCGCCGTTTGCGCGCGTGGTGGTCGCGGAGGCCTATGCTGCCGGCGCCGGCCACGTGACGGTCATTTGGGCCGATGATGCCGTGACGAGGCTCACGTACGAGCATGTCGAGAAAAGCTATTTTGAGCAGACGCCCGAGTGGAAGCGCATGCAGCTGGATTCCTTGGCCCAGGATGGTGCCTGCTTTGTCTTTATCGAGGGTGCGGATCCTGCGGCCCTCAAGGGCATCGATCCAGCCAAGCCGGCCGCGGCATCAAAGGCGAGGAATACGCAGTGCAAAGTTTTCCGCCGTGGACTGGATTACAACATCAATCCGTGGTGCATCGCCGACGCTCCGGTCGTGGCTTGGGCGCACGAGGTGTTCCCGGGAGACGCCGATGAGGTTGCAATCTATAAGCTGTGGAATGCGATTCTGCACACCGCGCGCGCCGATGGCCAGGACCCAGAGAGCGACTGGGAACTCCATGACGCCGCATTCGAAAAGAACCTGCGTTTCCTGAACGACAATCGTTTCGACTACCTGCATTACACCGCGGCAAATGGAACCGATCTGACGATTGGCATGACGAAAGGTCACGAGTGGGCCGGCGGCAAGGGCAAGACGCCCGATGGGCACCCCTTCTTCCCCAACATTCCCACCGAGGAAGTCTTCACCTCGCCCGATCGCATGCGTGCCGACGGTATCGTGTACTCGGCCATGCCGCTCATCCATCACGGCAATAAGGTCGAAGATTTTTGGATTAAGTTCGAGGGCGGCCGCGTGGTGGACTACGACGCCCGCGTGGGCAAGGCAACGCTCGCAAGTATCATCGATACTGACGAGGGCGCTGCTCACCTGGGAGAGGTCGCGCTCATTTCCAAGAACACGCCGATCCGCGAAAGTGGTGTTCTGTTCTACGATACGCTCTATGACGAGAACGCTAGCTGCCATCTCGCGCTAGGTGTCGGTTTCCCCGAATGCATCGAGGGTGGGTATGACATGTCCAAGGAGGAGCTTCTGGAGCATGGCGTTAACGTCTCGAGCACGCACGTCGATTTTATGATCGGCACGGACGACATCGATATTGTGGGCATTACGCCTGATGGACGTGAAGTTGTGATTTTCCAGAACGGCCAATGGAGTTGGGAATAGTCCCAGACCGTGGTACAATGCCACCCGCGGGCCGTTAGCTCAGCTGGCAGAGCAGGGGACTTTTAATCCCAAGGTCCAGGGTTCGAACCCCTGACGGCCCACCCAAAGATTGTTGAGACGGTCAACTTCGGTTGGCCGTCTTTTTTGTCGCCCTTTCATGGGTTCGAACCCGTCGGGGCGCGGAGCTGAGTAAACGCGTGAGCGTTTGCGGCTTATAGGACAAAATGTGTGTCCACGTTGGGGGCATCGGCGCAGGTCGATGCCCCTTTTTCAGCCGTTTAAATTCCGTGGCCGC
>CATZLI010000012.1 GCA_958421275.1 uncultured Collinsella sp.
TATGTGCGGCGCAGGCCGCTAATTAGCCCGTCCAAGAATTGGGATGCAGTTCAATGTGAGGTCGGGGCTTTTTAGGAACTCGTTCTCGAGCTCGAGCTCGCGCATGCACTTGCGGGCGGCCCTCATCTCGGCGGTCTCGGTCTTGACCGCGGCCGCCGCGACCGGGTGGTTGGCCAGTTCCTTCTTTCTGACCGTCACCCATCTTCCCAGGATCTTCTCATTGATGCCGAGGTCGGCGGCCACTTGGGCGATGGGCTTCCCCGACGCGACGGCGAAGTCTGCGGCCTCGGTGCGGTGCCCCGCTGTGCAGGAGAGCCTATCTGCCATGACTGAACACTCCTTTCTTTTTGGCGCTGAAACGATTATCGCCGCTCAACGCCATTCCTCTAAGTCAAGTGTCCTGGGATACAATACAGTTCAAATGGACGAGGAGGATCCGGCGCTCCTCTTGATGAGCCCGGAGAGGCCCCTGGTCGTCACCCTTCCCCGCGCGAACGCAAAGCGGACGGCGGCGAGCCATGTCCTCCCCGCGCGTTCCATTTAGGGAGTCCTCGAGAAGTCGATTTCCCTGTGCGATAATCGAGCTATTGAGTCTCGCGAGTTTAGAGCTGGTGATATGCATTGAAAATCAAGGTGAAAAACATCGGCAGGGTCGCTGAGGCCGATATCGAGATTAATGGCATTGCCGTGATCGCCGGGGAGAACGGGACGGGGAAAAGCACGGTTGGAAAAGCGCTTTATGCGGCCTTCAACAGCATGTCCGATTCGGAGAACAAAATCGACCGCATGAGGCGCAATAGTGTTGAACGCGCCATCAGGAAGGCATATGTGGGAGGCCCTCTCGACTCCACGTCTCGCCACAGGCGAACTGCTGGAAGAATGAATGGTTTCATCGACAGGGTTTTTTCGGGCGAGTGCACGAGGGACGAGCTTATTGATGAGATAAAGGAGTATTACGGGGAGGAGATCTCCCGTGAGATCGAATCCGATTTCACGAATGGCGTAGCAGGAGTTGCCGATCAGATTATCGAGATCATGGATATCTCCGATGATGAGGTATTTCGTGCGATTGCGACAAACAGGTTCCAAAGCGAGTTCAACGGCCAGATCAATTCGGTTTTCGGCGAAGAGCCCGGGAAGGTCGAACTCCAGATAAAGGACGCATCTACGGTTTTCTCGGTTGCAGGTGACGAGGTGGCGGAGGTGCACGATAGGAGGGTTTTGCGATTCAGGGCGCATTATCTGGACGACCCGTTCCTGATCGATTCTCTCGGAGGGCCCTACGGCCCCGCTTTTCGGTTCAGGCCCCTCCTTGGACACCAGGAGGAGCTGCGGCAAGATTTGATTCAGGCGACCATCCGTAACGATGACAGCGAGTCCTCGCTGTTCGACGAGATCGCGAAGGAGCGGCACCTGAAGGTTCTCATGGACAAGGTCTCCTCCTTATGTCCGGGGTATTTCGAGAGGAGCGAAAGTCGCGGTCACCTTACGTATCTCGAAGAGGGCTTCGCTCGGGGGTTGGAGCCTGGGAACCTTTCTGCTGGCTTGAAGACGTTCGCCATCATGAAGGTGCTCTTGAAGTCCGGCGCGCTAGATGCCGGAGGGACTATTATCCTCGATGAACCCGAGATTCATCTTCATCCTGCATGGCAGCTGGCCTTCGCCGAGATAATCGTGCTGCTCCAGAAAGAGCTCGGGATGCACGTCTTAATGAGCACCCATAGTCCATATTTCTTGAATGCGATCGAAGTGTATTCTAAGAAGCACGCTGTTGATGGATTGTGCTCATATTATCTTGCGGAGACCTGCGCTGATGGACGCTCTCGCTTTGCCGAAATAACCGGCTCGACTGAGGTCGCCTACGAGAAGCTGGCGGCTCCTTTTGATACGCTTGAGAGGGAGGAGTACGGCCTTGAGTAGCGACCTGTGCGCCTCCTGCCCTCATCCGAACTCTCCCGTGGTGCCAGATGGCAGCGATGGTTGCTCCCGTTGCAGGACCTGTATCCTAAGGGACTGCACGTCGACCATCTCCAAAACATCCAGAGACGGGAGCGTCTCTCTTGTGGATGACGATTTGCCTGTTGTCAATTTTGACTCTGTTAAAGAATGCTACTGCAAGAAGGTCAATAGGTGGATGCAACTCCCGCGCTCCGCCGATGCGCTGTATTGCGATCGGGAAACGTTATATCTAGTCGAATTTAAAAACGGCAGTCTGAAGGAGACGCTGGGGAAGAGGCTCAATCCCAAGGATGACGAAGAGCTTGGTATCAATCTTGGCCAAAGGGACGCCCTCATCGAGAAGTGCAAGGACAGCGTTTTGATCTGCTCGGACCTGTGGGGAAAGAGGACGAGATGGTTTCGCGAGCACTGCGTCTTTGTTTTGGTATACAACGAGGACAAGAACAAGACCGCGTTGAAGCGGGTTGCCAGCTCGATTAGGAAAAAAGCGCGTTTTGGGCTTCCTGACAAATTGAAAGGTTTTTGCGTGAAGGATGTCTTGACGCTAACCGAAAAGGAGTTTTCGACATCGCTCCTTTCAACTTGGCGAGACGCAGAAGAAATCGCGGAGGTCGACGCGTAGGAGACCGAAAAGCATCCGGTGGCTATTTGCTCCCGATATCGATCGTTCGTCTGCAGTCGGTTTTCTTTCCGCTGCGCCCGCCAGTTTGCGATGAGTCGCGCACCGTGTGAAGCTCAACACGGATGAAATACAAATATAATCCCCCCTTGCACTGTGTTGATAAATATTGCTCGTCGAACTCATCTGAACTGGGCTTTCTTGCATAGAACTGCCTGAACCTGAGCGTTTTCGGGTATCGCATTGCCCGATCGAGCACCATCGCGACCTTCTCAAGCTTGTCCTCGGGCGGACTCATAGCCACAGCCCCGCATGTCGTCCCGGTTGGAGCCGGGATGAGACCTCAGGAAGCACTGCATGAAGTAGCGCATCCGGTTCACGGGCCCCAGCGGGTTCTGGCCGTCGGGAACGCCCTTGAGCAGCTTCGCGTTGTAGCGCTGGCTCTTCAGTGACAGATTGTTGACGGGAGCCGTGTGGCGCCCGGCTCCATGTCGTGGATGAGCGTGGAGCCGGGCGCCACACGGCTCCCGAACGTCGCCAAGGTCTTCGCCCTGCTTGTCTTGCCAAGGCCCTCCCGGATGAAGATTGAATTGCCTGGCTCATCGCAGCCGAGCGCGACACGGGCTCTACCCGAGACCATCATCTCTACACATAGCCCATCATTCGACAAGAACGCGCAGTTTGTCCTGCATAGGCGCATGGTGTCCCCCTCCGCCGCAAGAGGTGAGCAAAAGAGAGGCTCCCCTCGCCACTACCGGACAAAGGGACCTCTCTGGGGAAACACGCTATAAAACCTTCTTGCCGGGCGGTCGAGTACAGCACCGACGGCGTACCCGTGGAGACCTACCCAGAGCCCACGCCATTTCAAGTTTCTTGGTCTTCAACGCCACAATCCGATAATCATCCAGCCGTCGAAATGACCTCGTCACAGGCGGCAAGCATCTCCTCGTCATGAGTGACAACGATTACAATATGGTCTCTCTTAATTTCATGAAGCAATTTGATCAGCGCGCCTCGACTCTTCGCATCAAGTGCTGAGGTCGGTTCATCAAAAAGCATAACGTCCGGCGATTTCAACAGCTGTCTCACAATTGCAATCTTTTGCTTCTCGCCGCCGGACACCCCTCCTTTCCCGCCGTCAAGCATCGCCGTTGCCCCGTTCTCCACAGAAGCAACCATTTCGTCTAGCCCCAATATGACAAGCATCCGATTCAGCTTATCCATCTCGTAATCATCAGAAAGCAGCGTAAGATTATCGAGAATCGTCCCCTCAACGATAGGGGGTTCTTGCTCCGTAATGCTGACTCGACACCGCCGCAATGCATATCGATCGATGCAACGCTGTGACACCCCGTTGTAGCGAACGGCCCCTTCTGTGTCATCTGGATATAGCCCCAATATCACTGACAGCAGCGAGCTCTTCCCCGAACCATTCGGCCCCGAGATTCCATATAGCCGACCCCTGGAAAACGCGAGCCCCTCAATGCTTAACGCGACCCTTTCCGCCCCTGGATAACGTAGCTTGATGTTCTCTAGACGGATTTCCTCAATCGGACCAAGCGCCAATTTGCCATTCGCTTCCACCGGGACATCCCAAATTCTTTTCAGCCGCTCATAGCATACGCGATTAGTCTGGTAATCCCTTCCCCAGCCCAACAAATACTGTACCGCTGAGCTTAAGTTCGAATAATATCCAACAGCAGTCACGAGAAAACCAGGCAACAGTCTCCCGCCCATCACTTCAACCGCGCCCACAGCAAGAAGACATCCTTGAGCGGCGGAAGCGACCAACGCGTTGCCAAAGGTAAATCTAGACCCTACTTCCTGATTTGCTCTCATCGTTGGATAGAGCCCATTAAAAGCTTCGACCAGTACAGCGCGGGACCTATCGAACAAAGCATGTTTGCGGATGAAATCAACTTTCTCCAACTGATCTTGTAGACAGGAAAAAAACCTCGCGCTCTGCTCTTGTACGTCAAAACTTCTCTCAAACAGCCTTGCGCGTGAAACCGCATAAAAAGCGGCACTCGCTGCCGCAAGAACAAGGCAGACCACACTCAACTTGATATTCAGGCTACCGAGAACAAACAGGGCGGACAAAAGGGTGATAACGTTGTTTGAAACCCCCACAACCGAGTTGATTACGAAGATGACAAGGTCATTAGCGTCGTGATTGATTTGCTGGTTATAATACGACGCGTTGAAGCCCTCGAAGAATGCCTGGGGAAGGTGCTTCACGTGCTCAAGCGTATCCGCATTTAAGCCGAACCCCGCATGCGACTGAAGGTTGATGTACAGCATCTCTGAGCAATACACTAGTCCCGCTCGAACCGCTTGGACCGCAACCAAAATAAGGCAACAAACGAGAACGGCGGCAAGATCGGCGCTGGCCGGCATCGCCAATCGGTTTACCACTATGCCGGTAAGAAAGGGACCCGCAAGCGCAAGCAGCCCGACCAAAACTGTTACGACAAGATAGGCGTAGAATCGACCGCCCAGTATATATTTTCTACAGAGATTAAGCATCAGCCTCATTTTGCCCCGCACCCCGTTTTGCCGTATTCATCATCTGGGAGAGCAGCATTTTTTGCTCGGCATCATACCGGAAGGAAACGCAACGTTTCCCCTCACCGTTTAAGGCGTGGTTGGGGCACCCTCCCATGCACATGGGAAAAGCAAAGCACTCTTGGCATTCCGGGTCATCCGGCTCATATGCCATCCAGTTAATCATGTTCTTGCTCAACATTGGCGGCTCGAAAATAGTTCCGACCCTCCGCTCCTTCATTCCAATGTCATCCCAGCACTTATACAAATCTCCGACGGGATCAACCACGTACGAGTTGATTCCAACGGCGCAACATATCCCGAAATTCGTCCCACCAAAAGGTTGAACTTTGAAGCCCCGCGCAATTGCCCTTTTATAAAACTCAGTCTCCTCATACGAGAACTCTTTTACAGTAAAGCAGTGGCTGTCGTTCGCACATACCTGATTGATATCGTCAACAGGGGCTAAATAGAAGTGAACCTTATTCATCAGGCCATTTAGCTCGAGATAATCCAATAGCTCTTGAGCGGCCTCGATGTTGGTCTTGTCGACGTTGCTCCTTATCGAAATATCGATGATGTCGGCACACTCTTTGACGTTCTTGAGAATACGTTCGTATGTAGGGCTTCCGTCGTGAAGAATCCTTCTCGAATCGTGATCCGACTTCGATCCATCTATAGTCACTTGCGCGCTCGTCACACCACATGCCGCGAGCCTCCTTGCAACATCAGGCGTCAGCAGATAGCCATTTGTCACTATCGATGCGGAATATTCACACGTTGGCCCCACGACATCTTTCAGATCCGACGTAATCCGTTCGATCATCTTCATTCCGAGCAGAGGCTCGCCGCCGTACCATCCAACTGAGAGACTTGCGATACCAGGATAGTAATCTTTCACGAACTTGGAGAGCTGTGTCAAAACCTCCTCGCCCATCGTCGTGTACGCCTGTCCCTTTTCATAGCAGTAGGGACAGCAAAAGTTGCAAGCCATCGTTGGCGCAATGGTAAGGGACAGAGCAGTATTCGCAAAGCGCGCGGCGCGACTTTGCAACCTGATCTCCCCAAGCTCGTCCCTCTCCTCATTGACTAGGATGCCTCCCCTTATCAGCTCCGCGACAAGATCATCGGCATCCCGAACGTCCCCTTCTTGAATCCTTTTGAATTTCTGCGCTTATTCCGGATTTAACGACAGGATGCCGCCGGTTCGCGCATTCATGATAAGAAGACTTCCGTTATGTTCATGCACCACATTAAATTGCGACAGTTTCACTTCGCACCATCTCCATTTCCAATCAAATCCATATCGACCCTCAGACGCTGCGCATACGCCAGCGCACTACCTTCTTCGATAAAAACTGCACGAAAGCAGCAATAGACATGCGAGCGACACGATGACCGCATGGCCGCATGCAGCCATCAGGACCGTCCCGCCGGCAGCCCCGCACGCCCTCATCCAATAAGCCATGTGAACCGGGGGTAAAACGGTTGGGAAACTCATCGCGATAACAAGGCCCGCGAACGTTGCGACCAGCAAGGCTCCCGACACAAGAGATCTGATCCTGAACACCTCATATGCAACCGCAACCATCAGCGTATAAGCGGCGTCTATAACGATATTCGACAGGAGTGCCGAGGTCACATTACCAACCGTAAGGCTGTCTAGACCGCTTCCGGAGCACACGGCAAAGACCGCAGCGACACCGAGAGTAAACACGATGTAGGGGCACAGCGTATACACTTCGCAAGCCAATGTCTTTGCCGCAAACAGCTGCCAGCTGCGGAAGCCCCGAGCAATCGAAACTCCCCTTGCCGACACGCTCGTCGCATCACCGAATAGCGTCCCCGCCACAACAACAGAGACGATTGGGAAGAACACCGTATGCGCCATGGAGACGACACTTAGCCAGGAAGAGATACCCGTTGGCCCAACCCCTATCGAGAAAAGATAGCCCGGATCGGCGGAAAAGCCAAAGAACTGGCCCTCTCCCCCTGCGGAGACCCATGCGCCGGACCCGGCAAACACATAAATCCCCGCGATGCCCAAATACATCAGCGCTATTATCACGGCGAGTTTCATTCTCCTTGCGCGGAACAGTTCCGCCCTGACCGACATCCCAAGATTCATCGAACCGCCGTCCTTACAAATAGCGAGACGAGCGCAACTCCAACCGACACAAGCACAGTGCCGCCCGCATACAGCAAAACCTGAATTACACCAACATTCTGCATACTCAGGGAACACAGGTTCATCAGGTAATACACGGGCGAGAGCATGAGCAGCAAGCTGGGCTGACCGCTTCCGTATGTACTTGGGAACCACACCATCACAAATGTCGAAACCGCTATTGCAACGACGCTGCTCGCCACCACACTCCTCGTGAGCAAATACAGGGCGAAGGTAGCGGCGTACATCGAAATGAGCAGCAGCGCGATCATCAGCGCAATCGATACAAATTGGGCAAACCCTGAGCACGAGGCCCCAACGTCCCATTGGGCCATCTTGGTTAAATACAGCGCAGTCGTAGAAAGAAGATACACGGCACCGACCAGAGTGCAGTTCACCAACAGCTTCGTGATCACAATCGCCGCCTGCGACACCCCTCGCGATCTCGATACGGCGTAAGCCACGGATTCAAAGTCTCTCGACGTAGCGTAAACCGCGTAGAGAATCGTCACCGGAATCCAGACCACTGTAGACGCAAAAGACGTCCGGGCAACAGAGCCCAAAACGTCCCCTGCATCCACTAGGTTTCCAATAAAACCTATAGCCCCTCCAAGCGTATACGGGTCATCACCGGCGACCATGATCAGCACCTCAGACGAAGTCGCAGCCGCAACCACATACAGCACAGCCGCAAGCGCAATCATCAGAGCGGTCGCCGGGTGCCTGGCGAGCAACCATACCTCGCTCCGAAAAGCTGAGATGAACTCGCGTTTCATCACAGCTCGCTCTCTCGACCGATGAGCTCCGAATAAAACTCCTCAAGGCTCTTCCTATGAGAATACGCCTCCGCAACCCTCACACCTGCGGTCGAGAGCGCTTCGATTGCAATGCCCCGCCCTTCCTTTTTCTCCTCATAGCGCATAAGGACGCTGCCGTCCGGCAGAAAAGAATGTGAGGTCTCATCTCCGAGAACCGATCTCGTTCGCTCCAGATCGTCCACATGCAACACGAAACCACCGCGGCATGACTTTTCCAGCTGAGGTGCGGTCATCCTTCGAATGAGGCGACCATGACTTATGAAGAGGTAATCAGTTGCCAGCTTGTGCATCTCCTCAAGATTGTGGCTGGATACGAGAATCGTTTTACCTTGATCTTTGTTAAGATGCGTAAGGATTTTTCTTACTTCGACTATCCCCATCGGATCCAGGCCGTTTGTCGGCTCGTCCAGGATCAACAGCTCCGGATCGCCCAGCAACGCTATGGCCAGATCGAGACGCCTCCTCATTCCCATTGAGAAGTTCTTCACTTTCTTCCCGCCGGCCTCCCCCAAACCGACGGTTGATAACACACCGTCGATGGAACGATCGGTGGGAAGCCCCCACTCAATACAGCGAACGACCAAGTTGTCTCGCGCGGTCAGATTAGGATACGAAGCATTGAGGTCGGGCATATAACCCAGCCTTTCCCTGCAGCTCCGTATTTCACGTCTCCCGGTTTGCCCAAACATCGAGATCGTTCCTGACGATGGCTCCGAAAGCCCCGTGATCAATCGAATTAACGTGCTCTTGCCGGCACCATTCTCCCCAATGAGTGCACACAGCTCGCCTTCCATTAAAGAGAACGAGACTGATTTAACCGCTTCAAACCCGCCATATCTCTTGGATATGGCACGCAATTCAACTGGGACTTCCCGCATGGACGACATCCTCCCCGTCAATAAAAAGGGACGACATGGCAATTGTGCGGGGTTATAGGTAACGTCGGTTCGCCCCCCCATATTGCAATGCCACATCGCCCCTCAGGCGCTGCTGGCCAAAATATCTTTGAACAGTCTGTGCACGCCGTACGGCGTGCACTATCCGCTAAAAGCGGATAGTGCACTCCTGTGAAGAACACTTGGTGCTGCAGCTGCCGTGCGCGTAAAAGAAGCAATTGTTGCACATGGGCTCAGCCCCGGCTGACGGCTCGGTAATCCATTCCATTTCATTCCCCTCCTTTCGCGGTAGAAAGCCAGTTCATCTCTGCCCCCTAGAAACGGAACGTGCAGGACTGATTGGGGCACCTCTTCGTGCATCCCCCGTGCGCGTAGAAGAAGCAGTTGCCGCACGCGGGTGCAACGCCTTCCTCCGGCTCGTTAATCCAATCCATCTCTCCCTCCTTTCCTTGCATACCGAATTGATAATGTTATTCTAATTCGATATGTATCATATTTCAATATAAGCTTATTTATATATTACACAAGGTAAGCACCCCCCTGCATCCAGCACAGGAAATGACTCTCTCGTTCCCCAGTGACGCGGCGAGAAATACAGGCCACTGCAGGACGTTGAATGAACAGCCCGTGAAAACCGTTGTTTTCACGGGCTGCACCTGCTCAATACTTTTTTATTCTCCAGCCTCAGTCGTCTCTAAGATCGACCACGTAAACATGATCTGACTCCAGGACCGGGTCATCACCCGTCGCGGTCGCCCTGCTCAGCGCGTTGCGGGCGCGCCGCGTCGCCAGTTCCTCAAGTTCTCTTTCGTTGACGCGCTTAATAAGATCGCCAGGCTGGCAATCAAGCTCTACGCAAATATCCAGCAATGTCTTTAACCTAATTGCCTTCACCTTGCCATTTCGTATTTTTGAGATACTTGCCGGTGTGTGCCCGGTCGCCCGAATGATATCCGTACTCGTCTTTCCGCGTCGAAGCAATAAGCTTTCAAGCTCAATAATCAGATAGTCCATGCCGCCCCTCACACCAAATCCTCGGTCTGGTCTTGAAGCAGAGCTCCGTAGCGCCATATCGCAGAAATCGAGAAGCAGCAAACGGCCCCCAGCACAGCACCAATATCTATGGGCAGGGCCAGGTTTTCAAACATCGAATAGGCGTTCCCCAGCAAGTCGAAGGGGCCAATCACTATCGAAAGAAACCCCGGAGAAAACAAGAGGTCACCTATTGCTGCTGCAACAAACAGCCACCCGATAATCGAGATTCTTCGAGCATGCGAAAGGGTAAAGGGCGATTCGCCATGAGCCATGTCCATGCTGATTCCCCGCAGGGTCCATGTGGCCCCTCCGGAAATCAGAAGATACATCAAAGGAACCACTACGGAAACCGTCTTTGATGGATCATATAGGTTTCCTTGAGCAGCCATAAGCCCAATGGAAATAACCACCACCACCGAACAGCAACACACCGCTATAAACAGCGCCGTAAACAGAATCCCAAGCCTTCTTCCGAGAGTCATCATCTTCTGGATGGACTTATCGATCTTCTGGGCGCTATTCACCACAGCTCCTCCTAAAGCAATCAGAGGTCTTCTTACTTACTGTTTTTCCTACATTGTAACGAACTCGATAAGAAGAGGGTCGCTTCACGCCGCGCAATCCCGAACTCCAAGCGTTTCTCATCAGCATTGCCCATCTTTCGAGTCGAAATTCAAATCCAGTTTCTTATCGCATGCCAAAATCAAATCCTGATCGTGGCTTACAACAAGAATTAGCTGATTAAAGGGGTTTCGAGAGACATACTCCGTGAACTCCCGACGGCTTTCTTCGTCTAAATCATTCGTCGGCTCGTCAAACACAAGCACTTCCGGTTGCCTGCAAAGTGCTGAGATTATCCTTAGCTTCCGATACTCTCCACCAGAAAGGTCCCTACAATTCTTACCTTTTAACGATTCGACGGTTCGGCAGAAACTCGGCACAAGCTCGCAGAGATGCTCGCCCGTTCCCCGAATCGATGCCCTCTCAAGATAGTGTTCCACCGTTTCATTCGGAATAAAGAGCTTTTGCGGGCACACCGCAAACAGGTCATGTCGGATCGTCTCCATATCGAGCTCTTCATATGGCACCGACCCCAAAGCCCGATGTCCCCCAGCAGAATATAGTCCAAGAAGCACCTTCAGAAACGTGCTTTTGCCGCATCCGTTCGGCCCGGTAATGGCATAGGTTTCCCCCTCTCGACGTCCACGGAGAGATCGCGGTACAAGTAGGGCTTTCCCGCGTATCGGTACGCGATGTTGGACAACGATATGCTCTCCACGTGCCCAACCGTGAGGGTGCCGCGGTCCTCGGCGTCCTCCGTCAGAGCCCCCAATCGGTCGAACGAGGCCCTTGCGTCCTGATACGATTTGAAATAATTCAAATAATATTTGAAGCATCCGAACGCCATCGAGTAATACGAGTTCACCATTGTGAACTCGCCAATGCTCATTCTTCCGCTTAATATTTCCATTCCGGAGATCACAAGCAACGCTCCCCGGAACACAGATGAGATCAGGCCGTCGCTCGAGGTGGCCAGATTCGAGACCCTACTTGCTTTCATGTAAATCGGGTAGTACCCCTCGAATACCCCTTTGAGCGTCCGAGCGCTCTGGTCATATGCGCCATCGCACTTAATGTCAAACAACTGCGACAGCTCGCCGCTCACGGACGCGAAAAGCTTGCTCAACCCCTCCTTGTTCGCAAGCGAGCTGTTGTACAGCGGCTTTTTCAACGCCCTGAATAAAATGAAGTACGCAACAAGCGAACATGCACTTAACACCAGGAACACCGGATTGATCGAAAACAGGATGATGCATATCAACACAACCAGAACGACGTTAAGCCCGATCGTCAGGAAGTTGTTCACGACAAACGATGACACCGCATTCGAATCCGCATACACCCTCTGCGTTGTATAGGATGGATCCGCCTGCTCCCCCTTTTCCAGGGGCCCCCGTTCAAACGACTCACACGTGGTCCCCATCAGTCTCGTCGTCATCTCCAAGATGACGCGCGATACGTTCACGCCCATCGCATGCGACATGAAGGAGGCCGATATCCCTATGCCCGCAACAAAGGCCGCAAACCATACGACGCGAGATGGGTCCCTATTCGTCACGAGAAAGTCTACAAACCCACCGTTTAAGGCGGGCATGATGCACGAGAGAGCGAAATTAACCAGCATGAGAATCACGAAAAGCCGTGACCCTTTACACCGAAACAACTCGTGAACCGTCTTCTTAAACATGCCAGCTCCCATCAAGCGGCCTTTTATCCAAAACTGAATATGTTCGCCGCTTAATCGCTCCCATATATCCCTTGTTGTTAATCCTTGCTCAAGACACTATCTCGGGCTGCGGTGCCCAGGATTCCATTTCACCTTTATATACATACGAATAGGCCCCCTATTTGCATAGGCAAGCGCGGCGATTATAACGGCAGCCACCATCAGGCCGAGAATAGCCCTTTTGTCCGGAAAAAGGGACGAGAGAAAAAGGCATATTGCGGAGAAAACTACAGACGCCCCCACCACTCGGTTTGCGCCTAGAGACTCGGCCGTCCGCTTTACCTCCTCTAAACGCTCTCCCGATAGCAATGACATTCCGGCAAGCAATCCCGTGAGCTTGCCTCGATATATCATTATTCCGAACACCAGCAGCAGGCATGACCCCACCATTGGAACCACAACGTCCGACATCGCCATCACTCCAGTCCATTCCTTGTCATCGAATCCTTGCGGCGGCTCAGCGCATCTGGCGTCAAATGCAACCTCGTGTCAAACGGACTGCTCGCAAGCTCAATTACTTTGCATGAGCTCGAACATACCGGTTTAAACGGCATACAGTTTAGCCTCGATGGCCTACGTGATTCTCATGAACATATGCGGGGGTTCCCGGGGCTATACGACCGGGTACTAGACGCCATCGATATCACGCTGAACGAAACTTCGCTGCACCTTTCGATTGCCTTTTGTCCAACATCATTTAATGTCGACGATTTCAAACCAGTTTGCACGATGCTCCGGGACAAGCTGAAATCGTCGAGCAGGACCGACCGAATTGACCTTCGAGTCAGCCACTTATGCTCCTCGGCAGAGCCCGAAAAAACCGCACAATTCGCCCTTCAAATAATCAATACCGTCGGTTGGTCAACACGATCAACGACCTTCGATACGATCCAGGCTATCGAGGCTACTTCATGTTTGAGTGGGGCGACCCCATCGACCACTTGGTCAGATTCCCCCAGCTGCAGATGCAATTTGACCAAGTGGCCATCCACGCCAATGGCGATATCGTCGTATCCCCCTATATACCTCTCATCATTGGAAACGTTCGCAAACACAGTCTTCAGGAATACTACGATGCCGGAATGGCAACCGTTTGGGATAAACCCGTTATTACCGCGTTGGCCAATCGCATGCACTCGATTGACGAGATGGAAGAGATCTCATCGTTGATTGCAGACATCAATATGGACGGCGACCTCTATATCGACCTAATCGATGACGATCTAGGCGACCTGAGCGTCCTGTCCCAACTCTAAGGAGATGTTCCCATGTACGAGACCCCAGAAGTAGAGAAGATGGATTCCAAAACCGGCCCCATTCCCGTTGTAGTCAACTTCGCAGCCGTCGTGGATAACGTAGTTGCAGCCGTCTACGATGCCGTCGTTGCGGCCTACGCATTCTGGTACTCGGCAGATAACGACGGCACCGAGGCAAGTACGGCACAAAACTAGTCGCCAACCCATCGAGCAATCACCTCGCCTATCGCTGCATGCGATTGACTGCGCAGCCCTAGCCAACGCCCAGAGCGCCTTGAAGAGCTGCTTGTAAAATTCGCTCATTCAACAACGCGATCTCTTCACCAATCTCGGCCGGCCCGACAGAACTGCACACCAGTCGGACCGGCCAGACCCATAAAACGCTGCGTCCCGTCCACACCACACCTCACGAAACTCGCACTGCCACCACATGGGCGATTCGCGCCTCGATGTTGCGGCGCGATACTATCACGAATAGTCCCCGTCCAACAAGGCTATCCCTTCCACAGGCGTTTCAACTGTCAGTGGTAGCATTAAACTGAACGGTGAAAAATACACTAACACTAACAGCGGAGATGACGACGTCGATGCCCTTCATGCAGCTGAGCACGTCCATCGTCGGCTTCCATCGGGGCTGTTCCGACTGGGACTCCACCTTGGATTCCAGGTCCTTCTTCTCGTCTACCGCCCGCTTGACGCGCTCCTTATAGCAGTCGAGGGTCTGCTGGGCCGTGGGGTCGGCCATCTCCGCGGCTTCGATCCAGGCCCAGTGCGCCCTGGTCCACGTCCCGAGCCTCCTTCTCTGGTCGTCTCCGCCGGGGTGGCACTGCCCATTCCTGGGCAGGTACTTGGAGAGGCGCTGCTTGACGGTAACACGGTAACCTCTCCCGGGCATCGGCGGGGGCCTGGGAGAGGTCCCTGGCGCCCTCGCACTCGCAGTCGGGGACGTGGACCTCGACGATTTCGTGCAGTGCGAGCTGCTTGGCCGAAAACTCGGCGTCGCGCTTGTCGGTCTTGCGTCGCTTGTCGGCCGCGGGCCTCTGCATCTTGGAGACCGCGCCGATGACGCAGTCCACGCCGAGGCAGCGCGGCTCCCTGCAGAAGGGAAAGCCGGTGACGCCGGACTCGTAGACTGCCCCGGGCGACTCGATAGAAAGGATCGAGTCGGCGACGGAGGCGGGGTCGTAGGAGAAGGGGCTTCCCGCCGATCTCGCCCGTGAACGGATTGAAGGCGCATCCTTTGATGCTGCGGGCGTGCACCTCAAGGCCAATAGAGGCAACATGTGGCATTGTGAGCCAGTCTCGCATTGTGGCAACCTGGCTGGCTGCCGGATTTTAATGACGACGACCATTGTCAGCCTTGGCCCACGAATCAAAAGACGATACGAAGCAGGGGCTCACATTGTTCTGCTCATATCGTCTTTATGGCGCACTACCATTCACCGAAATTCGGCAACTTTTTCATTCTCTATATACATGTTTAAACAACATGTTCTACAATAGGGACAATAGAAATGGAAACTCGGGACGAGCCGTCTATCCATCTACGGCGCAGCCCCTTATTCAAAAGGACGGTGAGTGCATCCATGGAGCGTGCAAGCGGTGTTCTGATGCCCGTTTCGTCATTGCCCGGGCCTTACGGCATCGGCGGTTTTGGCTGGAACGCCTACGACTTTGTCGATTTCCTCGCCTCGTGCAAACAACATTATTGGCAGATTCTGCCCCTAACGACGACTAGTTACGGCGATTCGCCTTACCAGTCGTTCTCGGCCCGCGCGGGCAACCCTAACTTCATTGACTTTGCCGAGCTTATCGAGGCCGGCTATCTGGAGCAGCGCGATATCGACGGCGTGTATCTGGGCTCCGATCCCAACAACGTCGACTACGGCGCCATCTTTGCTGGCCGCCGCCAAATCCTCGACCGTGCCGCCGAGCGCTTCGCCGCGAATAAACCAGCCGATTTCGACGACTTTATCCAGGCAAACGAGGACTGGCTCATTCCCTACTGCGAGTTTATGACCGTAAAGGAGGAGTGCGGGCTCAAGGCCTTTTGGGAGTGGCCCGAGGAGCTCCGCCGCCGCGGCGAGGCATCCAACAAGATCTGCGCCGCCCATCCCGAGCGCATGCTTTACCACCAGATGACGCAGTATTTCTTCGATCGCCAGTGGAGCCGCCTCAAGGCCTATGCCAACGAGCGCGACATCCTGATCATCGGCGACCTGCCCATCTACGTCTCGCGCGACTCCGTCGAGATGTGGGCCACGCCCGAGCTCTTTAAGATCGACGCCGCCGGCAATCCTGTCAGCGTCGCGGGAACGCCGCCCGATCAGTTCTCGGCCACCGGCCAGTACTGGGGCAACCCGATCTATGACTGGGATGCCATGGAAGCAGATGGCTTCTCCTGGTGGGAGGGCCGCATCCGAGCCGCCCTCGACATGTACGACATCATCCGTCTGGACCACTTCCGCGGTTTCGAGGCATTTTGGGAGGTGCCGTTCTCCTCTCCCGATTCGTCATATGGTTCATGGACGCAGGGACCCGGCCTCAAGTTCTTCAAGGCGCTCGAGGAAAAGCTCGGCACGCTTCCCATCATTGCCGAAGACCTGGGCTTTCTTACCCCCGGCGTCATCGACATGCGCGACACCACGGGCTTCCCTGGCATGAAGATCCTGCAGTTTGCCTTTGAGGGCACCAACTCGTACTACCTGCCACACAACTACATTGCCAACACCGTCGCCTACGTCGGAACACATGACAACGAAACGGCACGCGGCTGGTTTGAGGGAACGGCCACCCCGCGTCAGCGCGAGCAGGCGGCCCTGTATACCCACCAGCAGGCAGGCGAGTCCATGGCCGACGCGCTCAACCGCACCATCGCCGCCAGCGTGAGCGATACCTGCATCTACACCATGCAGGACCTGCTCAACTTGGGCAACGAGGCGCGCATCAACACTCCCGCCACCCTGGGCGGAAACTGGACCTGGCGTATGCTCGATGGCGCCATCACCCGCGAGCTCGAGCACAAACTCACCGACTGGACCGAGACCTACTTCCGCATCCCATCGGAAGCCGAAATCGAGCTTCCCCAATAGGAGCTACCGCGCCCGACCCCTCCCCACCGTGCGGACGCGACCGCTTTTCCCGCGCGAGGCCACCCCAATCCCCTCGCGCGGGCTTCTTTTGAATTTCTGACATGTAGACAACTCACCACAGGAGGAAACATGCCCCATATCGATCTTGCGGATCTTGCCGAGCAATCCTTTGGAACTTCGCTCGAGCAACTCGATGACCGCCGCATTTACAAATTGCTGGTCAAGCTCGTGCAGGAGCGCTCCGCCGCCTGCCCGCTCAACAATGGCAAGAAAAAGCTCTACTACATCTCTGCTGAGTTTTTGATTGGCAAACTGCTGATCAACAACATGATCGACCTTGGCATCTATGCCGAGGTTAAAGACCAGCTCACCGCCGCCGGCCACGACCTCAACAAGATTGAGGAGTTTGAGGTCGAGCCCTCACTCGGCAACGGCGGCCTGGGCCGCCTGGCCGCGTGCTTCCTGGATTCCATTGCCACGCTGGGCCTTACCGGTGACGGCGTGGGCCTCAACTACCATTACGGCCTGTTCCGTCAGCGCTTTGCCGACAACCAGCAAAAGGCCGTCCCCGATGAGTGGCTTGGCGAGCAGGACATCCTGATCGATGACGACCGCTCCTACACCGTCGAGTTTGGCGATTTTACCGTCACCTCCAAGCTCGTCAACATCGATGTGCCCGGTTACGGCCAGCCCACCAAGAACCGCCTGCGTCTGTTTGACCTGGCAAGTGTCGACGACGGCCTGGTCCCCGGCAGCTCCATCGACTTCGACAAGACCGAGATCGCCAAGAACCTCACCTTGTTCCTCTATCCGGATGATTCCGATGAGCAGGGCCGTCTGCTTCGCATCTACCAGGAGTACTTCATGGTGAGCAACGCCGCCCAGCTCCTGATCGACGAGGCCGTCGAGCGCGGCAGCAACCTGCACGATCTGGCCGACTACGCCGTGGTCCAGATCAACGACACGCACCCCACCATGGTCATTCCCGAGCTCATCCGCCTGCTCACCACCGAGCACGACATCGAGTTTGACGAGGCCGTTACCATCGTGCGCTCCATGGTCGCCTACACCAACCACACGATCCTTGCCGAGGCGCTCGAGAAATGGCCGCTCGCCAGCCTGCAGAAGGTCTCGCCCGCCATCGCCGACATCATCGTCAAGCTCGACGAGGTTGCCAAGGCCGAGCACGACGACCCGCGCGTTGCCATCATCGACGAGCACGATACCGTCCACATGGCCCACATGGACATTCACTTTGGCTTCTCCATCAATGGCGTCGCCGCACTCCACACCAAGATTCTGGAGGACACCGAGCTTCACCCGTTCTACGAGATATATCCCGAGAAGTTTTCCAACAAGACCAACGGCATCACCTTCCGCCGTTGGATCCATGGCGCCAACCCTGCGCTCGCCAGCCTACTCGACGATGTGATCGGCACCGATTGGCGCAGCACCGGCGACCTGAGCAAGCTCGCCGAATTCGCTAACGACAAGGATGTTCTTGAGCGCCTGGCCGCCACCAAGGCCGAGGCCAAGACCATCATGCGCCAGTTTATGGCGCTCGAGCAGGGTGTGACCATTCCCTCCAACGCCATCATCGATGTTCAGGTCAAGCGTATCCACGAGTACAAGCGCCAGCAGATGCTCGCGCTCTACATCATCTGGAAGTATCTCGACATCAAGAACGGCAACAGGCCTAAGCACCCCGTCACTATCATCTTTGGCGGCAAGGCAGCACCTGCCTACACCATCGCCCAGGACATCATCCATCTGATCCTGACACTGTCGCAGTGGATCGCAAACGATCCCGATGTGGCCCCCTACCTGCAAGTTGTCATGATCGAGAACTACAACGTCACTGCTGCCGAGCGTGTGATTCCCGCCGCCGATATCTCCGAGCAGATCAGCCTGGCCTCCAAGGAGGCGAGCGGAACCTCTAACATGAAGTTCATGCTCAACGGCGCTTTGACCCTGTGCACGCTCGACGGTGCCAATGTCGAGATCGCCGAGCTCGTGGGTGACGAGAACATCTACACCTTTGGCGCTTCCTCCAAGCAGGTCGAGCAGCTCTACGCCGACGGCAGCTATAACGCCAGCGCACTCTACCGCAAGCCCGGTATCAAACTGCTGGTGGACTTTATCACCAACCCCGCCTTTATGGCGACCGGCAACGCTAAGCGTCTGCAACGCCTGCACGACGACATCAAGGGCAAGGACTGGTTTATGGCCCTGCTCGACATTGAGGAGTACATCCAGACCAAGGAGCACGTGCTAGCAGACTACGAGGACCAGGACACCTGGATGCGCAAGGCGCTAATCAACATCGCCAACGCCGGCACCTTCTCGTCCGACCGCACAATCTCCCAGTACAACGACGAGATTTGGCACCTGAGCTAATTTCGTTTCCCTTACCCATCCTCTTGAAAGCGGAGTCGCGGCAACGCGGCTCCGCTTTTTGTGCCGATACGCCGGCCTGTGGTTTGTCTCGACCAAACAATCTCGATCTGTAACAGGTAGCCGGCAAAATTGGGTCTCCCTGTTACAGAATGAGACAGACGGGCAAGGCGGCTAAAACAATCTCGATCTGTAACAGGTAGCTGCCGAAATCAGTCCTTCGTGTTACAGATCGAGATGAAAGGACAGGCAGCTCGACACTGTCTCGATCTGTAACATCTAGACCCAATTTGGCCCTCCTCCTGTTACAGATCAAGACAAACTGGCAGATGAACGGCCCCAGCACAAAGAAAGGCTCCCCTCTCGCCTAGTGGACGGGAGGGGAGCCTTATATGTGACCACGGCAAAAGGATGGCAAAGCCGCAGTCGCCCAAAAGGAGGGCCTGATTGGATCGGGCCTAGATAAGGTTCTTGCCAGAGACCTTATCGAAGAGGTGGGTCGCGTTCTTCTCAAACTTGAACCAGATGGGATCGCCAGCCTTGAGCGCACCCTTGGCCTCAAGGTCGACGACGGGGATGATCAGGACAAATTGGCCGTCGGGGGACGTCACATGAACGTGCTCGGTCGAACCCATGAGCTCGGTGACCTCAATGGTGCCCTGAAGCGCACCCTCCTCGCCCTTGTCGGCAAGCAGAATCTGCTCGGGACGCACGCCGGCCGTGATCTCCTTCACGTCGCCGCCATCCCAATTAAGGGCGAGCTGAGCGCAGGTCTCGGGGGCCAGCGCGACATTCATGTCGTCGGTCTTGACGGTAAAGCCATCGTCCGAGCGCACCAGCTGGGCATCGAAGAAGTTCATCTGCGGCACGCCGATGAAGCCGGCGACGAAGATGTTCGCGGGATGGTTAAAGACCTCCTGCGGCGTGGCGATCTGCTGGACAACGCCGTCCTTCATGACCACGATACGGTCGCCGAGGGTCATAGCCTCGGTCTGGTCGTGGGTAACATAGATGAACGTACCCTTGATCTCGTGGCGCAGCTTAATGAGCTCGGCACGCATCTGGTTACGAAGCTTGGCGTCCAAGTTGGACAGCGGCTCGTCCATCAGGAAGACCTTGGGGTCACGCACGATGGCGCGACCGATGGCGACGCGCTGACGCTGACCGCCCGAAAGCGCCTTAGGCTTGCGGTCGAGGTACTCGGTGATACCCAAGATCTCGGCAGCGGAGCGAACCTTGCGGTCGATCTCGTCTTTGGGGACCTTCTTGAGCTCGAGCGTAAACGCCATGTTCTCGTACACCGTCATGTTGGGGTACAGAGCGTAGCTCTGGAACACCATGGCGATGTCGCGGTCCTTGGGCGCCACGTCGTTGACGCGCTTACCATCGATGAACACGTCGCCCGAGGTAATGTCCTCCAGGCCGGCGACCATACGCATCGTCGTGGACTTACCGCAGCCAGACGGGCCAACGAGGACGATGAACTCCTGGTCGTGAACGGTGAGGTTGAAGTCCTCAACAGCGAGCACGCCATCCTCGGTAACCTTGAGGTTGTGCTTCTTCTCCTCGGTCTTCTTCTTTTTGCCAAAGAAGCCCTTCTTTTTGGACTCGGTGTTGGGATACACCTTCTGAACATGCTTGAGAACGATCTCTGCCATGTCTTTACCTTTCGATATGCGACGCCGTGCTGAGGGGCGCCGCTGAAACTTGCAAAACAGTTACGGCATCAGCCCTTGACGGCACCTGCCACCACGCCGTCGATAATGTACTTCTGGCAGAGGATGTACATGATGACGATGGGGATAACGACCATCATGATGCAAGCCATCATGGGGCCGAGCTCGACGTGGCCGTAGCCGCCGCGGAAGTACTGGATCAAGATAGGAATGGTCTTGTACTTGGTGGAGTCGAGGGTAAGGTAGGGCAGCAGATAGTCGTTCCAGACCCACATGGTCTCGAGAATGCCGACCGAAAGATAGGTGGGCTTCATGATGGGAAGGACGATCTTAAAGAACACCTGGACCGGGTTGCAGCCGTCAATCATGGCCGCCTCCTCGATCTCGAGCGGGATGTTCTTTACAAAGCCGGCGAACATAAAGACCGCCAGGCCCGCGCCAAAGCCCAGATAAATAAAGCAGATGTTGAACGGCGTATTAAAGCCGATGCGGTCCGCCAAATTGGACAGCGTGAACATGAGCATCTGGAACGGCACGACCATCGAGAACACGAACAGGTAATAGAAGAAGTTCGAGATCTTGCTGTTAACACGAACCACGTACCAAGCGCACATGGAGCAGCACACCAAGATCAGTACGACCGACGTGACCGTGATGATGAGCGAGTACATAAATGCCGAGGCAAAGCCCTGCTCGTTAAGAGCGTGCAGGTAGTTTGCAAGGCCGTTGAACGTCTCGGGCGTGAGCAGATCGAACGCCGTGGTGGTGCTGATTGCGGTCGCTTTCTTAAAGGAATTGAGCGCAATCATGAACACGGGGTAGATCCACGCGAGCGACAGGATCGTAAAGAAGATCGAGAGCGCGCGGTTGATAACCTTATCGCGTTTCATCACTGCTGCACCTCCTTGGACCTCGTGGCCTTGAGCTGGATCATGGAGATGGCTACGACCAGAATGCAGAAGATGACTGCCTTGGCCTGGCCAATGCCCTGCCATGCGATGCCGGCGCGCGAGTAGAACGTGTTGTAGATGTTCAGGGCGAGCATCTCGGTGGAGTGCGCGGGAGCGCCGCCGGTAAGGGCGAGGTTCTGGTCGAACAGCTTAAAGCCGTTGGTGATGGACAGGAACAGGCAGATGGTGATGGTCGGCATCAGGTTAGGGATCTTAACCTTCCAAAACGTCTGCCATGCCGTGGCACCGTCGACCTTGGCGGCCTCGATGTAATCGGACGGAATGGACTGCAGACCAGCGATGTAGATGATCATCATGTAGCCGACCTGCTGCCACAGCGTCAGGATGATAAGGCCCCAGAAGCCAGCAGCAGAGTTAAGGGCGATGAGCTGGGCGCCCACGTTGGAGAGCAGGCAGTTGATCAGAATCTGCCAAATGTAGCCCAGCACGATGCCGCCGATGAGGTTAGGCATAAAGAAGATCGTACGGAAGATGTTGGTGCCCTTGAGCGCCTTGCGGGTGAGCGCCTGCGCGATGGCGAGGGCGATCACGTTGATAAGCACCGTCGACAGGAAGGCAAACGCCACCGTAAAGAAGAACGACGTGGCAAACTGCGGATCAGACAGTGCGCGCACGTAGTTCTCGATACCGACGAAGTGCGTGTTGTTAATGGTAATAAACTGGCAGAACGAGAGATAGAAACCCTGGATAAAAGGGATCACGAACCCGATCATAAACGCCAGGCACGTGGGCAGCATAAAGAGCGGCCACCAGCGCTTGAGTGCTTTGCCCATAGAAGGGTCCTTTCAATATGCAGGGGGCGGGCAAACTAACGTCTGCCCGCCCCCTGTCGCTAATCAGATAGCTTGGGCAGCAACTGCTTACTCAGAAGCGGCCTTCTCGGTCTTCCAGCCATCCACGAAAGCGTTCTTGACGCCGTCCCACTTGCTGTTATCGGCAGCGTAGGCAATCAGAGCCTGCTTGAGGTTCTTCTTCCACTCCTCGGAGGGAATGTAGACGAAGTCCCAAGCGACGGTCTTCTTGCCGTCCTTGGCCATGGCAACGGCCTGCTGCGAGAAGACGTTGGTGGTTTCCTTGGCGCTCTTGAACGGGGCGGTCAGACCCATCTTGTCAGCGATGATGCTGGTGGCGGTGTCAGAAGTGACGCACCAATACATGAAGTCCTCGGTGGCCTTCTGGGCATCCTCGGAAGCCTGGGAGCTAACGCACCAGTAGTTCTCGCCGCCGGAGCACAGGCCCTGGTTCTCCTCGCCGTCGACACCGATGTAGATGGGCATCATGCCAATCTGATCGTCGGTCATGCCGGCCTTGATGAGGTCAGAGTAGGCCCAAGAGCCGTTCTGATAGAAGACGGCCTTGCCGGTTGCGAACTCGTTGGTGGCGTCGTCGCCGGTCTTGGAGGCAAGCTGCGAAGGATCGCAGGTGGAGTCGGTGATGTACAGGTCGAAGATCTGCTTGTAGTTGTCGAGGAACTCGCCCTTGATCTCGTCGTCCTCCTGGTTGTGCTCCTTCTCAAACTCGTAGTAGAGCGGCATGTTGGCAAGGTGGGTGGTGTAGCGCCAGCTGGAGGAGTCGTCCATGCCGGCGGAAGTGAAGGCACCCTCGACACCAAGCTCGTCCTTGCGGGCCTGGATGTCGTCGGCACAAGCCTTCAGCTTGTCGAAGGAGTTGATGTCCTCGGCCTTGTAGCCAGCCTTCTCGAGCAGCTGCTTGTTGTAGATGATGCCGAAGCTCTCCTGGACCCAGTCGATGCACACATCCTTGCCGTCGGACTGCAGAGCCAGGGAGTCGTCAATGAGCTCACCGCGGACCTTGGTATCGGACAGGTCGGCGCAGTAATCCTTCCAGTTCTTAAGACCGGTGGGGCCGTTGACCTGGAACAGGGTCGGAGCGGAGCTCTTGGACATCTCGGACTTAAGCTTCTCCTCGTAGGTGTTGGAAGCGGCGGTCACGATCTTGACCTCGACGCCCTTCTCCTTCTTATAGGCCTTGGCGATCTCCTTCCACTCCTTGTCGACCTCGGGCTTGAATTGGAGGAAGTAGACCTCGGCAGCGTCACCAGAAGCAGAGGAGCCGGAGCCGGCAGAACCACCGCAACCCACGAGGCCCAGACCAAGAACTGCAGCCGCGGAACCAGCAAAGCCCAGGAACTGCCTTCTGCTCATTTCGTTCTTCATTACAATCCACCCTTTCACACCGTGGCGGCACCCTTTGCCGCCGCCTTCGGAGATTGGCTCGGGGACTTTGCCCCTTTTGCTGATTTGAACGATACGCTATTTGGCTAGTTGTTTGAACAAGTATTACTAGAGCGGTAGAAAAACTTCGGTGAACGGTAATTTCAACTTGATACTTGACAAGTTTTGTATAAACAATTATTTGTTATCTAATGCAGAGAAAACGCCCGGTCAAGCCGATGTACCGTCGGTTTGACCGGGCGTTTTCGCTTTGAGGGCATAAGGCTCGCCGGACTGCGAGCTCACCGTCTATCGCTTGGAATTGACGCGGTAATGGAAGATCTCGGGGTGCGTACGGGCGTGCGTGACCTCGAACAAGATGCCGTCCGAGGTGTACGATTGGCTCTCCATAACGGCGACGCAATTGTACTTGCCAAGGTCCAAGTAGCTGCAGTCCTCATCGTTGGCGAGCTCGACACTCACCGTACGACGGCTCGCCATCACCTTGACGCCGCACTTGTGCTCCAGATAGGCGTAGATAGAATCCGTCGCGATCTCTGGGGTCAGACCCTTGGCGATCGACGCCAAAAAATAGCCATGGTCCACTTGGCGCGCGCTGCCGTTAAGGCTTCGAACACGCACTACGCGAATCAGCTCCTCGCCCACCTTAAAGCCCAGGCGACGAGAGAGCTGCTCAGTGCAAATCAAATGTTCAAAGGACTTAACGTCCGTCGATGCAACGGCATTGTTGCGCTTTGCAAATTCGCCAAACGACTCGACTTCCTCGAGTGCGCCCAGCATGTCGGTTTCGCCCTTGAGCCAAATAACGCGCACGCCCTTGCCGTGTATGGGCTGCACAAACATCTCATCGGCCAGCATGCTCAAGGCGCGGCGGATAGTATTGCGTGTACAGCCAAACTCCGCGGTCAGCTCGGCTTCGGTTGGCAGCATCTCCTGAAACGCATAGGTCCCATTAATGATGCGCGAACGGATCTCGCGGTAGATTCCTTCGTAAATCGCTTTTGGCATGACTTCACCTCTAATGAATATGTATGGCTAGGCACGATAGCATTTCTTAAAGTTGTTTAAACCGATTATCGGCAAAGCGACAGGATTTAACCGTTGACGGTTTCTGTCGTGCCCAAACCGGTTTCGCTCAAAACTGCCGGTACGACAATCGTCTGGTCCTCTACAATGAATCCATTGTTTAAACGTTTCACCACGCGCAACGCGCCTCGATATTCGGGAGGCAGAACATGCTGCAAAAAATCCAACGCTTTGGCGGGGCAATGTTCGCGCCCGCCATGCTGTTTTCCATATCGGGCCTTATGGTCGGCGTCTCCGCCCTTGCAACGTCTGCGGACATCGTCGGCGACCTCGCCGTATACGGAACCCCTTGGTATGTTTTTTGGACCATCATCCAGCGCGGCTCGTGGACGGTCTTTAAACGACTTCCGCTCCTGTTTGCCATCGCACTGCCCATCGGCCTCGCCCAAAAACAACCGGCACGTTGCTGCCTCGAGGCGCTCGTAGCCTATTTTGCCTATTGCTTCTTTTTGAGCGAGATCATCAAGCTGAGCGGAGACAACCTTGGACTTAAGTACCCGGCGTCTTTGACCCCCGCTAGCGGCATCACCATCATCGACGGCATCAAAACGCTCGACACCGGCATTATCGGCCCGCTAGCGGTATCGGCAACCGTCGTCGCCATCCATGACCGCTTCTACGATGCCAAGGTTCCCGATTGGCTCGGCACTTTCTCGGGTTCCTCGCTGGTCTACCTCATCAGCTTTTTTGCCGTGTTCGCCCTTGCCGCTATCTCGGCCGTCATCGTGCCCTTCGTATACGCAGCGACCGAAACGCTGCGCCACGCGCTTGCGGGCGTCGGTCCCTTTGGCGTAGGCATCTTTGTGTTTTTGGAGCGAGCACTCGAGCCCATGGGGCTGCACCACCTGCTCTACATGTCAATCTACTACGACAACCTGGTCATTAACGACGGCGTCTACGCCGCGTGGACCAATTTGCTCCCCATTCTCTCCCATAGCACACGCCCCCTCAACGAGCTTGCACCCTGGGCTGGTTTCACCGCCACCGGCTGGGTCAAGCTCTTTGGCCTTCCTGCCATCGCCGTGGCGTTCTACACCACCGCCAAGCCCGAACGCCGCGCCGGCCTCAAGGCCATTCTCCTGCCCGCCATCGTCGCCTCGGCGGTCTGCGGCGTCACCGAACCGCTCGAGTTTCTCTTTATGTTCACCCACCCCGGGCTCTTTTTGCTCTACGCCGTCCTATCTTCCTGCCTTGCCATGACCATGAACTTCTTTGGCGTCGTCGGCATCTTCTCGGGCGGCTTTATGGAAATGGCCGCCTTCAACTTTATCCCGCTCATGCGGACGCATGCCGGCTCCTATCTTTTGGCGCTCGGAATCGGACTCATCTTTAGCGCTATCTTCTTTTTGAGTTTTCGAGGTCTTATTCTGACCTTTGACCTTAAAACCCCGGGACGCGAGGACCACATCGCCAGCAACACGGCGCTCTCGCGCTTGACGGGAGACGACGTTGACGAAAAGTGCTCATCCGAAACCGGCGCTTCCGGCGGCCAGGCCTCACAAGATCACCTGCTCGCCGAGCAGGTTGTGATGCTTCTGGGCGGCGTCTCCAACATTGTGGGCGCAACCAACTGCGCCACGCGGCTGCGCGTCGAAGTCGTGGACCCTACCATCGTCGCAGACAACGCGGCCTTTGTCGCAGCGGGCGCCAAAGGCCTCATCGTCACCGGCAAGACTGCCCAGGTAATCATCGGCATCTCGGTTCCCCGCGTCAAAGAGCACTTTGATCGGATTATGGGACTCGAACCGGGTTTTGCACTCGCCACCTCGCCTTCTCATGCTGCCGATGGCGCCAAAAAGTATGGCAATGTCTGCTTCTTCGACATCGACGGTACGCTCGCCTGGCAAGATCCCAAACTTGCCCAAGAGCTCCCCGAGGGCGAGCGAGACCTCTCCCCCTATCCCAACGAGACGGTTGCACAGGCAATTCGCACATTTGTCGCCAACGGCAACAAGGCCTTTATCTGCACGGGGCGCACCCTCAGCTGCATCCATCCTAAGCTGCTCGAGCTGCCGTGGGCGGGCGTCGTGTGTCTCGCGGGCGGTTACGCCGAACTCGAGGGGCGCATCGTGCGAAATGCAGCCATAAACCCTGGTTTGCTACAGCGCCTCGCCCCCTATCTCGAGCAATCGGGTGAGGTCATTCGCTTTGAGGGTCTTGATCGCGTCGTGCGCATGAGCGCGGACGCCCCCGAGACGTACGGATACGCCCGTACCGTAGGCGATGCCGTCGCAAAGCTCAAGCATTACAGCGCCTACAAGATCCTCATGTCTACGGAGCTTGCCGACCGCATCGCCCAAGATAAAGAGATCGAGCCGCTGCTCTGCTTTAACGAACTTGAGCTCGAGGTGACCGAAATCTCGCCCCGCGAGTGCACCAAGCGAACCGGCATCCAGGCCGTGCTTGGCGCCCTGGGGCCAAACCACGGCACCGTGTACGGCATCGGCGATGCGAGCAACGACGTCGCCCTTATGGAAACGGTCGATGTTGGCATCGCCATGGGCAACGCGCCGGACTTCCTCAAGGAAAAGGCCGACTACGTAACTGACAGCTTCGACCACGACGGCGTCGCCACCGCGCTCGAACACTTTGGGCTTATCTAGCCGAGCCCCTTGCCGCGTTTGCAGCCGCAAGACTCAATCTTCTTCAACCGCCGCGCTCGACGCCCTAATGTGGCAATATGTTGTCTGCATAATGCACCGATGCGACCTTCAGAAAGAATGCGAGAGCCTGTGTCCAGTCCGTTTACCAGCTTTTTAGCCCAGCACTTTGACCAGATCAACGACTATCTGGCCACGTTCTTTGACGGACAGGCGACCTCTGCCGATATCGAGCGCTATCTGTACGCCCCGCTTTCGGCATTTACCGCCAATGCCGGCAAGCGCCACCGCCCACTCATCTGCATGCTCGCCGCCACCGCAGTGGGCGGCAGCTTTGAGAGCGCCCGCAGCGCCGCGGCGGCCATCGAGCATTTTCAGTCGGGTGCGCTTATCCATGACGACATCGCCGACAACGGCCAGTTGCGCCGCGGCAAGCCCTGCATGCACCTCACCGAAGGCACGGGCCTTGCCATCAACTGCGGCGACCTGGCACTTACCATGGTCACCAAGACGGTTCTCGACGATCCCACGCTTGAGTCAGGCGTAAAGCTGCGCGTACTCCACGAGCTCACCGAGATGATCGTCCGCACCATCGAGGGTCAAGCGCTCGACCTGGGTTGGGTCCGTGACGGGCGCTTTGATATCTCGGTTGATGACTACCTGGACATGGCGACGCACAAGACCGCGTACTACAGCGGAGCCACGCCGCTTGCCACCGGAGCCATCATTGGCGGCGGCAGCGAGGAGCAAATTGAGGCGCTGCGCGCCTTTGGCCTGCACACAGGCCTTGCCTTCCAGATCCAAGATGATCTGCTCAACTTGATCGGTACCAAGGAGGCCGCCAACAAGGACTTCCGCACCGATATCACCGAGGGCAAGCGCACCCTCATCGCCGTGCATGCCCTGTCTGACGAGCGTTATCACGACGAGGTTGAAGCAATTCTCTCCTCGGGCACCGAGGACCCCGCGCAACTCGCACGTGCCGTGGAGATCTTCCAGCAGACCGGCTCGATCGATTTCGCCCACGCCTACGCGCTGGACCTGACCGCCAAAGCCAAGGCCGCCATCGAGGACGTTCCGCTCGACCCGCATGCACGCGAACTGTTCCTCTCCATGGCAGATTTCTTTGTGGAGCGCCTTAACTAGCGGGGGTTATAAAACCTGTCAGCAGCGTATTTGGGTACAACTTGCTACACTGTTGAGTGCATGTTTATGCATCCCTTTGCGTTGTCTATCCGACATACGCTAAATAGTACGAATGGTACGCCGAAAGGGGTTCGTTCATGGAACCTATTACAACGGGCATGCAGGGAGCAGCCGTCGAGGACGTCCAGTCCCGCCTTCTGCAGCTCGGCTATACAATCGATGACACCGAGGTTGCCGACAAGCGCTTTGGCACCACCACCGAACAGGCTGTTGGCACCTTTAGGCTCGATAGTGGCCTTGCTGCTGGCTGTGCCGTCGATATCCCCTGTTGGAGCGCCCTGGTAGACGCCTCGTATAAACTGGGCGACCGCACGCTTTATCTGCGCATGCCCAATTTCCATGGCGCCGACGTTCAGGCCCTGCAAAGGGCGCTCAACGTTTTGGGTTTTGCCTGCGGTGAGGACGACGGCTACTTTGGCCCGCACACCGAGGCCGCTCTGCAGCAGTTCCAAGAAAATGTCGGCCTGTTTGCTGACGGTATGGCGTTCCAGGATACCTACGCCTATATCAACCGCCTGCATCACGTGTGGGAGGGCAAGCCCTCGGTTACCGAGGCCGAGTCGCGCATCGGTTTTGCCCGTGCCGCCAACGTGCTCGAGCGCTTCCAGATTGCCGTCATCGGTGAGGACCCCATCGCACGCAGCGTTGCATCGCGCATGTGGAACATCGCCACGGCGACGACCGACAGCAGCGGCATGATGCTTTGCGATTCCGAGGTTCCGACCGACGTGGATCTGGTGCTCGAGATCGCAAGCGATGAGCTGCCCGCAGACGCAGCGCCGCGTGCCACGATCGCCCTTGCCGAGTGCCATAACCTGGCACAGCGCATCCGCACCGCCAATGTCGCCGCGCAGCAAAAGCCCGCGCGCATCCGCATTGAGCTCACGGGCATGACGCGCTACAACGGAACCTTCACCGCAAGTGATGCGCAGACACTCGCCGTACGCCTGCTCGACGGCGTTTGCGATGCCCTCGCAGATTAGGTAAACTAAACGAGTTGCTTTTGGGCAACACTACACATTGGGACGTAGTTCAACGGTAGAACTCCGGTTTTTGGTGCCGGCTGTTGGGGGTTCGAATCCCTCCGTCCCAGCCATTAAAATTGAGCGCCCTGAGCCCATAACGGCCCAGGGCGCTTTCTTGTGAGCAAGCGGAGAGATTCGAACCCGCCAGGGTGCGGAGCTGAGGAAACGCGAAGGCACCCCAAGCCCATTAGGACCAAGAGCGCCTTACATCTAGAAAATATCAGCCCAGTTCCGAAAAGCGAGCCGCCTTCTACAAAGTGCCGTGTGGCCCCGACGGGCCGGGCATTAAGTTTGTCGCGAGTTCCGCACGCAAAGAAGGCCACTTAATGTGGCCTTCGTCTTGCGCAGGACTGTAGAGCAGCAAACTTAATGCCCGGCCCGTCGGGGCCGCACGTCCCTAATTGTTCAGCATGCGGTCGAAGCTTCCCGAGTCGCCATCCCGATAGTCGGCGGTCATCAGAATCTCCTGCGGAATGCGCCCGCCCTCGCGCAGCACATTGCGGAACTGCACGCGCGTGACCATGGGCAGATCTTTGATCGTCGCCGCCAGGTTCTGCGGCACGCCCTGGTTGGCAGCCGCAGGCTCGCACTCTCCGCCAGCCTTCACGCGACGCTTGTGCTCGGCGAGCATGGCACGATACATACCGGCATGCAGGCGAATCTCAACCACATTGGCGTTACGGGTCTGCTCGACAATGCGCGCACCCTCTCGGTCGATGTCGCCCACGTAGTAGACATAGTTAAAGCGATAGCCGATCTCGGCCAGATAATCATCCAATGCGTGCGAAACGCTCGCCTTGCAGCCGCCGCCAAAGATCACGCCACCCACCTTGGTGCCAAAAAGCTTGGCGTGCTTGCGGCCGCGCAGGAGCTTGACGATCTCGTCATAGGTGTCCAGGTTCTCGACCATAATGAACGGCTTATCGGCGCCCAGCGTAAAGAAACCCGTAAAGTGCACGGGGCGGTTGGGGGCGACCTTAATCGCCTGCATGCTGATGCCTTTTTCGGTCATACGCCGAATCAGGCGCTCGCCGTGCTTGCCGTCAAAGGCCTTTTCATCGTTAAAAATCTGGTAGGCGCGCTGGCGACGCGAAGCGACCGGCGTGTCGGCACCGCGATTCTGCTCAATCCAAGCCTGGATGATCGCGATCTCCTCGGCAATCTTGCGGTTGGACATCTCGTTGCGCTGAGTGCGCTGCGGAGCCTTTTTGCCGTCCTTGCCCTCGACCTTAACAATTTGAGTCTGCTGCTCCTTAATCTTGGAGAGCGCCATTGGCGTAGGAACGACCTTGAGCAGCTGTCTGCCCAGGACACGTGCCAGAGCAAACGCCGAAACCTCGCCATGAGCGGACGGCTCAGGCTGCTGGGCGGCCGCGTCGTTTGCAGTCGGTTTGGGCTGCGCCTGGGATTTGCGCTTGGAATCTGCCTGAGCTTTGCGCTCTTGCTTTGGCACGGACGAGCTCTTTTGCAAACGTTCGGGCCTGTCCCCCTTCGCCGGCTGGCGCTTGGGCTGCTCCACCGGGGTCTCAGCCTTCGCATCCTTGCTTTGCGTCGCCGCCTTCTCGGCCGCGGCCTCGGCATATGAGCCACGGCCGCCACGGTGACGACGGCGGCGGGGCTTGCTCGAAGCGCTCTCCCCTGCCTGCTTATCAGCAGACTGTTGAGCCTTGACCTCGGTGCCAGCCGCAGACTGCGACTCGGAAGGTTGCGGCTCGCAAGCCACCGGCTCAACGGTTTTCTCGGTTTGTTCGGCCTTATCGGCTTGAGCGGTCGAAGCCGGCTCGCCCTTCTCCTGACGCTTTACGGGATACGCGCGTCCCGCAAAACCGCGACCGGGACGACACGATCCCGGAGCCCTCTTGGCAGACTCCTCAACATCGTCTGCAACCTCGGAAGGCTCTTCAGCCTCATGCGCGACATCCTGCTGCGCAGCCTTAAAGTGAGCACCGCGACGACGCTTGGGCTCTTGGGCCCCCACGGACTTTTGCTCCTTCGCGGGCTTCTGCGACTCAGCGGCAACCTCGGTCTCAACAGCCTCGGTATCGAGCTCATCCTTTTGAGCCACGGCGCGACGGAAGCGCTCCTGCTGGGCACGGCGCTGTGCATCGCGCTTGCCGCCCCCGCCAAAGCTGCCGCGACCCGCTTTGGCGGTAAAAGCGCGAACGACGTTCTCATCGAGCAGCTCATCGGTATCGATATGCTCGCGCGGGGCCGTTTCCACCGAAGCGGGCACCTCGACAACGTCCTCGACAGCCTCTTCGGCAGTCTCGGCAAGCTGCTCCTGGACATCACGAATCTCGGCATGAATGGTATAGAACGCCGGGCGTCCGTTAATGCCGCTGCCCTCGATCTTGGTAACGATCTTTGCCGCGATGAGTTCGTCGCGCATCGCCTTGGTGTCGCATTCCTTATCGACGGAGCGGAAAATCTGCGCCAGCGCGCTCGACTTGATTTTGAGTGCCTTGCGGCAGAGCAGGTCGTAGGCAACCAGCTTGGCGCGCTCGGCAGAAAGCGACGTCTGGCTGCTCAGACGCTCAGCCAGGGCATCGACATTATTTTGGTTATCGGAATATACCGTCTTGGCCACGGGGCCCCTTTCATATGTACACATATACGTCTATATGGTACAACGCGCGAGCCTATCCACGCAAAACATCTGCGAGGACGCCTTTGCATCACCCGTTCTCGCAAGAAAAAAGACCGGGTCCGCGTCGTTGCGGACCCGGTCTTTCCGAGTCATATGGATGGAGCGGTTAGTCCATCAAGCTGATTAGGCCTTGGCAGCCTCGGCGTCGGCGGGAACCTCGGCGGCAGCGGCGCGACCATACTCGGCCTTGCCCATCTCGGACCACTCGGGCTCCTCGTCGGGCATGGAGCCGGCCTCCTTGCCGAAGAACTCCTTGAGGCAGTTGACGGCAACGATGAGGCCCAGGACCATCAGCAGGACAGCGAAGACAAGCTGCAGGCCCTTGGTGGCGGCGACGGAGACGGCAGCCGTGGTGGCGGTAGCCGGGATGGTGCCGAAGAAGCCGTAGGCCTGGACGGCGGTCATGCAGCCCATGGCGCTCTGGACCAGCGATGTGAAGGTGCAGCAGAGCAGGAAGGCGACGGGCACGTAGAGCATCCAGCCCTTGCGGCCGGTGCACTTGCAGAACACGGCGAGGGTGATCATGGTCATACCGCCGAGCAGCTGGTTGGAAGCACCAAAGAGCGGCCAGATGTTGGCATAGCCGCCAAAGGCGAGAGCGAGGCCGGGAAGCAGGGTAACGACCGTGGCGAACCAGGGGTTGCCGAGAACCTTCATGTAGCCGGCCTTGGACTCGATGGCCAGAGCGTCGTTGGTCTGGGCAAAGAACTCGGAGAACGAGGTTCGGGCGATACGGGCGACGGCGTCGAGCGAGGTCAGGGCCAGAGCGGAAACGTTCATGGTCATGAAGACAGTAGCGAGCGTGCCGTCAACACCAAAGGCCTGCATACCGCGGGAGATGCCAGCGGCGAAGATCTGGAACGGGGTGGAAGCGACGCCGGCGTTGAGGGCACCAGTACCGGCGGTGTTCATATCGGAGAACATGATGCCGGCGACGATGATGGCAAGGATGCCGACGAAGGACTCGACGACCATGGCGCCGTAACCGACCTTGACGGCGTCCTGCTCCTTCTCGACCTGCTTAGAGGAGGTGCCGGAAGAAACGAGGCTGTGGAAACCGGAGAGAGCACCGCAGGCAACGGAGACGAACAGGACCGGGAACATCATGCCGGAGGCAGTGGAGAAGCCGGTGAAGACCGGAGCGGTGATAGTGGCCTGACCGTTGACGCCCAGGACGACGATGCCGAGGACAGCGCAGACGATCATGACAATCATCATGATGGAAGTGAGGTAGTCACGCGGGGTCTTGAGCATCTGGATGGGCATAGCGCCAGCAAAGACCAGGTAGACCATGACGACGGCGAACCACTGGAACTTATCCAGGTAGAGCGGGAACTGCATACCGACGGCGAACATGAGAACCATGAGGACCACGCCGGTGACGAACTCGGCAGCGCCGGTGAGGTTGAACTTCTTCTGGGCCCAACCAAAGGCGATAGCGACGAAGGTGAACAGGATGGAGATGGTACCAGCGCAGCCGGCGGCATAGGACTTGGTGAAGTCGATGGCACCGGTAGCAGCACCAGAAGCGTCAACGGCCGGGGTGAACATGAACGTCTTGCAGACCATGTCGGTAAAGGCGGCGATGACGATGATGCAGAACAGCCAGCAGAACAGCAGGAACAGGCGACGGCCGGTCTTGCCGATGTACTTCTCGATGAGCTGAGCGAGCGACTTGCCGTTGTTCTTCATCGAAGCGTACAGGGCACCAAAGTCGTGGACGGCACCAAAGAAGATGCCGCCGACGAGGACCCAGAGCACGACAGGCAGCCAGCCAAAGGCCATGGCGACGATCGTACCCGTGACAGGGCCAGCACCGCAGATCGAGCTGAACTGGTGCGAGAACGCGGTGAAGGCGGAGACGGGCGAGAAGCTCTTGCCGTCCTTCATGCGCTTGGCCGGCGTGAGGGCCTCTTTGTCAACGCCCCACTTGTTGGCCAGCCAGCGGCCATAGCCCAGATAGCCGCAGGCGAGCACCGCCGCGGCCACAACCATGAGCAAAACTCCGTTCATTACATTTCCTCCTCTAAAAAGAACTTCCTAGACATAAAAAATGAGGGCCGTCGGTTGCGCTCGACGGCCCTCATCTTTAACAGCCGCCCGTTATCGTACGGGCTAGCTGTATGTGCTAACCCGCATCAGATAATTACTACGCTGATAATGTTTAGCTGATGCGTGAACATGTCTAAGAAATCCTCTTCAATCATGATGTGAACGATCCGTGCGTGTTCACATCCCCCAGTGGTTGAAAAGGAGTATGAAACTTTAGTTACCTAAAGTCAACGCAAACATGTAATGAATTTCCAACTTTTTTTGAATTTCTCGGTATAAAACGCCACTGACCTTGGACTTTACTCAACGACAGTTTTTGCTTGAGAGATGCTCCTCGGAGGCGGGGCGGGCGCCTGCCGCCATATATGAACTTTCCTGCTCGGACAGTCCTGCTCACGACGGAGGCCACATTAAGTGGCCTCCTGTTCGTGCGGAACT
>CATZLI010000013.1 GCA_958421275.1 uncultured Collinsella sp.
GATTAATGGATGGAAACGGGTGTTCTATCGGGACACACATTTTGTCCTATAAGCCCGGGCTTTGATGTGTTGGAGCTATTTTGCTCTGGCGTTTGCTACACGCGTGTGGCGTCCTTGGGGCTCATGGTCATACTCTGAAAACGGTTCTCCATATATTCGTTATCGAAATGCTTGTCATAGAACTGTGCGACGGGAATATTTCGAACGGTTCCGTTGACGCGCTGATACCAATAGTCGAGCGATTGCAACGTCATGACGCCGTCGATCAACATGACGGCGGTCAGGATGACGGTAGCAGAGTAGCGGCGTTTCCATGGAATCATATTGATGAGCTTAAGCAGGCGCGGCAGCAAGACCTTGATCCAGATGAGGCCACCCACGCCCCACATGCAGGCAAACGGCGTGCATGTGCGTCCCCCGGTCAATACCGCGATGGGATCGGGCATGCCGAATAGCCTAATGTGTGAATAGCTCCACGACACCACGCCAAATGAGGTCTGCATAAACCAGCCTACAAACACCTCGAAAGCGCCGCCGATCAGGGCACTTACCAGGAAAATGATCAGAGGATTCTTTTTATAGAAGCGGTTGAGCGCCATGGTCATGAGCACCGCGCCAAATCCGTAGATGGGGCTAAAGGGGCCAAATAGCATACCGGCACGGTCCTGATAGACGCCGGGATCGACGACGACCATATGCCAGACTTCCTCGAGAATGAGACCTAACACGCTGCAGACGAAGAATACCCAGAACAGGTTGAAGTAGTTGAGCTTGATGTAGCCCTCGCCGGTTTCGTCGCGGCCGAGCATCCCCTCGGCGGCGGCATCGCGGTCGAGCATCTCTTGCAGACGGCGCTGCAGTTCGCGCTCCTGGCGTAGCGTGGGGTCGACGGTGGCCGACAGCGCAATGAGGATGACAAGCTGGACGGCGGGGCGCAGCAGGAAGGGTCCGATGCCCTGGAGCATCACGTCAACTAAAAGCTCCACGACGGTAAATGCGATGAGGACGTAAGACAGGCGGGCGGCATTGCGCCGCTGGTCCTTGATGAGGTCCAGGCCAAAGACGATCAAGATGATCGCGCTTGCCGCCGAGAGCATAATGCCGGCGACGATAAGGCCAACCGCGACCAGGGTGTTATCACCGAGCTTAGCGGCGACGTTGCCGTTAATGAGTGCGGTGATGACCTGCCACATAAAGACGGCGACTGACGGGAGCGTGCCCACGCCAGATAGGGTGCACAGGACTGCGTAGACCTTGATGATAAGGGGGATCTTCTTGGCCTCCGTGGTGCTGGGGACACTGGGGTCGAGTTGATTTCGATCCATACGCTACCTTTCTCGTCTTGTAGTAGCCTACAAGGATACGCCGACGACCAGCTAAAAGACAGGACGAACGTCCCAATTGCAACAATGTAGCCCCTAGCGCGGGCGAGACACGGCGCACGGGAAGTCTTCGAGGCCGTTGCCCCTGAGAGTGGACTACCCAATAAAATGTTTGGTCGCAAAACGGATAATAAGCTCGGTGGGCTTTTAAAAAGCGCTGCTCATGCGCGGGGGAGCGCGTCGCGCCGTGCGTATAATAAGGCGGGTAACGCCAAAATACGAGGCTCTGAGGGGATGCCATGTCTCAAGAAACCATCCGCGCGGCCGAGCGTGCCGCGGGACAGGTGAACGCCATGTCGACGTATGATCCGGACTCTGACCAGCTGCATGAGGAATGCGGCGTTTTTGGTGTCTGGGCGCCCGATCGCGACGTGGCTCGACTGACGTACTTTGGCCTGCGTGCACTGCAGCATCGCGGCCAAGAATCGGCGGGAATCGCCGTTGGTGACGGCGGTACGGTTATGGTCCGCAAGGATCTGGGCCTGCTCGACCGCGTGTTCTCCAATGCCGACTTGTCGACGCTCTCCGGTCAGCTGGCCGTGGGTCATGTGCGCTACGGCACCGCCGGCGCCAAGAGCTGGGAAGCCTCTCAGCCGCACCTCTCTACCATCAATAGCGTCATTATCGCGCTCGCGCACAACGGCACCCTCGTCAACACCGACGAGCTGCGTCGTCAGCTGATCGAGCTGGGCGTACCGTTCCTCTCCAACTCGGATTCCGAGGTCGCGACCAAACTCATCGGCTACTTTACTCAGCGTACTGGCCATCTGCGCGAGGGCATTCGCAAGACCATGGAGCTCGTGCGCGGCGGCTACGCCATGACGCTAATCAACGAGCAGGCGCTCTACGCATTCCGCGATCCGCACGGCATTCGCCCGCTCGTGCTGGGCAAGCTGGTGGATGAGGGCCTGGACCAGGCCGATGCCGCATCCGTTTCGCAGCTGCCGTCGCAGGACGGCGCCGCGACGGTCGACGCCACCACCCATGTCACGCGCGCCGGCGGCTGGGTCGTTGCCTCCGAGACCTGCGCGCTCGATATCGTGGGCGCCGAGTACGTCCGCGACGTCCGTCCCGGTGAGATTTTGCGCATCAGCGCCGAGGGCCTTGTGTCCGAGCAGGGCGTGCCTGCCGCCGAAGAGCCTGCTAACTGCATTTTTGAGCAGGTCTACTTTGCTCGCCCCGATTCCATCATGAACGGCAAGAGCGTCTACGCCTGCCGTTATGACATGGGTCGTCAGCTGGCACATGAGGAGCCCGTCGAGGCCGACCTGGTCATCGGCGTGCCCGACTCCGGCCTGCCGCCCGCGGAGGGCTATTCGCACGAGAGTGGCATTCCCTTTGGCGAGGGCCTCATCAAGAACCGCTATGTGGGCCGTACGTTTATCGAGCCTACGCAGGAGCTGCGTGCCATGGGCGTGCGTATGAAGCTCAACCCGCTGCGTGACAACATCGAGGGCAAGCGCCTGGTCGTCATCGACGACTCCATCGTGCGCGGCACCACCATGGTGCAGCTCGTCAAGATGCTGCGCAACGCCGGCGCCAAGGAGATTCATATCCGCATCAACTCGCCCGAGGTCATCTGGCCGTGCTTCTACGGTATCGATACCGACGTGCAGTCGCAGCTTATCAGCGCCAACAAGACGGTCGACGAGATTTGCGAGTATATCGGCGCCGATTCGCTGGCCTTCCTTTCGGTCGAGGGCCTGCTTAAGGTCATGCCCAAGGGCGGTTACTGCGATGCGTGCTTTACCGGCCGCTACCCCGTGGCGATTCCCGAGAGCTTTGGCCGCGACAAGTTCATGGAGGGCTTTAAGCCCCGCAACCTGGACAGGCCGCTGCACTTTGATGACGACGCCGTGGTCGAGAAATACGACGATCGCAGCTGGGAAGAGGAACACGGCGAGGCCTAAAACCTGCCATGTAGGGACAGGTTTATTTTGGCAGGTTTTATCTGCTGTTTTGTTGATACTACGGCGCGCGCCGCTGCGGTGTGCGCCGATATGAACGCAACTATGAGCACCGTTTGGCGCCCGGGCGGCGGACGGTAGTGGGAGAGGAAGGCTCAGATGAGCGACAGCAAACATGTGACGTATGAGGATGCCGGCGTCGATACCGCCGAGGGCGGCCGCGCCGTCGACGCTATTAAGCAAATGGTTAAGGACACCAACCGTCCCGAGGTCATCGGCGGTATCGGTGGCTTTGGTGGCCTGTTCTCGGCTGCCGCGCTTAAGGATATGGAAGACCCGATTCTGATTAGCGGTACCGACGGCGTGGGCACCAAGCTCGTGCTCGCCCAGATCATGGACCGTCACGAGACGGTGGGCCAGGACCTGGTTGCTATGTGCGTCAACGACATTCTGGCTTCGGGCGCCGAGCCGCTGTTCTTCCTGGACTACGTTGCCATCGGCCACATCGAGGCCGAGCACATGGCAAAGATCATCAAGGGTGTAGCCGACGGCTGTAAGCTCGCGGGCTGCGCGCTCGTGGGCGGCGAGATGGCCGAGCACCCGGGCGTTATGGCTCCTGCCGACTACGACCTTGCCGGATTTACCGTGGGCGTTGTCGACCGTCCCAAGATGCTCGACCCCGCGAACGTCCGCTCCGGCGACGTGATCCTGGGCCTGCCTTCCACTGGCGTGCACTCCAACGGCTACTCGCTCGTGCGCAAGGTCATTGGCGTCGACGGCATTAAGCCGGGCACGCCCGAGGCCGCCGCTAAGGCCGAGGAGCTGAGCCGTCCGCTCGAGGAACTCGGCGGCGCATCGCTGGCAGACGCCCTGCTGGCTCCCACGCGCATCTACGTCAAGCCGATCCTGGAGCTGCTGCGCGGCGGCGCCAACGTTCATGCCATTGCCCACATCACCGGCGGCGGTATTACCGAGAACCTCAACCGCGCGCTCGCCGACGACGTCGACGCTGTGGTCACCCGCAACGGTGCCGAGATGGGCTGGGACGTTCCGCCCGTCATCACCTATGTGTCGCGCCAGGCCGAGCTTGCGCCCAACGAGGCGTGCAAGACCTTCAACATGGGCGTTGGCCTGTGCCTGATCGTCGCCCCCGAGGACGAGGCTGCCGTGACCGAGGCCCTGGTCGCGCTGGGCGAGAAGCCGTTCCGCGTGGGCGAGTGCGTCGAGGGCTCCGGTAAGGTCGTGTACTCCGATGAGCGCTAACGAGCAGATGGCTGCTGCCGCGAGCCTGGGCTTTGTGCCCTACACCCGTCCGACCGGCACCGATACGGCCGAGCCGCTCAAGATCGGTGTGCTCATCAGCGGTTCGGGTACCAACCTGCAGGCGCTGATCGATCTGATCGCCGCCGGCAAGCTCAACGCTTCGATTGAGCTTGTGGTGTCGAGCCGTCCTTCGGCTAAGGGTTTGCAGCGCGCTGAGCGCGCGGGCATCCAGACGCTCACGCTGTCCAAGGATGTCTACGCCGACCCCATCGCCGCTGACGAGATCATCGCGCACGAGCTTCTCGAGCGCGGCTGCGAGTATGTGGTCATGGCCGGCTACATGCGCATGGTGCACACGCCGCTGCTGGCGGCGTTTCCCAACCGCGTGGTCAACTTGCATCCAGCGCTGCTGCCGAGCTTTACCGGTGCGCATGCGATTGACGACGCCTTTGCGCGCGGCGTCAAGGTGACCGGCGTGACCGTGCACTTTGCCAACGAGATCTACGACAACGGTCCCATCATTGCCCAGCGTGCGCTGACTGTTGAGGAGGGCTGGGACGTCGACACACTCGAGGAGCACATCCACGCGATCGAGCACGTGCTGTATCCCGAGGTCGTGCAGATGCTCGCCGACGGCCGCGTTCACGTGCTGGAGAGCGGCAAGGTCGCAATTGACGCGCCTCGCGGCTAGCGGCGCACAGTACAATTTAGCCGAGTAGTCAGGGTGGTCATTGGCGCCAAGACGCGCGTGGCCACCTTTTGTTTTGGGTAGCCACCTGCGACGTTCTTTAACGACTAGTCATTCAAGAACGTCGCAGGTGGCTAGGTGAGAGAGGTGGGCGCATGGCGGATAACGAAGCGCTGTTTACGCCTGAGCTGGTGTTTTTTGATTGGGAGTGTGCAACGCCGGATGAGGTGTTTGCGCGGCTTGAGGGCGAGCTTGCACCACGTGGCTACATTGCCGACGGTTGGCTCGACGCCGTTCGCATGCGCGAGGATGCCTATCCCACGGGTCTTGCCATGCCGGCGGCAAGCATTGCCATTCCGCATACCGATCCGGGGTTTGTGGCCAAGCCCTATATCGCGGTGGTGAAGCCCGCCGCGCCCGTGACATTTAACGCTATGGCTGGCATGGGCGCTCCGGTGCCGGCGCAGATCGTCATCAATCTGGGCATCGCCGAGCCAGGCGGCCAGGTCGAGGCCCTACAGGCGCTCATGAACATCTTTATGGATGCCGATGCCGCAGCCGACGTGCTCGGCCAGACCACGTCCCAGGGCATGGTCGACGCCATCCGCCGTCACTTCTAAGGTGGGGCTGAGTCGGCACTTGGGGACTGTCCCTAACTGCCGGCTGCCAGAGCTGTCCCCTTTGCACCAAAATGGTGCAGATTAACCTGTCCCCAATGCACCAAGCGTGCCGCGGGGGCTGCGTTGTGACACAATGGCGTTTGTTCGATTCGTTATGCGAAAGGCCAACTATGGCAAATAAGAAAAAGAATTCCGAGGCCGCGCCGACGCCCGAGCAGCAGGCCCGCGCTGCCTCCAGCTCTCGCAAGAAGCAGCGCAAGACGTACGTGTCTAAGACCGTCAAGATCGTTCTGGTGGTCATCGGCGTGCTGGCGATGCTGCTTTCCGTCTCGGCGATGGCGTGCTCCGGCCTTATGTCGCAGGCTGAGGACACCTCGGGCTACAAGCTGACCGGCGGTGTTGCTGCAACTATCAACGGCACCAACCTCACCGAGGACACCGTGACCAAGCAGATCATGAGCATGCGCACGTCCTACGGCTACACCAAGGATAAGGATTGGGCGCAGTATCTGGTTGACAACGACCTCACGCCCAAGAAATACCGCAAGCAACTCATCGACTCCTACACGCAGCAGATTCTGCTTCAGCAGGCACAGAAGGAGAACGGCGTGACGGTGTCGGACGAGGAGGTCGAGAAGGCTTGGAAGGACGCGTGCAAGAGCGCGGGCGGTGCCAAGGCCTTTAAGAAGACCCTCAAGACCTACGGCTATACCGAGGACACCTACAAGGACTCACTCAAGGAGAGCCTGGCACAGCAAAAGCTTAAGGATGCCGTGGCGCCCACCAGCAAGCCCAAGGACAGCGAGATCGTCGATTACATCAACGAGAATCTGTCTAACTACAACGATGCTCGCCGCTCGTCGAACATCCTGATCAAGGTTGATTCCGACGCTTCCGACGAGGACAAGGCTGCCGCCAAGGCCAAGGCGCAGGAGTGCCTGGACAAGATCAACTCCGGTGAGCTGAGCTTTGAGGACGCCGTTGAGCAGTACTCCGAGGACACCGGTTCCAAGGAGAAGAAGGGCGATGTGGGCTGGGATAAGCTCACCACTTTCGTCGACAGCTACCAGACGGCGCTCGAGGGGCTCAACAAGGGCGACGTGAGCGAAGTCGTCGAGTCGACCTATGGTTACCACATCATCAAGTGCACCGACTACTTCCATGTCGATAATCAGGTCGATGACATCAACCAGGTGCCCAAGGCCATCAAGAAGTACGTCTCCAATGTGGTGAAGACGCAAGCGGCCAGCACTGCGTACAGCGAGTGGCTGGAGCAGTACAAGAAGGATGCCGACATCACCGTCAACCCCATGCCCAAGGACGTGCCGTACAACGTCAGCCTGAAGGGCGTCACCAAGAGTTCGACCGACGATTCGTCGACGACTGAGTAATCATGGGGCGGCGCTCGTGCGAGTGCCGTCCGCACTATTGAGGAGGATTTGCAGATGACCAACGAAGAGCTGCAGAAGGAAATGATCGCGGCCATGAAGGCCAAGGACAAGGTTCGCCTGTCCATCATTCGCCAGGTCAAGGCCGAGGTGAAGAATATCGAGGTTAACGAGCGCCGCGACGTGACCGAGGAAGACGTCAACAGCATGATCAAGCGTCTGATTAAGCAGACGAGCGAGACGCTGGAGATGTCCATCAAGGCCGGCACCGACCAGGAGCGTACCGACAACCTGACCGAGCAGGTCAAGATTCTGGAGAGCCTGCTGCCCGCGCAGGTTTCGGGTGAGGAGCTCGAGGCCCTGATCGAGCAGGTTATCGCCGAGCTGGGTGCCACGTCCAAGAAGCAGATGGGCCAGGTTATGGGTGCCCTGGGCAAGGCCACCGGCGGCAACTTCGACAAGCCGGCAGCGGCAAAGATCGTCGGAGCAAAGCTTGCGTAAGGGCCGAGCGGTACATAGTTGATGTTGAGGGGGCGTGGCCGTCATGGTTGCGCCCCTTTTTGCTGGGCTGGGCACTCATTGGGGACAGACTTAAATGAGTGCCTAATGAGTAGGTACTCATTTAAGCCTGTCCCCAATGAGTGGGTGGAAGGTTGCGGGTTCTTTACGGGAATGTAGTGTGGGCTGCGGAAACGTGGTTCTTTCCGTACAATAGTTCAACTCGTGTAAACGCAGGGAAGGGACATTCATGGCAGACATGATCGAGATCAAGCATCTCAACAAGTACTTTGGCGACCTGCATGTGCTCAAAGATATCAACCTCACCGTCAAGCGCGGCGAGAAGCTCGTAATGATCGGGCCCTCCGGTTCGGGTAAGTCGACGCTCATCCGCTGTGTCGATTATCTTGAGGAGCCCACGTCGGGCGAGGTCGTCATCGACGGTACGCCGCTCACCAAAAAGAATCACCTGGAGATGGCTCGCAAGTATAGTTCCATGGTGTTTCAGCAGTTCAACCTGTATCCCAACATGACGGTGCTCGGCAACCTGACGCTCGCGCCCATCAAGCTGCAAAAGAAGAGCAAGGAGGAGGCGACGGAGATCGCCATCGCCGCGCTCAAGCGCGTTGGCATGGCGCATAAGGCCGGCGAGTATCCGCAGAATCTCTCGGGCGGTCAGCAGCAGCGCATCGCCATCGCCCGTGCCCTGTGCACCAAGCAGCCCATCATCCTGTTTGACGAGCCGACCTCGGCGCTCGACCCCGAGATGGTCCAGGAGGTTCTGGACGTTATGATTGAGCTCGCGCAGGAGGACATCACCATGATCTGCGTGACGCACGAGATGGGCTTTGCGCGCCAGGTGGCCGACCGCGTCATCTTTATGGAGGACGGCCGCATCCTGGAGGAGGGCACGCCCGAGCACTTCTTCGATAACCCCGAGAACCCGCGCTGCCGCGAGTTCCTGTCCAAGATTCTGCACTAGGCGCGGTGATGGACATGACGGATATGACGAGGGCGGCCGTGTCGCGCCGTCACTTTTTGCAGCTGGCGGGCGCCGGCATGCTCGCGCTGACGGGGGCCGCGCTTGCCGGTTGCGGCAACTCCACCAGCGGCGAGGGTTCCGACAAGGGGTCCAAGCTTGCGGCCATTAAGTCGCGTGGCCATCTGAATGCCGGCGTTAAGAAGGACGTTCCCGGCTACGGCTACTACGACACCGCCAAGGGCAGCTTTGAGGGCATGGAAGTCGATTTGTGCTACCAGATCGCCGCTGCCGTCTTTGGCGTGAGCTACAAGGAGGCTCGCGCTCAGGAGCTTGTCGAGTTTACCGACGTAACGCCCAAGACGCGCGGCCCGCTGATCGATAACGGCCAACTTGACGTGGTCGCGGCGACCTACACCATCACCGACGAGCGCAAGAAGAGCTGGGATTTCTCGACGCCGTACCGCACCGACTACGTGGGACTCATGGTCAAGAAGCGTTCGGGCTTTACCTCGATTGAGGATCTGGACGGCAAGATCATCGGCGTGAGCCAGGGTGCTACCACGCAGGGCCTGATCGAGCAGATGATCAAGGACAACGGCTTTAGCTGCAAGCCCGAGTTTAGGGCCTTTAGCGGCTACCCCATCATAAAGAGTTCGCTCGATGCCGGCAATATCGACGTCTTTGCCATGGACCGCTCCACGCTGGCCGGTTACATGAACGAGACCGTTGAGCTGCTGCAGCCCGAGGTCAAGTTTGGCGAGCAGGGCTACGGCGTGGCGACCAAGAAGGGCTGCGACCTTTCGGCCGTGGTCGATCAGGTGATTTGCGATCGCCTGGCCGACGGCTGGCTCGACCAAGAGGTCAAGACCTGGGGTCTTGTATAGGCGCATCGTCCAGGGAAGGAATCAAATGCTCGAAGGATTATTTGACGCCGACCGTTGGTCGACGACATTTCAAAACATGGGGCCCTTCTGGGAGGGCTTTGGCGTGACGCTGCAGGTGGTCGTTGCCGGTCTGCTGTTGTCGCTGGTGCTGGGCACGCTGCTGGGCGTGTTCTCTACCACTCGCTCGCGCGTGCTGCGCGCCATAAGCCGCGTGTACGTGGAGTTTTACCAGAACACCCCGTTGCCCGTGCAGGTGCTCTTTATGTACATGGCCGGTCCGCAGTTTTTGCAGGCCATGACCGGTGCCGACCAGCCGGTGCGCATCGCGCCGTTCGTGCTGGGCTTCTTGGGCGTGGGCCTGTATCACGCGGCCTACATTTCGGAGGTCATCCGCACCGGTATCGAAGCGGTTCCGCGCGGTCAGATGGAGGCGGCTCAGAGCCAGGGCTTCACCCGTGCGCAGGCGTACTGGTACATCGTGCTGCCCCAGACATTCAAGATCATTCTGCCGCCGCTGTGTAACCAGGCGCTCAACCTGGTCAAGAACACGTCGGTGCTGGCGCTTGTGGCCGGCGGCGACCTTATGTACCGCTCCGACAACTATGTGAGTCTGTACGGTTACCTGCAGGGATACATCGTCTGCTGCCTTATGTACTTCATCATCTGCTTTCCGCTCGCCATGCTGGTGCAGTGGCTCGAGCGCCGCTCCAAGGAGCGTCCGCGCGGCGTGAGCCTGGCCGAGCTGGGGCTCGACAACGTAGAGGAGGCCTAGCGCATGGAAATCTTCAACGCGACCAACCTGCTCTACATTTGGGGCGGCTTTGTTAAGACGATCGAGATCTCGGCGCTGTCGATCTTTTTCTCGCTCATCTTTGGCACGGTGCTGGCGCTCGTTAAGAGCTATGCGCCCCGCCCGTTCCGTATTTTGGTGAGCGCCTATATTGAGCTGTTCCGTTGCACGCCAAACCTGCTGTGGATCCTGTTTATCTACTTTACGGTGCAGGGTTTGGACATTGTGATTTCGACCATCGCCTTTACGCTGTTTACCAGCGCTGTTATGGCCGAGATTGTGCGCGGTGGCCTCAACTCGATTCCGCGCGGCCAGTTTGAGGCAGCGCAGAGCCAGGGCTTTGGCTTCTTTGCCACCATGCGCTACATCATTCTGCCGCAGACATTTAAGACGATCATTCCGGCGCTGTTTAGCCAGTGCACGACCGTCATCAAGGATAGCTCGTATCTTTCGGGCATTAACGTGGCCGAGCTCATGTACACGGCAAACGTCGTGATGGCCCACGCGATCGACCTGTCGCAGGTGCTTATGCTCTACGGCCTGGTGTTTGCGATGTACTTTGTGCTCAACTTTGGTATCTCGCTGCTGGTTCGCGCATATCAGAGGCGAATGGTGGCAGCGTAGAATGTGGCAAAGGGACAGCCCCTTTGTCACATAGAGAAAGGAATCGCGATGAGCGATCTGGAGAATAAGAAGAATCCTGTGGTCATTACCATCGCGCGCGACTTTGGCGCCGAGGGCCACGAGATTGGCCGCATGCTTGCCGACGAGTTGGGGATTCCGCTGTACGATAACGAGCTGCTGGTACGTGCGTCGCTGCGCGCGGGCGAGTCGCTCGACAAGATGGCCGCCTACGACGAGCGTCTGGCCGTGGAGAACATGGCGTTTCTGCCCGACCGCTACGATGCGCGTTCGTACTCGGACAAGTTGTTCCAAAAGATGAGCCAGGTGATTTTGGATCTGGGTGAGACCGAGAGCTGCATTATCGAAGGCCGCCTGTCCGATTATCTGCTGCGCAACAACCCCAACCACATTGCCGTGCTGGTGACCGCACCCTTTGAGGACCGCGTCGAGATCGTGCGCAAGAAGCGTGGCCTTAACAAAAAGAAGGGTGCCAAGCTGGTCAAACAGCAGCAGAAGGCGCGCAAGGCGTTCTATAAGCGCTACAGTGCCGGAAAGTGGAAGATGACGAGCGGTAAAGACATCGTCGTCAACCGCGCCAAGCTGGGCCGCGAGGGCTGCAAAGACGTTATCGCCGCTGCCTACCGCTACAAAGTGGCCCAGCTCGAAGGCTAACCGACCAAAACCACCACAAAGGTGCCTGTCCCCATCGTGGTGATCGGGCGGCCGGCATAAAAAAAGTCCCCGCCGGGCGTGTGCTCGACGGGGACTTTGCCGTTTGGTGGCTAGCGCCGCAGGTGATTACTCGCCCAGCAGGCTCTTGGTGATCGAAGCGGCGGCCTTCTTGCCGGCGCCCATCGCCAGAATGACCGTAGCGGCACCGGTGACGATGTCACCGCCGGCCCAGATGCGGGGATCGGTGGTCTGGCCGGTCTCCTCGTCGGCAACGATGTAGCCCCACTTGTTGAGCTCCATCTTGCCGCCGATCTTTTTTGCGAAGGGGTTGGCGTTGGTGCCGATAGCCGAGATCGCGACGTCGCAGGGGATCTCCTCGATGGCGCCCTCGATGGGCACCGGGCGACGACGGCCGGACTCGTCGGGCTCGCCGAGCTCCATCTTCTGGACCTTGACGGCGCACACGGAGCCGTCTTCGCCAGCGACAAACTCGAGCGGGGAGACAAGCGGCAGAACCTCGACGCCCTCGGCCTTGGCATGGTGCAGCTCGGCGCGACGGCAGGGCATCTCGTCCTCGGTACGGCGGTAAGCGATGATGGCGTGCTCGGCGCCCAGACGCTTGGCGGTACGGACGGCGTCCATAGCCACGTTGCCGCCGCCAAAGACAACGACGTTCTTGCCGTGCTTGGTGGGGGTGTCGTACTCGGGGAACTTGTTGGCCTTCATCAGGTTCACGCGGGTGAGGTACTCGTTAGCGAAGAAGACGTTGGGCAGGTTCTCGCCGGGGACGTTGAGGAACTTGGGCAGGCCAGCGCCGGTCGCCACGTAGATGGCGTCGAAGCCCTGCTCGAACAGCTCTTCGGCCGTGGCCATGTTGCCCACGACGGAGTTGTACTCAAACTTGACGCCCATGTCCTCCAGGCCGTCAATCTCGCGCTTGACGACTGCCTTGGGCAGACGGAACTCGGGGATGCCGTAGACCAGCACGCCGCCGCCGGTGAAGAATGCCTCAAAGACGGTAACGTCAAAGCCGTTGCGGGCGAGCTCGCCGGCGCAGGTGATGCCGGACGGGCCGGAGCCGACGACGGCGACCTTCTTGCCGTTCTTGGGAGCCATCTTGGGCGTGGACGCGAGCTCGGGGCGGTCACCCAGGAAGCGCTCGAGCTGGCCGATGGCCACGGGCTCGGACTTCTTGCCACGGATGCACTTGCCCTCGCACTGGTTCTCCTGCGGGCAGACGCGGCCGCAGATGGCGGGAAGCATGGAGTCCTCGCGGATGGTATCGAGAGCGCCGCCGAAGTCCTTCTCGCGGATCTGCTCGATAAAGCGGGGGATGTTGATGTTGACGGGGCAGCCCTCAACACAGAACGGCTTCTTGCAGTTGAGGCAGCGCTCGGCCTCGGCCAGCGCCATCTCCTCGGTGAAGCCCTTGTCGACGGGGCGGAAGTCGCAGGCGCGCTCAGCAGCCGGCTCCTCGTTATCGGGGGTGCGGGGCGACTTCATATCGGCAACGAAACGACCGTTAACTAGTGGCATGCGCAGCTCTTTTCCTCATAGGCCTTGAGGGACTCGCCCTCTTCGGAACGGTAAGCGGCCTGGCGGGCACGAAGGTCATCCCAGTCGACCAGGGTGGCATCAAAGTCGGGGCCGTCGACGCAAGCGAACTTGGTCACGCCGCCCACCTCGACGCGGCAGCAGCCGCACATACCGGTGCCGTCAACCATGATGGGGTTGAGGGACGCGGTGATGGGGGTGTCGTACTTCTGGGCGGTGAGGGTCGAGAACTTCATCATCGGAACGGGGCCGACACAGAAGACCTGGCTCACGGCCTTGTCCTGCAGTAGGCGCTCCAGCGGAGCGGTAACAACGCCCTGCTCGCCGTAGGAACCGTCGTCAGTGGTGATGTGGATGTGGTCCTCGTCGAGGAGCTCGCGGAACTGGTCCTCCATGAGCAGGAGGTCCTTGGTGCGGGCGCCCATGATGGCGTGCACCTCGTGACCGGTCTCGACCAGGTGCTTGGCGACCGGGAAGGCAATTGCCAGGCCGACGCCGCCGCCAATGACGGCGCAGGGGCCCTCGGCCATCTCGGTGGGAACGCCCAGCGGGCCCACGACGTCGCGCAGCGACTCGCCGGCCTCGTAGGTGGAAAGCATTTCGGTGGTCTTGCCGATCACCATGAAGATGAACTCGACCCAGCCCTCGTCACCGTTCCAGCCGGCCAGGGTAAACGGGACGCGCTCGCCCGTCTCGTTGGCGCGAACCATGAGGAACTGTCCAGCGTGCGCATGCTTGGCGATTGCAGGCGCCTCGATGCGGAACTTGAACACCTTCTCCGAGAACTGCGTCTTCTCCAGGATCTTATACATAGAACCCCTCTCTTGTTAGGGCTGCCGAACCGTGCCTCCACGGAAATGGACGGTAGCCCGAATAAAACCGTACGCGCACAGGCGTTGTGCAGACATACGATGCAAATTATACCCTCATGGACATGTCACTTACGTGTGTCTTCGGCGGTTGGGAGCAGGGTTTATCCACTTTGGCCTACCAAACAGGGGCAGGTTTATTTTGGTCAGTTTTATCGGGTAAAACGGCAAAGGGGCCGGCCTCGGGTTGTGATGAGGCCGGCCCCCTTTGGGGTGCTATGTGCGTATGGCGGCGCGCGGTTTATTGCGATGTGCCGACTGCAGCGTTTGCACAGATATAACCCGCCAAAATAAACCTGCCCTTTTTTGGTAGGTTTTAGTGCTTGCCGTTGGCGGAAGCGGCGCCGTTGACGTGGTCGCGGGCATAGATCACGCCGTGCACGATGGCGAGACCCGCGGCGTCTGCGGCGCGGGCGCAGGTGTCCTGGAAGTCCTCGGCCTCGCGGGCGCGCAGCTGCTTAAGCACGTAGTCGGCGACGGCCATCTTGCCGGGAGGGTTGCCGATGCCGGTGCGGATGCGACTGAAGTCGCGGCTGCCCATCTTGTCGATGATGGAACGCAGGCCGTTGTGACCGGCATGGCCGCCGCCCACCTTAACACGCACGTCGCCGGCGGGAATATCGAGCTCGTCGTGGATTACGAGCAGTTCCTCGGCCTTGATCTTGTACTCGCGGCAGAGCTTGGAGATGGGGCCGCCCGAGGTATTCATGTACGACTGCGGCTTGACCAGCACAATCTGGCGCTTGCCGCCCTCTTCCTCGGGGTCGTTGATGTTGATGAGCGCGACCTCGGCGCCGGCCTGGTTTTTCCAGTACGTGACGCCGGCCTGACGGGCCAGCTCGTCGATCGCTTTGAAGCCAGCGTTGTGGCGGGTCTCGGCATATTCCTCGCCTGGGTTGCCAAGTCCGGCAACCATGCGAATCTTAAGCGGCTGTGCAGCTGCCATGTTTGTCCTCCGTTACGTAAAAAAGTTCAATCAACGACAAAGGCTACCACGCCCGCCGAAGGCGAGGAAAGGTTGCAGCAAAGTCATTTCAGAAAACAGCTGCCCCGAGACAGCAGGAAGCCCCGGACACGCCGGGAGGGGTTATCAAAGCGAACATCCCGCAGCCGCAAAGCGGCGAGGACGTTCGCGTGATAACCCCGCAGGCGTGTCCGGGGCTTCCGGAGGGATGCGAGGGTCGAGCGACTACAGCGCGAAGTCGCCGCCGACGAGCGTGGAGACGGGCTCCTCGTGGTAAACGGCGGAGATGGCCTGAGCGAACTCCTCGGCGACCGAGATGGTCTTGATCTTGCCGCCGACCTCGACGGGAATGGCGTCGGTGACGACGCACTCGACGATCGGGGCGTCGTTCAGACGCTCGATGGCCGGACCGGAGAAGATACCGTGGGTGGCGCAGACGTAGATATCGCCAGCGCCCATAGCCTTGAGCTCCTTGACGTTGGCGCACAGGGTGCCAGCGGTGTCGATCATGTCGTCGTTGATGATGCAGGTCTTGCCCTTGATGTCACCGATGATGCCCATGACCTCGGCGGCGTTGTGGCGCGGACGGCCCTTGTGGGCGATGGCCAGGTCGCAGCCGAGCATGTCGGACAGCTTCTTGGCGGCCTTGGCGCGGCCCACATCGGGGGAGACGACAACCAGGTTGTCGGTGTCGAAGTGCATGTCGTTGTAGTACTGGCCAAACAGCGGCAGCGCGGACAGGTGGTTAACCGGGATATCGAAGAAGCCCTGAATCTGGCCCTGGTGCAGGTCGAGGGTGATGATGCGGTTGACGCCAGCGCGCTCGAGCAGGTTGGCGACGAGGCGGGCGGTGATGGGCTCACGCGGGCCGGCCTTGCGGTCCTGGCGGGCATAGCCGTAGTGGGTGATGACGGCGGTGATGGAGCGGGCGGATGCGCGCTTGGCAGCGTCGGTGGCGATGAGCAGCTCCATGAGCATGTCGTTGACGTTGCCGCCGGCCACGGACTGAATCAGGAAGACGTCGGCGCCGCGGACGGTTTCGTCGTAGCGGGCGTAAATCTCACCGTTGGCGAACTGCTTTAGCGTAAGGCCCGAAAGCTCGACCCCAAGGTACTCAGCGATCTTCTGAGCGAGGGGACGGTTGGAGGAACCGGAATACACGCGGATGGACTTGCGCATATTCTCCGACTTCTCGGGATCATTAATCGGCATTACCCTTCTCCTTTATATCGAATGCCATATAGATGCCTTGTTGCATTGTAACCGCGCGGCGGGGTTTATCGAGTCTTGATAACGTCTTTACCGCCAACGGACACGAACCGACCACTCATCCGGTTGCGCAGGTCACGATAGAAAAAGGAGCCGCCCCCCACGGGAACAGCTCCTTAGATGCTTGGTAAAACGTTATACCTCGTCGTCCTCGTGCAGACGGCGGCGGTAATCGGCGGCCCAGCCCTCAATGTTTACCTGACGGGCACGACCCAGGCCAAGTGCGTCGGCCGGGACCGGCTCGGTGATGACGGAGCCGGCGGCCACGAGCGCGCCGTCGCCGATCTGGGCGGGCGCGACCATCATGGTGTCGGAACCGATGAAGGCGTCCTTGCCGATGACGGTCTTGTGCTTGTGCACGCCGTCGTAGTTGCAGGTGATGGAGCCTGCGCCCACGTTGACGCCGGAGCCCATGGTGGTGTCGCCGATGTAGGACAGGTGCGGCACCTTGGAGCCCTCGCCGATCGTGGACTTCTTGATCTCCACGTGCGTGCCGGCCTTGGATCCGTCGAGCATGTGGGTACCCGGGCGCAGGTAGGCGCGCGGGCCGCAGTCGACGCCGTTCTCGATGACGGCCTCGATGGCGATGGTCTCATCGATGGTGCAGCCGCTGCCGACGGTGGTGTCGGTGAGGCGGCTGTTGGGGCCGAGCTGGCACTCCTCGCCCACGGTGACGTGGCCGATTAGGTGCGTCTGCGGCCACACGACGGTGTCGCGGCCGATAACGGCGTCGGGGCCGATCCAGGCCTGCGTGGGATCGATGAACGTGACACCCTCGGCCATCCAGTGCTCGTTGATGCGGTCGCGCGCGATAGCGGTGAGCTGCGCGAGCTGGATGCGGCTGTTGACGCCTAGGCCGTCGCGGTAGTCGTCGCAGTGGAAGATGGAGACCGCCTGGCCGTGACCCTTGAGGATTTCGAGCATGTCGGGCAGGTAGTACTCGGACTGCGCGTTGTCGTTGCCGATCTCGTTAATGTGGGCGGCGAGCTGCGCGCCGTCAAAGGCGTAGCAGCCGGCGTTGCACTCCAGCAGCGTGGCGGCCTGCTCGGGCGTGCAGTCCTTCTGCTCGATGATGCGCTCGATCTGGCCGTCGGCGCCCAGCTTGATGCGGCCGTAGCCAAAGGGGTCGGGCGGGGTCATGGTCATGACGGTGCAGGCGAGCTCGCCGGTAGCGACGGTCTGCGCGAACTTGGCGACGGTGTCGGCGGTGATGAGCGGCAAGTCGCCGTTGAGCACGACGACGGGGCCTTGCGTGATGCCGCAGGCCTCGAGCGCGACCTTCACGGCGTGGCCGGTGCCCAGGCGCTCGGTCTGCTCGACGCACTCGACCTTGGTGGCGCTGCTGGCGTAGGCGCCGTCGATGAGGGCGCGCATCTCGTCGGCGTGGCTGCCGATGACGACCACGACGCGGCTGCAGCCGGCCTTGATGGTGGCGTCGACGATCCACTGAACCATGGGCTTGCCCAGGATCTTGTGCGAAACCTTGCAGTGGTTCGACTTCATGCGGGTGCCCTCGCCGGCAGCGAGGATAATTGCGGTTGCGTCCATGTGATCTCCTGTTACGTTATAGAGACGTGTGTTTGGAAACGATACACGGCGCAATATGATACCGCAGGCATATGTTGAGCGCGTAGCGATTGGTTTGCGGCGGTTGAGGCTTGCGCCGCCGGCGTGGCGTTTGCGCTGCTTGCGTGCGGCGTTGGCGGTGCTGCGGAGCTGTCGTTTGAGCGAGGGGACGGGGGTGCCCGTGGACAACATACAAGAGGAGTTTGGCGGCGAGCCCGTCGCGGCGTTCTCGATGTCGCATCCGGCTGTGCCGGCACTCTATATAGTGCTGACGCTGGGGCTCACCATGTTCTCGATGCAGCCGGTGCTGATTGCGCTGTCGCTTGCGGGCGGGCTGGCGTATGGATTTGCGACGCGTGGGGCTGCCCGCACGCTGGGCGCACTTCGCTGGCAGCTGCCGGTGATTTTGATTATCGCGCTGGTCAATCCGCTGTTTAGCGCCTCGGGCTCGACGGAGCTGTTCCGTATTGGCATGCGCGCGGTGTATCTGGAGAGCATGGTATACGGCCTGTGCATGGGCGGGCTGTTTGTGGCGAGCGTGCTGTGGTTTGAGGCCGCGGCGTCGATGCTCGAATACGACAAGGTACTCGCGCTGCTGGGCAATGCCGCACCGGTGATTGCGCTCATGATCTCGATGTGCATGAGGCTTATCCCGCAGTTTTTGCGCCGCGGTCGTACGGTGCTGGCGGTGCAGGATGCGATTGATGTGCCGGGCCGCGCGCCCACCGATCCCGTGCGATCGCACCTGCGGGCGTCGAGCGTGTTGATGGGCTGGGGCATGGAAGATTCGCTGGAGCGCGCGGACGCGATGCGCTCGCGCGGGTGGGGTGCCGCGACACGTCGTACGACGTATGCGCGGTATCGACTGGGGCGCAGCGACGTTGCCGCGCTGGTCGGGCTCGCGCTGTTTGGTGCCGCCGCGGTGGCCGTGGCGGCGACCGCGACGACGCAGTATTCGTTTTATCCGCAGCTCTCGGTGCCGGCGCCGTGGCCGGGCTATGTCGTGTACGCTGCCTGGATGGTGCTGCCTTGCGTGTTGCACGCGATTGATGAGAAGAGGTTTGGCTGATGGCTCGGTTGGATAGGGGCCCGGCGGCGGGTGTGGCATATGGCTCGGCCGCGCCGGCGATTGAGGTGCGAGGCCTTAGTTTTGCCTACCCCGATGCTGATGCTGCGGTGCTCGAGGGGCTCGACTGGTCTGTTCCCCAAGGTGCATTTGCGTTGCTTGTTGGCGGTACCGGATCGGGTAAGTCGACGCTGCTGTCGCTGCTCAAGCCCGAGATCGCGCCGGCGGGCGAGCGCACTGGCGATACGCGCGTGCTGGGCGAGAACGTTGCCGACATGGACGTGCGGGCATTGGCGGAGCGCGTGGGCTATGTGTTCCAGGATCCCGAGAACCAGATTGTGTGCGAGACCGTGTGGCATGAGATGGCGTTTGGCCTAGAGAATCTGGGTGTGTCGCGCGACGAGATGCGCCGCCGTGTTGCCGAGACCAGCTATTTCTTTGGTCTGGATGACTGGCTTCATCGTGATACCGATACGCTTTCGGGTGGCCGCAAGCAGCTGCTGTCGCTTGCCGCCGTCCTGGCGCTGCGTCCGCGTGTGCTGCTACTCGACGAGCCCACGTCTCAGCTTGATCCGGTTGCGGAGAAGAATTTCCTGCACGCGCTGTTTCGTGTAAATCGCGAGCTGGGCTGCACGGTTGTTGTGGCGACGCATCAGCCGCGCCCAATGCTCGAATACGCGACGTGTGCGTACCGGATTGAGGATGGCCGCGTGCGCGAGGCGGCGGATATGGCATCTTTGGGACGCCGAGAATCGCTGTTTTCCGATGACACGTTGGGGTGGGGTGCCATCCGATGTGCAAAAAACGGAGTATTCAGCAGGCGTGAGGACAATTTGGGCTCTCTGGAGCCGCCCGGGGACGTATCGAGCGCGAAAAAAAGTTCAGAATTGGACAAATCGTCCGAATTTGTGGCGCAAACGTCGCTCGAGAACGGCTTGGAAGCCTTCTCGCGCACGGATGGAAGTAGAATACTCCAAAAAATGCACGCTGGGTCGGCTACCATCCTGTCGGAAGGTTGGTTTCGCTACGATCGAGCGTCCGGCTGGGTGTTGCGTGGGCTCGATGCGTCGTTTTCGGCCGGTGCGGTGCATGCGGTTGTTGGCGGTAACGGCTGCGGCAAGTCGACGATGCTCTCGGTGCTGGCGAAGACCGCCAAGCTGCAGCGCGGCCGCATGGTGCGCGGAGCGGCCTCGGCGGCGCTGCTGCCTCAGAATCCCAAAGCATTGCTGGTTGCCGAGACGGTTCGCGATGAGCTGATGGAATGGGCCTCGACCTGCGGATATGACGAGAACTTGGCGCGGGAGCGTGCGGCGAGCTTGGGGTTGTCGGGTCTGGATGGACGCCATCCGTACGATCTTTCGGGCGGGCAGCGTCAACTGCTTGCATTGGCAAAACTGCTGCTAATCGGCCCCGAACTGCTATTGCTCGATGAGCCCACCAAGGGTCTAGACCTGTTCAGCCGCCGCATCATCGCCCGCGCCCTGCGTGACCATGCGAAGGCTGGCGGCACCGTCATCATGGCTACGCACGATTTGGACTTTGCCGAGCAGGTAGCCGACGACGTCGCCATGATGTTTGACGGCGAGATTGCCTGCATGGAGCCGCCGGCCGACTTCTTTGCCGACAACGTGTTCTATAGGGCGTGATGGGATGACGGACTGTCGTTTCTCGCGTTTGCTTGCAAAACTGGAGATCCCGCTGTTGTTGGCGGTGCCGGCGGTGATGGCTGCCGCGTTGCTGGCGGGTGTTGAGCAGGCAGCGTTGGCCATGCTGGTTGTGGTGGCGTTGGTGCTTGCGCTGTTCTTTGCGGGTTACGAGGCATCTCGTCCGGGTTTGCGCCAGATTATGCCCACGCTGGTGCTGGCGGTGCTGGCGGCGGCGGGGCGCATCCTGTTTGGGCCCATTCCCGACTTTAAACCGGTGAGCGCCATCGCCATTATCGCGGGGGCGACGCTTGGTCGCCGCAATGGTTTTATGGTTGGCGCGCTGGCGGCGCTGACCAGCAATTTCTTTTTTGGACAGGGCATGTGGACGCCGTGGCAGATGTATGCTTGGGGGCTCGTGGGATACGTTGGCGGTGCGCTGACGTATGCGGGTGCGTTCGACCGCGCCGACGGCACCGTGCGCATGCCAGCACTGCTGGCGTACGGCTTTGCGTCGGGCCTGCTCTATGGCGTCGTGATCAACGCGTATGACATCATTGGTTTTGTGCAGCCGCTTACCTGGGCGGGTGCCGTGGCGCGTCTTGCCACGGCGGTGCCGTTCGATATCACACACGGCCTCGCGACCTGCGTGTTCTTGGTCGCCCTGTACAAGCCCTGGTGTCGCCGCATTAACCGTGTCGTCGTGAAATACGGGCTGTAAGGCTGGTTGCGTCGGAGCGGGAATCAATACTGCCGAAGTGCCATTTTAAAACTATGCCGGTTTACGGGGCTAGATTGGCGCAGGCCGACCATACCGGCTTTTTTCAAAATAGAGCAAGCCGTTTACCTGCGGTTTTATTATTACGGAATTGCGCATGGCTGGGGGTTCGCGATTCAGCCCCGTAAACCGGCATAGTTTTAAAATGGCCGGCTGATACGACGGGCATCGTGGCCCCCAGAGAGCCAAATTGATCCATTTTCTTCCGTCTCCAGATGTCCCCAGGAAATCAGTTGACGGCGCTTGCCACGAAACTGGCCCATCTACTACGTTTAGCTTGATACCCCCGACCATGACCGCGTTTTATGAAAAACCGCAGGCTTTCTACCTGCGGTTTTCTTTTTGCGTTGTTCGCTGTGGTTGAGGGTAGTGGCTTAAACGTAGTAGATGGGCTGGTTTCGTGGCGGACGGGGTCACGCGGGCGCCCTTGCGCGGGCAAAAGTGATCTGTATTCCTTCGTCCCCGGGGGATCATTTGGGGGCTAGAGCTCTAGCGTGAGGGTGACGGGGCAGTGGTCGCTGCCGAAGATGTCGCCGCGGATGCCGGTGTCGCGTACGTTGTCGGCGATTGCGTCGCTTACCAGGAAGTAGTCGATGCGCCAGCCTGCGTTGTTCTTGCGGGCATTAAAGCGGTAGCTCCACCAGCTGTAGACGCCCTCGACGTCGGGGTTTGCCGCGCGCCAGGTATCGGTAAACCCGGCGTTGAGCAGCTCGGTAAACTTGCCGCGCTCCTCGTCCGAAAAACCGGCGTTGCCGCGGTTGGACTTGGGGTTCTTAAGGTCGATCTCCTCGTGCGCCACGTTAAAGTCGCCGCAGGTTACGACGGGCTTGCCGGTCTCGCGCTCAAGTGCGCTCAAAAAGCCGCGATAGGCATCGTCCCAGGCCATGCGTACATCGATGCGCGCGAGCTCATTTTGGGCGTTGGGCGTGTAGACATCCACGAACCAAAACTTGTCGAACTCGAGCGCGCAGACGCGGCCCTCGGTTGCGGCTTGGGCGACGAGCTCGGCCGCCTCGCCCTCGCCGGCGTAGGGTAGCAGCGCGTCGGCGTGCAGCACGCGCAGCGGTTCCTGGCGGCTAAAGACCGCAGTGCCCGAATAGCCTTTACGCTCGGCGTAGCTCCAGGTTTGGTGATAGCCGGGCAGGTCAATATCGACCTGACCCTCTTGCAGCTTGGTCTCCTGCAGCGCCAAGATGTCGACGTCGAGTTCTTGCGCGATCTGAATAAAGCTCGGGTCCTTTTTGAGCACGGCGCGCAGGCCGTTAACGTTCCACGAGGCAAAGGTGTAAGTCTGAGGCATGGTGTCCTTTCGACGGGGTTGGCAGGCTTAAGATTAACGCAACAGGGGCGGGGTGGGCTCCGCGCATGCTGACTCAAAGGCCGCATGCTGGGACGTCGCCCAACGCTGCCCGACTAACAAGGACGGAGGACTCATATGACGCAGGCAATATCGGACCCCAGGCAGGCCTCCGCCGCGCTGGCGGATCTGTTTGACACCCACAAGCGCGTGGTCTTCTTTGGCGGCGCTGGTGTTTCCACGGCAAGTGGCATCCCCGATTTCCGCAGTGTGGACGGCCTGTATCACCAGCAGTTTGCCTATCCGCCCGAGACCATGCTGTCGCATAGCTTTTACGAGGCGCATCCTGCCGAGTTCTTCGACTTTTACCGCACCAAGATGATCGCGCTTAACGCTAAGCCCAACCGCTGCCACACCAAGCTAGCCGAGCTGGAGCGCGCCGGCAAGCTCGACGCCGTAGTGACGCAAAATATCGACGGCCTGCATCAGATGGCCGGCTCACAGCGCGTGTTCGAGCTGCACGGATCGGTCCATCGCAACATTTGCCAGTCGTGCGGCGCGGTCTATAGCGCCGAGTGGATTTGCTCGCGCGAGCACGAGGATGCCGCGGGCGTGCCTGCGTGCCCCGCGTGCGGCGGCCGCATCAAGCCCGATGTAGTGCTCTACGAAGAGCCGCTCGACGAGCATGTGTTGACCGGTGCCGTTGCCGCCATCGCCGCGGCCGATGCCCTCATTGTAGGCGGGACCTCGCTCGTGGTGTATCCGGCGGCAGGCCTTACGCGATACTTTACCGGCGATACGCTGGCCATATGCAACCTTGCTCCCACCGATCAGGATGCAAATGCCGACCTGCTGATTTCTTGCGACATCGCGGCCACGTTTGCGTTCTAGCCCGCGCGCGCGGATACAATAGAAAGACTGAGTGCAAAGCGACCCCGCCGCCAGCTCCCCAAGCTCGGCGGCGTGGGCATTTTAGGAGGATGCTCATGGCGAACGACAGCAAGACATGGCGGTGCGGAAAGTACGAGCTCAGCTTTGACCGTCCGCGCATCATGGGCGTCCTCAACGTGACGCCCGATTCGTTTAGCGATGGCGGGGAGCACTTCGACCCCGATGCCGCCATCGAGTACGGCCTGGCGATGCTCGACGCCGGCGCCGACATCATCGACGTGGGCGGCGAGTCCACGCGCCCCGGCTTTACCCCGGTCAACCCCGACGAGGAGGCTCGCCGCGTGCTGCCCGTGGTGCGTGCGCTGGCCAAGGAGGGCGCCATCGTCTCGATCGACACGCGTCATGTGGCGGTTGCCAAGGCGGCCGTGCGCTGCGGCGCCTCGATCGTCAACGACGTGACGGGCTTCACTGATCCCAAGATGGTCGAGTTCGTTAAGACGAGCACCTGCGGCGTCATCGTGATGCATGCCGGCGAGGTCGCCGCGCCCGCACGCACGCACGCAACGGTGCAGCTCGATACCTCGGCAGCGGCGTTTGTTGCCGAGAAGGCGCGCGAGGCGGCTGCCGAGGCCGCGCGTGAGGCCGAGAAGCCGGCTCGCCGCCGTCGCGGCAAGTTGCTGGGCGAGCCTAAGCCGGAGGCCAAGCTTCCGGGCGGCGTGGTGCAGCCCTCGTTGCCGTTTGGCGAACCGGAGCCCACGTCCGAGCCTGCAAGCGAGCAGGAGACGCCGGCCGCCGAGCAGGCTGCTGCCGCCGAGGCCGTCGCGCCTGCGCCCGAGGCCGCATCGGAGTCCAATGACCGTCTGGCCGCCATGATGCGCCGCAACGCCCGCCGCGAGGAAGCTTACGTGCCCACCTCGCAGCTCCGCCGCTTCACCCTGCCCGATTCGGCGCCCATCATGCGCCGCGTCATGGGCTTTCTGTCTGACCAGGCCCGCACACTCATCCATGCCGGCGTGTCGCGCGACCGCATCTGCATCGATCCTGGCCCGGGCTTTGGTAAGTCGGCTAACGAGGACATCGTCATCCAGCGCGAGACTGCCAAGATGGCGTCACTGGGCTATCCGCTCATGTGCGCCGTGTCGCGCAAGCGCTTTGTGGGCGCCGTCTCGGGCGTGACCGAGGCCGCCGAGCGCGATGCCGCTACGTTTGGCGTGTGCCTGGGCGCCATCCAGGCCGGTGCCAACATCGTGCGCGTGCACGACGCCGCGGGTTTTGCGCAGTTCCTGAACGGCTACTGGGCGGTTGCCAAGCCGCAGCCGCGCCGCGCGTTTGTGGCCGTGGGCTCCAACCTGGGGCATCGCTGCGACAACATCCGCGCCGCACGCGAGATGATCGCCGAGATTCCACTCACCTGCGTGTCCAACTCCTCCAAGATTTACGAGAGCGAGCCGGCCTACGAGACGCGCCAGGACGCGTTTGCCAACGCCGTCATCGAGATCAAGACCGAGCTGGCGCCGCTGGTGCTGCTCGACGAGCTCATGAAGATCGAGGCCGAGCTTGGGCGCGACCGCTCCAAAAAGGCCAAGGCCAACGGTCCGCGCACCATCGACCTGGACCTGCTGTGGATGGACGGCGAGACCCACGGCGGCAAAAAGCTGCGCCTGCCGCATCCTCTCATTGGCGAGCGCGACTTTGTGCTGGTGCCGCTCGAGGACCTGATGCACGACCCGGCGCGGTTCTTCCGCTACAACGGTGTCGAGGTCAAGGAGCCCGAGGACCGCGTGGGCCATATCGTGGGCGAATTGGGGCGTATGTAGATGATCGAGATGAATGCTGTTGCCGCTGGCACCGAGCTCGACGCGGCGCGCGACGCGGGCCGCGAGGGCATGTCCGCGGGCTGGTGCGCGTGGAGTGCGGGCGATGCTTCGCTGACGTTTTCGCTGGTCGTGCGTCCGGATGTGAACATGCATGCCTTCCACGCCCTGCCGTTTGTGGCTGCGATGGGCATGATGGACGCGCTCGTGGGCACGGCTTCGACGCCGGGGTTGGGCCTTGCCGGTAAGGTGGGTATCCAGTGGCCGAGCGATATCGTGTGCGGTGCGCCTGCGTTTGAGACGTCGCTCGCGCGTGTTGCCGTGAACGGCGGTGCCGGTGCTGCGGGCATGTTTGCCGCGGTGACGGTGTATATTGAGCGTTCGGCGCTGAGCGAGCTTGGTGTGGATGTGGCTGACGAAGCGCTGGTCGAGAAGTTGGCCGCCGCCGTGCTGACCCGTGTGGACACCTGGGCGGTTGCCGCCAACACACCACAGGGCGCTGCCGGCCCGCTGGCTCCGGTGCTGGGCGAGTACTTTGACATGGTGCCACTGCTGGGTCGTCAGGTCGCGGCGGTGTCGCCCAACGGTTTGCCGCTTGCGGTCGGTGTGTTTGCGGGCCTGGACATCTGGGGTCGCGCCACCATCAAGACCGATGCCGGCGAGCAAGAGTTTCCGCCCGAGGCCGTGCGGATTCGCAGTCTGTAGCGCGGGGCACCTGCGCTCAAAGATAACGATGACAATGAAGCCCTCTTCGGCCTGTGCCGGGGAGGGCTTTCGCCTATCTGGGGAATGGGTTGCCAGCGCCCTATTCCCCAAAATTGAAAATTTTTCAGTTTTGAGGAATAGACTTGGCGAACGTTTGCGGGGGCTGTGGCATCGGGCGTGCTCGACTTAAGCCCCTGCTCTATCCCAGCTCCTGCATGCGGCGGTAGATTTCGCAGATACCCTTGATGGTGAGCTGTCCGTCGACCACGTCGAAGGCATCGGTCGAATCGGCGACGATGCTGGCGAGACCGCCCGTGGCGATAACGGTGGCATCCTCGCGGCCCAGCTCGCGCTTCATGCGCGCGACCAGGCCTTCGGCCATGGCGGCGGCGCCCATCACGGCGCCGACTTTGATGCATTGCTCGGTGTCGCGGCCGATGGCATGCTCGGGTGCCTCGAGCGGCACGCTGGCGAGCTTGGCGGCACGGGCGGCAAGCGCGTCCATGGAGATGCGGATGCCCGGCGCAATCGCCCCGCCAATGTAATAACCGTCCTCATCGATGACGTCGATATTGGTCGCGGTGCCAAAGTCCACCACGATTGCCGGCGCGCCGTAGAAAGTTTCGGCCGCAACGGCGTTGGCGACGCGGTCGGCGCCCACGGCCTGGGGGCGCGCCGCGCGCAGCTTGGTCACGGCGGCCGTCTGCGGCCCGATGACGATGGCGTCCGCGGCAATGCGGTCGGCCACAGTGTGCCACTCGCGCGAGAGCTGCGGCACCACGCCGGCGAAGGCGACCGCGTCGACCGCGTCGAGCGAGAGGCCGTACATCTTAAAGAAGCCCATCAGGCGCACATGGATCTCGTCGGCGGTATAGGAGCGGTCGGTGGGCATGCGCCACGACTGCACCAGCTCGTCTCCGTCAAACAGGCCCATGGCCGTCTGCGTGTTTCCCATATCGATAGCGAGCAGCATGTCTACTCCCGGTGTTGGCATAAAAGGACGCGCACCATTGTATACGCGCCGTCGACGGCGCTCGGCCGCGATTCGTTTACAGTGATAGGGGCTGAGGGGTTTTAAATATGAAGGAATTATGCTCTACGAGATTTTCCTTGCCGTTTACCGAACTCCCGCGTAATATTCTTTTTTGCGCACATGAGGCGCCCAGACATTGCGGGGTGGAGCAGTCTGGTAGCTCGCCGGGCTCATAACCCGGAGGTCGTAGGTTCAAATCCTGCCCCCGCGACCAAGAACTTGCAGCTCGGAAGCATAATTGCTTCCGAGCTTTTTCTTTATTGGTTTTCTTTGCGGGTGAATTGCGGGTGAATCCTGTGGCAATTTATTTTGTGAAGCATATTAACCATTGATAATCGCGGGCCGGTCGGCTTGACTTGTCGACCGATAAACTCCAATTAGAAAGAGTTCCGGCGGTCCTTAGCTAAAATAGTGACGTCTGAATAACAACAAAGGAGTCGCTATATGAAGACCGTCTACGATGCCCTTGACCCTATCGTCAACGGGTCGGCAACGACCAAGGAGAAGGGCGACAAGTACGAGGCGGCCTGCGTCTACTATCTCAAGAACGACCCCTTCTACGCGCTGTTCTTCTCCCGTGTCGGTACGATAGCCCAGGCACTCGAATGGGACGACTGCCCCGTCCACGACACCCAAGACAACGGAATCGACCTCATGGCCCAGACCGCCGAGGCGGGGGAATGGTGGGCGATCCAATGCAAGTGCTATGACGGCGAGAAGGACCTTCCCAAGGGCATCTGCGACTCGTTCTTCGCCCATGCGGCATTTATCGACGGTGTCGACTCCCTGATGGTCATGACGACGGCGAAGGGTCCGGGAAAGAACCTCCAGAAGCAAATCGACGCCAGCGGGTCCATGTACATCGATACCGCCAAGATGGCGGCCTCCAATATCGACTGGACTCCGTTTATCGAGGGCGTCCCCGCCGGCGAGCGTGTGACCTATGACCTCCGCTCGCATCAGGAGCGCGCGGTCGCGGCAATCGAGGAGAAGTGGGCGGAGTTCGACCGCTGCAAGGCGATCATGGCGTGCGGCACGGGAAAGACCCTCATGTCCCTTCGCCTCGTCGAGGACTGGATCGGCCCCGCCGCCGGCACAATCCTCTTCTGCGCGCCGTCGATCTCCCTCGTCGGACAGTCCATGCGCGAGTGGATGGGCCAGAGCCGCGTGCCCATGTCCTCGCTCGTCGTCTGCTCGGACTCGAAGGCGTCACGCAAGGACGACGTCATCCCGATGACGCTCGATTCATTTGAGTATCCCGCGACGACGAATCCCGAGAGCCTGTACCGCTCGTTCAGGCGTTGCAGGCACTCGAACCCCGATGGGTTGGTTGTCATCTTCTCGACCTACCAATCCATCGGTGTCATCCATGACGCACAGGCGCTCGGCATGCCCGAGTTCGATGTCGTCGTGTGCGACGAGGCCCACCGCACGACCGGCAACGCCCTTCCCGGCGTCTCCAAGACGGAGGCTTCGGCCTTCATGAAGATCCACTTCAACGAGAACGTTGCCGCCAAGAAGCGCCTGTACATGACGGCGACCCCGCGCATCTACGGCGAGACCGCAAAGCGCAAGGGTGCCGAGGAGGACTACACCATCGCCTCCATGGACGACGAGTCCATCTACGGCCCCACCGCCTACCAGATCAAGTTCGGCGAGGCCGTGGAGCAGAAGCTGCTCACCGACTACAAGGTCGTCGTACTCACCGTCCAGGAGGATGCCATCGGGGACCGCCTGCCCTCCCTGGAGAGCGACCAGGGCGTCAACGCAATGAGCCTCGAGCCCTCGGACATCGGCAAGATTATCGGCTGCTGGAAGGGCCTCGTCGATCACGGCGAGGGCGCGCCCGACGACGCGACCGGCCTCGGTGGCATGCTCGTCGTCGATGACGTCGAGACCATGGTGACCGACTGCAAGCCGCTGCACCGCGCCGTCGGCTTCTGCTCGACCATCAACGCATCGAAGACCATCACGGAGGCCTTCTCGCAAATCGTCGAGAAGTTTGCCGAAGACGAGCACGAGGAGCTCCCGCTCAAGTGCGAGCTGCGCCATGTCGACGGCAACATGCCGTCCGACCAGCGCACGAGAAACATCACCTGGCTCGGAGGGGACGTCGCCGAGGACGAGTGCCGCATCCTCACCAACGCGCGCTGCCTCGCCGAGGGCATCGACGTGCCCAACCTCGACGCCGTCATCTTCTTCAATGCCAAGAACTCGACCGTGGACGTCGTCCAGGCCGTCGGCCGCGTCATGAGACGCGCCGAGGGCAAGGACTTTGGCTACATCATCCTGCCCATTTTCGTCCCCGCCGGCATGACGCCGGAGGAGGCGCTCGACGACAGCAAGGTGTTCGCGAACGTCTGGAGCATCCTCCAGGCCCTCCGCTCGCACGACGAGCGAATCGAGGCCAAGGTCAACGCGCTCGCCCTCCAGCAGGAGGCCGAGAAGAACAAGGTTGCCGGATCGGCCAACCAGAAGGGGTGGGACGCCGGCGACCTCAAGCTCAAGCAGGAGGAGGAGAGCCAGAAGGCGGCGGAGATTACACAGGGCGTGCAGATGAGGCTCACGTTCTTCCCGGTCGAGCGCTGGGAGAAGGCCGTCAAGACCACGCTGGTCAAGAAGTGCGGCACGCGCATCTACTGGGATGAGTGGGCCGAGGACGTGGCGAAGATCGCCCAGCGCCACATAGAGCGCATCGGCAGGCTCGTCCGCGAGAACGACAAGGTGTCCGGCAGCTTCAAGACGTTCCTGCACGGCCTCCGGGATTCCCTCAACCCCAGCATTACCGAGCAGGACGCGGTCGAGATGATCGCCCAGCACATCATCACCGTCCCGGTTTTCGATGCCCTGTTCGGGGACTTCGAGTTCGCGAAATCGAACCCGGTGTCCGTCGCCATCGAACGTTTCCTGGGCGCACTCGAAGAGCATAAGATCGAGGAGGCATCGGATTCCGAGGTCCTCGACGACGTGTATGCGAGCGTGCGCCGCCGCGCTGCCGCCATCCAGTCGGATGCGGCGCGCCAGCAGCTCATCCGCGACCTCTACGAGAAGTTCTTCAAGGTCGCGTTCAAGGCGACCTCGGACAAGATGGGCGTCGTCTACACCCCGACCGAGATCATCGACTACATCCTCCGCGAGACCGACCGCGTCCTCAAGCGCGAGTTCGGCCAGTCGCTCGCCGACGACCGCGTGCATATCCTGGACCCCTTCGCGGGCACGGGCTCGTTCATGGCGCACCTCATCGAGAGCGACCTCATCCCCGACGAGAAACTCAAGCGCAAGTACACCCGCGAGATCCACTCCAACGAGATCCTGCTGCTCGCGTACTACATCATGACGGTGAATATCGAGTACGCCTACCATGCGCGCATGGGCGGCGACTATCAGCCGTTCGAGGGCGCGGTGCTCACCGACACGTTCCAGATGACCGAGGAATCGAACACCCTCGATGACGAGGTGTTCTATGACAACACGGATCGCGTGCGCATCCAGAACGCGCTCCCGATCCGGGTGATTGTGGGCAACCCCCCATACTCAGTAGGCCAGACGAGCGCCAACGACAACAACCAGAACGAGAAGTATCCGACGCTCGACAGCCGCATCGCGCAGACGTACGTCGCGAAGACAACCGCGACCAATAAAAACTCCCTGTACGATTCTTACATCCGAGCGTTCAGATGGGCGAGCGACCGAATCAAGGATAAGGGCATCGTCTGTTTCGTTAGCAACGGGGGCTGGGTCGACGGGTCCTCGTCCAACGGGTTCCGTCGCTCGCTCGTCGAGGAGTTCAGCAGCATTTACGTCTTCAACCTTAAGGGGAATCAGAATACTTCCGACTGGAAGCGCGAAGGTGGAAAGGTGTTCGATGCCGGCGCGAAGATTGGCGTCGCCATCACCATGCTGATCAAGAACCCGGACTCAAAAGAGCGCGGCGTCGTTCACTATCACGACATCGGAGATTTCCTGAGCCGCGAGGACAAATTGAAGCTGATTCACGAATTCGCGGTTAACGGTGACATCGGCTGGACGACGATAGAACCCGATAAATATGGCGACTGGCTGAACCAGCGTGACGATTCGTTTTATGACTTTGCGCCTCTAGGCATTGAAAGCAAGCCTTCTAAAGAGCCAAACGGCATATTCGATTCATACTCAAGGGGGTTCGAAACGGATCGGGATGCCTGGGCGTATAATTACTCGCCCAATTTGCTGTACAACAATATTGAGCGGTCGGTCGAATTCTATACAAGCGAACTGAATAGGTACCAGCGAGTTGGAAATGGGGCAAAACCGCTTGATTTTCTAAAGAAAGACTCAAAAAAATATCCTGGTCGAGAAGCTTGAGAAATAGGCTTGTAAGGGGTGCGGCTATATATGCGGATGAGACGGTAATTCGCCAGGCGCAGTACCGCCCGTTTGTCAAGCAGTTTGTGTATGCGAGTGCTGATATCGCCGACTACCCAGGACAACAGCTGGATTACTTTCCTATTGGAGAGAAAAATCTGTGCATTAGCATCGTCTTCGGCCCACGCGACTTTTCCTGCTTGGTTACGGATGTGATCCCTGACATTCAATTGTCATTTAACGGGCAGTGTTTCCCCCTTTACCGGTACGAGACAAAGCAGACCAAGAGGACGCTATTTGATAGTGGTTCTGCCGAAGAAGGGAAAACCCACGCTCGTCATGAAGCCATTGGTGATGAAGCGCTTAAGCTCTTCCGTGATGTTTATCCGCACGCGTTCCCGGAACGCTACAAAAAGGATGGGGGCATCGAACTCAACAAGGCGGATATCTTCTTCTACGTTTATGGCATTCTGCATTCTCCCGAGTACCGCAAGCGCTTCGAGTCGAATCTCAAGAAGGAGCTTCCGCGCATCCCGCTCGCCGCGGACTTTGCCAGGTTCTCGGAGGCGGGTCGAAAACTCGCCCATCTTCATCTCGATTACGAGACGATTGACCCATGGGCATCGATCGTCGAGGACGGCGACTCGGCGAACCCCGGTCGTACGGTCAAGATGGCGTTCGGCAAGTGCAAGAAGGACGAGGAGCATCCCAAGGGCCAGGACATGACCGTCCTCAAGGTCGCCGAGAACATGACGCTGCGCGGCATCCCACTGGAGGCATACGAGTACGTCGTCAATGGGCGCTCGGCCATCGGTTGGCTCATGGATCGCTATCAGGTCCGCAAGGACAAGGCCTCGGGCATCATCAACGATCCCAACGACTACAGCGACGATCCGCGCTATATCGTCGATCTTGTCGAGCGCGTCGTGACTGTGTCGATGGAGACGATCGCTATCGTTAACGAGCTGCCCGCCTTGAACGAGAAGGCCCAACCTGCCGACTGGCCCGCCGCGTGGAAGGTGAAGTAACGGCTGAAGAGGATTCATGGTTTGTGGATGGCGACACAGCTTACTGGGATTGACGAACACCGCTCGATAGTGCGTCGCCGCAGAGCGGACAGTGCATTGCTTCAACGGAAGGAAGGTCGTATGGCGAAAAAAGGGATATATCTTCTGGGACAGCGAGACGGCGAATCCCCAGCAAAGGATATGCCAGGTCGCTTACATCCTCACGGATCTTGAGGGAAACTGCGTGGGCGACCCGGTTTGCCGGGGTTTGAGGTCATGAACCGATTTGGCAAGGCGGAATAGAAGGGAAGGCTCGATATGGCCGTCAATTTGAAAACCGTAAAAGACACGGTGAATCTTGCGGCAGGGGTTTTGGCTGCCGCCGCCGGGGTTGTCGATGGGGCAAAGCAGCTCGGTTTCGATGTCGATGGAGCCGTGAAAAGCGCTGCCGACGGGGCAACCAACGGCGCACGTGTTGTTGCCGACGGCATCGGCAAGGGATTTGGTGCTGCGGCGGAAGGCGTCGGCGCGGCAGCCGGCGCATTGGGGGATGCCACGAAGGCGTTCCAGGACTCAAGGGCCGCTGCGGAGGCTCGAAAGAAGATCGATGCCGCGAGGCAATCAATATTTGGAGGCGCGTCGACGGTGATGCCCCTGCACGAGTTCATCTGCCAGCAGGGCAAAGCCTCCGAGGCTGCGTTCAACGGCTACGATATGCCCGGCTGCTATCTCATCGCGACATACCGTAGGCATGACCACGATAAGAACTTCAGCGACTATCTCGGAATATACGTGGGGTCAAGTGAGCGTATGGCGGACGATATCGTGTCCATACCTACGCGATTGGGCGATCCGGATGTCTACGCTGACTACAAGTACCGGCAAAACATTTTGCTATTCGTGTATCCGTGCGAGCTGAAGGACGTCGACGAACGTCGTGGGCTCCTGCTGCGTTCGTTTGACGGCGAGAGGCTCTACAACGGCACTGGATTATCGGTCGAGAGGGCGGCGGATGAAGACCTATAACCTGGACACCATCAAGAAGGTCCCCTTGCGCGAGGTGTGGC
>CATZLI010000014.1 GCA_958421275.1 uncultured Collinsella sp.
GTATTTGCTTGTTAGGGACTCAAAACAAAAAAGCTCCCATTCCCGGGAGCTTTCTCAACCAAAATGGCGGAGGAGGAGGGATTCGAACCCTCGTGACCTTATACAGGCCAAACGGTTTTCGAGACCGCCGCATTCAACCACTCTGCCACCCCTCCGCGTGGGGTAAAAACAAAGCAGGCTCGAAGGCCTGCTTTGGAATTAACTGGCGGAGAGTCAGGGATTTGAACCCTGGAGACGCTTTTGACGCCTACACGATTTCCAATCGTGCTCCTTCGGCCACTCGGACAACTCTCCGTTAAATGCGAAAGTCAGTATACACGAGGAATCGCAAAGTGCAAACAGAAAAGTTGGCACTTTTTAAAACGCTTGGCCGCGCTTGGCGTTGCGGTGGGGTTTGAGGTGCCAAAAAACGGCTTCCGACCAGCGTGGTTGATCAACTCAATTGTTCAAAAGGGGTATTCATAAGCGACTTGGCAATGAATTTAAAAATCTTTGGGTGGTGCTGTGGACCACTGGTATGCATTTTGCGACCACAGCCTTGTGCCCGTTGACCTGCGGCTTGGCTCAGCTTGTCCCCACGGCACCGTATCTTGTCCACAGATCTGTCAAGCTCTTGGTCGGCATTTGGTTGGAATGCGCATGAAACGTCGTGCGAGTATGGGCATATGTGGAGGTCATGAGGTTGTAGCTGCATATTCTTGCAGCCTAGGAGGTTGAAAGATATTATTACCAAGTCTTTTCCTGCTTCAGGCGCACCTTCACGACCTGAAGCCACATTTGCCCAGAGGAGGTGACAATATGAAGGCTTATGAACTGCTGTTCTTTGTTGACCCGTCGCTCGACCCCGAGACTCGTCTCGCTGTTATGAAGCGTATCGATACCACGATCGCTGAGGGCGCTGGCAAGGTCGACTCCGTTGACGAGTGGGGCAAGCGCAAGCTCGCCTACGAGATCAACGACCTCACCGATGGTGACTACACCCTCATCAACTTCCACGCAGATCCTACCCAGATCGCCGAGCTTGATCGCGTCCTGCGCATCACCGACGCTGTGGTCCGCCACATGATCGTCCGTCGCGACGACCAGGAGTAAGACTGTCGTTTTGGACTGGGCTTGTGCCCCAAGAGGAAGTAGTGAGTTATGAGCATCAATCGAGTGAACATCACCGGTAATCTCACCCGCGATCCCGAGCTGCGCGCCACCGCCGGCGGAACCCAGGTTCTGTCCTTTGGCGTCGCCGTGAACGATCGTCGCCGCAACGCGCAGACTGGCGAGTGGGAGGACTATCCCAACTTTGTCGACTGCACCATGTTCGGCACCCGCGCCGAGGCCGTGAGCCGTTTCCTGGCAAAGGGAAACAAGGTCGCGATCGAGGGCAAGCTGCGCTACAGCTCTTGGGAGCGCGACGGTCAGCGCAGGAGCAAGCTTGAGGTCATCGTCGATGAGATCGAGTTTATGAGCTCCCGTGGTGGCCAGGGTGGCTACGATCAGGGCGGTTACGCCCCCGCAGCTCCCTCGCCCGCAGCACGTCCTGCCGCACCGGTGGCCACGCCGCCCGCGGTCGACGTCTACGATGAGGACATCCCGTTCTAAGGGTTGTTCACCTATTTTTGAGTGAGAGGCGGCTTCGGTTCGCCGAAGTTGCCAAATGAAAGGTATTTTGACATGGCTAATGATTTTTCTGCACGTCAGCCGCGTCGTAAGTACTGCCAGTTCTGCAAGGAGAACACTGAGTTCATCGACTATAAGGACACTCAGCTTCTCCGTAAGTACATGACCGACCGTGGCAAGATCAAGCCCCGTCGCGTCACTGGCGCTTGCACGCAGCATCAGCATGACATCGCCAACGCCATCAAGCGCGCCCGCGAGATGGCTCTCCTGCCGTACACCGTCCCCGTGGTTTCCTCTCGTGGCAACCGCGACCGCGGCTAAGAAGGGAGACGCATCATGAAGGTTATTCTTCTCGATGAGATCAAGGGCAAGGGCGGCGAGGGTGACGTCGTAGAGGTCGCTCAGGGTTACGCTGAGAACTTCCTGTTCCCCAAGAAGCTCGCTGTTGCCGCCACCAAGGGCAACCTCAAGCAGCTTGACGAGCGTCGCAACAACATCGCCAAGCGCGAGGCCGTCCGTCTGGCTACCGCCAACGAGACCAAGGCTGCCTTCGAGGGCAAGACGGTCACCGTTGACGTCAAGGTCGGCGACGAGGGCATCCTCTTTGGCTCCGTTACCGCCGCTATGATCGCTGACGCCATCAAGGCTCAGCTCGGTATGGACATCGACCGCAAGCGCGTCGAGCTCGGTAAGCCCATCAAGGTTGCCGGTGCCCACACCGTTGCCATCTCGCTGTACCGCGAGATCAAGGCCGAGGTTGTCGTTCTCGTCGGCGTTACCGCCGAGGAGTTCACTGCCGAGGCTGAGGTCGAGGAGGCCGCTGAGGTCGCCGAGGCCGAGACCGCCGAGGTCGAGACTGAGGCTGCTGCCGAGTAGCATTTGCTGCAACGCAACAATCTTGTTCTAAGAAGGGCGCTCTGGGAAACCAGGGCGCCCTTTTGTTTTTTGCGCTGAGTGAGTGTCATAGTGAACGTCGCGTCGAAGTCCTGTGTACAGGACCGTTCATCCGTTTGGTTCGGTGATGATTGGCCGCGTGCGGCGCGTTTTGGGACCGTGGCTGATACTATGGATGCTCGCAAGCGATATGAATGAGGATGCTCATGGCATATGACGATAGGGAGACCGGGCTGACGGTTGAGGACCGCGGCTCAAAGTTGGGTCTTCCCCAAAACCAAGATGCAGAGGCCAATGTACTGGCCGCTATGCTGCTATCGCCCGAGGTGGTCGAAGAGGCCCAGGTCGAGCTGCAGCCCGATGACTTCTACCGGCCCATTCATAAGACCATCTATACCGCGATGGTCGATATGTACAACAGCCGCATTCCCATCGACTCCATCTCGCTGATCGATTACCTGCGAAGCATCAACAAGCTCGATGCCGTGGGTGGCGAAGCGTACATTTTGGAGTTGATGGGTCAGACCCTGTCGCTCGTGAACTGGCAGCACCATGCCGCCATCGTCCGTCGCGACTCGATGCTGCGCGAGCTGATCGGCGCCACCAACGAGATTAACGCGCTGGCCTATAACGCCCCCACCGACACCAAAGAGGTCGTGGAGCTGGCCGAGAGCAAGCTGCTCAAGGTTACGGCACGCGAGGTCAAGTCGAGCTACAAGACACTGACCGAGTTTATGGTGGAGGCCTATAACGAGGCCGAGGAAGTGTGCCAGGCCGGTGGCCAGGCTGCGGGCGTGCCCACGGGCTTCCCGTCGCTCGACCGCATGCTCATGGGTTTTCGCGAGGGCCAGCTCATCATTATCGGCGCCCGCCCTGCTGTGGGTAAGACGTCGTTCGCCCTGAATCTGGCGCTCAACGCTGCCGCTGCTGGTTATACCGTCGGCTTCTTCTCGCTGGAGATGTCGGGCAAGGAAATTGCCCAGCGTCTGATTTGCGCCTACGCCATGATCTCGATCAGTGACTTCCGCATGGGCCGCATTAGCCCCGAGCAGTGGGCCAATATCAACGAGGCCACGCAGACCTTGTCCAAGCTCGATATTCTGATTGACGATACGCCCGGCACCACAGTGACCGAGATCCGTGCCAAGAGCCGCCGTATGCTCCATAACAAGGAGAAGGCAATCATCATCCTGGACTACCTGCAGCTGGTGAGTCCTCCGCCGGGACGCCGCTCCGAGAGCCGTACCGTCGAGGTTTCGGAGATGTCGCGTGGTTTGAAGATCATGGCCAAGGAGCTCAAGATCCCGCTCATCGCGCTGTCGCAGCTCTCGCGTCAGGTCGAATCCCGTACCGGCAAGCGCCCACAGCTTTCCGACCTTCGTGAATCGGGCTCCATCGAGCAGGACGCCGATATCGTTATGTTCTTGGACCGCTCCGCCGACGAGGCCGAGGCCTCGCGCGACGATCGACCCGACGAGGGCGTTACGCGTATCGTCGTGGCCAAGAACCGTTCGGGCCCGATCGGTGACGTCGACCTGATGTTCCTGCCGGCATCCACCAAGTTCTATGAGCTTGATGGGGCACATGCCGAGGAGTAGGACAGGCGCCCGTTGCACGGGTATACTGGGAATGTTTTGTGCTTCTGCGTGCCGGCGTGGCGCGTAGACAGTCCATGAATGTAAGGAGTAAACATGCCGTCAACCGTTTTGGTCGGTGCCCAGTGGGGCGATGAGGGCAAGGGTAAGATTTGCGACCTAGTCGCCGGCGACTTCGATGCCGTCGTGCGCTACTCGGGCGGCAACAACGCCGGTCACACCATCGTCGTCAACGGCAAGAAGTACGGCCTGCACCAGGTGCCCTCCGGCATCATGTATTCTGACCACGTGTCGGTGATCGGTAACGGCTGCGTCGTCAACCCCAAGGTTGTCCTTGAGGAGATCGACATGTTCGAGGCCGACGGCATCACCACCAAGAACCTCAAGATTAGCGGCAACGCGCATGTCATCATGCCGTACCACATCGATCTGGATGGCGCCTTTGAGCAGAAGCTCGGCAAGAAGAACATCGGTACCACCAAGCGCGGCATTGGTCCGTGCTATCAGGACAAGATGGCTCGCATCGGCCTGCGCATGCAGGACATGCTGGACGAGGCGCTGTTCCGCGACAAGCTGGAGACCGCTCTCGCCCGCGTGAACCCCGAGCTCGAGCTCATCTACAACCTGCCCACCTACACCGTGGACCAGATTTGCGACGAGTACCTGCCGATGGCCGAGCGCCTGCGCCCCTACATCACCGAGACGAGCCTGCTGCTCAACAACATGATCGATGAGGGCAAGGACCTGCTGTTTGAGGGCGCCCAGGCGACGCTACTCGACATCGACCACGGCACCTATCCGTACGTGACGTCTTCCAACTGCACCGCCGGCGGCGCCATCACCGGCTCCGGCGTCGGTATGAAGAACGTCAACCGCGTGCTGGGCGTCATGAAGGCCTATATCACCCGCGTCGGTTCGGGCCCCATGCCCACCGAGCTTTCCTATGAGTCCGAGGCCGGCCACACGCTGACCGAGGAGGGCTATGAGTACGGTGTGACCACCGGTCGCCGTCGTCGCTGCGGCTGGTTCGACGGCCCCATCGCCAACTACGCCTCGCGCGTCAACGGCCTCACCGACATCGCCATGACCAAGCTCGACGTGCTTTCGGCCTTCGACACCATTAAGGTGTGCGTGGCCTACGACGTCGATGGCGAGCGTTACACGAGCGTGCCCGAGCACCAGGTGCGCTTTGAGCATGCCAAGCCCATCTACGAGGAGCTTCCTGGCTGGAAGTGCGACATCACCGGTTGCCGCAGCTTTGACGAGCTGCCGCAGGAGGCTCAGGACTACGTGGCGTTTATCGAGGATCTGGCACACACCCGCGTGACGTTCATTGGCGTTGGCGCTGGTCGCGAGCAGATCATCAACCGATTCTGGAAGTAATCGGGACTATTTGGTTATTGCGATATACCCCTTTGCAGCCCGGACGGGCGGCCGAGGGGTATATTTGCTTGCAAAGGGCTCGCGCGGAGCGGGCCGTTCATCCATAGAGGAGGCACCCTTGAAGGCGGACACTCAAACCATCGACATCCTGTTGTTGGGCAGCGGCGGCCGTGAGCATGCTTTGGCAGCTAAGCTCGCAGCATCACCGCGCGCCGGCAAGCTCTACATCGCGCCGGGTAACGGCGGCACCGCGAGCTGCGGCGAGAACGTTGTTCTCGACGACTGCGATCCTGCGGCCGTGGCGGCGTTTGCACAGAGCCACGGATGCGGACTCGTGGTAATTGGCCCCGAGGCTCCGCTCGTGGCGGGCGTGGCCGACGCCGTGCGCGCGGCGGGTATTCCCTGCTTTGGCCCGGGTGCCGAGGGCGCCCAGATGGAGGGCTCCAAGCTGTTCTCCAAGCAGCTCATGGAGCGTGCGGGCATTCCGACGGCAGCCTATGGTTCGTTTACCGACGAGGCTTCGGCTCTCGCCTACGTGCGCGAGCAGGGCGCCCCGCTGGTCGTGAAGGCCGACGGCCTTGCCGCGGGCAAGGGCGTTATCGTGGCGACCGAACTTGAGCAGGCCGAGGAGGCCGTGCGCGAGTGCTTTGGCGGCACCTTTGGCGATGCCGGCAATACCGTGGTCATCGAGGAGATGCTCGTTGGTCCCGAGTGCTCGCTGCTGGCCTTTACCGACGGCAAGACCGTGCGCCCCATGGCCACCTCGCAGGACCACAAGCGTGCGCTCGAGGGCGACAAGGGCCCCAACACCGGTGGCATGGGCGTCTACAGCCCGGTGCCCATCGTGACCGATGAGGAGCACGCCACCATGGTGAAGGTCATGGAGCAGACCGTGGCCGAGCTCGCTGCCGAGGGTATCGACTACCGCGGCTGCCTGTACGGCGGCTTTATGCTCACGCCTGCCGGCCCCAAGGTGCTGGAGTTCAATGCCCGCTTTGGCGACCCCGAGACGCAGGTCGTTCTGCCGCGCCTTAAGAACGACCTGGTCGAGGTCATGCTCGCCTGCGCCAACTGCGAGCTCGATCAGATTGAACTCGACTGGCGCGACGAGTGGGCCGTGGCCGTTGTCCTGACGAGTGCGGGTTATCCCGGCAGCTACGAGAAAGGCAAGGTCATTACCGGTATCGCCGATGCCGAGGCCATGGAGAACGTGACCGTGTACCACGCGGGCACTGCCGTGGTGGACGGCCAGCTCGTGACCAATGGTGGCCGCGTGCTTGCCGTGACCGCGCTGGGCGATACGTTTGAGAACGCCCGCAACCTTGCCTACGAGGCCTGCGAGAAGATTGATTTTGAGGGCAAGACCCTGCGTCACGACATCGGCCTGCGCGCGCTGCGCGGCCGCGACGCCTGGGATGCCTAAAATCCGAGAGGAATGAGACGGATGGACGAGAAGAACGAAGAGCTCGTGGACGCGCAGATCGTCGAAGAGGACAGCCGCGTGTATGGGCACGCCGAGGGCGAGCCTGGTGGCGAGGTCGCTGACGAGCCGGCGCTGGTGCTGGGCGATGACGACCCGCACGATGCCGAGCTGCACGAGAAGATTCTTTCGGAGGAGTGCGCCTGGAAGGGCAAGATCCTCGACGTCCACCGTCTTGAGGTTGAGCTGCCCAACGGTCGCCGCAGCGCCCGCGATATCGTTCGCCATCCGGGTGCGGCGGCTGTTGTGGCACTGACCGAGAGCGGCAAGATCGTACTGGTGCGTCAGTACCGCACCGCCATCGACCGCGTGACGGTCGAGATTCCCGCCGGCAAGCTCGATCCAGGCGAGGACCCGCTCGATTGCGCCAAGCGCGAGCTGTATGAGGAGACGGGCTTTAGGGCTGGTCGCATTCGCTTTTTGACGTCGATTGTCACGTCCTGTGGTTTTTGCGATGAGATTATCCACATCTACTTGGCTACCAAGCTCGAGTTTGATGCGCCCAACCCCGATGATGACGAGTTTGTCAACGTGGACCTGGTGCCGCTGCATGAGCTGATCGACGCCGTACTCGACGGCAAGATCGAAGACGCCAAGACCGTCGTGGGCGCCTTGGCCTGCGACAGCATCGCACACCGCCTTGGGGGCACGGAGCTTTAACGAGTGGGGATAGCCCTGGGACAAGTACTACTGATTGCTTTGTCCCAGGGCCTTACGTTGCTGATATTTCTTTGAGGATCACATGTTGAAGAGGTTTCTTTCGTATTACGAGCCCCAGATGGGGCTTTTTGTTGCTGATACTGTTTGTGCTCTGGTGCTTGCCGCCATTGACCTTGCTTTTCCTATTATTCTGCGTAATTTGACCGGTGGGCTATTTACTCAGGGTCAGGCTGCCATTATGCAGGCGCTCGGCATGATCGCGGTGGGCTTGGTGCTGATGTATGCCGTCCGCTGCGCCTGCCGCTACTTTGTGAGCTATTGGGGCCACGTGATGGGCGCGCGCATGGAGTCCAAAATGCGCGAGGACCTGTTCGACCAGTATGAGCGCTTTAGCTTTGCGTACTTCGACCGCAACAGCTCGGGTGACATGATGAGCCGCGTGGTCAACGACCTGTTCGATATCTGCGAGGCGGCGCATCACGTACCCGAGTGGATCATCATCTGCGGTATCGAGATTATCGGCTCGTTTGTGATCCTCTTTACCATCGCTCCGGTGCTGGCGCTTGCCATGGCCGTGGTGACGGCGGCGTTTGCGGTCGTCATGTTTTGGCAGAACATGCGCATGCGCGAGGTCTTTAGCGACAACCGCAAGAAGATCAGCGGCATTAATGCACAGCTGCAGGATTCTCTGGCGGGCATGCGCGTGGTCAAGAGCTTTGCCAACGAGGAGACCGAGCGTGCCAAGTTCCGTGCCTCTAACGACCGCTACCTTTTGTCCAAGGAGAACATGTATCACGCCATGGGCGTCTATACCGCGACGTATGGCCTGCTCTCGGGTGTGCTCTATGCGATCGTGGTGCTGCTGGGCGGCTGGCTGGTCGCCAAGGGACAGCTGCAGGTGGTCGATATGGCGACCTTTGCACTCTATATTTCGCTGTTCTGCACGCCGCTTGAGACGCTCGTCAATTCGGCCGAAACGTATCAGAAGGCTATCGCCGGCTTTAAACGTATGGACGAGGTGCTCTCGACCGCGCCGGATATCCAGGACAAGCCGGGCGCTACGGATCTGCAGGTGACTGCTGGCGCCGTGGAGTATCACGACGTGTGCTTTAACTACGAGGATGTCGAGCTGGGCGAGGGCTATGCCGACGAGCGTCCCGTTATCGACCATATGGACCTGTCCATCAAGCCCGGGCAGACCATCGCTTTGGTTGGCCCTTCGGGCGGCGGCAAGTCCACGACCTGTTCGCTGCTGCCGCGCTTTTATGACGTGGCTACCGGATCCATTAGCATCGACGGTCAGGACGTGCGCGATGTGACGCAGCAGAGCCTGCGCCGCGCCATCGGCCTGGTGCAGCAGGATGTCTATCTGTTTGACGGCACGATTGGCGAGAACATCGCCTACGGCAAGCCGGGCGCTACGGCAGAAGAGATCGCCGAGGCCGCCCGTCGCGCCAACATCGATGCCTTTATCGAGTCGCTTCCGCAGGGCTACGACACCGTGGTGGGCGAGCGCGGTAGCCGTCTTTCGGGCGGACAGAAGCAGCGCGTTGCCATCGCGCGCGTGTTTCTCAAGAACCCCAAGATCCTGATTTTGGACGAGGCGACGAGTGCTTTGGATAACGAGAGCGAGGAGGCGGTGCAGGAGTCACTCGAAGAGCTGGCACGCGGCCGCACCACGATTATCATCGCCCACCGTCTTTCGACCATTAAGCATGCCGATGAGATTGCGACCGTTGAGCATGGTCGCGTTGTGGAGCGTGGCACGCACGAGGAGCTTCTCGCCCGTGGCGGCACCTATGCCCGTTACTATCGAATGCAGTTCGAAGGTGCGCGTGCGCACGAGCTCGACTGATTGATATGACAGGAAGTTTATGGCTGACAAGAACCCTTTGACTCCGGAAGAAGTGACGGAGTTATTCTCCGAAATCGATGCATCCGGCGTCTTGGATCCCACGCTCGCCAAAAAGCGTACCGAGCGCATGCGTGAGAAGGAGGCTGCGGCCAAGCGCGGTGACAAAGCGGCGCTAGCGCAGCTGCGCAGCGAGGACCGCGCGAGCCAGGCAAAACATATCGACCCGCTGTCCGAGGACGATCCTTCGGGCTCGCAGGTGAGCCATACCATTACGAAGACCGCGATGGCCGTGGTCATCGGTATTTTGGTGCTGATCGTGGGCATGCAGATTGGCTACGGCGTGATGCGTCGTCTGAACACCGCCAACCTGTCCGAGAGCGTTTCGGTCGATACCGTTTCGACGGCGCTGAAGGGCGGCCTTGAGTGGGGCAACGGCTTTACGCAGTTCCCGCTCGACTTTACCGTCGATGAAGCCGATGAGCGTACGGGCACGGTCGAGGTGACGGTGTTGGACACATCGTCTGCCAACGAGCTCGAGCTGCTGTCCAACGGGCAGATCCAGGCCGCGGCGCTTGCGACCAACGCGCTGCTCAACGATAAGATCGACCGCGTGGTGTATAACGTTCACGCCTATATCGACGAGGATAGCAACATTCAGCACGATTCCTTCTTTGGCATGTTCCCCGCGCGGGGCCACCAGAGCGCCATTTTGACGTTCGTGTGGACCAAGAGCTCATCCAACGCCACGAGTATCGACTGGAAGATGCGCATCGTGAGTATGGATGACACTATCGCCGAGCGCATTCAGAAGCAGGTGAACTCGGTGTCGTCGTTGATTGAGGATCCGGTGGTGAGCCAGACCAAGATTGACGAGGAAAAGGCCGAGCGTGACCTGGAGCATCGTCTGCATGGCCGCGAGATTTTCCGCGGCGGCAAGCCCGATCGCACACCGTCCGAACTGCTGGAACAGGACAAGAAAAAGTAAGACGCCATCATCCCGCGTGAGCCATAAGCCCCGCGGGATGATTTTTTAATCCCCGTCCCAGAGAAATCATTATGCATAGAAAGTCATAATTATCATTTCGTAAACATTTCGATGAAATTAACGCCATGAGGCATGCTTGCGGTTACAATACCGCGAGGCCTAACTACACACCTTTAAGCCGGTCCTGTGAGACCGGGAAGGAGAATTATGGCGAACAACCATACCGCGGGCGCTGCCGCCCGCACCTTCGCGCCCAGCGAGCTTTGCCAGCGTATGCTGGCCAAAACCAGCAAGGGCACCTGCGGTCCCTGCATCCTGTATCTTGAGGATGGGACCATTTTTTATGGACGTGCATGCGGCGCCGAGGGCACCGCGACCGGCGAAGTCTGCTTCAACACCTCACTCGAGGGCTACTTTGAGGTCATGACCGACCCGAGTTATGCCGGCCAAATCGTAACCATGACCTATCCGCAGATCGGCAACTACGGTATCGACGAGACCGACGTCCAGTCGGCCTTCCCCGGCGACGCCGTGCGCCCTGCGAGCGCTCCGGCTATGCGCGGCATGATCGTTCGCGACATGTGCACCACGCCTTCTAACTGGCGCTCGGCCGTCAGCGTGCCGGAGTATCTGCGCGCCCACGGCATAGTCGCTATCGAGGGCGTCGACACCCGCGCTCTGGTGCGCCATCTGCGCGACAATGGTTCCAAGATGGGCATTATCTCGACCGAGATCTTCGACGTCGACGAGCTTGCCGAGCGTCTGGCCGTAGCGCCCACGCTGGTAGGCGAGAACCTGGTCAAGACCGTAAGTTGCCCCGTACCTCACGAGTTTGTGGCCGCCGATCTGCCTGCCACGCATGACTTTGCGCTTTCGGCTGCCGCTCCTGCCCGTCACAAAGTGGTCGCATACGACTGCGGTGTGAAGCGCGGCATTCTGGAGGGGCTGGTCCGCGCCGGCTGCGACCTTACCGTCGTGCCGTGGGACACGCCTGCCCAGCAGGTGCTCGACATGAATCCCGACGGCGTCTTTTTGTCCAATGGCCCCGGCGACCCCGACGCCGTGGTGGAGACCTACGAGCAGGTGCAGCAGCTGATCGGCAAGGTGCCGGTCTTTGGTATTTGTCTTGGTCACCAGATGATCAGCCTGGCCTGCGGCGCCCAGATGGAAAAGCTTAAGTTCGGTCACCGCGGTGGCAACCAGCCGGTTATGAACCTGGTAAGCCGCCGTGTGGAGATCACCGCGCAAAACCATGGCTTTGGCCTGCTGTTCCCCAGCTTGGGCAAGCTTGTCCCCGAGCTTTCCGGCGGCGAGACCGAGCATGCGGCCGATGGAGATCTGCGCGTCTGGGTGCGCCGCGGAATCGCGCCGGTCGTGATGAACGAGCGCTTTGGTCGCATTCGCCTGACACATGTGAACCTCAACGACGGCACCGCCGAGGGCATCCAGCTGCTCGACGCACCGTGCTTCTCGGTCCAGTACCACCCCGAGGCCTCGCCTGGCCCCACCGATGCCCACTATCTCTTTACCGCCTTTACGCGACTCATGGACGGCGAGGAGAACTACCTGGACATCGACACCGCGAAGGACCGCCTTGCCGGCTGGAACTTTGCTGAGTCCGAGACCGCTGAGACCGAGGAGAACTAACATGCCGAAACGTACTGACATCAAGCGTATCCTCGTCATTGGTTCGGGCCCCATCGTCATCGGCCAGGCCTGCGAGTTCGACTACTCCGGCGCCCAGGCCTGCAAGGTGCTCAAGGAGGATGGCTTTGAGGTCATCCTGGTCAACTCCAACCCGGCGACCATCATGACCGACCCGGGCTTGGCCGACCGCACCTATGTCGAGCCCATCACTGCCGAGTTTATCGAGCGCGTAATCAAGAAAGAGCGCCCGGACGCGCTGCTGCCCACGCTGGGCGGCCAGACCGGTCTGAACGCCGCCGTCGAACTGGCAAAGGACGGCACGCTCGACAAGTACGGCGTCGAGATGATCGGCTGCGACCTTGCCGCCATCGAGCGCGGCGAGGACCGCAAGCTCTTTAACGAGGCCATGGCCGAGATCGGCCTGGAGGTCGCGCGCTCGGGCTATGCCTACAGCGTGGCAGACGCCGAGGCCATCGCCGAGCGCGTGGGATATCCCTGCGTGCTGCGTCCGAGCTTTACCCTCGGCGGCGCCGGTGGTGGCATCGCGCATACTCACGAGGAGCTCGTCTCCATCGTGAGCCAGGGCCTGGAGCTCTCACCTGCCCACGAGGTGCTGGTCGAGGAGTCCATCGAGGGCTGGAAAGAGTACGAGATGGAGGTCATGCGTGACCACGCCGGCAACGGCATCATCGTGTGCTCCATCGAGAACCTCGACCCCATGGGCGTGCATACCGGCGACTCCATCACCGTGGCGCCGGCGCAGACGCTCTCCGACCTTGAGTATCAGCGCATGCGTGTCGCCTCGCTCGCCATCTTGGAGAAGATCGGCGTCGAGACCGGTGGCTCCAACGTGCAGTTTGCCGTGAATCCCAACACCGGCCGCCTGATCGTCATCGAGATGAACCCGCGCGTGAGCCGTTCGTCCGCCCTCGCTTCCAAGGCCACGGGTTTCCCCATTGCCAAGGCCGCCGCGCGCCTGGCTGTGGGCTACACGCTCGACGAGATCGTCAACGACATCACCAAGGCTACGCCCGCCTGCTTTGAGCCCACGATCGACTACTGTGTGGTCAAGGTGCCGCGCTTTGCCTTCGAGAAGTTCAAGGGTACCGACCCCACGCTCACCACGCGCATGAAGGCCGTGGGCGAGATTATGGCGATCGGCCGCACCTTTGAGGAGGCCTTTGGCAAGGCTATGCGCTCGCTGGAGGATGGCCACCAGGGCATTTGCGCCGGTGGCAAAGAGGGTGCCGATAAGCTGAGCGACGACGAGCTTGCTCAGGCCGTGGCAACCCCGACCGAGCATCGCATCTTCTTTGTGGTCGAGGCCCTACGCCGTGGCTGGGACATCGCTCGCATCCATGCCATCTGCGGTATCGATCCGTGGTACCTCAACCGTATCAACGATATGGTGCAGGTCCAGGAGAGCATCCGCGACCTGCGTGTGGAGGATATCGACGCCGACGCGATGCGCCTGCTCAAGCAGTACGGCACGAGCGATGCCGAGATCGCTGCGCTGACCGGCTCGGACGAGCGCTTTGTGCGCGCCTATCGCAAGGGTCTGGGCGTGGTTCCCAGCATGAAGACGGTCGATACCTGCGCTGCGGAGTTCTCGAGCGCCACGGAGTACCACTACAAGACGTACGAGAACATCTACCGCACGAGCCCGGATGCCAAGAAGTGCGTGGCTCCCGACGAGACCACGCCGGCGGACAAGCCCAAGGCGATGATCCTGGGCGCCGGCCCCAACCGCATTGGCCAGGGTATCGAGTTCGATTACTGCTGCGTGCACGCGAGCTATGCGCTGGCGGCCCGCGGCTTCGAGACCATCATGGTCAACTGCAATCCCGAGACCGTTTCGACCGACTACGACACGTCCGACCGTCTGTACTTTGAGCCGCTCACCTACGAGGACGTCATGGATGTCATCGATGTTGAGCGACCCGACGGCGTCGTGGTGACGCTCGGCGGCCAGACTCCGCTTAAGCTGGCGCGCATGCTCGAGGAGAGCGGCGTGAACATCATGGGCACCAAGCCCGATGCCATCGACTTTGCCGAGGACCGCGAGCGCTTTGCCGCCCTGCTCGACAAGCTGGGCATTATGTATCCGCCGGCGGGCCAGGCAACCTCGTTTGAGGAGGCCGAGGCCGTGGCCGCGCATATTGGCTACCCGCTGCTGGTGCGTCCGAGCTACGTGCTGGGCGGCCGCGGCATGATGATCGCCTACGATGCCGAGCATCTGCGCGATTACATGGCCGAGGCTGCGCGCATTAGCCCCGACTACCCGGTGTATCTGGACCGCTTCTTGGAGGGCGCGATCGAGTCCGATGTCGACGCCCTGTGCGATGGCGAAGAGGTCTACATCGGCGGCATTCTGGAGCATATCGAGGAGGCCGGTATTCACTCCGGCGACTCTGCGACCTGCATTCCGCCGTTCAGCTTTAGCGAGAGCCTGCAGGCAAAGCTTCGCGAGACTACGCGCCGCATCGCGATGGCGCTGGGCGTACGCGGCCTGGTCAACGTGCAGTACGCCATTAAGGGCGAGACCGTCTATGTGATCGAGGCCAACCCGCGTGCCAGCCGTACCGTGCCGTTTATCTCCAAGGCCACCGGCGTGCCGCTGGCCAAGTGCGCGGCGCGTATCATGGCAGGCGATTCCATCGCGAGCCTGGGCCTGCCGAGCGACGAGCGTCAGCTGGACTGGTTCTGCATGAAGGAAGCCGTTATGCCCTGGGGCCGTTTCCCGGGCGCCGACGTTATCCTGGGGCCCGAGATGAAGTCTACGGGCGAGGTCATGGGTATCGCCAAGAGCTATCCCGAGGCATATGCCAAGACGCAGCTGGCGATTGACTACAAGCTGCCCGACCCGAGCGCCGGCAAGGTGTTCATCAGCGTGTGCGACCGTGACAAGCGTCATATCCTTTCGGTCGCCCGTATCCTGCGCTACCTGGGCTTTGATATCTGCTCCACCGAGGGCACGGCGCGCGTGCTGCGTGGAGGCAACGTGACGTGCGAGGTCGTGGAAAAGATTAGCGGCCCGCACGACGGCGAGCGTCCCAACATTGGTGACCTCATCGCCGATGGCAAGATTGCGGTAATCATCAATACGCCGTACGGCCCGGGCTCGCGTGGCGATGGCTACCTGCTACGCACCGAGGCCGTCCGTCGTGGCGTGACCTGCGTGACGGCGATGTCTGCGGCCAACACGTACGTGAGTGCCATCGAGGCCGTGCGCGAGGACGAGCAGGGTCACGGCAGCGCCAACGACATGGGCATGGACGTCATCGCCCTGCAGGACCTGCCGCAGCACACGGTGTAGTGTGACCTGTCCGGCCGGGGCGGGAGGGGCCGAGATTTCCCCCTTTCGCTCCGGCTGCAAGCAGAGTCGCTCAGGAGGAAACTCGGCCCCTCCCGCCCCGGCCTGCGGTGACTTGGCTGCACCGTGTGCTGCGGAAGGGGCTTTGCGCGATGACTAGGGCTGAATAAAAAAGTGAGTGTGGGATACGCCGTTCATTCGAACGGCGTATCCCACGTTAATATTTCAGCCAACGTACGTCATGGCAATTCCCGGTAGGTCGCAGGGCGCTTCGCGGGCGGGCCAGGCTTTATCTGAACGACTTTGCGAAGCAACCGGAGTGAAGATAAAGCCTGGCCCGCCCGCGAAGCGCCACAAAGACCGCAGGGACGGGAGCAGCTATACTACTCTCAGTAGTTAAGGGTCGCGGATCCGCCGCGTCACCGCTCTCAACAGGAGGTCTTTGTTTATGGCAGATCAGAAGCCGGTTGTCGGGATCATCATGGGCTCCAAGTCCGATCTGGGCGTTATGGAAGGTTGCACCGCCGAGCTCGAGGCGCTGGGCGTGCCCTATGAGCTCGTGATTGCAAGCGCGCACCGCACGCCGGCGAAGGTCCATGAGTGGGCCTCGACTGCTGCCGACCGCGGTATCAAGGTGATTATCGCTGCTGCTGGCAAGGCTGCTCACCTGGGCGGTGTCGTTGCTGCGTTTACGCCGCTGCCGGTCATCGGTGTGCCTATGAAGACGAGCGATCTGGGTGGTATGGACTCGCTGCTGTCGATGGTGCAGATGCCTTCGGGCGTGCCCGTTGCCTGTGTGGCCATCAACGGTGCCAAGAACGCTGCCATCTACGCCACGCAGATTCTGGGTGCATGCGACCCCGAGTACCGCAAGGTTATCGAGAAGATGAAGCAGGAGATGGCCGACGCCTAGGCGTTCCGCCGTTTCACCGCAGTATAAGGAGAGCCATGTCCGACTATCAGGGAAAACGATTCAAGGCTTCTCAGATTCCCGATCCGTCGAAGCCGGGTGCTGCCCATGCGGCACAGCAGGGTCGGACATCCTCTCCTCAGCAGCCGCGCGCACCGCGTCCCGTAACGCCGATGTCCCATCATCGCCAGGATACGCCGGCTGCATATCGCCCTTCGTCGTATGATACGGCCAAGAAAGAATCGCGTTCTACGAAACAGTCGGGCGCTGCTCCGTCGAGCTATACCGAGCCGCCGCGCAAAAAGCGCCGCTCCGTTATCCCCATCTTGCTCATCATTATTGGCATCGGCCTAATCGTTGCCGCCGCTGCCATCTTTATCAATGCGCAGATTGGTTACAAGCAGGCGAGCGAGTCGTACCAAAAGATCGAAAAGCAATATATAAGCGATAAGGACGCCAGCGGTGTGCCGATTATCGACTTCGATGCGCTTGCTCAGACAAACCCCGAGATTGTGGGTTGGATTTATGTGCCGGGAACCAACATCAACTATCCCGTGGTGCAGACCAACAACAACTCCAAATACCTCAACACGCTGTTCGACGGTACGGCCAATGCATCTGGGGCCATTTTCCTGGATAGCGATGACACCGCGCCGGGAATGGTTGACCAGCAGACCACGATCTACGGCCACCATATGAACGATGGGTCGATGTTCAACGTGATTTCGGATACGACTGACCAGGCAACGTTCGACAGCATGGACTACGTGTACTACATCACACGTGACGCGACGTATAAGCTGCGTCCGCTGGCGACCAAGGTGGTCGAGGACACGTATGCCAAGGCGCGCACGCCCAACTTTGAGGGCGATGACGGACTGAAGAATTATCTGTCCGAGATGCTCGACGGTGCCTCTGCCGTGGCGAGCGATGCCACCGATCGTGCCGCTTCGGCAACCAAGGTCGTAACGCTTGTGACCTGCCGTTCGCTGTCATTTAGCAATACGCGCGCCGTCATGGTGCTCACGCTGGTCGAGGAATAAAGTGTCCGGGCCCCGTCCCAAAAAGACTACCCTGGAAATCAAAAGGAGAAATGATGCTTGAGAACGGCAAATCGATGCCTTCGGTTGATGCTTGGCTGCGCGAAGCCAAGGCCGATGTTTCGGCGGCTGATTGTGGGATGTACCTGACACACAACGGCGTGGTGCGCGCGACGCCCAAGGCCGAAGTGCGCGGAGTCGAGACCGATGGCGTGGCGCCAGGCCACAAGGTGGGCGGCATGGTGTTTGGCTTCGATGCCGAAAAGGTGCAGGCCGCTATCGAGGCGACGCGCACGATGCCGGGTATCGGCTATGTGCGCGTGTGGCTGGCGAGCGGCGAGCTTACCGTGGGCGACGACATCATGCTCGTGCTCATTGGCGGAGACATTCGCCCGCATGTGGTCGATGCGCTGCAGTCGCTCGTCGGCACCATCAAGAACGAGTGCGTGAGCGAGGTCGAGCGCGAGGCGTAAGGCCTCGTCGGCAATCCGAGTCTGTCTATAGCGAAAGCCCGCCGGCAGTTCATGTAGATCTGCCAGCGGGCTTT
>CATZLI010000015.1 GCA_958421275.1 uncultured Collinsella sp.
GCGTTCGAGGCGGGGACCGCGCCGGCGGGCTCGGCCGAGCTCGAGCGCCTCATCGCCGCCGCGAGGTCCGAGGCGGACGAGTTGGCGCGCATCGGCGGATGGGCGGCCGTCCGAATCGGTTTCGGGGGCGTCGAGACCATCGACTGCGAGACGGGGCGGACGGTCTACGCGGCAGGGGCGGAATAGCCCCGGCCGCCACCCGCACGGGCATGCCGGCGACGGCGTGCCCCTCGCGGCGTTTCCCGGGGATGGACCGCGCCATCCCCGGACCCCTGCGCGCCAAAGGGCCGAGGCCCCTTGGAACCCCGGAGCGGCCGCCGGCGGGCCGTGAACGGCGGGCCAATCACTCGGCTTCAACTCGCGATCGCCCTGCCGTGTCACGCCCCGCCGGCTCTCGCTCCGGCTCCGTTCGATGGCTCCCCATGGGTCGCCATCACTTCGCCTACGCTCACCTGCCCATATCCGGGAAAACACGTAAGTTCCCTACTATGGGCATGCAAGATGTGGGAATGTGTACACATTCCATCTTGCCGGCGCGAACGCGCCGGGGCTCCGGGCGGTCGGAACCGCGCCTGCCGGCGCTCCCCTACGCCCTGCGCGGGGACGGCGAGCCGCGCCCGTTGGCGCTCCCGCCGGCCCCTTGCCGAAACAACCGGAAGGGGGGCCGTTTTGGCCAAAGAGAAGAAAGAGACCCAGATCCACCTCCGGATCAGCGAGCGCGATGCCGCGCTCATGCGCGAGCGCGCGCGGGCGGCCGGGCTCGGCCTGTCGGCCTACGTCCGCCGGTGTGCGCTCGCCGGTGGTGCTCCCGCGCCCGTCGCCGACGCCCGCGAGCTCCGTCCGATATACGCGGAGCTCCGTCGGTGCGGTAACAACGCCAACCAAATCGCCCGCGCCCTCAACGCCTACGGCATCGGCGGGGCTCCGGCGGCCGACGTGGCCCGCGCCGTGGCGGAGCTCGAGCGCGCCGCCGAGGCAGTTGCCGCGGCCCTCGAGGCCGCAAGGCCGTAACCTGGCGCCGTGGAGGGTTGGTGTAGGGGTATAATAGGGGTAGAACCGGGGTAGAATACAATCAAGCACACATACCATGGATTGGAGCACCGATGCCCACCCTTAAGCCAAAACGCACCTTCGTCTATTCTTCAGACAACGCCCGCCGCGCCCTCGAGGCCGCCCTCGCCGACCGTTGCGAGGTCAACCGCACGAACATGAGCCAGGAGATCGAGGGTATCCTCATCGACGCCCTCGTCCCGCACGACGGTGGGCTCGCCGAGCGCGCCATGACGCGTATCTACTACGGCCAGACCGGGGTACGCGACGAGGTCGCGGGCGCGTTCAGCGACGCCGCGGCCGTCTACGACTGGGAGTCTGGGACCTCCGACCTCAGACCCCTCGTCGAGCTTGCGGCTCAGCAGTCGCTCGGCGCGCTGATCGACGCATCGAAGGAAGAGGACGACGGATCTCGTCCCGTCTTCCACCTCAAGACATGCTGGGACTCCGTGTGCGGCCGCCTGCATCATGTCTGCGAGAGCGACCCAAGCAGCCGTGAGGCCCTGTCGGCCGCCATCGACGAGGGTGTCGCCCGCGACCTCGGCTGTGCCCTCGATGCCGGTCGCAAGATGGTCGAGGCGCGGGCCTTCTTCGATATCGTCCTTAGGAACTGGACCGTTCTGGGCGGGTTCACCTACACCTACCGTGCCCTCATGGACGTCGTCGCCATCGCCGACGAGTGGCCCGAGACCGCCCGCTCGCGTGAGGACCTCAAGGCGTGCCTCTGCTCCGTCGCCGCCGCGCGTGGGGGCGAATAGCCGTGGGTCGATACCGCAGTTCCGCGGTCCTCGCCGCCGTCTTCGCCGTCATCTTCGATGTAGCCTGCTACCCCATCGTGGCCCCCGTGATTGCGTGTGCGCTCGCGGGGGCCGTTTTCGACTGGCCGAGTTGGATTGACGGTATCGGGCCCGACCTCTGGTTGGCGTTCTGGGCATCAGGGGCCTGGCTCCCGCACCTCCCGCCCATGCTCGCTGCGTTTGCGCTCCTGTTCCTGGTGCTTTTCGGCTATGCGGTGGCCAAGGACGCCGAGAGAGCACGCGAGGTCGAGGGGGGCATCTACGGCGACTCGCACATCGTCCGCGGCGTGGCGGAGCTGGGCCGCCGGAACGACTTCTGGGACGGGTCTGGAACTCCGGCCAGAGCGGGCCTGGTGCTCGGTGCCACCGGGGAGGGATACTGGTTCGACTCCTCTGTCCCACATGCAATGACCTGCGGAAAGACAGGTTCAGGCAAGACGCAGCTACAGAATCTAGAGACCATGCACCTGCTCATGGCCGCCGGCTGGAATATCGTCTCGACCGGAAAGCCGGAAGTCCTGGAGCTCACCGCCGATAAGGCCCGCGAGATGGGCTATGAGGTCGTCGTGCTCGATTTGACCGGTTATCCCGGTGCAAGCCGATACAATCCCATCGGGCTCGTCGTCGATGCCGTCGAGGCGGGGGATACCGATGCCGCCGTGAGGACGGCCCGACAAGTCGCCGTCGACCTCATCCCCCTCGGCGGCGAGAAGAACACCTACTTCCCCAAAGCTGCGCGAAACATGCTCGTCGCCTGCATCCTTGTCGTCTGCACGGCCGATATTCCCCGCAGGCAGAAGAATCTCGCCAGCGTCGCCGCGCTCGTCGAGCGCGGGACCGCCGGCGAGGACCCGAAGGACCCGTCGGCCCCTCTCAAGGACTACATTCGCGGCCTCGGACCGACGCACCCGGCATTCTCGCCGGCATCCGACCTCCTCGGGGACGGCGGCGCGACGACCGCTGGCAAGAACGTCGTCTCCACGCTCAAGGAGGCCCTGGGTATCTTCTCGGACGGCGCTCTTCGCGCGATTACGTCCGAGAGCACCGTCTCCATCCGAGATCTCATCGAGAAAAAGACGGTTCTGTACATTGAGATGCTCGACGAGGGCGATCCGTACAGCGTCGTCTACACCTGCTTCCTTAACCAGTGGTGGCAGGTGGCGCAGCGGGTGTGCAAGGAGGGCGGCGGTCGCGTTCCGCATGAGACGGCGCTCGTGCTCGACGAGATCGGCAATCTGAATGTCAGGGTGGCATGCCTGCCCGCAATCGCCACGCTCGGGAGAAGCATGCGCCTGCACGAATATCTGTTCGTGCAAAATCTGAAACAGCTGAATGCCTATAACGAGCCCGGCGACGGCGGGGCCGGGCGAGACAAGTTGGTCGGCTCCATCGGTACCAAGGTCGCCCTGTCCCTTTCCGAGCCGGAAGACTTCAAGTTCTTCACGGCGCTCGCGGGAAAGCGGACAGTGCGCTCCATGGGCACATCGAGCCAGAACGGCTCGGGGCGGACGTCGTCCGGCACGAGCTACAGCGAGACCGCCGTTCCCCTGATAAACGAATGGGAGTGGCAGCAGCGCATCCCCATTCGAGACGGCCTCATCGCGATAAAAGGCGGCGAGAACTCGAAACCGGGCCGCGAGGGCGTGTTCGAGTTTCCTCTCGACTACGCCAGCCGCACCCCGGCGGGAGCCTTCTTCGGACTCGGCGACGAGGAGGCGGAGCGCCGGAAACGCTCCGCCTACTACGCTCGCGCCAAGGCCTCCGCGCAGGACGAAGTGTATGAGGTGCCGGAACCGTGGTGTCCCGAGTTCAACGTCGGTGACGAGACGGACGATGATGACGAGATCGCGCCCGACGACGTGTTCAAGGCCGACGAGGAAAACGCGACGTTCGAGGACGAGTGGGCCGCGTGGGACGAGTGAGGGGGCGGTAAACATGACGGCTATCAAACAGGTATCGGTGACCAGCGCGCAGCATATGAAGAGTCTTGCCGGCTATCTCGACAGGTCGAGCGAGAAGCATGACGCGCTCGACCTCGACTCCCGGAATCTCAACGACCCGGAGAACTGGGCTCGCGAGATGGACCGCACCCGCGATGCCTATGGACATAACGAGTCCGGCCGCAAGGGCTCGAAATGCACCTACTGCTACCACCAGATCATCGGGTTCAACCCCGATGAGTGCGACGTGAACGGCGGCAAGCTGACGAGGGCCGGGTGCATGGGGTTCGCCCGCGAGTGGGTCGAGCGCTACTACCCCAACCAGGAGGCCGCCTGGGCGCTCCATCTCGAGCACTCGAAGGACGGAACGGACCGTTACGCCGTGCATATCGCCATCAACCGGACCGACCTCGAGACCGGACGCAGGCTCGATGAGGGCCGAGCAAGCCGTCAGAAGGTCCTCCATGCGTCGAGAATGCGCGACATGGACGAGAGATGGGGCCTCTCGCAGCTCGAACGCGGCCAAAGAAATAGCAGATCCCACGCTCGCCAGGAGTCCCCCGGCGAGCGGAGGGCCCGCGAGGCCGGCCGCGCGTCGTCGCCGCGGTTCGAGACGGATCTTGACCATGTTCGCCGCGTCGTACGCGAGAGCGTCCGCGAGGTCGCCGCCTCGGGAGCCCCCAACAAGATGCGCGCGCTCAACGAGGCGCTCGAGAAGAGAGGGGTTCATATGCGAATGAGCCGAGACGGGCAGGCGAAGGCTAGGGACGTGGTCTTCGAGTATCGTTCGACCTACGACCGCAGAGACGGCCGCGGCAACCGCATAAGGGTCTCCGCGATCCGCGGGCATCGTCTCGGTCGCGGGTTCAGCATCGCCGGTATCCAACATGCCCTGGGCGTCGGCATGGCCATGTACCGCATGGCCGAGCGCGCCATGGACGACGGGAACGGTAACGATATGTGATCGATGCTCAAGATGAGGAAGCGCGAGCGAGGGCATCCGACATCTAAGGAGAAACCTCCGAAGTGTCTATATAGAAAGTATATACATTCTATATAGACACTTTTCGCTTAGAGCAGTGTAAAATAACTTTATCCTTAACATACGTCCTGTAATGCCATAGGCATTCCCCTCGGGGTGGCTCCTAGGGTCTTTACCTCACCCCGTTTCTTTTCATCTGTTTCATGCAAGCCAGAGGAGAGTTTTTTATGCCAGTCTCGCGTCACAAGGCCCAGAGCAAACACGACGGCTACTGGTACGAGGATGAGCGCCACAAGAACCAGCAACGTAACGAAATGTTGTTCAACACTCCGGGGTGGTATTGGTGTGATGCGGACTCGTTCTATCGCTCACTCTTTCCAGAGGGTAGCTTGCAGAAGAAGGGCGCTGATTCAGACGGTAAGCCCAATCTCATCGTCCTGGAAGACACGGGTAAGGAGATTGACCATGGCACCGACGTGAAGGGCAATAAGCTCGTTAAGCGCGTCATGCACCGCTACACGGTCCACGACGATCTCGACGAGCTTGAGCACCTGAGAGACGTGTCCATCTCACAGAACACTTTCATGTTTCTCGCCCCGGTCAGTTACTACGGCAAGAGTCGTAACAGTAAGAATGCTCGTTTTCTGCACGCAATCATGATCGACCTCGATTACGTCGGGACTAGGCAGCTGGTGAACCTGCTGCACGAGATGGAGCGCGGTGTCATTCCCTATGCAAACTATCTCGTCAGCTCGGGAACCGGGCTTCATGTCGTGTACAAGCTCGATCGTCCTGTGCCACTCATGACCCGGTACGTCACCGGGCTACAGGTTTTGAAGCGCGAGCTGACCGATAGGGTCTGGAACGCCAACACGAGTGACAGCGACCCTGACAAGAAGCAGAGCCAAGGCATATTCCAGGGGTTCCGCATGGTCGGCACCGCGACGAAGCTCAACGGCGATATTGGTAACCCCAAGTACAAACAACCCTACGCTGTCGAATGTTTCTCGCACGACGAGACGCCGCCCGCCACCATCCCTTACTTGCTCTCCTTTATCCCGAGGCTGAGGGACAAGGAGGAGATGGATGGTCTCGACGCGCTCAGTGCCCTCACGAAGGAGGTCCGAAAGACGACCCCGATAGCCGAGGCTAAGGAGAGGTGGCCGGAGTGGTACGAGAAACATGTCGTCAACGACGAGCCTTTGGGCGGATGGCTGTATGGCCGCGCGGCCTATGACCGCGTGCTGAGCGTCATCAGGGAGCATGTTTCGGTGAGTCACCGCTACTGGTGCATCTTTTACCTGGCCGTCATGGCGAACAAGTGCGGCGTGCCCCAAGATGAGCTTGAGGACGACGCTTACGGTCTTCTCGAGCGGTTTGATGCCCTATCAGTCGAGCCTGACAACAGGTTTACTGCCAACGACGTCGCAGCGGCCCTTGAGGCCTACGAGGGCGGTTTGGCATCGGGGAGGGCGAGGCGGTACACCCAGGATTTCTGCGAGCGCAAGGCGGCTGTCGAGTACGGCGAGAAGATGGGACATGGGAGCAACCCTTCGGAGAAACGGCTTCCGAAGGACTTGTCGCTCAAGAAGGCCAGGTACGAACGTGATCTCAAGCAGGAGATGAATGGCACCACCTGGTGGAACAAGGACGGCGCACCGAAGAAGGCCATGCAAGTATGGCGAGCTGCAGCCGAGAATCCCGGCCTGAGCATCGCCGCCCTCGCCCGCAAGGCCGAGGTCTCTAGGCCGACTGTGTACAAGTGGCTTAAGCCTGGCTGGGAAGCCGAGTATGCCGCGGCGACGCGCAAGGATGAAACATCTCGACCCACGCCGCGACCGGCTCGGCACAAAGTCATCGAGGAGCAGGCGGAGCAATTCAAGAGGCGGTACGCTGAGGACAGCGGCGCGTTTGAGGCAATGGTCGTTCGCCACATCGCCTCACACCCATGGGAGCCGTTCGGCCAGACGGCGGCGTTTTTCGGCCTATCCGATGCCGCTGCCGTCGAGAAGATCGCAAGCAGAAATAAGACCGAGCTTGATAGGGCAAAGCTCGGTCTTGATGAGCGTTTCCGCGCGTGGAACTCTGAGACTGACGACTACTTCGACGCCATGACCGCGGCTAGGGTCTTGGGCAGGTTCGATGAGTTCATGACTGCCCGTGCGAGCGGTGTTCAGTCATCGATTGAATGGGCGAGGAGTGAGATCCCTGCCGCCTTCGCACGTCTGCAAGAGATTAGGGCTGAGGGACGTCAGCCGACCGCCGAAGATCTTGTCGCAGTAAAGGAAATGTATATACACTCTATATAGAGTGTATATACTATCTATATAGGCAAATTGAAGGGAACTCGATGATTATCTCGACAATCAACCTGAAGGGCGGCGTCGGCAAGACGACCACGGCCATAGCTCTCGCCACCGCCGCCGTTCGCGACGGCAAGGACGTCGAACTGTACGACTGCGACCCGCAGTCGAGCGCGAGCCTCTGGGCGATGATGGCCGAGGAGGCCGGCGACTCCCTGCCGTTCCCCGTTACGCCCGCCAACGTCGCGACCGTCCGCATGGCGGGGCACAGGCTCAAGAGCACCGAGGACAAATGGCTCTTCATTGACTGCCCGCCCAACGGGCGCGTCATGGACGAGGCGGCGGACTGCTCCGACCTCATCGTCGTCCCGACCACGACCGGACCAGCCGACATGGTGAAGACGTTTGAGACGACGGATACCCTCGGAGCGAGGGGCTTTCTGTTCGCTATTCTGCTCACCCGCGTACTTCCCGGCACCCTCAGCCTCAAACAGTCCCTCGGCGAGCTTGCGGACCGCGACACCAGCTACTTCGACTACCAGATTCCTAGCCGCGAGGGCCTGAAGAACTTCTTTGGCAATTCCTTCGGCGATGACCTGTACGGCTATGAGAAGGTCTACGAGCAAATCAAGCAGAGCATTAAGGAAGACAAGGAGGCCTACGGTGCCAACTAAGCGACCGCAGCGCCGCACCGCCCCCGCAGCGGAGACGGCCAGCATGACCCTCATGGGCAACCAGGACCTTCAGCACAAGGGCGACTCAACCGGCTCGCGCAGGAAGGACAAGTGCATCACCTTTTGGGTCACCGACGAGCAGAAGGCCGAGATCTCGGCCTACGCCGCCGAGCACAACACGACCGTATCCCGCCTCATCGTTGAGGGGCTGGAAATGCGAATGAACCGGGATAGTATATAGATTGTATATACATTCTATATAGAGTGTATATACATCGACAACCTCACGAGCGACGAGCGCGAGCGCATCCTCTCCTACCGGCTTGACGTCTACCAGTGCGAGGGCGAGCCGTCCGAGAAGCTGAAGTGGTTCCGCATCGTGAACATCGCGGGCGAGCGGCTGACCGAGCAGGAGCTGCGGAACGCCGTCTACGCCGGTTCATGGGTGTCAGACGCCAAAAGGTACTTCTCGAAGACCGGATGCGCAGCCCAGCAGCTCGCGGGCGACTACCTCACAGGCTCATCGATACGTCAGGAGTTCCTTGAGACGGCCATCAGGTGGGCCGCCGCCATCGACGGCGAGACCATAGAGGGCTACATGGCCAAGCACGCCGGCGACCCGACGGCTCAGGCCCTATGGAGCTACTTTCGCAGCGTCATCGACTGGGTCCAGGCGATATTCCCGAAGTACCGACGGGAGATGAAGGGCATCGAGTGGGGACTCCTCTACAACGACCACCACGGCCGCTCGGATCTCGACCCCAAGAAACTTGAGGCCGAGGTATCGCGTCTCATGGCCGACGACGACGTGACGAGCAAGAAGGGCGTCTACGAGTACCTGCTCACCGGCAACGAGCGCAAGCTCAGCATCCGCGCCTTCGACAAGCGCGACGCGCGCGCCGCATACGAGCGCCAGAAGGGCGTGTGCCCGTACTGCGGAAAGCACTTCGAGTTCGAGGAGATGCAGGCCGACCACATCACGCCGTGGAGCAAGGGCGGCCGCACCGTCCCCGAGAACTGCCAGATGCTCTGCTGTGACTGCAACTTGAAGAAGAGCGATGACTGACTGATTGTCGATGGTGGGGCGCGCGCCGGTGTGGGCATAAATGCAGCGGGCGAATTGGTGCCTCTCGCACCATTGTCGACTTGATGTACGGAGAGGTTGAGAATGAAGACCTATAACCTGGACACCATCAAGAAGGTCCCCTTGCGCGAGGTGTGGC
>CATZLI010000016.1 GCA_958421275.1 uncultured Collinsella sp.
ACCGAGCCGTACGCTTGAACTGAGAAGGGGGAGGCCTCGCGGCCTCCCCCTTTTTTGCGTTTACGGGCTTTTGTCTCACATAGTAGCTGTGTTTTATAACCCTCGTTTGTCGCATCTTCTGCGAACGGGCTACAATAACTTAGTCTGTGCGATATGGAGGTGAACATGGCTGAAGCTGGTATCGGCGTTGATATCGTCGAGATTTCCCGCATGAAATCAATTCTTGAAAAGACGCCGTCGTTTGCTCGGCGTGTGTTTACCGAAGATGAGCGTGCGTATTGCGATGCATCATCGCGTCCCGCTGCTCACTATGCGAGCCGCTTTGCTTCGCGCGAGGCGGTGCTTAAAGCTCTCGGCACGGGTTTTAGTCAAGGCGTTGGTCGCAAGGATGTTTCGGTAACGCGTGATAAACTCGGCAAACCGAAGGCGCTGCTTTCGGGCCGTGCACTCGAGATCGCTCATGAGCTTGGTGTTGTTGAGGTCGCTCTTTCCATTACGCTTACAGGAGACTTGGCCGTTGCGAATGCCATCGCGATTACCGAAGATGCTCGGCCTAAGCCAAAAGATGAAAAGGTGAGCACCAAGAAACGCGTTGCGCAGACATTTAAAGAGGCTCGCTCTGTTTTAGATGAGCTTGAGCAGCTGCAGAATTCAGCATTGACGGAGCACCTGGGCGATGCTTCGCAAGATACGCTAGGAGCATAGATGAAACCGGTTTTGAGTACCGAAGAAGTCGTTCGTCTCGAGGATATCATCGAACGCGAAGGGACTTCGAAGGCCGAGCTTATGGAGCTAGCGGGTGAGTTTGCCGCCAACGAGGTCTTGAAGCTCAATCCCGATCGGGTTCTCGTTCTGGTCGGTTTTGGTAATAATGGCGGCGACGGTTGGGTTGCCGCCGATATCCTGAGCCATAAGGGTGTGGACGTGGATATCGTTTCTCCGGTTGAACCGGATGAGATTCCTGCTGCTCTGGCACGTCATGTTGCTCGTCGTACTGCCGGCCGCGATGTGCACGTTTGCGTCGGCCCCTCGCGTGATGAACTCGAGGTTTTGATCGATAAGGCCGATGTTGTTGTCGATGCCATTTTTGGTACCGGTTTTCACGGGAATCTGCGTGCGCCGTTCTCCATCTGGATTCCTACGGTCAATGAACGCGCCGATTGTGTCGTATCCATTGATGTCCCCTCGGGCCTGAATGCCGAGACGGGCGTTGTTGATGACGACTGCATTCGTGCCGAGCATACGGTGACGATGATTGCGCCCAAGATTGGTCTGTATAGCGCTGATGGCCCTGAGTATGCTGGCGATTTGATCTGCGGCAATCTTTACGACCGTCTTGACGAGGTCATCGATGATGTCGACCACGCCGCCGAGATTGTCGAGCCCGGTGACTTAGTTGATTACTTTGCTCCACTACCTACGAATATCGATAAGTATTCCCGTGGCTCTGTGCTTATTGTCGCCGGATCTGCGCAATATCCTGGTGCTGCCATTATGGCGGCCAAGTCTGCAGCTCGCGCGGGTGCTGGTTACGTGGCAGTCGCGGCTCCTGACGCCTGCGCCAATCTTATTCGCATGGCACTTCCTTCGATTCCCGTCTTTGCTATTCCGTCTGATTCCCGCGGCTCCTTTGGCGCCGCTGCGTGCATGACGGTGTGCGAGATTGCAAAGAAGTACAGCTGTGTACTGTGCGGTCCCGGTATGACGACATCTGCCGGCGCTATGCAGGTGGTTTCGGGCTTGCTCGAGCTTGATGTGCCGCTTATTTTGGACGCCGATGCACTCAACTGCCTTGCTAAGATTGCCATTGACGGTATTGATAGTAATCCCGAGATGTATCGTCGCGAGCAGCCGTTGGTTATGACGCCGCACTATCGTGAGCTTTCGCGTCTGGTTGCCGGTGACGAGGTGAACGACCTTGGTACCGCGATTGCGGCCGCGCAGAAGGTTGTCTGGGCTGCAGGCTCCGACAATCTGGTGGTCATTGCCAAGGGGCCGACGACGGCTATCTGTGGCGTTGAGCGTGTGCTGCTGCCGCTCTCGGGTCCGGCTTCTCTGGCAACTGCCGGTTCGGGTGATGTTCTCGCGGGTATTTTGGCCGGCACGCTTGCCACCATGCGCGACGAGATGGATCGTTGGGAGTTGCTGTATTCGTACGCCGTCGCACTTCACAGCTACGCCGGTTTTGCCGCGGCGACGGAGTATGGTGAGAAGAGCGTCATCGCGACCGATCTTATCGACTTGATCGGTCCTGCCATGGAACTGGCGGCAAAGGATGCGCTCGAAGATCTGGGAATCATGGACGAAGGGTCGGATGACTAATCATGAATAAAGCCGATTTGACGCGCTGGTCCTGGGTCGAGATCGACCGCGGGGCGCTCCGTCGCAACACGAGGGCCTATAAGAACTTGCTGAATCCACGTCAGCGCCTGTGCTGCGTGGTCAAGGCCGATGCTTATGGTCATGGAGCTGTTGAGTGCGCCAAGATCATGTATTCGGTCGGTGCCGACATGTTTGCCGTGGCGACGGTTAACGAGGGCGTTGAGCTCCGACAGGGCGGGATTACGAAACCCATCCTCATCCTAAGCGAGCCGCCTATCGAGGCCATTCCGACGTTGCTCGAGTTTGATATCATGCCCTCGGTCTATACGTCTGACTTTGCTCTTGCGTATGGCGAATGTGCCGTCGCGGCGGGCAAAGTGGGCAAGTATCACCTCGCCATCGAGACGGGCATGAATCGTATCGGCGTTCACTACACGCAGGTGCTCGACTTTGTCCGCGGTATAAATTTCCATCGCGGTATTCAGTGCGACGGCGTATTTACGCACTTCGCCACGGCCGATGAACCTTCGGGCTGGGACTACAAGCTGCAGTGTCAGCGCTTTACCGAGGCCGTTCAGGCCATTAAGGATGCGGGTTTTGAGTGCGGTATCGTGCACTGCGCCAACACGCCGTCCTCGATGCTCGACCCCTCGATGCATTTTGATATGATCCGCGCCGGCGTTGGCTTGTATGGCATGCAGCCGTGCGAGCTGAGTGGCCGCGTGATGCAGCTTGATCCCGTTATGAGCGTCCATGCGCGTGTGACGCGCGTGGCACACCCTGCGATGGGTGAGGGCGTGGGCTACGGTTTTACCTACCGCGTACCGCGTACGCGCGTTCAGATCTGCACGCTGCCGATCGGTTATGCCGATGGCCTATCGCGTACGCTTTCCAATCGTATGGATGTGCTGTATCGCGGCGAGCGCGTGCATCAGGTTGGCAATATCTGCATGGACCAGTTTATGGTCGCCATTCAGTCCAACCCGGCACACGAGATTCCCGAGGCCGAGTATGGTGACGAGATGATCATTGTCGGCCGCGATGGCGATGCCGAGATCACTATGGACGAGATGGCCCGACTGCGCGGAACGATTAACTACGAGGTCGCCTGCGGCTTTGGCATGCGTCTCGACAAGGTCTACGTGTAGGAGCCGCTATGGGCGTCATGCACATCCCCGGCCATACCCATCAGGCACCACGTGAGGTCGCACTCGAGGAAATTGAGGCCGTTCTGGGCGATTGTCACCTCTGCCAGCTCTACCAGTCGCGTCACAATATCGTGTTTGGCGTGGGAAACCCCCGCGCTCGCGTGATGTTTATTGGTGAGGCGCCGGGCCGCAATGAGGATTTGCAGGGCGAGCCTTTTGTGGGGGCGGCAGGCGAGGACCTCAACGGCATTTTGTCGCTGGCGGGGCTCAAACGCGAAGACGTCTACATTGCCAACGTGCTTAAGTGCCGCCCGCCGGGAAACCGCAATCCGCGTCCCGAGGAAGTGCTGGCTTGCTCGCCGTTTTTGCGTGAGCAGATTCGAAGCATCTGGCCTGATATTATCGTGACGCTCGGCAACCCCGCGACGCACTTTGTGCTTAAGACCGAGATTGGCATTACTAAGCTGCGCGGCAGGTTCCACCAGATGGGGCATTTTGTAGTAATGCCCACTTTTCATCCGGCAGCAGCGCTGCGCAATCCGGCGTGGCAGGAGCTGCTGGAGGAAGACTTTAAGATGCTGGGCGATTATCTGGAGCGACATCCCGCACCAGAGGACGCCTCGGAATAATAAGGAGCATATATGTCCCTGGAGCGCCTGGGGGTAGGTACTTACAAAACGACTTGCGCTGCCGATACGGAGTACTTTGGCGAGCTAATTGCACCGTGCCTTGAGGACGGCGATGTGCTTATCCTGACCGGTGGCCTGGGAGTGGGCAAAACTCACTTTACCAAGGGCGTCTCGCGCGGGCTGGGCGATGGACATATGGTTACGAGTCCTACGTTTGCGCTCATGGCCGTTCACGATCAAGGTCGTATTCCGCTGTTTCACTTTGATCTATACCGCCTGGAGCATGCCTACGAGCTCGAGGATACGGGCATTTTCGATGTGCTGGGCTATGAGGGTGCTTGCCTGCTGGAATGGGGCGAACAATTCCAGGACGAGCTGACGGATGAGTATCTTTCGGTGACGCTCAAGCGTGATGAGGGCGACAGCGATGTGCGAACGATAACGCTTGAGGCGCACGGTGACCGCGCAATGGAGCTTTCCCATTTGATTGATAAGGCTGTACAAGATGAGCTTGCATAACGACAACGCGCTGGTGGTGGCGCTCGATACCTCGACCGACATGCTTGCCTGCGCGGCAAGTTGGATTGATGGGCAGACGGGCGAGACGAAGCTCGTGAGTGGCGACCACATGTGTCGCCGTCACGCCAACGTTGAGCTCGTGAATACCGTTGATGGCGTGCTGGCTCAAGCCGGTCTGGATCGCAGCGATGTTGGTTGCTATGTGGTCGGTCGCGGCCCGGGGTCCTTTACGGGTGTGCGCATCGGCATCTCCACTGCCAAGGGCCTCGCGCGTGGTGCCAATGTTCCGCTGCTGGGCGTGTCGACGCTCGACGCTTGCGCTTGGACGGCGTGGAAGGCTGGCGTGCGCGGCAAGCTTGGTATCTTGGCCGATGCTATGCGCGGTGAGGTATATCCGGCGCTGTATATGCTGGTCGATGAGGGTCCCGAGCGTCAATTTGAGCGCGAACACGTGGTCAAGGCCGCCGTGGCGCTCGATGAGTGGCGCCGAGCAGCGGACTGGGACCAGGTTCAGCTGACCGGTGACGGTCTCGTGCGCTATGGCAAGCTGCTGGGTGAGGACGAGACCGCCCGCTGCGTGGAGCGCGACCTGTGGTGGCCTTCGGGCGAGGGCTTGCTGCTCGCGCACGCTGCGGGTGACGGCGATCCGGCCCGCGTCCTGCCGATTTACACGCGCCTTTCGGATGCCGAGGAAAACGAGCGCAAGCGTCTTGGTCTTGCCGAGAGTGCGCAGAGCGGAATTACGGGCGTTGCCGATGAGCTCGCCGGTCGTCATCTGCAGTTCCGTCCCATGGGCGCGGCGGATGCCGAGGGCGCGAGCGCGTTGGAAGCTGCCTGCTTTGAAGGTGCCGGACACGAGGCGTGGACGCCGGGCATGTTCCTGTCCGAACTGGGCGAGGACGTCGCTGCGCCGCGTAGTTGGTGGGTGGCACACGACGACGGCAAGCTACTGGGCCTTGCCGGCGGTATGGTCGTGGACGGTGATGTGCAGATTCTGGATGTCGCCGTCGACCCGGCACATCGCCGTGAGGGCATTGCCCGCAAGCTGCTGTCGCACGTGAGCTATGATGCCCAGATGCTCGGCTGCACCACGGCTTCGCTCGAGGTCGAGGACGGCAACGAGGGAGCGATTGCGCTCTATAACGCTCTGGGCTTTACCGAGGCTGGCCGTCGCCGCGGCTACTATGGTGCCGGCAAGGACGCCATCGTCATGACGGCCCCGCTGCCCCTGGTACTTCCGGTCGACAATGCTTCGCCCGAGCCGACGGCGGCAGAACAGCGCGTGTGGCCGCTGCCTGCGCCTGGGCGCTCCGAGGGGGAGCGTGCCGAAATTGAGCGCCGCCGCCTAGTGCTCGCTATCGAGAGCTCCTGCGACGAGACGGCCGTGGCGATTATCGATGCGGATGGCAATATGCTGGCCAACCAGGTGTCGACGCAGATTGATTTTCACGCCCGCTTTGGCGGCGTGGTGCCCGAGATCGCCTCGCGCAAACACGTCGAGGTGATTGTGAGTGTCGTGGATGCGGCGCTCGAGGATGCCGCAGCATCGCTTGGTCTTGAGGATGGAGCCATTGCCCCCAGCGAGCTTGCCGCCGTGGGCGTGACACAGGGCCCGGGCCTGGTGGGCGCGCTCGTGGTTGGCGTCGCCTTCGCCAAGGGCTTTGCCTACGCTGCCGGCAAGCCGCTCGTGTGCGTCAACCATCTGGAGGGGCACCTGTTTGCCAACCTGCTGGCGCAGCCCGACCTCAAGCCGCCGTTCATCTTCACGCTTGTCTCGGGCGGGCACACCATGCTCGTGCACGTGAAGGCGTGGGGCGACTACGAGGTGCTCGGTGAGACGCTCGACGACGCCGTGGGCGAGGCCTTCGACAAGGTGGCCAAGGCGCTGGGCCTGGGCTATCCCGGTGGCCCCATCATCTCTAAGCTGGCCGAGACGGGCAACCCCAAGGCGATCGATTTCCCCCGTGCGCTTAACAGCAGAGGAGACTATCGTTTCTCGCTTTCGGGTCTTAAAACGGCCGTGACGCTCTACATCGAGCAGGAGACCAAGGCCGGGCGCACGATTCACCTGCCCGATCTGGCGGCTTCGTTTGAGGCAGCTGTCTTTGACGTGCAGTACAAGAAGGCCAAAAACGCATTGCACGCTACCGGATGCAAGGAATACTGCATCGGTGGCGGCGTCTCGGCCAACCCGCATCTGCGCGAGATGATGATCAAGAAGCTTGGGCGTCAGGGGATTCGCGTAACGGTGCCGCCCTTGTCTGCCTGTACCGATAACGCCGCCATGATCGCGGAGGTCGCTCGCCGTAAATTCGACCGAGGTGAAATCTCGCCGTTCGACGTCGACGCCGATCCGAACATGACGCTGTAGCTGGTACGGCGCGGTCCCCGGACGGAGGGGCCGGATATAAGGTTTCCTGCTCTACAGTCCTGCGCAAGACGAAGGCCACATTAAGTGGCCTTCTTTGCGTGCGGAACTCGCGATAAACCTTATATCCGGCCCCTCCGTCCGGGGACCTTTCTGTATCGATATAGCTTCTGAGCTGGTTTGGCGTCGACAACGTCCAGCAAGGTTAACAAGCCAGCGTCGAATTTCCAGCGTTCTTTAGCTGAAAGAAAAAGTTGGTGTGCGGAGCTTTGCTCCGCACATTTGGGATGGGAGCTCCTCGGAGGCGGGGCGGGCGCCTGCCGCCATATATGAACTTTATCGCGAGTTCCGCACGAACAGGAGGCCACTTAATGTGGCCTCCGTCGTGAG
>CATZLI010000017.1 GCA_958421275.1 uncultured Collinsella sp.
AGGGCACGAGCTGCTTGGTGAGCACCAGGCGGCCGAGCATGGCGAAGCCCATGGCCGGCAGGATGTTGGCGGCCACGCCAAAGCCAGCAAGGACAAAGGGCGGGATGAAGTCGAGCATGCCCTGGATAGCGTCAGCACCCAGATAGAACGACAGCGAGCACAGCAGGAACGCCATGATGATACCGATCAAACCGATCAGGAAGTGCATCGCATAGACACCCTTAAGGTTGCCCTGGCCGGAGAAGACATCGGCGCGGTCAACCAGGATCGGCAGGGCGGCGTTGAGGATGTTCTTGATGGCAAGGCACAGCGTGGCGATGGGCATGGCAAGCGCGATGGCTGCCTCGGTGCTCTGGCCCAGCTGGATAGCGAAGGCGCAGGCGAGCACGCCGCCGATCGTCTCATCAGGCGGCACGTAGGCGCCGATGGAGATCGAGCCCATGAACAGCAGCTCCAGACTCGCACCGATCGCGAGGCCGGACTGCAGGTCCCCCAGCACCAGGCCCACGAGCGGGCACAGGACGATGGGGCGGAACGCATAGAGCGTACCGAGCTGGCAGTCGAACTTACCAAATGCGGCGATAAGTCCGATGAGGATTGCTTGGGTAAGCATATATCCCCCTTTCCTAATAGGACACTACGAAGAGCTCAGGCTCTTCGAATTCAAACGCCTAGAGCACGCTTGCGCAGTCGACCTTGGGGTCATCGGCAAGGGGTCGAATCTCGACCTCAACGCCACGACTCAGCATCTCGCGCACATCGGCTTCCTCGGCCGCGGTCAAGAAGATCTGACGAGAGACCTGACGAGCATCGGGACGCTTCTCGTCCTTGGGCTTGGTGTTGCCCAGGTTGACCGACTTGATCTGCGGGCAGCCCTCAACAAGCTGCTTTGCCTCAGCGATAGTGGCGACACAAATGATCATCTTGTACTTGTCAGTCACGCCCGAGTTGATAGCTTCGATGGCATGCTCCATATCTTTGATGACGAGCTTGCAGCCGGCAGGCTTGCCCATCTTGAGCGTCGTCTTCCACACCGGGTCGTTGGCGACCTTATCGCCCACGCAGAAGATACAGTTGGAGCCAAGGCCCTGAACCCAGGAAACTGCGACCTGGCCATGAAGCAGGCGATGGTCAACGCGAAGTAGCTGAATCATAATGTGACCCCCCAAAGGTCTTGTGCCGTCATACGGCGTGTCAGTAGGTGCTGCGGATTAGAACTCTTCCTCCTCCTCGTCATCGACCAAAAGATCGTTGACAAACTTCACGCGCGTATCGTCCGCAGCGACGATGGCACGAATCGTCTCCTCAACTGGCGCCGACTCGTCAGAGAACAGCAGCTGGATGAGCAGAGGAAGGTTCATATTGGTAACGAGGTACGTGCGGGGACGCGTCTGGACGATCTTGGTGAACTCGTTGTTGACGCTGCCGCCAAAGAGGTCGGTGCAGACAACGACATCATCGTCGGCAGACATGCCTGCCAGCAGTTTTTGGGCCTCCTCGGCCACGTCCATGCGGCCATCGACGAACATCGAAAGATCGTGGACGTTGTCGCGAGCGCCCGAGAGCAGCTCGACGCTCTCCTTGATACCGGTAGCGAAGTGCGCATGGCTGGCGATGATGTACTGTCTCATTCTGTGTTCCTCTCAATAGCCCGGCACGTTCCCGCACCCGTTTTCTTTAGTAGTCGAACTGGTGATAGTAGCGACGATACTTGAGGTTATGCTTGGTGACCGTCTCGTAGTAGCGAGCCAGGCGGTCGGTCACGAGCACCGTCAGAATCCACGGGGAGACGATGACGCGGAACTCGTCGTCAAGGCCGGGGATCGCGAACTCGGCGGTGTCGATGATGTTGATGTCGGTGTCGCCGGTCACGCCGCGGTTGAGGAAGGCGCGGACGCGCTCGTCGAGCTTGCGGTTCTCGTCCTCGCCCATGAACAGGAACACGGGGACGCCGGGCTCCACGAGCTCGAGGGTGCCGTGGAAGAAGTCGGCCGAGGTGATGTAGCGGGTGCGCTTCCACTGCATCTCCTCCAGGATGCACATCGAGAACAGGATCGTCTCGCCCCACAGGGCGCCCGAGCCGATGAACATGGTGTAGGGGGCCAGGGCGTACTTCTTGGCGAGCTCCTCGGCGCGCGGCTCGAAGCGCTTGCGGATATCGAGCATGTCCTTCCAGATGTCCTTGGTCTGCTCGATAAACAGGTCAAACTTGGGGAAGCAGCCACGACGGTTGAGCAGGCGCAGGCCGAAGCAGTCGGCGAGGTAGTAGCCCTTCTCGCAGCCGCCCGAACCATGGTCAGAAGCCATGGCAACGCAGTTCTCGGCGCCCACGGCCTGGCCGATGGGGCCCTCGGGCTTGGTCATGGCGTAGACGCGCACGCCCATGTCCTTCATCTTCTTGACGGCCTCGAGGACCTCGGGGGTGGTGCCGGACTCGGAGGCGGTGAGCACGACGGACTTCTCGGTCATGCGCTTGTGGCCCATGGCGTTCCACTCGGCGGCGTGGATCAGGTAGACCTCGAGGTCGCGGTCGCCGAACTTGTTCATGAGGTACTCGAGCTGCATGAGCTCGTCCCAGGTGCCGCCGACGCCCATCAGGAACACGGCGTCGTAGCCCTCGTCGGCGACCTTGTCGGCGAGCGCGGTCATCTTCTTGCCGGTCTCGTAGAGCGCCTTACCGTCCTCGAGATAGCCCTCCTGGTCGAAATGCATGATCTCGATCTTCTCGGTTTCCTTCATTTGTCTCTCCTTTCTGGGGTTGTTTCCACATCCCCCATGCCAACGGGCACCAAAACCCGCTTACATTCCGTAACACTCAGCCGCTTTGGCCTTAAGCGCATTGACTGACTCTTCGTAGCCCTCTGCCTTGACCTCCATTTGCTTGGAGACGGCATCGAGATACGGGTGCACATCCCATGACTTCAGACGTTCGGCAATCATTGCCGCAATCGTCTGGAAGAACACAAGATTGGGAATTGCGCTGAGCAGCGGAGCCACCTGAGGCACCGCAACCTCGTGAGCCCTACCCTTGGGATGGGCCGTGAGCAGCACCGTTTTTGTCGTAACGTTCGATAGCGCATCGGCGATATTCGCAAGACGCTCCGACCCCTGTGGATCGTCGACGATAAACACCAGATAGCCCGGAACGATTTGCATCTCGGGACCGTGAACGAACTCCTCGCCCTCGTGATGCATGGCAGGAATCTTGATGGTCTCGCTCAGCTTGAGGGCCGCCTCTTCGGCAACGCCATAGTTGGGGCCGTTGCCGACGACCATGGCGGGCGTGTGCTCAGAAAGCTCGAGCACGTGGTCTTGGACATATGCCTCGGCGGTCTTACACATCACGGCATTGGCATGGATAGCCTCGCGCAGGTCGTCAAGACGCTGGGTGACGCCTTTGGCGTCAACCGTTCCGCGCGCCTGACCGCCGTAAATACCAAAAAGCACCAGATACTCAACGAGAACCTCGACGCCCAGAGTTACAAAGTCCACCGACTCGACGCCCACACCGTAGTCAAGAACGATGTCAGCGTGCTCCTTGATGGGTGCCTCGACGTTTGCCGTGAGCGCAACTGCAGCCATATCGTGTGCGCGCATGTAATCGAGCGCCGCGATCGTATTGGTCGAATAGCCGCTCTGCGAAACGGCAATGTTGAGCGCATGCTGCGGATAGGTGTGTTCAAAATCGACGAAGGCCTCGGGCGTCACAACGGACACCTGCATCTGCAGCGCATCTTGCAGGTAATCGCGGGCGCAATCGGCGGCATGGCGCGACGAACCCGAAGCAACGATGCGCAGCGCGTCAAAAGAACCGGACTGGAAAATATCAACGAGCTGCGCTACCAGCTCAGACGAACGCTCGAGGTTCTCTTCCATACGCACATGGGCAAGCTGAACGTAATCGAGCATCTTCATCGTCTCACCTCGCAACAAATCATTAGTATTTGATACCAATCACGATTACAGGTTACCGCTTTTTGATACCTCTTTGTCGATTAATTTATTCCCTTCTGCGAACGGTCGATTTTGAGCCCTGTAAGGTTGTATATACAGCTGACCCAACGAATCATAATTCCGTCAGCTTTTCAGCCCGTTATGCAAAAAACCAGCTAGTACGTATAGGTATATCCACCCGCATCACCGCGGTTAAACGACTTGACGTACTCGATCGCCTGGCCGCTCGCATCGAAGCTCACACACTCAAGCGTCAAGGCAAGATCGCCCTGCTCCAGTCCAAGCAGGCCGGCATCTCGCGCGCCCAGCGCTTCGATATCGAGCTTTTCCTGTGCCATGACCGGCTTTCGGCCCAACATCTCATATGTCTCGTACAAACTGAAGACCGACACGTCAATATCTTCGATTGTGGGAAACAGCAGGCACGGGATGAACGCCGTCTCAATCGATACGGGGTCGCCGTTGACGCAGTTCAAACGCCGAATCGAATACAGCAAATCGTCCTCGGCAATGCCAAACAGGTTGGCATAATATGGGCCCGCATAACGCTTGGAACGCGCGAGGATACGGACGGACGGCTCGCCACCCGAAGCACGAACCGATTCGCGAAAGCCTCCTGTTCGCTCGTACGCAACGGGCACTTTCTGTGCCACAAACGCGCCCTTTCCGCGGACGCGTCGAATCTGCCCACGCCGAACCAACTCATCGACAGCACTTCGGATGGTCAAGCGTGTCGTACCAAATTCCTCGGCGAGGTCTTTTTCGGACGGAATCATGGAACCCGTGGGATATATTCCGCGCTCGATACGCTCCTCGATGCGGCGTCGAATGCGCATATAAACCGGGGTGGCAACTACTGTTTCAGCCATTGTTCACCTGCCACGCTCCTCATGCCGTTCTCTTCGCCGTTATCGGCAAAGCGGAACTTTGTGGGCAAAATCACCGATTTGCAATGCTCCACAAAACGCATGTCCTTATCAAATTCGATCGTGCTCTCATAGAACACCGGCGTTCCCTCTTCTTGCTGGAGCAGCTCGGCCTCTTCGGCGTTCAAACGCGAGATGGAGATATGCTCACGTCCATGCTCAACACGCACGCCACCTTCTTTGAGCAAGACATCGTAAAGGCTCTCACACTCAAAATCATGATTGGAAAGCGCGGGGCACAGGGACAGGTTAACGTGAGCCGTCTCGATTGACGCCGGCTCGCCCTCAATAAGTCGAACGCGCTGCATGCGGAGCAAAGGAGCGCCTACAGCCACCCCAAGCTTGTCGGCAAGCGTCTTATCCGCCTCGGTGGTCTCGGTGGAAACCAGACGAGAAGAGGGATGCAGGCCGGCAGTCCGCACAGCATCGGAAAAGTTATACGTTTCCTGAAAGATGTTCAGCGGCTTGGGAGGACACACATACGTACCCGATCCGCGACGGCTCTCGAGCGTTCCACACGAGATGAGCCGCGTGATACCAGCGCGCAACGCCGTACGCGAAACGCCGATCTCTTCGCACAGCACGCGCTCGGCCGGCAGGCGATCACCGCCGGCAAGCTGATGGTGCTGGATATACCAAAGAATTCCCTCAACAGCACGATCTTTGGGGGGAATTGCATAAGATTCGCCTGCCATTGCACAGACTCCTCATTCAGAAACGTATGCCGCCAAAATTAGGCCAGCCCTCCCATGGCATCAAATTCGGCCTTGATCTTCTCGGCGACATTCCGATACGACTTATATAGACTTGAATCGCGTTTGACTTCGTCGGTCATAACGGGAATCTCCAATTTGGAAACCTCGTCTTTTCCCGTCTGAACCGCCACAACAACGCCCATACCAAGACACATATTACGCTTGGCGGCATTTATTTTTGCTGCCTTGGCAGGATTCGCCAGGATACGCTGGGCAAATTCCCGTTTTGAGGCCACTTCCTCGGCCTCCGGATCGCCTGCCTCGGCCACTTCGCACTGCAACACGTCCGCATAGTCAAAAATCTTCGGCTCGCCGCCGCGCTGATGTACGGCCCACTTGCGACGCGTGGCATCCTGGTAGATAGCCGGCAAAAACGTAAACCGCGGCGGGTCCAAAATCGTATCCGTGATGGTAAACACATCGGGATCAAAGGCATCCTGCGGGTTTTTCTTCTTGAACAGCCCCATATCAGCCTCCCGTACTAGCATTAAACAACTCAAGCTGAATATAGCACCAATTTCAAGCCGCCGCTTTATCACATCGGTGCGCGGCGCCTATGGCTCGCTCAGCGGAAGAGTTTACGGACGAGGGCCGG
>CATZLI010000018.1 GCA_958421275.1 uncultured Collinsella sp.
GCCGGCAAATAGCGGACACTCCGCATGCAATCTATGCAAACAAACAAGTGCGCTTAGCTATATTCGGTAAGGTCAAGCACACTGCCCTTCACGATAAGCGCCGGCTCCAGAACGACCTCTTCGGCACGTCTACCGCCCCTACCGGCAAGACGCTTGGACATGCAGCCAAAAGCATGCTCCGCGAGGACACCAGGATCTTGCTCGATCGCGGTCAGCGCCGGCTCAAAGAGAACGTCGGCCGCCGAGTTGTCATAGCTCACCACCGAGATATCGCCCGGGATGCTCTTCCCCATCTCGTGCAAGCGCTTGAGCAGACCGAGGGCGATGTTATCCGAACTTGCGAACACAGCGGTGGCATCAGTTGCGAGCACCGCCTCCGAGGCCTCGTAGGCACTCGGAATGTAGTACTCGCTCTCAAACTCCAAACGTACGTCGATAGGCAGGCCAACCTCGCGCAGCGCGCGCTCATAGCCGGCAAGTCGCTTACGCCCCGTATTGGAACGGCGCGCGTTAACCAAGCAGGCAATGCGACGGTGACCCTGCTCGATCAGATAGCGAGTGGCCATGTAGCCACCCATCTCGTGGTCGAACATCACTTTGTCGCACTCGAGCCCCTCAATGGCACGGTCGACCATCACGGCAGGGATAGGCAGATGGCTGACTTCTTCGCGCAGGGCGCGGTCGTCGGAGAACTCGTCGCCCACAACCAGGAAGACACCATCAACGCCGCGCGTTACCAGCTGGCGCAGCAGCTCCAGATCGTCGTCGGCACTTCCACCCGAGCTGGTAATGAAGAGCGCATAGCCGTCCTCGCGGCAGCGCTTTTCCAGGCTACCGGCGAGCGAGGCAAAAAAGCGGCTCTCGATGTTAGGGACGATAAGGCCCAGCGTGCGCGACTCGCGCATGACCAGGCTACGCGCAATCTGATTAGGAACATAGTGGTTGCGCGCCGCAACCTCCTTGATGAGCTTGCGGTTTTCTTCCGAGATGCGACAGGGCCGATTATTGAGAACAAGCGAGACCGACGAGGGGGAAAGCCCCACCTCCTGGGCAATCTGCTTGAGGGTGACTTTGTTGGCCATCTCGCTCCTTCCAGGTTTACGCGCAATCTCTTGAAAGTATAGCGACCGCCCCTCTACCTCGGTGATAAACACTTTACCAATCCGGTAGACGGCTGTTTTATCGCCGCCAGCGCACCAAATCCGTCCGGGTGGGGTATATTGCAATCGATTGATGACAACGACCACCAAAAGGCGGATATTCGTATGCACGAGAACGACTTTTTTAACGAGGACCTGCTGTGCGCGCTTGCTGGCGTTGCCGGCGAGGACAACGTGCTGATGAGCGAGCCCATGCGCGAGCACACCACGTTTAAGATCGGCGGCCCGGCCGACGTCTTTGTCACGCCCGATACCGAGCAGGGCCTCGTCGCCACGCTCGACACCTGTTATCGCTGCGACCTGCCGCTCACCATCGTGGGCAACGGCTCCGACCTGCTCGTCGGCGACAAGGGTATCCGCGGCGTCGTCGTGGCGTTGGGCGAAGGCCTCTCCGACATTACGGTCGACGGTACGCACGTCACGGCGGCGGCCGGCGCCTTGCTTTCCGATGTCGCCGCGGCGGCAGCCGAGGCCGGTCTCACCGGCATGGAGCCCATCTCGGGCATCCCCGGATCGGTCGGCGGCGCCTGCTACATGAACGCCGGCGCCTACGGTGCCTGCATGGCAGACGTGCTGGAGTCTGTGCGCGTCTACAAGCCCGCCCGCATGCTCGACGACGGCACCCGCGGCAGCGGCAACATCATCGAGTTCGATGTCGATGAGCTCAACCTGGGCTATCGCAAGAGTCGCATCGCCGACGACGGCTTTATCGTTCTTTCTGCCACCTTCAACCTCGCACCGGGCAACGCCGCGATGATCAAGGCCGACATGGACGACTACCGCCAGCGCCGCGAGGACAAGCAGCCGCTCGACATGCCGAGTGCCGGCTCCACCTTCAAGCGCCCCGAGGGTTACTTTGCCGGCAAGCTCATCATGGATGCCGGCCTGCGAGGACACGCCGTTGGCGGCGCGCAGGTAAGCGAAAAGCACTGCGGTTTTATCGTCAACGCCAACCACGCCACCGCAGCCGACGTCGACGAACTCATCCGCGACATCCAAGCCAAAGTCAAAGAGCAGTTCGACGTAGACCTAGAACCCGAAGTCCACCGAGTAGGCGAATTCCTATAAAAAAGAAGGCCCCGAAAGGGGCCTTCGCCATATTAATTCAGATAAACCAATCCGGTGTGTGACGTATTGGACCCGAGAGGTCCGTGGCTGCCCGAAAGGCATTAGGTTGATCGCGAGTTCCGCACGAGCCGGAGAGCACTTAATGTGCTCTCCGTGCGAGCAGGACTGCCCGAGCAGGCAACCTTATGCCTCTCGGACTGTCCCGGACCAAGCCGCAGTTACGACAGCGCAATACCGCCAAGCCAGCCCCAGCGCACGCCAGAGCCAGTGCCGTAGAACCCAATGAACGAATCAAGCGACCTCGACGTGATGGCACCCTCGTTACTCATAACGATGCCGCCGCCAACGTAGATGCCCACGTGACCATAGATCAGGCCCGGCATGCCGGTACCGCTATGCGATGAGTCGGCAACAATCATGCCCACCTGCAGCGCCGAGCGGTCGGAGCTATAGCACCATGCGTTAAACATGTCGCACGCGTTACCGCCAAAGTAACCAACGCCGGCGTTGCGGAAGACGTTGGAGACCCACGCCGCGCACCAGTTCTGACCAGGCGAGGGCGTAGAGTAGCAAGCGTTGACGACGGCCTGCTGCTTGCCCGAGCCGGCATTCTGCTGCGGGGTACCGCCGGCATACGATCCGCCACCCGAGCTTGAACCACCCGAGTAGGAATTGTTCTTGTTCGCGGCAGCCGCGGCAGCGGCAGCCTTCTTGGCAGCCTCCTCGGCCTGAGCGGCAGCGAGAATCTCGGAATCGCGCTGGGCCATGAGCTCCTTGACATCGTCGGAGAGGCCGTTTAGAACCGTCTGAACCTCCTGCTGCTTGGCCTGCATGTCCTGCATCTGAGCAGTCTGCTGGTCCTTGAGCTTCTCCAAGTCGGCTTTTTGCGACTCAAGCTCGGACTTCTGCGTATCGAGCTCTTTCTGAATGGTCTGGATGTCCTCGATGGCGTCACGGTCACTTTTGTTGATCTTCTCGACGTAATGCGCGTTGGCGACGAGTTCCTCAAACGAACCAGAAGCGAGCAGCAACGACAGGATATTGGTGCCACCCGACTTGTAGCTTGCCGCCACGCGATCGGAAAGCTCGTTACGCTTCTTCTTGAGCTCCGACTTCTTGGTGTCGATCTGCTCCTGGGTGTCGTCGATCTGACCCTGAACGCCCTCGATGTCGTTGAGCGTCTGAGCGTTCTTGTTAGCGAGCGCCGCGTACTCGTTGGCAATGCTATCAAGCTGGGCCTGGACCTCGTCGAGCTGAGCCTGGGCGGCATTCAGCTTGTCGGTGGTTTCCTGGCTGGCCTCGGCAGCATGGGCGCGGGCAGGCAGGCCAAAAAGAACTGCAGCAGAAGCGGCGCCGAACAGGGCCTTGAGGGCGGTGCGGCGCGAGAGCTCCTGAGTAAAGATGGAATCGCTGTTTGGTGACATATGTACTCCGTTACATGTTTTGTTTATATGTCGCTCAAGACATACATATTACCGTACATCCGACGCATCCCAACGATTTCCACGAACGGCAGAAAACCGCACGGCCGGCGGCATGTGAACAGCCTGGAACTACCATGAACCGTTATGCATTCCCGTCCTATGAGTACGTTATCATTGCCCTACTCTTCATTGTGTCAAACAGTTGCACCGCACCTAGCTGCGCTATACTCCCCTCAAGAAGTGTTCCTGATTCGATAGGAGACTACATGTCCCAAGCACTCGACCCCAAAGACACCTGCGTCCTCGTTACCGGCGGTGCCGGCTTCATCGGTTCCCACACTGTCGTTCAGCTGCTCGAGGGCGGCTACCAGGTCGTCGTCGTCGATGACCTCTCCAACTCCAGCGCCGTCGCCATCGACCGCGTCAAGACCATCGTGGGCGACGAGGCCGCCAAGAACCTCACCTTCTACGAGGCCAACGTGCTCGACCGCGATGCGATGAACAAGATCTTCGATACCCACCAGATCGACCGCGTCATCCACTTCGCTGGCTTTAAGGCCGTCGGCGAATCGGTGAGCAAGCCCGTCGAGTACTACCACAACAACATCGAGAACACCCTGGTGCTCATTGACGTCATGCGCAACCATGGCTGCAAGTCCATCATCTTCTCGAGCTCCTCGACCGTCTACGGCGATCCGGACAATCCGCCTGTCACCGAGGAAGACCCCAAGAAGCCCGCGACCAACCCCTACGGTTGGACCAAGTGGATGATTGAGCAGATCCTCATGGATGTCCACACCGCCGACCCCGAGTGGGACGTCGTGCTGCTTCGTTACTTCAACCCCATCGGTGCCCATCCGTCAGGCTTGATCGGCGAGGACCCCAAGGGCATCCCCAACAACCTGGTTCCCTATGTCGCCCAGGTCGCTGTGGGCAAACTCGAGGCCGTTCAGGTCTTTGGCAACGACTACCCCACCCCCGACGGCACCGGTGTGCGCGACTACATCCACGTGTGCGACCTGGCATCTGGTCACGTTGCCGCCCTCAACTGGATGAACGGCAAAACCGGTGTCGAGATCTTTAACCTGGGAACCGGCACCGGCACCTCGGTGCTCGAGGTCGTCGCCGCCTTCTCCAAGGCGTGCGGCAAGGAACTGCCCTACGTGATTCGCGAGCGCCGTGCCGGCGATATCGCCGCCAACTGGTGCGATGCCTCCAAGGCCGAGCGCATGATGGGCTGGAAGGCCCAGTACGATATCGCGGACATGTGCCGCGACAGCTGGAATTGGCAGAGCCATAACCCCAACGGCTTCGCCGACGCCGAGTAGCCACTCCCCCGTGCTAGGTTTTGTGGCATGCCTCAAAACCTAGCACGCGACATGCTCGGCACATGCCGCTTCCCGCATGGGTAGATTTCTAGACATGTCCCAAAAATCTACTGGCCCCGGCCTCCAATGTGAACTGCCTCCCATTTCTTGGATACGAGAAATGGGAGGCCCTTTTATGGCTGGA
>CATZLI010000019.1 GCA_958421275.1 uncultured Collinsella sp.
GGGCACCTGGAGCTCTCGAACAACGTCGCCGAGCAGGCCCAGCGAATCTTCGTCGTAGGGCGCAAGAACTGGCTCTTCAGCGATGCGCCACGCGGCGCGCGGGCGTCTGCGGCGATATACAGCGCCACCACCACGGCCAAGGCCAACGGGCTCAATCCCAGGCTTTACGTCGAGTGGCTGCTGACCGAGATGCCCAACGCCGGCGAGCTCACCGATGAGGTTGTGGACTCGTTCCTGCCATGGTCGGATAGGGTGCCTGAGTCCTGCAAGCTCGACCCAGCCGCTGCCGAGAAGGCCAAAGAGATGCCTGACGACTTCATAATTAACATCGACCCCGATGCGTTCGACGACGAGATGGCGAACAACGCCGAGGAGGGCCTGTAGCGACATAGCGGCCTAAGGCATACCGCAACGCAAAGATGGAAACGTCCAGGACTTTTCCATCCGTATGCCGGAATGGCCCTGGACGTTTCCTGCTACGCGGTCATTTTGACGCTTACGCTCTAATGCCTCCACCGCTTGTCGCGGGCGGGGTAGACGATCCAGGCGGATGCGTAGCTTGCGATAAGGCAGACAATGACGCAGACGATGCTTGTCTGGAACCCGAATGAGTCATTGATAACGCCCCAGATTACGCTTGCGAAGCCAATGCCGATGTCATTGGCGAGCAGGAACAGGGCGTTTGCGGCGCCCCAGCGCTCTGGCGGGGTGTTCTTTACCGCTACGCTTTGATTAAGTGGCAGGCTTATGCCAGTGGCGAGACCATAGAAGATTCCGGACGCCAGGAAGACAGGTTCCCCGTACGGTGCGGCAAGTAGCATAAGGCAGCAGAGGATGCCGCACGCGACGGCTCCGGTCATTGTTTTGATTGCAGGTACGGTGTCCATGAAATGCTTTGAAATCATGCGAATGATAATCATGCTTACCGCGCTGATGGTGTAGAAGAGACCGGCGTGGGTATAGCCGAGAGTAGTACCGTACAGACCGGCAAAGAAGACGCCAAAGCCAAAAGTGGGGCACATGATCATCTGTGGGATGGCGCCAGGCAATGCGCGCGGCTCGAAGATGTTGAATGAGTCACGCAGGGTTCTCTTGGACACCTGGTCGCCTTCAGGATACTTTTCACTGTTAATTGTTTCGGATGTAGTTACTGTGGTGGAGCTGGGTGCCTGCCCGTCTTTTGAGTCGAGTTCGAGCCGGGTTTCCATTTTGATTCGGTATGCGCTGGAGCTTGGCAGAGTTTGCCATTTACTTTCATAGCGTGCGTTGAGGGCGATTACAAGCCCTGCAAACCCAACCAGGGCAAGGCCGACATAGAGGTTCGTTGAGGGATCGGTTCCTACTAGGTAAAGTGCGAAGGCTGGGCCGATGCTCATGGCGATAGCCTGTCCGAGGCCGTGGTATCCAATGCCTTCGCCGAGCCGTTCTTGCGGTAAGACGCTTGCTGCGGCGGTCGAGGCTGCTGTTGTTGCTGCGCCAAAGCCCACGCCTTGCAGCAAACGGCTGATTGTGAAGAGGGGATGCCCTGAACGACAGCGGACAGTGCTGTTCCTGCTATGAGGATAGCGATGCCGGCGATGATAACGAGTGAGCACTTGCCGTTGTCGATAACAGGGCCGACGAACAGTCGTGCTAACGCGGCGGCAATGGAGAAGACGAGTGCAAGTACGCCGGCAAGGCTCGCACCGTAACCTTGGCCTGCCAGGAAGACGCTGGTTCCACTGTTGAGTCCTTGGCCCATGACGAAGCAACAGAAGGTCAGCGCGATGATAAGCACGAAAATAAGCGACCACAGCTTCGGATGGTCGTCCTTACCGATATTTGGCATGAGAACCCTCCTATGATTCCAATACCCGTATTCTACGTCTGCAAAAAGTGAGATGTAAGCGCCAAAATGACCGCGTCTTAACAACCCGCTGGGCTTGAGGCAGAATCATCGCATCGACTTATCCTGGAAACTGCCTGACGAAGGCGACAGGATGCTTGTCAGCAAGGCGGCAAATCTTAACGAGAGCCAAATCCAAGAGCTTGCAAATCTTCAGCGAGGCGTTGCAGCAATATATCAGAACGAATGGATCGAACCTGTCCTCTGTCACATCGAACCGCATGAACGCGGCCTAGAGTACTCGCCGACACAGAGCAAGCACAGCGCGAAGGACAAGGCTTCTTCTGAAGAGCTTCGCTATCTCAACTCTTGTGTGCTTAATCCGTTCAAGCTCGATGAGCCAAGGGAATACAACTTCTGCGACTGTGTGCACAAGATGGACATACCTGACTCCATGAAGGCACGCTTGATTGAGATGGCAGGGACTCCTCTGTCCTCGAGGAAGCCACTGTTTGAATGGTGTGCTTATAGGTATTTCAATATTGGACGCATCCTCGACGACGCCAGGGATTTATCTGCCGACAGCCTCAAAGAGAGGCTTTGCTCCCATCTGCTTTCAAGCTGGAAATTCGAAGATGACTCCTCACCCGAAAGCTGGGGACCAATCCAATACCTGTTCATTCAGTCGATGTTTAACGCTCATCTCAACGAGCTGAGAAAGAGGGGTACCGGCATCGAGACAACGGAAAAGGCCTCAGCACTCGCCGAAGTATCAGCGGTCTTATCTCAAACAAGGCCGGTGATCTAAATGGCGTTTGAAAATATAGAGCAATTAATGCCGGATACGACCGAAACGAGATTGGCCTTCGAGGAGGCGCAACGCACCGTTGCTGATTGTGCAGATGCCGCATGGCGGGATATTTCTTCCGGCGATGTCCTAACCGCGAGCATTTCAACAGTTCAAGAAGCCGCAGATGACGCCTGGAAAGCATGCGAGCCAACACTCAACGCTGCAGGCGAAACTGTCCGCGATGGCGCAAGGAACGGAGCTTATCTTGGCGGCAGGTTCGTACTTGGAGTTGCCGACGTTGGAGAAAACGCATATGTCGGTGTTCAATCGAATATTGAACTACTGGCCGAAGACGAAGAAGCAGCGGTGAAAACCGCGCAAACACACGCTGTTGACGATGCAGCCAACGCCTGGGGCGACTTCATGGAAGCCGATGAGCAGATACGGGAAATCGGAGACTATGTCGAAACTGGAGGCGAAATCGCCACTGAAGTTGCGCTTGGTGCCGTAGCCGTCACCGCTTCTGCCCCTGCAGCACTCGCTGCTGGGGCTGTACTCGTTCTTGACGAAATGGGAAAGAGCTTGGAAGCCGGCGCTGAAGACGGTGAGATATCTCAGGAGGATATCGTCGGAGAAGTCGTTGCGGGAACTGTTACGGCAGCAACGCTTCTTGCCGGACGAGGTCTAAATAACTTTCTTGCCTCAAAGGCAGCAGAATCGGGCGCAAGCTCACGAATTCTGGATGATGCCGGAAAGGCAATTTACGAAGGCGACCGACTGCTTCCCAATAACGAGTTTGCGATCGACGGCGTGAAGTGTGCAACCGACGATCTCGGGCAGCTTTACCGCGTTGGCGACGACCTCGTTCCGAACATGAGCTATGAGATCGATGGGTATAAATACGTTACCGATGCAATGGGTAGGGTCGAATCGGCCGAAGGCTTCTTACAACTAAAGACCCACGAAGGTCGTTTGACCATCAAGGACACTATCCAGTCAATCGGAAAAGGGTTTGAAGAGCTTTTTGATCAAAGAGGCCATCTGATTGCCGACCGATTCAATGGATCAAATGGCCTTGAGAATATTGTCGCCATGGGCGGCGAGGTTAACCAAAAAGCCTATGCAGCAATCAAGCAAAAATGCGCCGATGCTTTGACTGATGGCGCTGAAGTGTTTTTCAAGGTTGAGCCACTTTATGAGGGCGGGTCATTCAGGCCTAGCTCGTTTGCTATCACGGACATTATTGACGGCGAAGAGACGGTTACGTTTCTTCTTAACACTGCAAAGGAAATGTAATGAGTGAAAAGAAGATGCTACAAGGGATAGCTTCAATTCTTGAGGAAACCCTCCCCGAAGACTGGAGCAAGGTCGTGTTTTACGCCGAGTACGCCGAGGGTGCGTTCTCTATTGAGTATTACGTTGCTGGCAGCGGAAAAGACGACTTCGTTAAATGCTTTGACCAAAAAGGCGTTTCGAGGGCATCCTTGATGAAAAACTTTATGGCTATCAACAAGTTCATTGAACCTGAAAGGGCCGCGCTTAAGCCCGAAAAGAGATGGGGATCGATGA